>NZ_JBIAKV010000007.1:67829-304314 GCF_042872705.1 Micromonospora sp. NPDC005203 | reverse complement strand
CCCCCCCCCCCCCCCCCCCCCCCCCCCCCCCCCCCCCCCCCCCCCCCCCCCCCCCCCCCCCCCCCCCCCCCCCCCCCCCCCCCCCCCCCCCCCCCGTCTGTTCTCCCCCGACGGGTACGTGAGCCCGCCCAGGGCTGATCGGCTACGGTCACCGGCATGACCTGGGAGGATCTCGACGCCCACCTGGACCGGGTGCCCGGCACCGTCTCGGCGTACGTGGGACGGCTCGACGCGTCGCCGACCTGGACCCGCCACCCCGACGCCGCCCACTATGCGGCGAGCACCATGAAGGTGGCGGTGCTCGCCGCGCTGCACCGGGCCGCCGAGGCGGGCACCCTGGACCTGGACGCCCCGGTCCCCGTGGTCAACGAGTTCGACTCCGCCCGCTCCGGCGCGCCCCGGTTCTCCTGCGCGCAGCCCTACGACAACGACGACGCGGTCTGGGACCGGGTGGGCGGCACGGCCCCGCTGCGCTGGCTGGCCGAGCGGATGATCGTGCGCTCCAGCAACCTGGCCACCAACCTGGTCATCGGGCACGTCGGGCTGCCCGCCGTGGCCGAGGTGTGGGCGCGGACCGGCGCCCGTGCCAGCGTCACGGGTCGCGGCATCGAGGACTTCGCCGCCCGCGCGGCCGGCATCACCAACGCGGTCACCGCCGCCGACCTGGCCGCCCTGCTCGGCGCGCTGGCCACCGGGGCCAACGCCCCGGGTCGGCTCGCCTCACCAGCGGCCTGCTCGGCCATGCTGGACGTCCTGCTCGCCCAGGAACACCGGGAGGACCTGGCCGCCGGCCTGCCCGAGGGCACCCGCATCGCACACAAGAGCGGTTGGGTACGCGGTGTGCGCCACGGCGCCGGTGTGGTGCTGCCCGCCGACGCGCCGCCGTACCTGATCACCGTCTGCACGACCACCGACCCGACCGACGGCGACGACGAGACGGGGGCGGACGCCTGCCTGCTGATCGCGCACATCTCCGCGCAGGTCTGGGCCGCACGCCACCAGCTCTGACCTGGATCCGTCCGTCCGGCTACGCTGCTCGAAACCCCACCCCGGAGCCGCCGATGCCCCACAGTCGCACCGTCCTGATCGCCTTCTTCGTCGTGACGGCGGCGAACCTGCTGGCCAATGCCACCGGCGGCATGCCCACCGACGCGCCTGTCACTCCAGCAACTGCGCCCGCAACGCCCTGAGGTCGGCGTCGGTGAGCCCCAGCCCGTCGCGCAGGTACGCGTCGAACGAACCGTGCACCCGGTGCACCTCGTCGTAGCCGGCGTCGAGGTACTCGGCGCGGACCTCCAACACCGGCAGCACCGCGTCGACGTCCAGCTCGGGATTCCGCCGCCGCATAGCCTCGACGATCACCACGCGCAGGCTCTCGGTGAGTTCGTTGTTGCGCAGGTATTCGGCGCGGACCGTCGCCTCGTCTACCCCGAGCGCCGTCAACAGGATGACGGTGAGCCAACCCGTGCGGTCCTTGCCGGCGGAGCAGTGGTAGACCAGCGGCAGGTTCTCCGGCTGCGCGGCCAGCCGTACCGCCTCGGCGAAGCCGACCCGCGCCGACTTCCCGGTGACGAACCACCGGTAGATGGCCGCCATCGCCCCCGCCGTGCCCTGCCGGGCCAACTCCGCGTACGCGTCCAGGTCGTGGCCCAGCAGCACCGCCGAGACGTACGTGAAGACCGGGTGCTCCGGGTCGTGCACCGGAAGGCGCACCACCCGTGGCTCGCCGGCCAGCCGATCCGCGGGTGCGACCTCGATCTCCGCGGGAGCGCGCAGATCCAGCACGCACGCCGGACCCAGCTTCGCGAGCACCGGCAGGTCATCGTCTGTCAGCCGACCCAACGCCGGGGTCCGGATCAGCTGTCCCACCCGGATCCGCCGGCCGTCGGCGCTGACCAGCCCGCCCAGCTCACGCGCGTTCGGAGCGCCCACCAGCCCCCAGCTCTGCCCGGTCATCCGGTCCCCCATCCTGCCGCGTGCCTACGTATAGGGTGCCTGACATGACGATCTCGGAGGTACGCACCCACCGGGTCTCCGCCCCCTTGCACACCCCGTTCATCACCGCGCTGCGGCGTACCACCACAGTGGACACGCTCGTCGTCGAACTCGTCGACACCGACGGTCGCTCCGGCTTCGGCGAGGCGCCCCAGGTCTGGCAGGTTACCGGCGCGTCGGTCGCCGGCGCACGGGCGTGCGTCCGCGAAATGCTCGGTCCGCGGTTGATCGGTCGTGACCCGGACGACCTGGTGACCCGGTGCGCCGAGGTGCAACGTGCCGTGGCGGGCAACGAGGCGGCGAAGGCGGCGGTGGATGTCGCCCTGCACGATCTGGCCGCCCGGCGGCTGGGCGTACCCCTGGTGCGGTTGCTCGGGGGGACCACGCTGCGGGTGCCGACGGACGTCACCCTGGCGGTGGGCGACGCGGTGGACCTGGCGGCGGCCGCGCGGCAGCGGCGGGCCGACGGGTTCGGCGTGCTCAAGTTGAAGGTCGGCACCGATGCGAGCACCGACCTGGACCGGGTACGCGCCGTCCGCGCGGCCGTCGGCCCCGGGGTTCGGATCCGACTCGACGCCAACCAGGGCTGGACGCCCCGGGAGGCGGTACGGGTGATTCGTGGCATCGAGGACGCCGGGCTCGACGTGGAGTTGGTCGAGCAGCCGGTGGCCCGCTGGGACCTGGACGGGCTGGCCTGGGTCAGCGACCGGGTGTCCGTGCCGATCCTGGCCGACGAGGCGGTCTTCGGGGTCCGTGACCTGGTGGAGGTGATCCGCCGTCGGGCCGCCGACCTGGTCAACGTCAAGCTGGCCAAGTGTGGCGGGCTGCAACCGGCACGCACCCTCCTCGAACTGGCCAGCGCCCACGGGCTCGGCACCGTGGTCGGTTCGATGATGGAGAGTCAGGTCGGCATCGGGGCGGCGGCGAGCCTGGCCGCCGCGTACGGTACGACCGAGGTCGCCGACCTGGACGCCGCCTGGTGGCTGGCCTGGTCCCCGGTGCGGGGCGGAATACGTTACGACGGGGCCACCGTGGTGCTTCCGGACGCCCCTGGCCTGGGCATTTCCGGTCTGGCTGAAGCAAAGGTGCAGACCAACGCTTGATGAGCGTTAGTTTCTTTCATACAGTTCCCCTGGACAGCCGACTCGATCTGGGGGTTGACGTGGAGCTGCAACCGGGCCGCGAGGCCGTCGTCCGAGTCGCGGTGGCAACACTGTGGACCTCGCCCGAGGCGGTCCGTCCGGTCGACCGCCCGGCGCTGACCGCCGGCGCCGACATCCCGGCCTGGGTCTCCGGTCTCAACACCGAGCAGCAGGTCGGCGACTGTGTGCTGAGCCAATTGCTGCTCGGCGAGCGGGTCCTCGTCACCGAGCTACGACCGGACGGCTGGGCGCGAGTCGTCGCCGTCGAGCAGCCTGCCGCCAAGCTGGACCCGCGCGGCTATCCAGGCTGGCTCCCCGCCGACCAATTGGCCGTCGTCGACCCGGCCACCGGCGGCGACCGACCGCTGGTGGTGGACGCCACGGTCACCGCGCTGCACGCCGCCCCGGCCGGACCGGTGGTGTTGTCCGGTGTCGTCGTCGGCACCCGTCTGGTGCCGGCCGGCCCCGCCCGCGACAACTGGCGCCCGGTGCACGCTCCGGGGCAGGCCGCGCCGCTCTGGCTGCCCGACAGCCACCTGGTCCCGGCCTCGGCCGCGTCGCCGAACGCCGGGCAGGCGCTCGCGGTGGCGCAGCGGCTGCTGGACGTCTCCTACATCTGGGGTGGTCTCTCCGCGCACGGCATCGACTGCTCCGGCCTGGTGCACCTGGCCTGGCGGCGGTTCGGGGTGCTGCTACCGCGCGACGCCGACGACCAGGCCGTCGCCACCACCCCGCTGGCCCTGGGGGCGGAACGCCCCGGCGATCTCTACTTCTTCGCCCGACCGGGCCGCGCGATCCACCACATCGGCATCGTCACCGCCCCGCCCAGCGACAGCGGCGAGCGGCGGATGTTGCACGCCTGCTACCGGCGGCGGCGGGTCATCGAGGAGCCGCTGCCGGCCGACCGGACCGCCACGCTCGTCGGCGCGCACCGGGTCTGACGGCGGGGCATCCTCGACTGATCGGCCCGCACCGGGGTCGGACCGCCAGGGCACCCGCCGTTTGCCGGCGCGCACCTCTCGGACCGGCCGGGCCCATCGGGGCGCCCGGCCGGCGCGCGGTCAGCGGCGGGCGTCGGCTAACTCGCGGCGCCGGTCCCGGGAGGACTTGATCAGGCTGGCGGCGGTGGCGATGCCCAGGGTGCCGAGGATGACCAACAGCGACAGCCAGATCGGGATGTGCGGCGCCCAGCCGACGTGCTCGCCACCGTTGATGAACGGCAGGTTGTTGTCGGCCAACGCCTCCAGCACCAGCTTGACCCCGATGAAGCCGAGCACGACGGCCAGGCCGTAGCTCAAATAGATCAACCGGTCGAGCAGGCCACCGAGCAGGAAGTAGAGCTGACGAAGGCCCATCAGCGCGAACACGTTCGCGGTGAAGACCAGGTACGGCTCCTGGGTGATGCCGAAGATCGCCGGGATCGAGTCCAGGGCGAAGATCAGGTCCGTGGTGCCGATCGCGATCATCACGATCAGCATCGGGGTGAACAACCGCTTGCCGGCCACCTGGGTGGTGAGCTTCGCGCCGTCGTACTCCTTGGAGATCGGCAGCGCCTTACGACTCCACCGGATCAGCAGGTTCTCGGAGAACTCGTCCTCGTCCGGCTCGCCCTGCCGGGCCAGGTTGATCGCGGTGTAGATCAGGAACGCGCCGAAGATGTAGAAGACCCAGGAGAACTGGGTGATCAGCGCGGCACCGGCGGCGATGAACCCACCGCGCATGACCAGTGCCAGCACGATGCCGACGAGCAGGACCTTCTGCTGGTACTGCCGGGGCACCCCGAAGCGGGCCATGATGATCACGAAGACGAAGAGGTTGTCCACCGAGAGGCTGTATTCGGTGAGCCAACCGGTGTAGAACTGCCCCGCCGAGCTGGCGCCGGAGGTCAACCAGACCCCCGCCCCGAAGAGCAGGGCAAGCCCGACGTAGAAGGCGACCCAGAGGCTCGACTCCCGCACACTCGGCTCGTGCGGGCGCCGACCAATGATCAACAGGTCGACGAGCAGGACCGCAGTCAGTACGACAAGCGTCCCCGCCCACACCAATCCGGACACGTCCAACGTTCAATCCTCCGGCAGACACGCGGCGTCGGGCACACCGTACGCCCCCTGCGGGGCTGGCGTGCCGCTGTCGCTCACTCTGGTGACTGTCGGAGGTCTCTTCCGCCGCCACCCTGCAACAGCGGTGGCGACCTACGGGGCCGGGTCGGTCCGCCGTGGTTCCGACAGGTCGACCGTGCTGACGACTCCGTTGCGGGGGAATACTCCCCTCCTCGGTGACCATTGTTGCCCACCACGCCCCGTGATCACACCCCGGGCACCCGGTGTCGCCGACCACCCGTCCGACCGGCCACGCCGCGTACTGCTTCCTAGGAGGCTAGTGCGAGTCGGGTGCGGCGATCGGGTCGGTGAGGAACCACCCGGCGGCGAGCAGGTCGTCGCAGGCCCGCACAGCCCGGGCCAGCCGCTCGGCGTGCGACCCGGTCAGCTCCACCACCGGCACCCCGCACCCCGCCAACTCGGTCCGGAACCGCTCGGTCATCCAGGCCCGCAGGTGCTCGCCGTCGCGCAGCCCGTCATCGGTGAACGGCACGTCCCGGTGATCCGTCAGCAGATACAGCGCCGGCCGGCGGGCCGCCGCCCGCACCTGCACCGACGCGCTGCCCAGGTAGCGCTCCTCCCACACCGCCGTCGCCCGCGCGTCGGTGTCGCAGACCAGCAGTGGCCCGCTCGTCCGGGCCGCCGCGTCCTCGGTCGCCTGCTGCTCGCGGACCACCGCCTGGAAGTCGTCGGAGTCCCAGGTGACGTCGAAGACGGTCGCCTCCGGCACCCGCTCCCGCACGCGGGCCAGCTTGCGAGCGGTCAACTCCCGGCCGTACTCCGGCACCCAGGACGTGCCGTAGTGCGCCGCCAGCGCCGCCGCCATCGTCGTGGTACCGGTCGACTCGGCCCCGACCACCACCACCCGCCGGACGAACCACGCCCGCACCGGCGGGCTCAGCCACCGCCAGGAACCCGCCGGGTCCGCGCGCACGGCCGTCCCGGACACCGGCACGGCCCGCCGGTCCGGATCCACCGCCACGGGTACGGCGTCGAAGCGGCGCGCCAGCTCAGCGCCGTACGCCTCGGAGGAGAACACCGCGTCCACCGGCCCCGGCCCGACCGCATCGCGGAACACCGCGCAGTGCGCGTCCCAGACGGCCGGATCGGCGTAGTCCACCGGATGGTCGTCGTACCGGCCGACGAACCGCACCCACGGCGTGTCCGCGTGTACCTCCCGCAGCCAGTCGAGCCGCAGCGGAAGCGGAATGGACTCCCGGCGCGAGGGTGCCACGACGACGGTGACCTCGGCGCAGCGGGCGGCGGCGGCCACGATCAGCGCGTGGTGCCCGGCGTGCGGCGGATAGAACTTGCCCACCACCATCCCGTGCCCGAACTCCGCGACGCCCGAGCGCGACGGCAGGCGGGGCACCGGTGGACGGCCCGGTTCCTCGGCGCTCACGCGGTGGCCGGGGCCGGGCCGGGCGGGACCACCGTCGGCCGACCGGCCCGACGCAGGTCGGCCTGCCAGGCCCGCAACCCGAGTACGCACAGGGACAGGAAGACCAGGTACAGCACGGCGGTCAGGTGCAGCCCCTTGTACGCGTACAACGGGATGTAGATCAGGTCGGCGGCGATCCACAGCCACCAACTCTCCACCCGCTTGCGCGTCTGTCCGTAGGTGGCCAGCAGTGACAACGCCGTGGTCAGCGCGTCCGGCAACGGCACTGTCGAGTCGGTGGCCCGGTCCAGCAGCACCCAGAGCACGCCGGTGAGCAGCACCCCGGCGACGGCCAACGCCAGCCACTCCCGTCGCCCCGTCCGGCTCACCGTGAGCCGGCTGCGCCGCTCGCCACCGTAGAGCCACTGCCACCAGCCGTAGCAGCCGAGCGCGACGTAGACGACCTGGAGACCCGCGTCGGCATACAGCCCGACGGTCCAGAACACCAGCAGGAGCAGCAGCACGTTGGCGATGCCGATCGGCCAGTTGGCGATCCTCTGCCGGGCCACCAGCCACACGTTCAGCACACCTGTCGCGAACCCCAGCAGTTCCGCCCAGGTGGTGCCCGTGCCGGCCACCCGAAACGCGGTGCCGGTGAGCCAGTCAATGATCACGAGGCCACCCTAGGGTCTGTCGCCGACATCGGAACAGACCCCGCGACACCACCGCCACCGACCGTCGTGGGAGGCTTTCCGGCATGGTGCTTGAGGTCGCGTTGATCGACGTACTGCCCGGACACGAGGACGCGTTCGCCGCCGCGTACGCCGAGGGTCACCCCGTGCTCGCCGGGGCAACCGGCTGCCGGTCCGTCCGGATGACCCGGGGCATCGAGTCCCCGACGCGCTTCGTGCTGCTCGTCGAATGGGACTCGGTCGAGGCGCACGAAGAGAACTTCCGGGCCACCGAACGGTTCGCGCGGTGGCGGGCGCTGATCGGGCCGCACTTCGCCGGGCCTCCCGTGGTCGAGCACTTCCTCGACGTACCGGCCTGATCCGACCACCGACCCGAGCGACTCTGTCGTACCCCGCGGTTAGCGTGCTCCGCGCACGCGCCGGCCGCCGGTCCCGACGGGCTCGGGGGCGCCGGGCACGGTGGCCGCGCGGCGGGCCTCCCCGCGCGCTACTCGCCAGCGCGCCGGGCCAGCGCGGTGACTGTCTCCTCCGGTGACAGCGCGGCCGCCAGCAACGCCTCGGTCATCCGCTCGTACCGGCCGACGTCCGGCACGGTGGCCAACCGGACGTCGGTGGTCAACGCCTCGATCATCACCGTCCGCGGGTCCGCCGGGTCGGGAAAGGCATAGCAGGAGTACGGCGTGAGCGGGTGCAGCCCACCGCCGGCCGCCCCACGTGGCAGCAGTCGCACCGTGACATGCGACAGCCCGGTCACGGTGACCAGGTGCCGCAACTGCTCACGCCACACCGCCACCGGCAGGTCGCCCGGGTCGCAGACGGCCGCGGCGAGCACCGCCGTGTAACGCGGCGGATAGGCGCGCCGCAACACCTCCTGCCGCAGTGCACGGGCGCGCACCTCGGCCTCCACATCGATCTCCGGCGTGAACTGCGCGCCGGCCTCCACCAGCACCCGGGCGTACGAGGGCGTCTGGAGCAGCCCCGGCACGACCGTCGGCTGGTACTCGACGATGTCGGCAGCACCCGCCTCCAACTCGGCGTAGGTGCGCTGCCGTTCGCTCATGTCGCCCAGCGTCTTCCACCAACCTCGGCTGGTCGCCGCATCGCGAGCGATCACGATCAGCGCGTCCCGGGCCGGAGTGGGCACCTTGTAGATGTCCAGCAGATCGAGCACATCCGCGAGGTCCGGCCGGCTCTGACCCAGCTCGATGCGGGACAGCTTCGACGTCGAGGCCCAGCCGAGCCGGTCGCAGACCTGCTCCAGGGTCAGCGCCTCGCGCCGACGAAGCTGGCGCAACTCAGCGCCGAGACGTGCACGTCGAATGACAGGACTCGTTGGCAGCGGCATCCCGGCCTCCCCATCGAGGGAGCGTACGCAGGACGATCACCCAGTGCAATAGTTTGCTCGCTCACCGCAATCAGGTCATTCGGCGCGGTCGGGGAGCCAGACCGGCCGGACTCAGGGCCGTTTCAGCCGAACTCAGGATCGGCACCGGTCCTGCTCAGGATCGGCACCGGTCCTGCTCAGGGTCGGCACCGGTCCTGCTCAGGGTCGGTAGGTGCCGAAGGCCCAGACGTTGCCGGCCAGGTCACGGGCGGCGTAGTCACGGGAGCCGTAGTCGGTGTCGAACGGTTCCTGGGTGATCTCCGCCCCGGCCGCGCGGGCCTGTGCACAGTGGGCGTCGACGTCCGGCACGGCCACGTACACCGACCAATCGTCTTCGGCCGGCCGGGACGTCGCATCGGCCCGAGCGCCCAACATGACCATGCCGCTGTCGAAGACGAGTTCGGCATGGGCGACCGAACCGTCCGGTGCTTCGTGCACGGCGTGCACCTGGAAACCAAAGGCGGAGCAGAGCCAGTCGATCGCGGCGCGGGGATCGGGATAACGGAAGACCGGGTAGACGGTTCGCATGTCCACAGTGTGCCGCCGGCGGCGGGAGCCGGATTGGACGAATGTGACCTCGGCGGGTCGGTCCAGGCCTGATCCGGGATCGAGCACGATCAGGTGGGGCGCGAGGTCCCGGGTGGGGCACGCTGACGCCGAAGGCGACCTTGGTCTATCCCAGCCACGGCGCCCTGCTACGGACGACCGTACGGCGTGCCGCGCCCTGGCCGCGCCAGTCCGCAGGCCGCCCTCTCCCACATCGGCCCGGTCCGGCATCGGCCCGGTCCGGCATCGGCCCGGTCCGGCATCGGCCCGGTCCGGCATCGGCCCGGTCCGGCATCGGCCCGGTCCGGCGACAGAGCGGCGCAGACCCGCATGATCCTCTCGACTTTCCCAATGTCGGGCTATCCCCGGCTGTCGGATACCGCGACTTTCAGCAACCCGAGTGGATCGACGGTCAGGCCACCGCTGGTCGGTGCGTCAGCCGGACGGTGCCGCCCGGGCGGCGAGCAACGCGGCCGGAGTGTCCCCCGCGAACTGGTGAAAGTCCCGGATCAGGTGAGACTGGTCGTAGTAACCGCATTGCGCCGCCACCGCGGCCCAGTCGATGGCCGGCCCGCTGCTGAATGAGGCCGCAGCGGACGGCCCCAGGCTGGATGGTCCCAAGCTGGACGGGTCCGCCTCGGCCGCGGACTGGCCAGCGCCGGTCGGCGGGCGGGCACCCGGCCCGATCGCGGGGGTCCCTCTCACGTCGCTCAGCGCCGTGCACGCCTGCTGGAAGCGCAGCAACCGGGCGACCATCTTGGGTGGCAGCCCGATCTCCTGCCGGAACCGGGAGGCGAGATGCCGTCGGCTCCAGCCCAGCTCGTCGGCGAGCACACCGACTCGCTCCTGGCCACCGCTGGCCACGAGCCACCGCCACGCCCAGTCGAGCCGGGCGTCCACGGGCGGCGACGCCGCCAGGCGGCCGACGAGCACCCTGTCGAGCAGGGCGAACCGCTCCGGCCAGGACGCCGTCTCGGCGAGCTGGCTCCGCAGCCGATGCAGCCACCGGCCCGGGAGCTGCCCGACACCCACGGCCCGATTGGTCAGCTCGCTCAGCGGCAGACCGAGGAGCCGGCGGGCGGTCAGTGGGGCGAGCAGCAGCTCGACGCCCTCCCCCACGCCCACCGTCCGCGTGGTGCACCAGCCGTCGAAGGTGCCGGCCACGAACGAGTCGACCCTGCTGGCACCACGCTCCGCGCTGCGCGGGTCGCGCACGTCCAGCGGAGCGCCCCAACCCAGGATCAGCACCACGAAGACGCCCGCCGACTCCCGGCGGACCAGTGGGACGTCCGCCCGTTCCCGGTAGCCGACGTACCGGTCGACGAACGGGCGCAGGCCGACCTCGGGCAGCCCGAGCACCATCTCTCCGACCGGTGCCGCCGTGGTCATCCCCCACCCACCCTTCGCCCACCCTGGCGGGCCGCGCCCCTCGGTGGGGCACCGCTCACGCTCAGCCGCTGGTCGTCACTTCACGCCGGCGGCGTCCATGCCGCGCAGCTCCTTCTTCAGGTCGGAGACCTCGTCGCGGATCCGGGCCGCCAGCTCGAACTGCAGCTCGCGGGCGGCGGCCAGCATCTGGTCGTTGAGTTCCTGGATGAGCTCGGCGAGGTCGGCTCGGGCCATCCCCTCCCGTGACGTGGTCGTGGCAGCGCCCCGGCTCCGGCTGCGGGTCTCCTTGACCGGCGCCTTGCCCCGGGACAGCTGACGCACCGCGCCGCCGACCCGCGAGTTTTCGGTGTCCTCCGCCTCGCGGTAGATGTCGTCCAGGATGTCGTGGATCTTCTTACGCAACGGCTCCGGGCTGATCCCGTGCGCCTCGTTGTGCGCGATCTGCTTGGCCCGACGCCGGTCGGTCTCGTCGATCGCCGCCGCCATCGACGGGGTGATCTTGTCGGCGTACATGTGGACCTGACCGGAGACGTTACGGGCGGCCCGCCCGATGGTCTGGATCAGCGACCGACCACTGCGCAGGAAGCCCTCCTTGTCGGCGTCGAGGATCGCCACCAGCGACACCTCGGGCAGGTCCAGACCTTCGCGGAGCAGGTTGATGCCGACCAGTACGTCGTAGTCGCCCTTGCGCAGCTCGCGCAGCAGCTCCACCCGGCGCAACGTGTCGACCTCCGAGTGCAGGTAGCGCACCCGGATGCCGTTCTCCAGGAGGTAGTCGGACAGGTCCTCGGCCATCTTCTTGGTCAGGGTGGTGACCAGCACCCGCTCGTCGCGGTCGGTCCGTAGCTTGATCTCGTGCATCAGGTCGTCGATCTGGCCCTTGGTCGGCTTGATCACGACCTGCGGGTCGACCAGACCGGTGGGTCGGATGACCTGCTCGACGAACTCGCCCTGGGCCTGCTCCATCTCCCAGGTGCCCGGGGTCGCGGAGAGGTAGACCATCTGGCCGACCCGCTCCAGGAACTCGTCGAAGCGCAGCGGCCGGTTGTCGGCCGCGCTGGGCAACCGGAAGCCGTGGTCGATGAGCATCCGCTTGCGGGACGCGTCGCCCTCGTACATGCCGCCGATCTGCGGGATGGTCACGTGCGACTCGTCGACCACCGTGAGGAAGTCGTCGGGGAAGTAGTCGAGCAGGGCGTGCGGCGGGCTGCCGGGCAGCCGCCCGTCCATGTGCATCGAGTAGTTCTCGATGCCGGAGCAGAAGCCCACCTGCCGCATCATCTCGATGTCGTAGGTGGTGCGCATCCGCAGCCGCTGCGCCTCCAGCAGCTTGCCCTGCCGCTCCAGCTCGGCGAGCCGCTCGGCCAACTCCACCTCGATGTCACGGATCGCCCGTTCCATCCGCTCCGGGCCGGCCGCGTAGTGGGTGGCCGGGAAGATCACCAGCTGGTCGACCTCGCGGACCACGTCACCGGTCAACGGGTTGAGGTAGTAGAGCTTCTCCACCTCGTCACCGAACAGCTCGATCCGGATCGCCAGCTCCTCGTACGCCGGGATGATCTCCAGCGTGTCGCCGCGGACCCGGAAGGTGCCCCGCTGGAAGGCCATGTCGTTGCGGGTGTACTGGATGTCGACCAGCCGCCGCAGCAACTGGTCGCGGTCGAGCTCCTGCCCGATCTGCACCTTCACCGCCCGGTTCAGGTATTCCTCTGGAGTGCCCAGGCCGTAGATCGCCGAGACGGTCGCCACCACGATCACATCGCGGCGGGTGAGCAGCGACATCGTCGCCGAGTGCCGCAGCCGCTCCACCTCCTCGTTGATCGAGGAATCCTTCTCGATGTAGGTGTCGGTCTGGGGGATGTATGCCTCGGGCTGGTAATAGTCGTAGTACGAGACGAAGTATTCGACGGCGTTGTGCGGCAGCAGCTCGCTGAACTCCTTGGCCAGCTGCGCGCAGAGCGTCTTGTTCGGGGCGAGCACCAGGGTCGGGCGCTGCAACCGCTCGATCAACCACGCCGTGGTGGCGCTCTTGCCGGTGCCGGTCGCGCCGAGCAGCACGGTGTTACGGTCGCCGCGCCGAACCCGACGCTCAAGGTCATCGATGGCTGCCGGTTGGTCACCGGCCGGCTGGAAGTCACTGACGACCTGGAAGCGGCTGTCCAGCCGGGGAATGTCGAGCGCCATGCCATCAACGGTACGCCGGAGGTCCGACAGGAACGGCCGTCACGCCAGGTACGTGATCAGCTTCAATATTCCCATTGTGTGGCCCATGTCACTGGGACTACCCTCTTCATGTAGGCCGCTCGCGGCGGCCGACCGGGCCGGTGGCCAAGCCGTCATCACGGCCGGCCGCCCCCGGCACTGCGGTCGCAGCACCCGGCTCGTCCGGCGTGCGCACCCGTGTGGTCGCGCTCGAGGCGCAGACCGGCCGCCGCGAGCGCCCCTGCTCGTCACCCCGGTGCCACTCCGCCCGTTTCACATCCGTGGACACCTCTGCGACCCCGCCGCCCGACACCAGCCCCACGGCCGCCCCCCGACCGGACGGCACCGGCCGGCGGAACGCCTCCGCGGCGGGGAAGCCCAGCACGTCGGCCGCCGGACGGCTCGGCACCGGGCGCCACCGCACCGACTCGGCTGACGCCACCGCTGCCCCCCGGCCCACCAAGAGCGGGCCGGCCGGGAGCGAGCCGACCGGGAGCGGGGCTACCGGCAGCGGGGCTACCGGCAGCGGGGCTACCGGCAGCGGGGCTACCGGCAGCGGGGTCACTGCCAGCCCACCCGTCACCGAGCGGCCGACCGACATTGACCGACCCACCGCCCGACCCACCACGGCCCGACCCACCGCCGACCCCCGAAGCGCCACGGCCCGGCCCACCACGGCCCGGCCCACCACGGCCCGGCCCACCACGGCCCGGCCCACCACGGCCCGGCCCACCACGGCCCGACCCACCGCTCGGCCCACCACGGCCCGACCCACCGCCGACCCCCGAAGCGCCACCGGTCGATACTCCGACCGGACCCCGACGACCACCCGGCCCGACGACACCACCGACTCAGCCGCCGACGCGACCGACACCGCCGGTCGGGGTGCGGCCAGCCACCGACGCCGTACCGTGCTGTTGCTGCTCGCTCTGACGGCGGTGACGTCCGCGACGGCGTTGGTACTCGGCTTGTTGAGCTGGGCGCCCGACCCACCCGAGCCGGCCCGACCGCTGACCCTCGCCGAGGGCGAGCGGCTGGCCGCTCTGCGGGTCACCAACCTGCGGGATCTGCGCGCCGGGGTCCGCGTCACCGCCGGCGTCGACGCGACCCGGATCGAACTCGTGGGCTGGGTGGACTGGTCGCGGTCCCTGCTCTACCTGGACGTGGGCGGACCGGGAGCGGGTGCCGAGCGCGGGCTGTTGCAGAGGGCCGGGTCGGTGCTGGTGATCCGGCCCGACCCGGCCGCGGTGCCCACCCCAGCCGCACCCCCGCTGGTGCCTCCGGAGGATCGGTGGCGGCTGCACCGCCTGACGCCCGGGGCGAGCCTGGGGCCGGTGCTCGACCTACTCCTCGGCCTCGCGGCCGACCGCCCGGACGCGGACCCGGCGGCTGCGGGTAACGCCGCCCGGTGGATCGCCCGGGACACCATGGCGGGCGGCCCGGTGGACCTCCTCCAAGCGCCGCTGCTCACCGGGACACCAGCCGCAGGCAGCACCACGGCGGGCAGCACCGCCGCAGGCAGCACCACGGCGGGCAGCACCGCCGCAGGCAGCACCACGGCAAGCAGCACCGCCGCAGGCAGCACCACGGCAAGCAGCACCGCCGCAGGCAGCACCACGGCAAGCAGCACCGCCGCAGGCAGCACCACGGCACAGGTCCGGGGCAGCGGGTCGGTGGGCGCCGAGCCGGACGGGCAGACCCGGTACTGGCTCGACCAGGACGCTCGGCTGCACAAGCTCGTCACCCGGTTGCCCGGCGTCGGCCCGGTCACTGTGACCCTGCACCGGGCGGACCGGCCGACCCTCCGCCCGGTGGACGCCCTCGGCGGCCGGCCGGGTCTGCCCCGCGCGCTGAGCGACGCCGAACAGCGTCGACTGGACCGGCTGCCGGCCCGGCTACGCGCCCAGGGCGGTGCGGCGGTCACGCTCACCGCGCCAACGGGCACGGCCACGAACCTGCGCGGCGCGGGCTGGTTGAGCTGGACCACGCGGACCGCGTACCTCGCGGTTGCCGACCTGGGCGTGCCGGGTCGTCGGACCCTGCTGCGACGCGACGCCGCCGGGCTGGCCCGGGCGGACCTGCCGGCGGCGGCCGGTGGTGGCGGCACGGCGGAGGCACCGGGCCGACCACCCCTGGCGCCCCCGGCCGGAGCGTGGCGGGTCTCCCGATCCGTCGGGGACGACGTGGGCCGGCTCGTCGACGCGGCGGTGGCCGCCGGGTCGGTCGGGCCACGCGGTGCGGCCGTGCGGATACGCGAGGACGTCACCGCCGGCCGGACCGTGGACGTCGTCGAGGTGGGTCCGGCCGGCGCGCGGCTGCGCTACTGGGTCGACCGTGACGGGTCGCTGCGGCGGTTGGAGCTGCACACCAGCGGCAACGCGTGGGCCCAACTGGATCTCCAACCGGGCGCGGTGCCCCGACTGGCCCCGGTGCCCCGCCCGGCTGCGAAACCCCGGCCCGGTACCCGCTGAGCTCAGGGCCGCCAACCGGTCTGCGCAGCCCACTGGTCCGCCCGCAGGTACTCCTCGTCGAACCACGGGTCCCGGGCCGTGCCGGAGTCGCCGGGTCCGGGTGCCGCATCGACCAGGTCCCGCTTGAGTTGCAGGTACGCGGCCCGCTGATCCGGGTCGGCCCGCAGGTGGTCGCGCATCAGCAACGCGTACCGCCAGCCTGGCGACCCCTCCAGCCGCACGTGCAGGCGAACCGGACGAGCCGGGTCCGCGCTGCCGTGCAGCCGCTTCTCCCACCGACCGCTGCCGGCCGGGCGCGGATCGTCCCACCACTGCCCCGGCACCCGCGGGAACCCGGCGTTCGCCAGCCGGTCGGCCAGCGCTCCGTCGGCGTCGGCGAGGCTGGACACGGCCACCTGCACGTCGATGACGTCCTGGGCGGCGAGGCCGGGCACCGCGGTCGAGCCGATGTGGTCGATCCGCAGGGCGTCCGAGCCCAGGGCGTGCCGAATCCGGGCGGCCAGCCGCCCGTACTGCTCCGGCCAGCTCGCATCGGTCCCCGCCGGGTCGCCCTCGCCCGGCGGGACCACCCGCCGCTGACGCAGGTTGTCCTCGTAGGGCCGCAGCCGTTGCCGCCAGACCGTGTCGACGGCGTCGTGCAACGCCGCCAGACTTCCGTCGTTGCCGAGCACGACGTCCGCCGCCGCCCGGCGACGGGCGTCGTCGGTCTGGGCGGCGATCCGCCGCTCGGCCTCCGCGCGACCCATCCCCCGGTCGCGCACCAGCCGTTCCAGTCGGGTTGACACAGCCGTCTGCACCACGACCACCAGGTGGTACGTGGGAGCGAGCCCCACCTCGACCAGGAGCGGCACGTCGTTGACGACGATCGCGTCGGGGGGTGCCGCGGCGGCCAGCTCGGCGGTACGGGCCCGAACCCGGGGGTGGGTGATCGACTCCAACCGCCGACGGGCGGTCTCGTCGGCGAACACCACCGCGCCCAGTGCGGCACGGTCCAGCACGCCATCGGCGTCCAGCACCGCGTCGGTGAAGGCGGCGACGACCTCGGCCAGCCCCTCGCTGCCCGGTGCGACGACCTCCCGGGCCACCCGGTCGGCGTCGATGAGCACCGCTCCCCGCTCGACGAGTCGCGCCGCCACCGCGCTCTTGCCCGACCCGATTCCGCCGGTCAACCCCACCCTCAGCACCCGACCAGTCAACCGGATCACCAGCCCTGCCGCCAAACCCACCGCCGGCTCGGCGAACTCCCAGCCCACCCGAACCTCGGGCCACCCCACCCCACCCCACGCCCCGGCACCAGAACCACGAGATCGCCAGGCCCGGCCTGTCCCCGGTCGGCGATCTTGCACTTTCTGCCCCGACGAAAGGGGCATTTCAGCCCATCTCGGCGACAGAAACTGCAAGATCGCCGCGATCTTCTCGTGGGACGGGGGGCTTGGGGGACGCGAAAAGGCCCCGCCCCCGACGATCTGTGGATCGTTAGGGGCGGGGCCGTCGTCGTTCAGTCGTTCAGCGGCTCACTTACCGCCGGCGAGCTTCTCCCGCAGTGCGGCGAGCGCCTCGTCGGTGGCCAGCGTGCCGGCCGGCTCCTCGGCCTGCCGGCTCGGGGCCGGGCTGGACGAAGAGGTGGTGCCACCGCCACCGGTGCCGCCAGCGGCCGGAACGACCGGAGTCGGGTTGGCGGCAGCCTCGGCGTCGGCGGCCCGAGAGGTCTGCACCTGCTTGGTGTGGGCCTCCCAGCGCTGACGAGCCTCGGCGTACTGGTTCTCCCAGGTCTCGCGCTGCTTGTCGTACCCCTCGAGCCACTCGCCCGTCTCCGGGTCGAAGCCGTCCGGGTAGATGTAGTTGCCCTCGGTGTCGTACGTCGCGGCCATGCCGTAGAGGGTCGGGTCGAAGTGCTCCTCGCCCTCGACGAAGCCCTCGTTGGCCTGCTTGAGCGACAGCGAGATCCGGCGGCGCTCCAGGTCGATGTCGATGACCTTGACCATGACCTCGGAGCCGACCTGGACGACCTGCTCCGGGATCTCCACGTGGCGCTCGGCCAGCTCGGAGATGTGGACCAGGCCCTCGATGCCGTCGTCCACCCGGACGAACGCACCGAACGGCACCAGCTTGGTGACCTTACCCGGCACGATCTGCTGGATCGCGTGGGTGCGGGCGAACTGCCGCCACGGGTCCTCCTGGGTCGCCTTCAGTGACAGCGAGACGCGCTCGCGGTCCAGGTCGACGTCCAGGACCTCGACCTCGACCTCCTGGCCGACCTCGACAACCTCGGACGGGTGGTCGATGTGCTTCCAGGACAGCTCGGAGACGTGCACCAGACCGTCGACGCCGCCAAGGTCGACGAAGGCGCCGAAGTTGACGATCGAGGACACGACGCCCTTGCGGACCTGGCCCTTCTGCAGCTTGTTGAGGAACTCGGTGCGCACCTCGGACTGCGTCTGCTCCAGCCAGGCCCGGCGGGACAGGACCACGTTGTTGCGGTTCTTGTCCAGCTCGATGATCTTGGCCTCGAGCTCACGCCCGACGTACGGCTGCAGGTCGCGCACACGACGCATCTCGACCAGGGACGCGGGCAGGAAGCCCCGCAGCCCGATGTCGAGGATGAGGCCGCCCTTGACCACCTCGATGACCGAACCGCGGACGACGCCGTCCTCGTCCTTGATCTTCTCGATCGTGCCCCAGGCCCGCTCGTACTGTGCCCGCTTCTTGGAGAGGATCAGACGACCCTCCTTGTCCTCCTTCTGGAGGACCAGGGCCTCGATGTGGTCGCCAACCGTCACAACTTCGGCGGGGTCCACGTCGTGCTTGATCGACAACTCCCGAGAGGGGATGACACCCTCGGTCTTGTAGCCGATGTCGAGCAGGACCTCGTCCCGATCGACCTTGACGACGGTGCCTTCGACAATGTCGCCGTCATTGAAGTACTTGATGGTCTCGTCGATCGCGGCGAGGAATGCCTCCTCGGAACCGAGATCGTCGTGGGTGACCCGGGTGGCGCTCGAGGGGGCCTCGATGCTGCTCGTCATGTGGGCGGTTGCTCCGGTCGGTGGGTTGTCACAGCAGGCTGGTGTCGCAGTGACCTGTTCGCGCCAGCGGATCCGCCGCCGGGCACACCGAACGATCGCCTAGTGAGATCATGATGTGGCTCCGACGACCGCGCACCTGCTCCCTGCCGAGGCAACGCGATCCGCGAGCGCATCGTCTAGCCTACCGTGCGCATTACCACAGCGTGCAAGCCCTCCCGGCTTCTCTCCGTGCGGTGACCTGCGAAAGACGAACAATCGCCCGGAAAAGACCCCTGCTGTCTCGTGCGTCACAGCAGCCTCAGGAGTCGCCTCGGCCCGCGCTTGATCAACTCGACCTCGTGAGAACCGGCGCGTCCCAACGGCCCGGACACCGCGAGCGCACGGAATCCGAGGCGATCAAGCGGCACCGCGCGAGGAGTAGCGCAGATCTTGGACGCGCCGCCGCGCCCAACGGGTGGGTGGGGCCTAGCGTGAGCGCGTGGATGACGACAGCCGGGTCACCCGGCGCCGGGTGGGTGACGCCGAGGCCCGGCGGGCCAACCGCGGCTGGTGGGACACCGACGCCGACGACTACCAGGCTGAGCACGGCGCGTTCCTCGGCGACGTGGACTTCGTCTGGTGCCCGGAGGGCCTGCGCGAGGCCGACGCCCGGCTGCTCGGGGACCTGCCCGGCCGACGGGTGCTGGAGGTCGGCTGCGGTGCGGCCGCCGCCGCCCGCTGGCTGGCCACCCAGGGTGCCCGGCCGGTCGCCTTCGACCTGTCCGCCGGCATGTTGCGGCACGCGGCCGAGGCCGCCGACCGCACCGGGGTACGCGTACCGCTGGTGCAGGCCGACGCGCTCGCCCTGCCGTTCGCCGACCGGTCGTTCGACCTCGCCTGCACCGCCTTCGGCGCCATCCCGTTCGTGGACGACTCGGCGGCCCTGCACGCCGAGGTGCACCGGGTGCTGCGCCCCGGCGGGCGGTGGGTGTTCTCGGTGACCCACCCGATGCGGTGGATCTTTCTCGACGACCCGGGCGAGGGCGGGCTGACCGCCGTGCACTCGTACTTCGACCGCTCCCCCTACGTCGAGCAGGACGAGTCCGGCGTCGCCACCTACGTGGAGCAGCACCGCACCCTCGGCGACCGGATCCGGGAGCTGGTCGGTGCCGGCTTCCGGCTGCTGGACCTGGTGGAGCCGGAATGGCCGGCGGGGCACGAGGACCGCTGGGGGCAGTGGAGCCCGCTGCGCGGTCGGCTCTTCCCCGGCACTGCCATCTTCGTCACCGAGAAGCCGGCGGAGTGAGCGCGTCGCACCCGGAGTCCGCCCTGCGTCGCATCGACCGCCGATAGGCTCGTCCCATGAGCGCCGCGCCCATCCCGACACCACCTGGCCCCTGGTGTCCGGACCCGATGCGGCAGCAGCGTGCCGACTACACGCTGGAGGATCTGCTCACCCTGCCGGACGACGCCCCCCGCGTCGAACTCGTCGACGGACTAATCCAGGTGACACCCTCCCCCACCCTGGGCCACCAAACCATCTCCCTCCTACTCGCCGGCTGGCTGCTCCGGCACGCCCCGGGCAACCTTCGGGTCGCCCAGGCCCTCGGAGTCGGGCTCAGCTTCAACACCAGCCGACAACCAGACGTCCTGCTGTGCCGGGCCGAGGTGCCGTCCGACCGATCGTTGCTGCGTCCGGCGGACGTGGTCCTCGCCGTGGAGATCGTCTCGCCCGGTACGCGACGGATCGACCGATTCGCGAAGCCCGGCGAGTACGCAGCCGCCGGCATTCCGTTCTACTGGCGCATCGAGCAGGATCCGGTGCACGTCTACGCGTACCGGATCGGCGACCGGGTGGGTCCCGGCGGTGAGCGGCAGTACGAGCTGGTCGCCGACGGCGCCGACGTGATCGAGCTGGCCGAGCCGTTCGACATCAAGCTGCCGATCGCCGAGATCACCCCGTAGCGCGTCGCTGGAACGGCCGTTTCGCCGTCCCGGTGGCGGGTAGCCGACGAGCATGGCCGAACAGCGATTCCGCAAGGGCGACCAGGTTTCCTGGTCAGCCCACGGCAGCCGGGCGTACGGCGTGGTGCAGGAGAGGATCACCGACCGGACGCGGATCAGTGGGCGGGCGGTGAACGCGGCCCCCGACGACCCGCAGTACCGGGTCCGCAGCGACGGCACGGGCCGCGACGTGGCCCACCGACCCGAGGCGCTGCGTCATGAGTAAAGCTGACGACCAGGGCCGGGACACCTATCGGGAGTTCACCGAGGCGGTGAACATGAAGCCCCGTGAGCTGTCCACGTGGCTGGAGACCGACGAGTCCAAGCAGGTGGGCTGGCACAAGGGCGGCCGCTCCGGCGGCGGCGAGTCCGTCGGGCACGAATCCGGCCGGAAGATCATCAACCTGCTCCGCCGCAAACGAGGCGACCTGTCCGAGGGCGACTACAAGCACATGCGCAAGGTGGTCGGCTACGTACGCCGACACATGGCGCAGCGCCCCTCCGGCAACGTCCGCGACACCAAATGGCGCTGGTCCCTGATGAACTGGGGCCACGACCCGACGAAGTGACCCACCACTCCAGCACGATCCAAGATCACAGCCTCCGGGCGACGGTCGCGACCACGGGTGACCCAGTCAGGGTTCCGGGGCAGCCCGACCCGCGCAGGGATCAAGCCCGACCGCCCGGAGCGGGTCGGGCTGCCCCGGAACCCCTCACCGCAACCACACAATCAGTGATCAGCGCTGTTCCAGTCGCGCCCCTCGCCGACCGACACCTCCAACGGCACCGACAGCGGGTACGCCCCGCCCATCTCGTGCCGGACCAGTGCCTTCAACGCCTCCCGCTCGCCGGGGGCGACCTCGAAGACCAATTCGTCGTGCACCTGCAACAGCATCCGCGAGCGCAGCCCTGCCTCGCCGAGCGCGGTGTCGACGTGCAGCATCGCCACCTTGATGATGTCGGCCGCGGAACCCTGGATCGGGGCGTTGAGCGCCATCCGCTCGGCGATGTCACGGCGCTGCCGGTTGTCGCTGACCAGGTCGGGGAGGTAGCGACGGCGACCGAGGATGGTGGAGGTGTAGCCGTCCTGGCGGGCCCGGGCGACCACCTGGTGCAGGTAGTCGCGCACCCCGCCGAAGCCGGCGAAGTAGTTTTCCATCAGCCCACGTGCCTCCTCGGTGTTGATCCCGAGCTGCTGGGACAGACCGAAGGCGCTCAACCCGTACGCCAGGCCGTAGTTCATGGCCTTGATCTTGCGACGCTGGTCGGGGGTGACCTCGTCGAGCGGCACCCCGAAGACCGACGAGGCGGTGGCGGCGTGGAAGTCGGCGCCGGAGTTGAACGCCTCGATCAACGCGTCGTCCGAGCTGAGGTGCGCCATGATGCGCATCTCGATCTGGCTGTAGTCGGCCGTGAGCAGGCTCTCGTAGCCCTCCCCCACCACGAAGGCCCGACGGATGCGCCGGCCCTCCTCGGTGCGGATCGGGATGTTCTGCAGGTTGGGCTCGGTGGAGGAGAGCCGACCGGTGGCCGCGACCGTCTGGTTGAAGGTGGTGTGGATCCGGCCGTCGTCGGAGACCGACTTGAGCAGTCCGTCGACTGTCGACTTCAGCTTGGCCACGTCCCGGTGGCGCAGCAGGTGGGCCAGCACCGGGTGCGGCTGCTGCGCGTAGAGCCACTGCAGTGCGTCGGCGTCGGTGGTGTAGCCCGTCTTGATCTTCTTGGTCTTCGGCAGGCCCAGCTCGGTGAAGAGGATCTCCTGCAACTGCTTGGGTGAGCCGAGGTTGAACTCCCGACCCACCGCCTCGTACGCGCCCTGCGCGGCGGTCTTGACCTCACCGGCGAAGTGCGCCTCCAACTCGTGGAGATAGTCGTTGTCGGCGGCGATGCCGGTGCTCTCCATGGTGGCCAGGACCCGCATCAGCGGCAGCTCCACCCCGGCCATCAGCCGGGCCGACTGCTCGCCGTCGCGGGACAACTCGGCGTCGATCGCGTCGGCCAGGTCGAGGGTGGCGCGGGCCTGGAGCATCAGGTTCTGCTCGGCCACGCCTTCGTCGCCGAGCCCGTCGAGGGTGAGCTGACCGGACTCCGGGACGTCCACCCGCAGCTCGCGGTGCAGGTAGCGCAGCGCCAGGTCGGTCAGGTCGTAGGACCGCTGGTCGGGGCGGGCCAGGTACGCGGCGATCTGGGTGTCGCGGACGATGCCGGCGAGCTGCCAGCCGTGCGCGGCGCAGGCCAGCACTGCCGGCTTGCTGTCGTGCAGCACCTTGGGCCGTTGCGCGTCGGCCACCCAGCCGGCCAGGGCGCCCTCGTCGGTGGCGTCGAGGCCGCTGGGATCGACCCAGGCCGCCGCGCCGCCGGCGGTGGCCAACGCGAGACCGGTGATCGAGGCGGTGTGCCGGCGGTTGGGGCCGCTGTCGAGCTTGACCGCCAACCCGACCGGGGTGCCGGTCGGCGCGTGCGTGCTCAGCCAGCCGGCCAGCGCGCCGGGCTCGGTGAGCACCTCGCCGGTGAGGTCGAAGCCCGACTCGGCCTCCGGCTCGACCGCCTCCAGGTACTGGTAGAGGCGGTCACGCAGGATGCGGAACTCCAGCGTGTCGAAGACCTGGTGCACCGCCTCCCGGTCCCAACCGGTCCACCTGGCGTCCTCCGGGCGCAGCGGCAGCTCCAGGTCGGACACCAGGCGGTTGATCTCGTAGTTGCGGATCACGTCGGCGAGCCGCTCCCGCAGGCTGTCGCCGGCCTTGCCCTTGATCTCGTCGGCGCGGGCGATGACGCCCTCCACGCCGCCGTACGTGGTGATCCACTTGGCGGCGGTCTTCGGGCCGACACCCGGGATGCCGGGCAGGTTGTCGCTGGTCTCGCCGACCAGCGCGGCGAGGTCCCGGTACTGCTGCGGCGCAACGCCGTACTTCGCCTCGATCGCCGCCGGGTCCATCCGGGCCAGGTCGGAGACGCCCTTACGCGGGTAGAGGACGGTGATCTGGTCGTCGACCAGCTGGAACGCGTCGCGGTCGCCGCTGCTGATCAGCACCGTCATGCCCTGGTCACGCGCCTGGCAGGCCAGGGTGGCGATGACGTCGTCGGCCTCGAAGCCCTCCTTCTCCACCACCGGGATCTGGAGCGCGGCCAGGACTTCCTTGACCAGGCTGACCTGGCCCTTGAAGTCGGTCGGGGTCTCGCTGCGGCCGGCCTTGTACTCCGCGTACCTGTCGGTGCGGAAGGAGTGGCGGGAGACGTCGAAGGCCACCACGATGTGGCTGGGCTGCTCGTCGCGCAGCACGTTGATCAGCATCGAGGTGAAGCCGTACACCGCGTTGGTCGGCTGACCCGTCGTGGTGGAGAAGTTTTCCACAGGCAGAGCGAAGAACGCCCGGTATGCCATGGAATGTCCGTCGACGAGAAGCAGGCGCGGTGTCGTAGCTGTCACGGCAGCGACTCTAGTCCGTCGCACCGACAACCCTGGGCGGCGGCACCACGCGCGCCGACGTCGAAACGGCCAGCCCGCGCGACGGCGACGGCCGGCCCTCCCCACGGGATGACCGGCCGCCACACATGTCACTCAGGCAACGCCGAGGTACGCCTCCTTGACCGCCGGGTCGTGCAGGAGTTGCTCGCCGGTGCCCTCCTTGACGATCCGACCGGTCTCCAGCACGTACCCCCGGTGAGCCCGGGAGAGCGCCTGCTGGGCGTTCTGCTCGACCAGCAGGATGGTGGTGCCCTGCTCGTTGATCCGCGTGATGATCTCGAAGATCTGCTGGATCAACTTGGGCGCCAGCCCCATCGACGGCTCGTCCAGCAGCAGCAGCTTCGGACGGGTCATCAGTGCCCGACCCACCGCCAGCATCTGCTGCTCACCGCCGGAGAGCGTGCCACCGGCCTGCTTCCGGCGCTCGTGCAGCCGGGGGAACAGGTCGAAGACCATGGAGAGGTCCTTGGTGATCTCGGCCTTGTCCCGACGGGTGTAGGCCCCCATCTCCAGGTTCTCCAGCACGGTCATGCCGGGGAACACCCCACGTCCCTCCGGTGACTGCCCGATGCCCCGGATCACCCGGAGGTCGGCGCGGAGCCGGCTGACATCGTTGCCCTCGAACTTGATGCTGCCGCCGGAGATGGCGTGCAGCCCCGAGATCGCCTTCATGGTCGTGGTCTTGCCGGCGCCGTTCGCGCCGATGAGCGCCACGATCTCGCCCTGGTCCACGTGCAGGCTGATGCCGTGCAGCGCCTCGATCCGACCGTAGAGCAGCTTCAGGTTGTCGATCTCAAGCAGCATCCTCGACACCTCCCAGGTAGGCCGCGATCACCTTGGGATCGTCGCGCACCTCGGCCGGCGACCCCTCGGCGATCTTCTGCCCGAACTCCAGCACCACCAACCGGTCCACCACGCCCATGACCAGGCGCATGTCGTGCTCGATCAGCAGGACGGTGACCCCCGAGTCGCGGATCTTGCGGATCAGCTGCAGCAGGGCCACCTTCTCGGCGGGGTTGAAGCCGGCGGCCGGCTCGTCGAGGCAGAGCAGGGTGGGATCGGTGGCCAGGGCCCGAGCGATCTCCAGACGGCGCTGGTCGCCGTACGACAGGTTGCGGGCCAGGTCGCCGGCGCGGCCCTGGATGCCGACGAACTCCAGCAGCTCGCGGGCCTTCGCCTTGCCCTGTCGCTCCTCCCGCCAGTGCCGCGGCAACCGCAGCAGGGCGCTCGGGACGCTGGTCTTGTGGTTGGCGTCCGCGCCGACCTGCACATTTTCCAGTGCCGTCATCTCCGGGAAGAGCCGGATGTTCTGGAAGGTACGTGCGATGCCCATCTTGGTGATCTGGAACCGCTTACGGCCGCTGACCTTCTCGCCCCGGAACCGGATCTGCCCGGTCGTCGGGGCGTAGACGCCCGTCATCGCGTTGAAGCAGGTGGTCTTGCCCGCGCCGTTCGGGCCGATCAGCCCGAGGATCTCCCCCTCGTAGAGGGTGAAGTTGACGTCGTTGAGGGCCACCACGCCGCCGAACCGCAGCGTGACGTGGTCGACCTCCAGCAGCGGCTTACGACCATTGGTCGGGGTCGGCTCGCTGACCACCTCGTCCGGTGTGGACGAGGTCTCCGGCGGGGTACCCACCGTCGTCCGGGCGTCGATCGCCATGTCCCGCTCGCTGGTGGCGTCGCGCTCGCTACCCATCCGTGGCTCACTCAACGACAGCCACCTCCTTCTGCCGGTCCTTGAGCTCGGCGGCGCGCCGCCGGTTCGGCCAGAGACCCTGCGGTCGGAAGATCATCACGATGATCAGCAGGATCCCGAAGATGAAGTAGCGCAACGACGTCGGGCTCACGTCGAAGTCGTTGCCGAAGACGGTAGCCGTCTCCGGCAGGCCGAAGACATCACCCACCGACCGCAGCCACTCCGGAATGTAGATGACCAGGAAGCCACCGAGGATCGCACCGCCGATGCTGCCCGCGCCACCGAGCAGCACCGCCGCCAACACCAGAATCGAGTTCTCCAAGGAGAACGTCGAGGAGTTGACGAAGTTGGCCTGACCGGCCCACAGCGTGCCGGACAACCCGCCGACCGCCGCGCCGATGGCGAACGCCCACAGTTTGAACCGGAAGGTCGGCACGCCCATCAGCTCGGCCGCGTCCTCGTCCTCACGGATCGCGACCCAGGCCCGACCCACCCGACTGTTGGCCAGGTTACGGATCAGGAAGACGACACCGATGATCACGGTGAGCAGCAGCCAGTAGTACGGCTTGAACTCGAACTGGAAGATGGCGGTACCGTCCGGGTTCTTGCCCGGCGGGTGGGCCACCTGCGGGATGCCCCGGTCACCGTTGAAGATCCAGTCCTGGTTCTTGGCGATGATCCGGATCATCTCCGCGAAACCGAGCGTCACGATCGCCAGGTAGTCACCACGCAGCCGCAGCGTCGGAGCGCCCAACAGCACACCGGACAGGAACGCCAGGGAGACCGCGATCGGCACCGTGACCAGCCAGGGCCACGGGCTCTCCAGCCAGTTGTACTCGGTGATCAGCTTGCTCTCCGGCGACGTCAGCAACGCCACCGTGTACGCACCGACGGCGAAGAAGCCGAAGAAGCCCAGGTCCAACAGGCCCGCGTACCCGACCACCACGTTGAGACCGAGCGACAGCAGCACGATCCACGCGCAGTAGAACAGCACCGCCGCCATGTCGTTGCGCGTCGTGTACAGCGGGATCCACAGACCCGGAATGTTCAGGTACTCGTAGAACCACTTGTTCGGCAGGACGTAGAGGAAGGCGACGAAGGCCAGCAACCCGGTGATCCGGGCGGACTTCGGCAGGCCGTCGACCCGCCGACCGAAGGCACTCGATGCGGAGTGCCAACGCTCTCGCAGAGCGGTCATGCCCGCGCCCTCCCCAACGACTCGCCCAGCAGACCGGTCGGCCGGAACATGAGCAGGACGATCAACACCACGAACGCGATGAGATCCCGCCACTGCGAGCCGAACAGCGCCGACCCGTAGTTCTCGACCAGACCCAGCAGAATGCCGCCGATCGCCGCGCCCCGCAGGTTGCCGATACCGCCCAGCACCGCGGCGGAGAACGCCTTGAGGCCGAGCAGGAAGCCGATGTTGTACCGGGTGTTTCCGCTCTTCATGTCACTGAAGACAGCGGCCACACCGGCCATCAGACCACCCAGCACGAAGACCAGCGCGATCACGCGGCTCTTGTTGACACCCATCAGCGCGGCAGTGTTCGCGTCCTGCGCGACCGCGCGGATGCCCTTGCCGAAACGGGTGCGGTTAACGAACCAGTCCAGCCCGACCATCATCAGGATGGCCACGCTCAGCGTCAGCATCTGCACCGGCGTGACGCTCCAGCCACCGATGCTGAACAGCGTGTCGGAGGGCAGCAGAGCCGGCGAGCCGACCTGGCGGCGCTGGGTCAGCGTGCCCATCAACTCCATCAGCGCGTACGACGCGCCGATGGCCGTGATCAGGAAGGCCAGTGGCGGCGCGTTACGCCGCCGTAGCGGACGGTATGCGGTAACCTCGATCAGTAGCGCGACGCTGCCGGACAGCAACGCCGCCGCCACGATCGCGAGTGCGATGAGGAGCAGCGCCTTACCCACCGACGGAGCGCCGCTGTTGCTATCGAGCCCGAAGGCCGCCCAGGTCCAGATGGCACCGAACGTGCCGATCATGAAGACCTCGGAGTGCGCGAAGTTGATCAGGCGAAGTACGCCGTAGACGAGGGTGTAGCCAAGGGCGATGAGCGCGTAGATCGCTCCTTGCACCAACCCGGTTGTGGTCAGTTCCGGGAAGCCCCGGACGAGTTCTGCAAAGTCCACCGATGCTCCGAAGGGTGTTGCGCTGAGTCGACGCGGCCGGGGTTACGCACCCCGGCCGCCTCGAAACCAACTCTGTTCGTCACGCCCTCAACCTGTGACCCTCGACGGGATCAGGCCTTCGGGATCTCCACGTCAGGAACCCACGCACCGGCGGCCGCCTTGAAGGCCCACACCTTGACCTGGGCCGGGTCCAGCTCGCCGCTGGCCTCCCACTTGTAGGTCACGCCCGAGGCGGAACCGGCCTTGTTGTAGGTGGAGAGGAAGGCCTGGATGTCGGCGCGGCTGGTCTTGCCGCCCTTGATCGCCTCAAGGTAGATGTTGGCCAGGTCGAACGACACGTCCGCGTACACACCCGGGTCCACGTTGTACTTGGCCTTGAAGTCGGTCACGAAGGTGCCCTTGGCCGCGGTGGCCGGGCCACACGGGCAGGTCGCGATGGTGCCCTCGACGTCCTTCTGCCCGGTCACCGACAGCATGTTGGCGTCGTTGATGCCGTCGCCGCCGATGAACGTGCCGGTCCAGCCCGCAGCCCGCAGCTGCTTCAGGAACGGCGCCGCCTCCTCGGTGTAACCCGCGTAGAACAGCACCGTCGCGCCGCTGGTCTTCACCTTGGAGATCTGCGCACCGAACTCCTGCGCGTTGTCGACGACCTTGTCGGTGCCGATGATCAGCGAACCGAGGCCCTTCTTGGCCTCGTCGGCCAGACCCGCGCCGTACGCCGACTGGTCGTCGATGACGAAGGCCTTCTGGGCCTTCAGCACGTTCTTGATGTAGCTGGCGATCGCCGGGCCCTGGGAGAAGTCGTTACCCACACCGCGGTGGAAGACCTTCCAGCCCTTCTCCGACAGGCTCGGCCGCGTGGCCGACGGGCTGATGACGGCGAGACCCGCGGTGTCGAAGATCGGCAGCGCGACCTCGCTCTCACCGGAGAACGCCGGTCCGACCATCGCCACGATCTTCGTGTCGGCCGCCGCGCTGGTCGCGAGGCCACCGGCCAGGTCGGCCTTGCCCTGCGAGTCGAACGCCTGAACGGTGACCTTGCAGTCCGCGTTCGCCGCGTTGTACTTCTCCACGGCCAGGTCGGCACCCTGCTTCATCGGGGTGACCAGGCCGGCGTCGGCGCCGGAGAGCGCGCCGAAGAAACCGATCTTGAGGTCGCACGCCTTGTTGGCGGAACCTTCCGACGTGCCCTCGTCCTTCTTACATGCGCTGGCGCCGCCGGCAACAAGCGCCAAGATGGCGACGCTGCCGAGGACGCGCACGAAGTTTTGCCTCAAGGCTGGAACCCTCCTCCGTCCAGAAGCCCGCCGGCACCTGGCAGAACGCCAAGGCGACAACGGACCGGACCGTTCACCCGGTCTGGGGCGGGACGTTATCCCACAAGCACTACTCACCGTAAGGTGTCGTAGGCGGCATTGACTCAACCGTTACCAGAGAGGGGGAACCTCGCGTTTAGATGTCACATCGGCGGATGTCGACAACCCGTCAGACATGCCCGGAAGGCGCGAACCACACCTTCGCCGCCACCCCGTCATCGACGGTGACCACCATCCGACCGTCCTGCGTCGCAACCGCCGCCGACGTGTCCCCACCAGCGGAGACCTCCACCGGCAGCGCCACCGGCACCCAGGACGCGCCATCCGCGGCCGACCGCCACAGCCGATGTCCGTCGGCCGCCACCGTCATCGCCAGCAACACGTCACCACCGCCGGCGGCCGCCTCCACCCCCGCCACCGCCCCGGTGCCCGTCGCCCCGAACCCGGCGACCGCCCGCCACTCGCCCGCACCCGTCGCCGTCCCCGGCGACCCGGCGCCGGGCACGAACGCCCACGCCTGGAACCCGCTGCCCCGCACCCCCAGGGCGTGCACGACGGCACCGACCCGGACGAGACGCTGCACGATCTCGTCCGCGTTCGTCGCCGGCAACGCCAGCCGCGTCCACGTCCGGCCCTCCCCCGACCAGACGAACGGATCGCGGTCGGCCCGGTCCACCGGCCGGCCGGCGCCACCGACCAACCAGCCGTCGGGTACCGCGAGCGCATCCGTGGCGATCGTCGTCAGCCTCGAATCACTTGCCAGCCCGGGAGCGTCGTCGACCAAGGCGAAGCCGGCCGCGTCCGGGGAACGCCACACCGCCGCGCCGCCCGTCCGGGCACCCGCGATCAGCCATCCGCCGGCACCACCCGCGATGCGGCTCACGCTGACCGCGTCCGGTCCGCCGTACAACTCGAACTCCGCCGGCACCTCGGTCAGACCGCCGTCGGTGTCCTGCCGCCACGTCCGCACCCGTGGATTGCCGTGCGCACCACCCGAGCGGGCGCCGACGACGGCGATCCGGCCCTGGTGGCAGCCGACGGCATAGAGGATCGCGCGCTCGCCGTAGTAACTGATCGGTCGCGACGGCAGCGGCGCCCAACCTCGGCCGTCCGCGCTGCGCCAGGCCGCCGGCCGGGTTCCGCCGTCCGCGGCACCCACCGCGCCGACCGCGTACCACTGACCAGCGCAGGCGGTCACATCGCGCACGATGAGCCGACCCGGGGAGCCCGGGGGCACCGGCAGGTCCGCCTTCTCCCACCGTGGGCGGGCTGGTTCGGGTGGGCGCTCGTCCTCGGTGGCCCGGCAGCCGGCGAGCAGCGCGACGGCAACCACGAACATCGCGATCGCACGCCGGACCGACACGCAGGTGATGCTATCGATCCGATCGCCCGCCGCCGAGCCCCTGACAACGATCAGACGGTCGGCTGCTGCGACACCTCGCCGCCGGCGGTCTCCGCGAGGATCCGCTCGGCGACCTCTTTCATGGTCATTCGGTGGTCCATCGCCGTGCGCTGGATCCACTTGAACGCCTGCGGCTCGGTCATCCCGTACGTGGTCATCAACGCGCCCTTGGCGCGCTCCACCGCCTTGCGGATCTCCAGGCGGTCGGTCAGGCTCGCGACCTCCGCCTCCAGGGCCGCGACCTCGGAGTAGCGCGACAGCGCGATCTCCACCGCCGGGACCAGGTCGCTCTTCTGGAAGGGCTTCACGAGGTACGCCATCGCGCCCGCCGCCCGCGCCCGCTCGACCAGGTCACGCTGGCTGAACGCGGTCAGGATGATCACCGGGGCGATCCGGGCGCCGGCGATCCGCTCGGCGGCGGCCAGCCCATCCATGATCGGCATTTTGATGTCGAGGATGACCAGATCCGGCTTCAGCTCCTCGGCGAGGCGGACGGCTGTCTCACCGTCCCCGGCCTCCCCCACCACCTCGTAACCCTCTTCGACGAGCATCTCGGCGAGGTCCAGCCGGATCAGCGCCTCGTCCTCGGCGATCAACACGCGCCTGCGCTCGGCATCCGTCGGCATCTCAGCCACCAGCCCAACCCCCACCATCGATCACTGCACGGCTACCACCCATGCTCCCGCATGAGAGTAGTCGGGTACAGTAGGCGCCACCCGCCGGGATGGTGGAACGGCATACACGGAAGTCTCAAACACTTCTGCCCGAAAGGGCTTGCGGGTTCGAATCCCGCTCCCGGCACTCTTGTCATACACCTGTTCGATGATGTGGAAGTGCATCCACCGCAGATGCGGGCACAGGCCCGCGCACTCCGCGTTCGCGGACACAGCATTCAATCCGTAGCTCGGAAGCTCTCGTTGCCGTACGCAACCGTCTGGCACTGGTGCGTCGATCGACCCGAGCCGGTGAAGCGCGGCACGGAGCTACGGTGCTTCCGGTGCCGACCGGATGTCCAGAATCCGACCGACCCCGCCGCCTACGCCTACCTGCTCGGTCTCTACCTGGGCGACGGCCACCTGGTGACAGCGGCACGCGTCCCCGTGTTGCGCATCTACTGTTCCAATGGGTGGCCAGGGTTGATTGAGGCGTGCGACCTGGCCATGCGAGCCGTTCTGGCGTCGAAGGTGCAGCGGGTCCAGAAACAGGGTTGCGTCGGCGTGCAGAGTTACGGCAGCCACTGGCCGTGCCTGCTGCCACAGCACGGCCCAGGCAAGAAGCACGAGCGACCGATCGTCCTGACCGACTGGCAACGGCCGATTCTGGAGGTTCACCCCGGCGACTTCCTGCGCGGGCTCTTCCACTCCGACGGCTGCCGAACAGCCAACCGGGTCACGACGCGAGGCCGGCACTACATCTACCCGCGCTACATGTTCGTCAACGAGTCGGTCGACATCATGGGGCTCTGCCAGTGGAGCCTCGACCTGCTCGGCGTCGCCTGGCGGATGAACCGGCGCAACTCGCTGTCGGTGGCGCGGCGCGACGCCGTCGCCACCCTGGACCGGCACGTCGGCCCGAAGTCCTGACCGTTACCGCGCGGATCACGCCTACCGTGGAGCCTGGCTGACGATCAGGGCGAGACGCAGGCGGCGACAGGGGTGGATCTGATGCGGGTGGTTGTCTTCGGTGCGACCGGGATGGTCGGTCAGGGCGTGTTGCGCGAGTGTCTGCTCGCCGACGACGTGCGGGAGGTGCTGACCGTCGGCCGGCGGCCGACCGGTCGGCAGGATCGGAAGCTGCGGGAGCTGACGGTCGCCGACGTGGGCGAGTTGGACGCGGTGCGCGCCGAGTTGACCGGCGTGGATGCCTGCTTCTACTGCCTGGGGGTGTCCTCGCTGGGCCTCGACGAGGCGGCGTACACGCGGGTCAGCTACGACTACCCACTCGCGGCGGCGCGGCTGTTGGCGGAGGTGAGCCCGCAGGCCACGTTCGTCTACGTCTCGGGTCAGGGGACCGACTCGTCGGGTCGGGGTCGGGTGATGTGGGCGCGGGTCAAGGGGCGTGCCGAGAACGCGATCATGGATCTGCTGCCCAACGGCTACGCGGCGCGGCCGGGTTTCATCCAGCCGACGTACGGGGCGGTGTCGAAGACGCGGTGGTACCGGCTCGGGTACGCCGTCACGCAACCGCTCTTCCCGGTGCTGCGTCGACTGTTCCCGAACCAGGTCACCACCACCGACGGGATCGGTCGCGCCATGTTGCGGGTGGCCCGGCTGGGCTCGCCGACCCGGGTGTTGGGCAACCGCGAGCTGAGGTGACCGGGCGCCGGTCAGCCGATCCCGGCGAGGGCCTGGGCAAGGTCGGCGCGGAGGTCTTCGGCGTCTTCCAGGCCGACCGAGAGACGCAGGAGGCCGGCCGCGGGTTTCGCGTCGCCGTCCACCGGGCGGTGGGTGAGCGAGGCGGGGTGCTGGATGAGGGTGTCGACGCCGCCGAGGGACACCGCGTGCGTGATGAGGTGGCAGGCGACGGCGACGGCGGCCGCGGCGGGTGCGCCGCCGCGAACCTCGAAGGCGAGCAGGCTGCCGGGTCCGGCCATCTGGCGACCGACCAGCGCCGCCGGGTCGTGCGCCGAGGGGTGGTGCACCCGGTGTACGGCGGGGTGGCCGGCGAGCCAACCGGCGAGCTTCTCGGCGGTGGCCTGCTGGGCGCGCACGCGCAGCGGCAGGGTCTGCAGGCCGCGGTGCAGCAGGTAGCCGCCGAGCGGGTGCAGGATCGCGCCGGTGAGCGCGCGGACCTGACGTAGTCGCGCGGCCCAGTCGGCGTCGCAGGCGACGATGCCGGCGAGGACGTCGCCGTGTCCACCGATGCTCTTGGTGGCGCTGTGCAGGACGAGGGTGGCGCCGTGCCGGGCGGGTTGTTGCAGGACGGGGGTGGCGACGGTGTTGTCGACGAGCAGCGGGACGTCGCCGGCCGCGGCGGCGACGGCGGCGATGTCGACCAAGTCGAGGGTGGGGTTGGCGGGCGTCTCGGCGATGACCAGCGCGGTGTCGGGGCGGATGGCGGCGGTGACCTCGTCGGGGTGGGCCCAGGTGACGGTGGTGCCGAGCAGGCCGGTGGCGAGGACGTGGTCCGTTCCGCCGTAGAGGGGCCGGACGGCGACGACGTGCCGGCGGTCGTCGCGGGCGGCGGCGAGCAGGGTGGCGGTGAGGGCCGCCATGCCGCTGGCGAAGGCGACGGCCTGCGGGGTGCCTTCCAACTCGGCGAGGGCCGTCTCGAAGCGGGCGACGGTGGGGTTCCAGAGCCGCTGGTAGACGGCGCCGCCGGCGCTGGGGAGGGTGCCGCCGGTGGCGAGTTGTTCGTACGCGGCGCCGCCGTCGTCGACCGAGGGCAGTGGGTTGGTGGTGGACAGGTCGATGGGTGGCACGTGCACGCCGAGGGTGCGGAGGTCGTCGCGACCGGCGTGTACGGCCCGGGTGTCCATCGCTGCCATGCCGGGTAGCGTCGAACATCTTCTACCTGGGAAGCAATGGTTCGGCAGATGATTCTGTCCAGGGCATTGGTTTCGGCGGAGGATTCGGGCGAGGATGGCCGGATGTCTCCTGAGCCGAACGATGTGCGGCCGTATCCGGCCCTGGACGAGGTGGACCGCGCGATTCTGACCGAGCTGGCGGCGGATGGCCGGCTGCCGAACAACGCTCTCGCCGAGCGGGTCGGGGTGGCGCCGTCGACGTGTCTGACCCGTACCCGGGCGCTGCGCGAGCGGGGCGCGATCCGCGGCTTCCACGCCGAGGTGGACCCGGCCGCGCTCGGGCTGCCGTTGCAGGCGCTGGTGTCGGTACGGCTGACCGCGCACGAGCGGGCGGCGGTGGATGCCTTCCGGGCCCGGTCGGTGCGGCTGCCCGGAGTGGTCTCGGTGTTCCACGTGGCCGGTGCGGAGGACTACGTGCTGCACGTGCGGGCGGCGTCCGGTGACGCGCTGCGCGACTTCGTGCTGGACCACCTCGCGGTCGATCCGGTGGTGCAGCACACCCAGACCAGTCTGATCTTCGAGCAGGCGCGCGGGATGGGCTGAGCGGCGGGTGAGCTGGCCGACGAAAACCCGTTTGCCGGAACAAAGCCGGCCGGAGACGGGTTGGCTGACCGTGTGATCACCGTACCGTTGTCTGTTCTTGATCTTGCCCCGGTCGCCAAGAGCACCACCGTCGGCGCGGCCCTGGAGGCCACCACCGAGTTGGCCCGCCGCACCGAGGAGTTGGGCTACCACCGGTTCTGGGTGGCCGAGCACCACAACATGCCGGCGATCGCCAGCTCCGCCCCCGCCGTGCTGCTGGCGCACCTGGCGGCGAACACGTCGACGATCCGTCTCGGCTCGGGTGGGGTGATGCTGCCCAACCACGCGCCGTTGGTGGTGGCGGAGCAGTTCGGCACCCTGGAGGCGCTGCACCCGGGCCGGATCGACCTGGGCATCGGCCGGGCGCCGGGCACCGACCAGGTGACCGCGCTGGCGTTGCGGCGCACCATGGAGGGCCTGTCCGCGGAGGGTTTCCCGCGCGAGCTGGCCGACCTGATGAACTACTTCAGTGGGGAGAAGCCGGGGCAGATCATCGCCACCCCGGGCCACGGTGAGCAGCCGGCTGTGTGGCTGTTGGGCTCCAGCGGTTTCAGCGCCCAGCTCGCCGGCCTGCTCGGTCTGCCGTTCTCCTTCGCGCACCACTTCAGCTCGGCGAACACCCTGCCGGCGCTGGCCCTCTACCGGCAGAACTTCCGACCGTCGCAGTGGCTGGACAAGCCGTACGCGATGGTGGCGGTCAACGCGGTGTGCGCGGAGACCGACGAGCGGGCCGAGTGGCTGGCGGGGCCGAGCGCGTTGTCGTTCTTGAAGTTGCGTTCCGGCCGGCCGGAACCGCTGTCGACGCCCGACGAGGCGGCGGCGTACCCGTACTCCGAGATCGAGCGGGAGTTCGTCCTGCAACGCCGCGACGGTCAGGCGATGGGCTCGCCGGAGACGGTGCGCCGGCAGCTCACCGAACTGGTGGAACGCACCGGCGCGGACGAGCTGATGCTGACCACGCTGGTGTACGACGTCGCCGACCGGGTGCGGTCGTACGAGTTGATTGCCGAGCAGGTGGCGGGCGGCCTGCACCGGGGGGCATGAAACACGATCTTCACGTCAGCGTCACCCTGCCGACCCCGATGCTGCCTAATGTTGGTGCCGGTGGTGGTACGGCATACCCGGTCGGGACGGGTCGGGAATGCCGCGGTGTGGCGCACCGGGCCGGAGCTGAGCGGATTCCGCGGCTGCGGCCCGGTGCCTGCCACCCTAGGCGACCCCGCTCGGGTCCGCCAGGGGTCAGATCAACGTAGGTAGATATTCGGGGTGGGTGGGCTGGCCATTCCGTCGCCGATGAAGAACCCCGGGTGTGGCGGCTGGTTGTAGGCCGTGTTCTGCCACGCGATCGCCACCCGGTACTGCGGGTCGTGCATCAGGGTGTGGATCCGGGTGCTGGTCGGCGTGGGTGTGCTGTAGATGCGCAGGGCCCGACTGTCGCTGGTTCGCCAGATCACCTCCTCCCGCCAGTCACCCAGGATGTCGCCGGAGAGCGCCGGAGTGGACTTGGTGCCGTTGTTGGACGCCACCTGGTCGCCGGTGAGCAGCCGGGTCTCGCCGCCGGTGCCGTACTTGTCGATCTTCGTGCCGTCCAGCAGCTCGCGGACCGGGTCGCCGTCCCACCAGGCGAGGAAGTTCGCCGACGACGGCTTGCGCCCGATGTTCTGACCTCTGGTGTTGGCCAGCCCGCCGACCGCCGACGACCACGACTCCGCGCCGGGGCTGCCGGCCCAGATGTCCGCCGAGACACCCCGACCGTTGTCGCCGGAGGCCGGCGTGGACCACAGGATCTGACCGGTACGGGCGTCGGCGAACCAGGAGCTGGGCTTGCTGGCGTCCTCGTCGACCTTGAACACCTCCAGGCCGGCGCGGCCCGGGTCGAGGTCACCGACGTGCATCGCGTCGCCGTGCCCGTTGCCCGTCGAGTAGAGCAACCGACCGTTGTCGTCGATGGTGGCGGCGCCGTAGACGATCTCCTGGCGGCCGTCGGCGTCGACGTCGGCCACCGAGAGCTGGTGGTTGCCCTGGCCGGCAGCGGCGCCGTTGCCGGAGGAGTTCGAGTCGAACGTCCAGCGCTTGGTCAGCGTGCCGTTGCGGAAGTCCCACGCCGCGATCACCGCGCGGGTGTAGTAGCCCCGGGCCATGATCAGCGAGGGGCGCTGCCCGTCCAGGTACGCGGTGCCGGCGAGGAACCGGTCCACCCGGTTGCCGTACGAGTCGCCCCAGGACGACACCGTGCCGCGCGGCGGGTCGTAGCTGACGGTGGAGAGCACCGCGCCGGTCTGGCCGTTGAACATGGTCAGGTACTCCGGACCGGCCAGCACGTAGCCGCCGGAGTTACGGTGGTCCGCCGACGACGAACCGATGAGCTGGCCGGTGCCGGAACGAGTGCCGTCGGCGGTCTTCATAGCCACCTCGGCGCGGCCGTCGCCGTCGTAGTCGTACACCTGGAATTGGGTGTAGTGGGCGCCGGCCCGGATGTTGCGGCCCAGGTCGATCCGCCACAGCCGGGTGCCGGTCAGGGTGTACGCGTCGACGTAGACGTTTCCGGTGTAGCCGGACTGCGAGTTGTCCTTGGCGTTCGACGGGTCCCACTTGAGCACGATCTCGTAGCTGCCGTCGCCGTTGAGGTCCCCGACCGAGGCGTCGTTGGCGCTGTAGGTGTAGCTCTCCCCGCTGGGGGTGGTGCCCCCGGCCGGGACCTGCAACGGCACGTCCAGGTAGCCGTTGCCGAACTGCAGCGCCGGTGCCGACGCCGCCTGCTCGGCGCCGCCGACCACGGCCCGCACGGTGTACGCCGAGCCGGCCGCCGCGCCGCTGTCGAGGTAGGTGGTGGCGCCGGTGATCGGGCTGGCGTTGACCCTGGTCGACCCCCGGTAGAGGTTGAACGCCACCCCGGAGGTCTCGGTGCCGAGCAGCCGCCAGGACACCAGGTTGCCACCACCGGAGCGGACGCTGACCAACCCTCGGTCCAGGTTCTCCATCTGTTTCGCCCCGGCCGGAGGTGTGGTCGGGGGCGGTGTGGTCGGGGGCGGAGTCGTCGGCGGTGGCGTGGTCGGGGGCGGAGTCGTCGGCGGTGGCGTGGTCGGGGGCGGAGTCGTCGGCGGTGGGGTGGTCGGTCCGTCGGTGGCCGGGGTGCCGGTGCAGGTGGCGCCATTGAGCGCGAAGGTGGTCGGCACCGGATTGCCGCCGGTCCACGAACCGTTGAAGCCGAACCCGGCGCTGCCGTTGGTGGCGATGGCGGCGTTGTAGTCGACGTTACGTGCGGTGACCTGAGCGCCGGACTGGGTGACGGCGGCGCTCCACGCCTGGGCGACCTGTTGCCCGGCGGGGTACGACCAGGTGAGAGCCCACCCGTCGACCGGATCGCCGAGGTTGGTGACGGTGACGTTGGCGCCGAAGCCACCCTGCCACTGGTTGGTGATCTGGTAGTCGACCCGGCAGCCGACAGCGGCGGCCGAGGCGACCACCGTGCCGAGGGTGCCGGCCACGACGGCGGCGGCCGTCGTGCCGGCGAGCAGGATCAGCCGATGTCTGGACGGGTGCATGGACTGCCTCCGAGGATCCGCGGGTGATCGCGGCGGCCCACCGGCCCTGCCCGGAACGCACAGTGGACCCGTCGCGCCGCTACGGCGGCGGACGGCGATCTGATCGGGGGTGAAACGCCCTGGAACTCGCGGATCCGACTCACCGCGCATCGTAGGGCAAGCGCTTTCCGTACCGCAACATCGATGACCGTTGTTCGATGCCGCGCCGGCCTCCCCTTGCCCCGACGATCGATGCCTGATCAACTCCTTCGGATGAGTGCTCCCCACATGGACCCCGCCGAGTTCCGGCGCGCCGGCCACGCCGTCGTCGACTGGATCGCCGACTACTGGACGACGCTCGCGCAACGACCGGTCACCCCCGCCGATCCCTCCGGCACGGTGGCCGCCGCTCTGCCGACCGCACCTCCCACCGTCGGCGGCGAACGGGTCGAGGCGGTCCTCGCCGACCTGGACTCGATCGTCCTACCCGGACTGACCCACTGGCAGCACCCCGGCTTCTTCGGCTACTTCCCCGCCAACACCTCGGGCCCGAGCGTGCTCGGTGACCTGGTCAGCTCCGGGCTCGGCGTCCAGGGCATGCTCTGGGCCACCAGCCCCGCCTGCACCGAACTGGAGACGGTGCTGATGGACTGGCTGGCCCAACTGCTGGACCTGCCGCAGCGGTTCCGCTCCACCGACACCGGCGGTGGGGTCATCCAGGACTCGGCGTCCTCGGCGACGCTGGTGGCCACCCTGGCCGCGCTGCACCGGGCCAGCGCTGGCCGCTGGCGCGACACCGGCCTCGACCGGCGCTACCGCGCCTACACCTCCGTGCACGGTCACTCCTCCATCGAGAAGGCCGCGCGGATCGCCGGCCTGGGCAGCGACGGCGTCCGTCCGATCGCGGTGGACCCGGACAGCCAGGCACTGCTGCCGGCCGCGCTCCGCGCGGCGATCGAGGCCGACCTGGCCGCCGGAGACGTACCCGCCATCGTGGTGGCGACCATCGGCTCCACCTCCACCACCGCCATCGACCCGCTGCCCGAGATCGGAGCCATCTGCGCCGAGTACGGGATCTGGCTGCACGTGGACGCCGCGTACGCCGGCTCGGCTGCCGTCTGCCCCGAACTGCGGTGGTCCCACGCCGGCGTGGAGTACGCCGATTCGTACTGCTTCGACCCGCACAAGTGGCTGCTCACCGGATTCGACTGCAACGCGTTCTGGGTGGCCGACCGCGCCGAGTTGATCGACGCGCTGACCGTGCTGCCGGAGTATCTGCGCAACGCGGCAACCGAATCCGGCGCGGTGATCGACTACCGGGACTGGCAGGTGCCGCTGGGCCGACGGTTCCGCGCCCTGAAGCTGTGGTTCGTGGTGCGCTGGTACGGCGCCGAGGGGCTGCGGGCGCACATCCGCTCCGGGGTGGCGCTGGCCGAGCGGTTCGCCCAACGGGTGCGTGCCGACGACCGGTTCGAACTGACGACAGCGCACCCCTTCTCGCTCGTCTGCTTCCGGCTGCGCGCCGACGACGACGTCAACGCCGCGCTACTGGCCGCGGTGAACGCCACCGGACGCGTGTACCTGACACACACCCGCATCACCGGCCGCTACACGCTGCGACTGGCGGTCGGCTCGCCGCAGAGCACCGAGGCACACGTCGACGAGGCCTGGACACTGCTCGCCGAGGCGGCCGACAGCCTGCCCACCCCCTAACCCCGGTCATGCCGTCGTCGCGTGGCCCCGCGCACCCCGCACCCCGCACTGTCGGGACTTGCAGATCAAGACGCGTCGAGCAGGAGAATCGCGCCGATCTTGCACTTTCTGTCGCTGATTTAAGCGGGAATGCACCGTAATGTCGGGGCAGAAAGTGCAAGATCGCGATGCAGGCTCGGTTGACGAACAGTCATTCCGCCGCAGGGGAGGGCGTTGACATCCACGATCTTCGTGACTCGACCGTGGCATTCGCGACATCTGACCGGGCGTCGCTTCATCCCGCTCCCCCAGATGGGTTCAGCGAGTGGTGGGCGTACCCGTGGCGGCGAGATCGGCCGCGACCGCGCCGGCGGGAGCAACGGCGGGCACGGCCGCGGCGGGCACGGCCGCTGCGGGCACGGCCGCTGCGGGCACGGCCGCTGCGGGGGAAGCGCCTGCGGCCTCGGCGGCTTCGGCGCGGGCCCGGCGGGTGCGGCGAAGGGCGCGCACGGCCAGCACCAGGGCGGCCAGCCAGCCGGCGGCCAACAGGGCGTACGTGACAGGGCGGATCGGGCCGTCGAGTTCGGCGGAGCGAATCAGCGTGCGGGCGTTGGTCAGCACGATCACGCCGCCGACCGCCGCGCCGAGCAGTTGGGCGGGCACGATGCGCACCAGCCAGGCGGCCAGCGGAGCGGCGATGAGCCCGCCGATCAGCAACGCGGCGACGGTCGGGAGCAGGAACCCCTCGGAGCCCAGCCCGATCAGGAAGCCAACGCTTGCCGCACCGGCCACGACGAACTCGGCGGTGTCCACCGAGCCGATCACCTTGCGAGGCTCCATACGCCCGGAGACGAGCAGCGCCGGGGTGGCCACCGGACCCCACCCACCGCCGCCGGTCGCGTCGACGAAGCCGGCGACCAGGCCCAGGGGTCCGAGGAAACGTCCGCGTAGCCGGCTGCCGACGCGGTCGGTGCGTAGCGGTCGGGCGAAGCGGACCAGCAGGTACGCACCGAGTGTGAAGAGGATGCCAGCCATCCACGGCGCGGCGGTCTGGGTGGAGATCGAGCTGAGCACTGTGGCACCGGCGAAGGCACCGATGGCGCCGGGCAGGGCGATGCGGGTGACCACCCGCCAGTCGACGTTTCCGAAGCGCCAGTGCGCGAACCCGGCGGCGAGCGTGGTGCCGATCTCGGCCAGGTGCACCGAGGCCGAGGCGGCGGCCGGGGCGACCCCGGCGACCAGCAGCAGAGTGGACGAGGTCAGCCCGTACGCCATGCCGAGCGAGCCGTCGATCAGCTGCGCGACGAGCCCGACCAGAGCGAGAACCAGCAGCTTGCGCACGAGCGCCCCCTGACTTTTCGGTATCTCCTATCGATTTGGTCGACAATGCGGCACGGGGCGGCCGCGGTCAAGCCTCTGATCGGTGAATGGGACGCCCACCGCGCGACGCACCATGGTCGATGCGTTTCGCGCCGCGGCAGACACCGCCGCGCCACACCGCGGCGTGACGCGGCCACTGCCGCATACGCGACGGCACGGTGCGGGCGACAAGTGCGACGCCGGCGAACCGGGCCAGTGCGGTAGCCGCCGAACCGGGCCAGTGCGGGGGCAGCGAGCCGGAGCAGCGCGGTAGCCGGCGAGCCAGGCCAGCGCGGTAGGCCACCGAGCCGGACCAGCGTGGGGGCGGCGAGCCGGGCCAGCGCGGTAGGTCGGTGCTCAGATCCAGGCGCGCGGGTCGGCGACCAGTTCGGTGATCCGCGCGGGCAGGGTGCCTGCGGCCACGTCGGCGACGCTGACCAACTCCAGGATCTCCCGTTCGCTGGCCCGGAGAGCGATCCAGACCTCCTGGAGCGCGCGGGCCGGGCCGTGGTAGCCGAGTTGCTCGGGGCGCTGCCCGCGGACGTGGGCTAGCGGGCCGTCGATCACCCGGATCACCTCGGCGAGCGAGATCTCCTCGGCCGGGCGGGCCAGCCAGTAGCCACCCTCCGGGCCGCGCTGGGCGTGCACGATGCCACCCCGGCGCAGTTGCAGCAGGATGCTCTCCAGGAACTTCGGCGGGATCTCCTGGGCACGGGCGATCTGGTCGGCCGTGACGGGCCGGCCGCGCCCAGGACCACTGGCCGTCGCGGCAAGCTCGGCGGCCGCGCGGAGGGCGTAGTCGACCCGGGCGGAGAGGCGCATGTCGGCAAGGTTAGCCCCCGGTCAGCCGGCCGGGCGGGCGACCCTCGGCCGAACGGATAGGCATCGATGGGACCCGTGCAATTCACGCCGGTTCCGGCGGTCGACGAGGACCGCTCAAAGTGCGCCATGATCCACCGTGAGGTGGGGGCCGGAATGCCGGTCTGGCGCGTCCTTATGCTGGGCGGGGGCGCGACCGCCAAACGGTTGCAACGGCGCCGGGAAGCACATTGATAAACATCGGGGGGAAGGCAACACGATGACCGATATCGCCACACGCACCTGGGATGGCATGACGATCCCGGTCGCCGGCACCTATCTTCTCGATCAGGCGCACAAGCGGATCGGTTTCCTGTCCCGGCACATGATGGTGAGCCCGGTGCGCGGCGAGTTCGCCGAGGCCACCGCACAGATCTTCGTGGCGGAGGACCCGCTGCTCTCCTCGGTGACGGCGACCATCATGTCGGCCAGCATCACCACCGGAAGTGTCGACCGGGACACACATCTGAAGAGTGCCGACTTCCTCGACGTGGAGCGCTATCCCACCCTCGAATATCGAAGCACCGGCATCAAATGGCAGGGCCAGGAGGATCCCATCTTCCAATGGGCCCGCCTGCGTAGCCACCGGCTCGGTGGACGGGGGCGGAGTCCAATTGTCCCGCCGCAGTCCGAGGGCACTCCCGGGCGATTCGTGCTGACCGGTGAGTTGACCGTGAAGGGAATCACCCGGGCTGTGGACCTGGAGGTGAATTTCGGCGGTGCCCGTCAGGATCCGTACGGGCAGAACATCTTCGGATTCAGCGCGACGGCTGAGATCAACCGCGAGGACTACGGCCTGCTCTGGAACGTCCTGCTGGAGAGCGGCGGGGTCCTGGTCGGCAAGACGGTGCAGATCGAGATCGCCGGCGAGGCCATCCACCAGGCCTGACGGGCGTCAGCGCCCCCCGGGGTCTGCCGGGGACGCCACCGACGGTGTCAGGCGCCCACGCGGCGCAGCAGGCCCTCCTGGACGGCGCTGGCGATCTGCTGGCCGTCCGTGGTGAACATCCGCCCGGTGGCCAGCCCCCGCGCGCCGGACGCCGACGGGCTCAGACAGTCGTAGAGGAACCACTCGTCGGCGCGGAACGGCCGGTGGAACCAGAGCGCGTGGTCCAGGCTCGCGCCGACCAGCCCGCCCGGCCCCCACACCTCACCGTGCGCGGAGAGCACCGAGTCCAGCAGGGTGAGGTCCGAGGCGTAGGTGAGCGCGCAGGCGTGCAGCAGCGGGTCGTCGGGCAGCTTGCCGTCGATGCGCATCCAGACGCGCTGGTGCGGGTCGGCGGGCCGGTCACCGGGACGGACCCAACCGGGCTCGCCGACATAACGCACGTCGATCGGTCGCGGGATCTGACCCCACATGCCCAGCCGCTCCGGGTAGCGGGAGAGCCGGTCGGACATCGTCGGCACGTCCTGCGGCGGCGGGACGTCCAGCGGGGCCGTGACCTGGTGGTCCAGGCCCTCCTCGGCCCGCTGGAACGACGCCGACATGAAGAAGATCGGCTTGTCGTGCTGCAGCGCGACCGCGCGGCGGACCGAGAAGGACCGGCCGTCGCGGATGTTCTCCACCTGGTATGTGATCGGCTCGGCCGGGTCGCCGGGGCGGACGAAGTAGCCGTGCAGCGAGTGCACGAACCGCTCCGGGTCGACGGTGCGGCCGGCGGCGACCAGGGCCTGACCGGCGACCTGGCCGCCGTACACCCGCTGTGGGCCGACCGGGGGGCTCATCCCCCGGAAGGCCATGTCGCCGGTCGGGTCGAGGTCCAGCACTTCCAGCAGCTGGTCGACCGCTGCCTGGCCGACCGCGACCCGACCGTCGCTCACTGCAGCGCCCGCGCCGACGCCGCGTCGACCAGCGAGCCGAGCTGGTGCACGCGCAGCGTGTTGGTCGAGCCGGGAGTGCCGGGCGGGCTGCCCGCCACGATGACCACGTAGTCGCCGGGGTTGGCCCGGTCGAGGCCGAGCAGCGCCTGGTCGACCTGGCGGAACATGTCGTCGGTGTGCTGCACGAACGGCATCAGGAACGTCTCCACGCCCCAGGTGAGGGCGAGCTGGTCGCGCACCTCGGGGACCGGCGTGAACGCCAGCAGCGGCAGGTCGCAGTGCAGGCGGGACAGCCGTCGGACGGTGTCACCGGTCTGCGAGAAGGCGACCAGGGCCTTGGCGTTGATGGCGCGGGCGATCGACGAGGCGGCGACGGTGAGCGCGCCACCGTGGGTACGCGGGTCGTGCTGCAGCCGGGGCACGCCGATCGAGCCGGCCTCGGTGGTCGTCACGATCTTGGCCATGGTGCTGACGGTCAGCACCGGGTACTTGCCGACGCTGGTCTCACCGGAGAGCATGACCGCGTCCGCGCCGTCGAGCACCGCGTTGGCGACGTCGGAGGCCTCCGCCCGGGTGGGGCGGGAATTCTCGATCATGGAGTCGAGCATCTGGGTGGCCACGATGACCGGCTTGGCGTTCTCGCGGCACAGCTGCACGGCGCGCTTCTGCACCAGCGGGACCTCGTCCAGCGGCATCTCGACGCCGAGGTCACCGCGGGCGACCATCACGCCGTCGAAGGCCAGCACGATGGCCTCGAGGTGTTCCACCGCCTCCGGCTTCTCGACCTTGGCCAGCACCGGGCGGTACACGCCCTGCTCGGCCATGATGTTGTGGACGAGCTTGATGTCCTCGGCCGAGCGGACGAAGGACAGCGCGACCAGGTCGACGCCCAGGCCCAGGGAGAAGCGCAGATCCTCGGCGTCCTTCTCCGACATGGCGGGCACGCTGACCGCCACGTTGGGCAGCGAGACGCCCTTGTTGTTGGAGACCGGGCCGCCCTCGGTGACCAGGCAGCGGATGTCGTTGCCGGTGACGTCGGTGACCTCGACGGCGACGCGGCCGTCGTCGATCAGCAGGCGGTCACCGGGCTTCACCTCGTGCGGCAGCTTCTGGTAGGTGCAGGAGACCCGCTCCTTGCTGCCGAGGATCTCGTCACCGGTGATCACGACCGAGTCGCCGGTGCGCCACTCGTGCGGGCCGTCGGCGAACCGACCGAGCCGGATCTTGGGCCCCTGCAGGTCGGCGAGGACAGCCACCGGCTTCCCTGCCGCCTTGGACGCCTCCCGGACCAGGTGGTAGACCGCCTCGTGGTCGGCGTGGCTGCCGTGGCTGAAGTTGAGCCTCGCCACGTTCATGCCGGCCTCGACGAGACCCCGGATGCGCTCCGGGGACGAGGTGGCGGGCCCAAGAGTGCAGACGATCTTTACGCGGCGTGTCACGCCCATCAGGCTAGTCTCTCCTTCAGGTCGGACTCGGGGCCGACCCCTTGCAGGCAGCGGAACATGTGTCCAACGACGCGCGGTGCGCGTCGGGCCGGCGGGCGGAACCGCACCGGGAACGTTGTGGCGACGGGCAACGGCGACCGCGCGCCGGGAATCGTACGCCTCCGGTGCCGTGCGCTGTCGGGGTGCTCCCGGCGACGGCCCGTCATCAGTTCCCCAACGGGGGCAAAGTGGGCACCGCGGTGAGCAGCTCACGCGGGTCGTAGCGGCGCTTGGCCCGGCGCAGCCGCGCCCAGTTCGCGCCATAGGCGAGCCGGACCCGGTCGGTCTCCTCCGGGGCGAGCAGGTTGGGGTAACCACCGGGCAGGGCGTGCGGGGCGAGCGCCGCCGAGGTGCGCTCGGCCCACTCGCGGTGCGGCCCGGCCTGCTCGCCGGGCGGCCAGACCGCGATGATCTCGGTCAGCAGGTGGTCGCCGCGCAGGCCGAACGCCGTGTCGGCGAGCCGGACCCGGGAGGCCGCGCCGTGGAAGTGATGCACGGCCAGCGCGGAGAACGGCGAGCTGACCTGCCGGGCCGCGTCGACGAGCACGTCCACCGCGCTGTCGGTGAGTGCGGGCAGCCAGCGGGTACGCAGCAGGTAGTGGTTGCCGTCGACCATGCCGCCGTCGAACATCCGCAGCGCGTCCGCGTACGGCATCGGGGCGATCTGGTCGACGAGTGGGGTGCCCAGGGCGCGCAGCCGGTCCATCCACGGCAGCCCGGCGTCGGAGTCCGGGCCGCTGTAGAACGGGCAGACGAAGATCACCGGCTCGCCGGCCGGGCCGGGCAGGAAGCCGGTCATCACGGTCAGCTCGTCCGGGGCCTCGGCGACGAGCGCGCCGTAACCGTGCAGCACGGCTGTCGCCTCGGCCAGCGGGAACATGATCATGCCGGCCAGCACGCCGGGCAGCCGGTGCGCGCGGAAACGCAGCTCGGTGACCACGCCGACGTTTCCACCGCCGCCGCGCAGCGCCCAGTACAGCTCGGCGTCGTGTCGGGGGTCGGCGGTGGCCCGGCGCCCGTCGGCGAGGACCACCTCCGCGCCGAGCAGGCTGTCCAGGGTCAGCCCGAACCGGCCGCACAGCGGGCCGTACCCGCCGGCGAGGCTGAGCCCGGCCATCCCGACGTCGCGGACGGTGCCGGTGGGCACCACCAGGTCGTACGGACGGGTGGCGGCGAGCAACTCGGCGGCCGTGACGCCGCCGCCGACGGTCACCGTGGCGGCGTCCGGGTCGACCTGGACGGCACGCAGACCGGTCAGGTCGAGCACCAGGCCACCGTCGCGCAGCGCCCGACCGGCCCAGTCGTGCCCGCCGGAGCGGACCGACAGGGGCAGGTGGCAGCGGGCGGCGATACGGACCGCGTGGGCCACCTCGTCGGCGTTCTGGCAGTGCGCGACCAGGGCGGGTGTGCGCTGGACCGCGCCGTTCCAGAGCGTCGTGGTGGTGGCGTACGCGGGATCAGCCGGCTCGTACAGCCGGTCGCCGAGCAGGGCGCGCAGCCGGGTGGTGGCCCTCGCGACATCGGGGGTGGCGGCGGAGATCATGGCGACTCCTCGACCGGGGCCGACCCATGGCTTCCGGGTGCGCCCCGGCGGCAGCCCTCGCTGGGCGCGACCGTAACACCGGCAGGCCGCCGGGCGCCGTCGCCATCACGACAGCCACCGATTGACCGACCAGTCAGCTTTCCGTCTTGACCAGCGGAAACTCCAGTGAACCGGCCGGGCAGAGGAAGGTCAGCACGTCCACCCGGTAGAGCCCGGCCTGCACCGCCGGGTCGGCCTCCAGCACGCTGCGGACGTCGTCGACGCTGCCGGTGCGGGCCAGACCGAAGCCGATCGGTGGCTCCGGCTCGCGGGCCGGCCCGTCCACCGAACCGGCGACCAGGATGATGCCGCTTCGCTGTAGCGCCTGCATGTGCTCGGCGTGCTCGGCCTGCAACCGCTGCACGGTCTCGGCGGGCAGGACCCGTCCGGCCGCGCCGGGATAGATCACGATGCACTCGTAGGTGTCGAGCGCGAAGTTGACCTGCGGCACTCCCGCCATGGGTGCTCCCCTCCGCCGCCGCGCCGAACGGCACGGGCCCCGCCAGCGTCGCATGGACGCCCCGGTCGTACCGGGCGCTTGCCGGCAATCCCCCTCGACCCGCACACCCGGCGTGTCCACGCACACAGTCGGCCAACGGGCGGCATGCCTGTCGACGTGCGGGGGATGATCTACCCATGGCGACAAACATCAGTACGCAGCCCGCTAAGGCGTCCGGCACGTACCGGATCGGCGGAGACGTCACCGTCAACCGGCTCGGTTACGGGGCGATGCAGATCACCGGCCCGGGTGTCTGGGGTGACCCGAAGGACCCGGCGGAGGCGGGCCGGGTCCTGCGCCGGGCCGTCGAGTTGGGCGTGACGTTCATCGACACCGCCGACTCGTACGGGCCGTTCGTCTCGGAGATGCTGATCCGCGAGGCTCTGCACCCGTACGCCGACGACCTGGTCATCGCGACCAAGGCGGGCTTGACGCGCGCCGGCCCGGGCGACTGGCGTCCGGTGGGCCGCCCGGAGTATCTGCGCCAGCAGTGTGAGCTGAGCCTGCGCCACCTCGGCCTGGACACGATCCCGCTCTACCAGTTGCACCGGATCGACCCGAAGGTGCCGCTCGCCGATCAATTGGGCGAACTGGCGCTGTTGCAGCAGGAGGGCAAGATCCGACACATCGGACTGTCCGAGGTGAGCGTGGCGCAGATCGAGCAGTCACGCGCGATCACCACGATCACCTCTGTGCAGAACCTGTACAACCTCGCCAACCGCAGCGCCGAGGACGTGCTCGAGTACTGCGAACGCAACGACCTCGCGTTCATCCCGTGGTTCCCGATCGCCACCGGTGAGCTGGCCCGCCCCGGCGGCCCGCTGGACGCCATCTCCACCGCGCACGGCGCGTCGCCCGCACAGCTCGCGCTGGCCTGGCTGCTGCGCCGCTCACCGGTGATGCTGCCGATCCCCGGTACGTCCTCGGTGGCGCACCTGGAGGAGAACGTGGGCGCGGCCGACGTACGGCTCACCGACGACGAGTTCGAGTCGTTGGCCAAGGCGAGCTGACCCGCTGGTGCGGACGCCGCCGGTGTCAGTCGGCGGCGTCCGGACCGGGCTCCCGGGCAGCCCGCAGCGCCTCGGTCGCCTGGGCCAGCAGGCGAGCCGAATCGGTGCGCCCACTCACCTGTAGTTCCACCTCGGTGTCCCCGGCCTGGATCCGGACGCTGGCCTCGGTGCGCTGCTGGTCGACCCAGGACTGCAACAGGTTGAACAGGCCCGGGAGCAGCCCCTGCGCCAGCACCGCGATGATCACCGCGTCGGTGAAGCCCGGCCGTCCTCCGCCGCCGCCGGCCTGGCGGACCACCGGCCGGTACCGCGGGTTGCGTTGGATCCAGTCGAGCAGGGCGACCGGCGGCGGCTGCCGGTGCCGCGCACTGATGGTCAACCGGACGGGTTGTCGCGCGGCGGTGTCGCTGTCGGTCACGGTCTCTCCCGGTCAGTTGGTGGCGGGGCGGAAGGCGATGGTGTCCCCGTCGGCGGTGGCGACGCCCGTGACCGTGAACGTGTCCTCGTCCGTGAACGGTGTGTTGGTGCCGAGGTACGAGGTGCTGGTGCCGCTGGCCTGCACCCTGCCCCGGGTCTCGGTCGGAGTGGTGACCTGTGCGCTGGCCGGGCCGGTCAGTTCGACGGCGATCTTCGGGTACTCCAGGATCTTCCAGGTGACCTTCTGCGCGGAGCCGCCGTAGTAGCTGAACGGGCAGCCCGGGGGCGCGCTGACCGTCTGCGTGGCGCACTCGTCCAACCAGGCGCGTACCTGGGCCTCGACGGCCTCGCCGGCCGCCGGCTTGAGCACCGGGGTCAGTTGGAGGGCCGCCGCGCTCTGCCCCGGGGCGACCGCCACGGTCTCGCTCGGCGTCTCACTGATCGCGCTGGCCGGGCCGGTCGCGGTGTACTCACCCGGCAGCAGCACCAGTGCGGGACCCTCGGCGGCCTCCGGCAGCGCCACCCCGTTGAGCTGCACCCCGGGGCCGGCGATCGGGGTGTCGAGTGGGGTCAGCCCACCGCTCACCTGCCAACCGTGAAAGAGCCCGAGGGTGGCCTCGTCGTCGCGGCGCAGGGCGACCTCGGTGGTGCGCCGCTCGCCGGCCAACCGGTACGCCACGGTGGCGGTGGCGCTGTCGCCGTCCCGGTCCACCTTGGTGATCTCGACGTCGGTCGGTGGTTGGTAGCCCTTGCCTCGCAGCAGTTGGGCGAGCAGCTTGCGGTCGGTGACACCACTGTGGTCGCTGAGTAAGCCGAGCGCGGCGTCGCTGTCCCGGTCGGCGAGCGCGGCGAAGTATCCGTCGACAGTCGCCTGCGGCCGGAAGAACACCCACTGCACCACGCCGAGCCCGCCGGTGCCGACGCAGGCCGCCAGCACCAGGGCGGCGACCAACAGCCAGGTACGGCGGGTGCCCACCGGGCCGGAGTGGCCGAACAGCCGCTCGACGGTGACGGGCTCATCCGCCACGGCGGACACCCCGGGCGCCGACGCCCGCTCCAGCGCGTCGAGCCGGAGCTCGTGCGGCGGGTGGGTGGCGCAGACCGCCTCGTCCCAGCCGCTGCGGCCGGTCTCGAAGGACAGCCGTCGCTCCAGGACGCGCCGCAGCCCGTCGACGTGCCCGGTGAGCACGGTGCCGAGGTCGGCCCGGTACTCGGCCGCCCGCACGTCGCGGGCGTGCAGCGGCAGCACCACGTAGCGCATGGTGAGCAGCACCGGCCAGAAGAACAGGAAGACCACAAAGTTGGTGCCCGGGTGCGGGAACGTCCGCATCAGCCAGGTCGGCAGGGCGTGCGCGAGGGTCAGCGGCAGGCCGACACCGCGGACGAAGGCGCTGGTGATCTCGTCGCCGGTGCGCCAGTGCACCAACTCGTGGCTGAACAGCGCGGCGACCTCCTCGTCCGGCTCGGTCAGCACCGCGGTGGTGATCACCACGTGCCGCGCGTACGTACGGGCGTTGCTCAGGACCGGGTCGTCCTCCATCAGTAGCCGGGGCACGCTGTCCAGGCCGAGCCGCCGGGCGCACTCGTCCAGCACGGGGCTCAGCCGCGCGTACTCCCGGCGGCTGGGCTGGCGGGCGCCGGAGACCACCAGCAGACGCGGTTCCAGCAGCACCCGGTAGAGCGTGTAGAGCACCCCGATCAGCGCCGCCGCGGCCACCGTGCCGACCAGACCGGTGACCACCGTGAGCGCCCCGTCTTCGGCACCCAGCCAGGGCGCCACGAGCACGGCGAGGAAGCCGATCAGGAACCCGGCGACGAAGCCGGTCACGCCGCCGAGCACCCCGCCGGAGCGGGTCAGGAACGCCTCCAGCAGGGGGCCGATCAGCGGGGCGTCGCGCAGCACCTGGGGCACCTGGTCATCGGCGCCCAACCCGCCGACGAAGAGCCCGGTGACGGCGAAGGTGAGGCCGCCCCAGAACGCCAGGAGCAGCGCGAGCGGTAGGTAGAACCAGGTGGCGACGAACGCGCCGAGCACGCCCCGCCAGTCCCGCAGGATCCCGGCGCGCAGCCAGACCAGCGCACTCGGATAGCCGGGTGGCCGGTCGGCGAACCCACCGGTGGGTGGTGGGGCGGCGGCGGTCGGTGGCTCGGCCGCCCGGACGTCGAGCTGCGGCACGGTCGGCGGGGTGCCCTCCGGCGGCACGGTGTGCGGCTCGGTCATGCGCGCTGCTCCTCTGGGACGTCGCGTCTGTCCCAACTGGACAGCGGCAGCAGGCTATCGAGCACCTCTGATCTGCGGCACCCCCTTTCCCAGGATCGTCGCCCACCCGACATCCACCGTCGCGCACCCCGGGTGGTGAGCGCGAATGGCATGCTGTGGCCGTGGTCGCCGACGAACCTCCCGAGCGCCAGTTACGGGTGATGCCGTGGTGGCTCGTGTTGGTCGGTCTGCTGGTCGCCGCCGCCCTGGGCTGGCTGGTGCTCGACCTGCTGCTCACCGAGGCCGACCGGGCCGGCCAGCCGGACACCCGCGCCACGCTGCGCATCGACGCGATCCGCACCGGCCTGACCGTGGTCGCCGGCACCGGCGGAGGGTTGGCCCTGCTGCTGGCCGCCCGTCGCCAGTGGATCGCCGAACGCGCGCAACGGCACCAGGAGAGCGTCGCCGCCCGCGACCAGGCACACCGGGACCGGGTGCAGGCGCACGCCGAGGCGGTGGCCGAGGCGGCGCAACGCCAGCAGGACCGGCACTCCGGTGCGGCCGAGCACGACGCGGCCGAGCGCCGGCTGACCGAGCTCTACACGCGGGCCGTCGAGCTGCTCGGCAACGACAGCGCGGCGGTACGCCTCGGCGGCCTGCACGCGCTGGAGCGCCTCGGTCAGGACAATCCGGGGCAACGCCCGACGATCACGGCGGTGCTCTGCGCGTACCTGCGGATGCCGGCGCCGCACGGCGAGCCGCGCGAGTCGGAGGTCCGGCGCACCGCGCAGAGCGTGCTCACCCGGCACCTGCGCGCGGACGACGCGGCCCACTGGCCGGAGGTGGTGCTGGACCTGACCGGCGCCGCGCTCGTCGACTTCGACGCGACGGGCTGCACGCTCGCCGACGCGACCTTCACGGCGGCGGCGTTCACCGGCACGACCACCTTCGCGGGCGCGACGGCCCGCGGGCGTCTCCTGCTCGGGGCGACGACCTTCGCTGACGTGACCTTCGACGGGCTCGCGGCCGACGGTGAGGTCCTGCTGGACGGCGCGCGCGTCGGCGGTGTGGCCAGCTTCGACGGGGCCGCGTTCACCGGTGGCCTGTCCTGTCGGCGGTCCACCTTCGCCGACCTGACCTCATTCCGCCGGACGACCTTCGGTCAGCCGACCAGCTTCGACGCGACCCGTTTCGAGGACGCCGCCACGTTTCAGGAGGCCGTCTTCGACGCTGCCCTGTCGATGGAGCACACCGAGTTCGGCCGGTCGGCCACCTTCCACTCCGTCCGCTTCCGGGGCATGGCGTTGTTCCGCTGGACGCTGTTCGGCGCGGAGGCGTTGTTCGACCGGGCCCGCTTCACCGACGCCGCGAACTTCGGCCGGTCCCGGTTCCACCGCATGACCAGCTTCCGCGACGCGGAGTTCAGCCGGCCCCCGCAGGTCGACCAGGCCAGGGCGGTTGTCGACCCGGGTCACCGCTGGCCGGCGGGCACGGTGGTGGAACGCCTCGACGACGAGTGGCTGCTGCTGGTCGACCGCTGACGTCGGGTCAGCGCACGGTGGCGCGCAGCCCGTCCAGGGCCACGCCGAGCACCCGGTCGCGCTGCTCGGGTGACGGGAACTGGGCCATGGTGAGGCCGCTGATCAGGCGCACCACGTCATCGAAGCCGACGTCGGCACGGACCACGCCGGCATCCTGGGCGCGGCGCATCAGCGGCTCACCGGCGGCGTAGATCTCCGTCCGGCAGCTGGTGAAGATCTCCGAGTCGTGCAACAGCTGTTCGGCGAGCGCCCGCTTGGTGGCGACGTACGCGACGAACCGGTGCAGCCAGGCGACGAGCGCGTCCCACGGGGGCAGCTCGCCGAGGTCCTCGGCCGAGCGGCTCAGCGCCCGGACCTCCTCGACGTAGACGGCCTCGAAGAGGTGCCGTCGGCTGGGGAAGTTGCGGTAGAGCGTGCCGATGCCCACCCCGGCCCGCCGGGCCACGTCCTCCAGGGAGGCGGCAGCGCCGTGCTCGGCGAACGCCTCGCGCGCCGCCACGATCAGGGCGTCGTAGTTACGCCGCGCATCGGCCCGCTTGGGCCGCTGGGCGAAGACCTCGGGCGCCTGCCCCGCGCTGGTCATGACGTGCGTCACCTCACCCTGGTTGCATCCGGAGGCAACCCTCCGCTAACTTAGTGGAGGCACCCCTCCGGAAACCCCGGAGGCCTGCCTCCGGTTAGCTTACCTCGGGGTCCGCCCGATCGCCGCCTGGCCACCCGATCGCCCGGACCCGACAGCCCTGCCCGTCGCAGATGACGGGCCTCAGTACGTACTCAGGGAGTTTTCTCTCGTGGCAGCAACCTCCCGGCGCAACTCGCGCCGGCTCACTTTCACCGTGCTCGCGGCCGGTACCGGGTTCTTCGCGATGCTCCAGTCGCTGATCACCCCGGTGCTACCGACCATCCAGCAGGATCTGCACACCTCCCAGAACACCGTGACCTGGGTCCTGACCGCCTACCTGCTCTCCGCGTCGATCTTCACGCCGATCCTCGGACGGGTCGGCGACATGGTCGGCAAGGAGCGGATGCTCGTCGTCTCGCTCGCCGCGCTCGCGCTCGGCTGCCTCCTGGCCGCCATCGCGCCGAATATCGGCGTGCTCATCCTCGCCCGGGTCGTGCAGGGCATCGGCGGAGCGGTCTTCCCGCTGTCGTTCGGCATCATCCGCGACGAGTTCCCGGCCGCCCGGGTCTCCACGGCCGTGGCCTCCATCTCGGCGATCGTCGCCGTCGGCGGTGGCCTGGGCATCGTGCTGGCCGGCCCGATCGTCACCACGCTGGACTACCGCTGGCTGTTCTGGATCCCGATGGTCGTCGTCGGGCTGACCGCCGTGGCCGCCTACCTGTTCGTCCCCGAGTCGCCGGTCCGGACCCCCGGGCGTATCGACTGGCGCGCCACCCTGCTGCTCTCCGGCTGGCTGGTGGCACTGCTGCTGCCGATCAGCCAGGGCGCGACCTGGGGCTGGACCTCCACCCGGGTGCTCGGTCTGCTGGCGCTCGCCGTGGTGCTGCTGGTCGGCTGGCTGGTCGTCGAACTGCGCTCGAAGAGCCCGCTGATCGACATGCGGATGATGCGTCTGCCCGGAGTCTGGACCACCAACCTGGTCGCCCTGCTCTACGGCGCGTCGATGTTCTCCGTCTACGCGTTCCTGCCGCAGTTCGTGCAGACCCCCACCGCCGCCGGTTACGGCTTCGGGGCGAGCATCAGCCAGGCCGGTCTGCTCATGCTGCCGATGCTCGTCGCGATGTTCGTCGCCGGCCTCGTCGCCGGCCGACTCCAGGCCGTCTTCAGCGCCAAGGCGCAGCTCGCCACCGGTGCCGCGTTCAACGTGGCCGCCTCGGCGATGCTCGCCGCCGCGCACGACACCCGCTGGGAGGTCGCCGTCGCCGGCGGCCTGGTCGGCCTCGGCATCGGTCTGGCCTTCGCGTCGATGGCCAACCTGATCGTCGGCAGTGTGCCGGCCAGCCAGACCGGCGTGGCAACCGGCATGAACGCCAACATCCGCACCATCGGAGGCGCGATCGGCGCCGCCGTGGTCAGCGGCGTGATCACCGCGCACCCGCAGGCCAACGGCCTGCCCCGGGAGGCCGGCTTCACGACCGGGTTTCTCGTCCTCACGGCCATCGCCCTGGCCGCCGCGCTCGCGGCCCTCGCCGTCCCGTCCGCCCGGCGGGCGTCGGCCGGTCGCCGGCCGTCCGCCACGACGATCGTCGAGTCGGAGCTAGCCGGCGAGTTCGCCACCATGCCCGCGACCCGCTGACCCCATCCGGCGGCGGCGGTCACGATCGAGGCAGCAACGTCACTGACGTTGCTGCCTCGACGCGCGGGCAGGCAGCACTTTGGGAAAGTGCCGCGACGAGCCCGGGGCGCGTTGCGCCCCGGGCTCACGAGCATCCAGGGCCTGCGGGAGTACGCTGGCCGCTCCCCCACCCACCGTCCCCTGCTTCAGGATGCCGCCATGCCCGAACTGCTGACCGCCGACCGGATCGAAGAGATCGGCTCGCTGGGCGTCAACAGCCCGGATCCGGCGCCGCTGATCGCCGAACTGGTAGGTGCCGTCGACGAGGGGCGCGTCGCCGACCCCGCGGACACCGGGTACGCCCTGCTGGTCGCCGCGGACATCCTCGAGCAGGCGGGCGACCTGGCCGACGCGCTCACGCTGGCCACCCGCGCCATCGCCGAACAGCCCGACGAGGACGCGTACGCCCGGTCGGTGCGCGGCGGTCTGCTGCTACGCCTCGGCCGCTCCGACGAGGGCATGGCCGAGCTGACCGCCCTGCGCCCCCTGTTGGAGACCAACCCCAACGCCACCTACCTGGTCGACGAGCTGGCCGACGCCGGCCACGCCGAGCTGGCGATGGGGTGGCTGACCGAGGCGCTGGACGCGATCCTGGCACGCACCCGCAACCAGCAGCACGAATCCGAGGACGCCCAGGACGAGGCCGCCGCCATGATCTACGGCCTGGCCCAGCGGCGGCACAACCTGCGCGAGGAGATGGGCCTACCGCACGACGAGTACGACAACCTCGCCGACCGCCTGCGCGCCGCGAGCGACCACGCCCTCGACGCCCTCGACGACGGCCCGGCGACGCTGCTGTTCTGGCCGCAGACGGAGTTCACCGCGCTGCTGCTGCGCTGGCCGACGCTCGCAGACAGCTACCCCGCCACCTGGGACGAGCACCGCGCCCAGATCGAACGCGCCCTCGTCGACGCGTCCAGGATGGGCGGCGCGGACCTGGGTGTGGCCGTCGGCACGGTCGCCGACCTGGCGGCCTTCGCGGACAGCGAGGGCAGCGACCCCACCGACGAGGAAACCCAGGACGAGTACGCCGACTCGCTCACCGGTTCCGACCTGCGGGCCTGGCCGCCCGGCCGCAACGACGCGTGCTGGTGCGGATCGGGCACCAAGTACAAGAAGTGCTGCCTGCCGCGCTCGCGCGGCTGACGGTGTGCCTGCCGCTCGCGTGGTCGGCCGGTGCCTGTCGTGCTCGCGCGGCCGGCCCTCAGGACGCTTCGCGCACGCGCAGGTCGGCCAGCCACACCTCGGCCAGGTCACTGAGCTGGACGCCGAGGACCTCACTGAGGCAGACAACCGTGCCGAACGCGGGTGCCGGGAGCCGACCCACCTCGATCTTGCGAAGCGTCTCCGGCGAGATGCCGGCCGCCAGGGCCACCTCGACGAGGGGACGGCCACCTCGCGCGACCCGAAGCGCCGCACCGAGACGTTGACCCGCGGCGATCTGCGCGGGGGTGAGCGGTGGGCGAACCATGTGAGCAGGATAGATCTGCCGTCGCGGACCAGCAACGCCATCCGGGTGGACGCGCCGCGGCGTGGTATAAATATACCGCTACGGACAGGGAGGGTTGGTCGTGATCGAGCTTAAGTCCCCCGAGGAAATCCAACGGATGGCCGTGACCGGCCAGTTCGTCGGCGAGTTGCTGGCGGAGCTGCGGGAGGTCGCCGACGTCGGGGTCAACCTGATGGACCTCGAGCGCCACGCCCGCCGTCGGATCAAGGAGCGGGGCGCCGAGTCGTGCTACTGGGACTACGCGCCGTCGTTCGGCCGCGGCCCGTTCCGCAACGTCCTGTGCCTCTCGGTCAACGACGCCGTGCTGCACGGCCTGCCGCACGACTACGTCCTGCGCGACGGTGACCTGCTGAGCATCGACATGGCGGTCGGGATCGACGGCTGGGTCGCCGACTCCGCGCTGTCCGTCATCGTCGGCACCCCCACCCCGGAGGACCTCAAGCTGATCGAGGCCACCGAGGTCGCGCTGGCCGCCGCGATCGACGCCGCACAGCCGGGCCACCAACTCGGTGACGTCTCCGCCGCCATCGGCGAGGTCGCCCACCGCTACGGCTACCAGGTCAACAACGAGTTCGGCGGGCACGGCATCGGCCGTACCATGCACGAGGCCCCGCACGTCGCCAACAAGGGCCGCCCCGGCCGGGGCATGACGCTCAAGCCCGGTCTGACGATCGCGATCGAGCCGTGGTTCTGCCGCAGCACCGACAAGATCAGATTTGATGAGGACGGGTGGACGATCCGGTCCGCGGACGGCTCCCGCACCGCCCACTCCGAGCACACCGTCGCGATCACCGAGGCCGGCCCCCAGGTGCTGACCACCCGCCCCGGCCACGTCGGCACCCGGCCGACCGGCCGCAGTGGACAGTCCACCGCGACGTCCTGACCAGCCCACCCCCGAGCCGGCCTCATCCCCGAACCGGCCCCCCGAAGGAGACGATGCCGTGACGGCACAGGAGCAGCACGAGACGATCGAGGACAGCCCGGTCGGCTGGGTCGCCGAGCACATCCGGCGCTACGTGAAGACCGACGGCGCCGACGGCGACACCTTCTACGGCGTACCGTCGCTGCTGCTCACCACGCGCGGACGCCGAACGGGCAAACTCCGCCGCACCGCACTGATGTACGGCCGCGACGGCGACAACCACCTGCTGGTGGCGTCCAACGGAGGCGCCAGCACGCACCCGGCCTGGTATCTGAACCTGAGCGCCGACCCGACGGTCGAGGTGCAGGTCGGCGCGGAACGGTTCGCCGGGCGGGCGCGGACGGCGACGGGCGAGGAGCGGGCTCGGTTGTGGCCCGTCATGACGAAGGTCTTCCCGACGTACGTCCGCTACCAGAAGGGCACCGACCGCGAGATCCCCGTCGTCGTGATCGAGCGGGCGCCCTAGCCGGGCGCTCTAGCCAGCAAGGCGGATGACCGGCAGGTCACCGCCGTCGCCGTACGCCTTGACCTCGCTGGTCCCGGTGGCCATCTGGACCAGCGCACGCGGATGGTCCTCGGCGAGGGAGCGTTCCAGCCCGTCGATCGCGTCCACCTGGGCGGGCCGCAGGCCGAGCCGGTCCAACACGGGCATCCGCCGCAGCCGGGCACGCAACGTCGGTGCCGCCGGGTCGTCGTCGGCCTCCCGCATCCACCGCGCGAACGTCTCCGGCCGGTGAAAGGCAAAGACCTCGCGGGTACGCGGGAACGGGTCGAGCCGGTTGACGAAGGCGGTCTCGGTGCCCGTGGCGACGTAGCCGAAGGGCAGCGGATCGTCCCGGTGCCACGCGGCGAGCTTCTGCGCAGCGGTGAGCCCGTTGAGATAGCGGTCAAGCTGCGCCTCGACACCGCGCGGCGCGGTCCCCTCCCGCTTGGCTTCGACCACGCCGACCAGCCGCTGGTTGACGTAGAGGAGGTAGTCGGCCCGGCCCACCGCCAGGGTCACCTCGCGGACGGCGACACCAATGCCCGCGTACAGGTTGATCTGGCTCTCGTCCTGGACGATCCAGCCGGCCGCGCCCAACTGCCGGTCGATCTCGACCCGGGTCTGCATCTCGTTGAGCGGTTCGTGCGACGCACGACGGGCGCGGGCGATGAACTCCTCGCGCCGGGCGGCCGAGACCTTGGCCGTCGCCTTGCTGTCCAGCGCCGCCTGCTCCGCCTCGGCCGCGGACTCCAGGCTCGCCACCAGCTCGGCGGCCTCATCCCGACGGGCGTCGGCTTCGCGGACTGCCCGTTCAGCGGCGATCGTTGCGTCCGCCTGAGCCTGCGCCAGCGACGGCTTGCCCTCCAGCAGGAGCTTGGTCTGGGCCAGCTCGACCTTGTAGCGCTGGATTTCCGCCTGGAGACCGTCGGCGATGCTCTGCGACACGTGCCGGGACGGCGGGGTGGGCGGCACGAAACCGAGCGGAGTCCTGTCGCCGGTCAAGGCACGATGAAACCAGACCCCCAGCTCAAACCCGGTACGCAGCATGTCCAGCGCCGCGCGTACCTCGCCCAGGTGATCGTGTACGGCCTTGTTGCCCTGGTCGCGGAGGCGGTCGAAAGCCTGGTAGATCTCCGGAACGAGGGTGCCGTCGGCGTAGAGCGCCTCAACCCGGCGGTAGAAGTTGTTCTGCTGCGGCCTCACACCGGTGCGGCGGACCAGATCCTTGGCCATCTCGTCGCCAAACGCACGGATCTTGAACATCGCCGACTGGGCATCGACATAGACGAGCGACTCAGCGCCCGCGCCGTACCAGACCAGTAGCGGGTGTTCCTTGAGGAACCCGAAGTTGGCGGACTGCTCTGCCAGACGTCGTACCTGTCGAGGATCCACGACACTCCACGTGGCTAGCCTGCGGTGAACACGTCAGGATAGGGACGATCACCGCTCTGCACAGCCCGCACCACGCGCGGTGACGGCTTTCCGACAGCGGTCAGCCAGTTCGAACAAGTGTTCTATCACCTGGCCCACGTGGGCCGATAGGATCGAAGTCGACTCGACACCAGCCCAGAGTCAGCGAAGTCTCCGACCGATCGTTAGTCTCGAAACCAGGCCGGGGTAGGGGGTGTACCAGATGGCTACCGCTCACGATGTCGCCGCGGCAGTGCTCAGCAAACTCGGCAGCGTCACCGCGATGAAGCTGGAAAAACTCGTGTACTACTGCCAGGGGTGGCACCTGGCACGCGAGGGAGCCTTGTTGTTCGCCGAGCCGATCGAAGCTTGGCGGGAGGGCCCTGTCGTCCCACCGCTCTACCGACACCACCGTAGGCAGCTCACCGTGTCGGAGTGGCCACACGGGGATGCCGCGCACCTGACGCCGGACCAACACAGGACCGTCCAGTGGGTCACTGATGAGTACGGCACGTTCTCGGCGAGCCAACTGTCCCTCATGACGCACAACGAGCTGCCCTGGAGGGCCGCCCGGGGTGCGCTACCCGAGTCGGCTAGTTCGTCGGCGAGGATAAGCACCGACCTCATGCGGACGTACTATGCGCGGCAGATCGCCAATACGGAGACCGCTGTCGGTCTGGCCACTGCGAACGCCGCCCTGGAAGGCGAAGAGTTCGACCAGGATTGGCAGGACAAGCTCCGCGATGTGGCATCAGGTGTGATCAGCGCGGACGAGTTGGTCGCTCAAGAGATTGCTCGCCTCAAGGGTGGATGATCCGTACTGCTGGCCAGGGACCGCCTGCCTCAAGAACAAGTTAGGAATCACGGATCCCGTCATCCTTCGGGAGGCGGAGTTTCGCTTGACTTCGATTCGGGAGGTTCAAGCATCCCGAATGATGATCCCAGGCAGCTACGGCCTTGATCACCTACAGGCGTTCCATCGCAGGTTGTTCGGCGATCTCTACGACTGGGCTGGGCAGACCAGGACCGTCGACATCAGTAAGCCAGGCGCACGCTTCTGCCACTGGCGATACATCGACGACCAAGTGAGCACGATCCTCAGCGGACTCAGCAAGGACGGCTTTCTTCTCGGACTGAAGCACGAAGCGTTCGTCGAGACCCTTGCCCACTACTACGGCGAGTTGAACGTCTGTCACCCCTTCCGTGAGGGCAACGGCCGAGCGATCCGATCCTTCCTCCGACAACTCGGTGCCGCCGCAGGCTTTCTGCTCGATTGGTCGGAGCTCAGCGAGGCTGACAACATCGCCGCGTGCCGCGACCACTTGACCAGCACCGACACGAGCTTGCTTGTCACGGTCCTGCGTCCGGTCGTCCGCCGCTTAAGCTGACGCCCCGCCGGTGGTGGAAGGCGTTCTTCGCACTCTCGTGCCAGTGCAGTTGCAGTGATTTCTTGCGCGACTGCCCGCAGGTTTCCTGCGGCAAGCCCTCCGGGTCCGTCAACACGATCACGGGCCACACCGGGTGCGGCCAGCCTGAACGCCTCGAAGGCACCGATCATTCCGAAGCCCTCAACGTGCTCGAACTCGCTCAGGGCACAGTCAGCGGGATCGCGCTCGTAATATTCGGCCAAGAACTCGCGTAGCTCGGCGAGGGTGCCCAGCCGATCGCTCCGGAGCACGTGCACCCGCAGGTCCACAGGGTGGCCGTCCTCGACTCGACGCTCCCGGATCCGGGTGGCGAGAGTGACGTCCTCCCACTCAGGGGCGAAGTCCGAGACCAGGTCACCGACGTCCGGCGGCAGAAAGCCGATGCGGAGGCCGTCCACTTCGCCACCGTCGCGGGACGACCGTCTCAGGCACGCCGGTCAACCCGCCGCCTCGATGGCTGCCTCCAAGTTGTCCAGGTAGTTGAACCACCACTCCCCCTCACTTTTTGGGCGTAGAGACAGGAGACTTGCGGTCACAACGAAGGCGAGGACGACTGCGCTGCCGGCTGGCAGCACATCCGACAACGGTCGACCGGTCACCACAGACTTGAGGAAGACTTCGACCTCGGGCGAGGTAGCCGAGCTCCAGGCTTCCGCCTCGGCAACCTCCTCTGCCAACTGCCTAACCTGTTCGGGAGTCGGCCTGCCTTGGCAAATGTCAGCGCTGACTAAGGCCGCGATGGCAGCCAACAACTCTAGGGCGGACTGCCGTGTGGATCCGTCAGAAAACGCCTTGAGCGCTTCGTCGAACTCAACCGGCTGCCGCTTGACGGCCCAGTGCAACGTGTCACGGACGAGTTGCTCAACTCGCTCATCGATCTTCAACGGAACCTCCGCCATCCTGCGATCTCGCTTTGTAAGCCTTGAGGGATCCCCAGGTTGCCACGGCCCCGAGGACGACGCCGGCTACCGCCTTCGGCAGGGCCGGCAAGAACTCTGAAACCGTCGCCCATGCTGTCGCCGCCGCTGACCCGCCAACAGCAATTGCTTCTGGGCCGACACTCTTGCGTCTTGTGGGCTGCGGCGCCTCCCGACTCTCTCGGCTCCGCGCCTCACGTCGTCCGTCGCGGTCCGGCAGCGCCGACCCTGACCGTGGGATCGCAGGCCGCAAGGTGACGCTGGTTGTCGCGGGTGGTTGGCGGACTGCGCTGCCACCACCCGTGGTCAATTTCCCAGCGCTCGGACCTTGGCAATCGTCTCCTGCACGTGCTGCTTGGCAGGATCGCCACCCTGAGATGCCTGCGCGAGCGCCTGACGGTACGAGTCGATCATCCCGACCAGCGGACCAGCAGCCACGCCCTCCAGCGCACCGGCGACGAGCGCCCGCGCCTCGGCTGCGTCCTGTGCTGCCGCTGCGGTCTTGGCCTTCGCCTCGTCCAGCTTCTGCGACGCCGCCGCCAACCTCGCGATGATCTGTGCTGCGCTCACGCGCACCTCCCCCTGCTCGACCATCGCCTCCACCACCGCACCGGCGGAGACCACATGGGAGCGTACGAGATCCGCGCACTTAGCGCGACCGCCTGATCGCTCTCTCGTCACGACGAAAGCGCCAGATCCCTCAAACTCAAGTGACGTTGGAGACCGCAACTGCTCAGAGCTCAGTTGTCAGCGACGAAGACACCCAGCCCGTGAACGCCTTCGACGAGGCCTTGGGTTTGTAGGACGAGCATCGCCTGCCGCACGACACCAGCCGATACGCCGTGCTCAACACGGAGCTGGGAGGTGGATGGCAGCTTGTCACCTGGGGCGAGTTCACCGGACGCGATTTGCTCTCGGATATGGTCCGCGAGCTGCGCCCATTTGGGCTTGGCGGGCATGTCGTCTCCCTGGTCTGCACCGCCATTTGATCACACCCAACTAGTCAGTACAAGAACGGACTAGCCTGTCGTTGACTTGTACAGACTAGTGTGACAAAGTTGGCCTCAACCGGCTCCCTGGTCTGCAAACCCGGAGCTGGTCGTTCCCACCGCGCAGGAAGCGCCCGGTCGGTCGGTCCCCCCGTTCGGCCGGGCGTCCCGGGGCGTGCCCGCACGCCGCCCCGACGCGGAAGCCATAGCAACCTAGGAGACCACCCGACGGGAGCCCCGATGCCCGATCGACCCGACGAATCCCCCACCGACCCACCAGCCCCAGCCCCGCCCGCGAAACCCCCACGGCTCGTGTCCGATCAGGACGTCGAGGACGCCGACGACGTCCTCTTCGCTCACCCGCCCCGGGTGGTGCGTCGCTGGCTCTGCGAGTGCGGTGTCGACTACCCCTGTACCGATGTGCGCTTCGCCCTGCTGGTCAAGTCCAGTGCCGAGGCGGGCGAATGAGCGCGGACACTCTGGACGACCTACGTGCCGCCTGGCTGGCCGCCATCTCCGCCGCCGACCGGGCCGGCGCGCAGTTGCACGGGGCGGGGCCGCCCGGCCGGCGACTGCCCTGGCAGGACGCAGTGACGGAGTGCTGGCGGGCGCTGAGCCTGGTCTACGCCGGCTTGGCCGCCGACCGGGAGTCACCGGGAGGCTCGGTCGGGGACCTGCTCGCGGGTCTGCACACCGCTCGGGTCGACGCGGACCGGGCCGCCGCGCTGGCCGCGCGTGTCCGCTGGCGGTTGGGTGCGACCGAGGACCGGCTGCGGCGTACCCGGGACGTGGCGGACGTGGTCGCGGCCCGGCACCTCGCGGCGGCGATCACCCGGTTGGACCTGGTCGTTGCTCGGCTCGCGGTCGGCAGTTGCCGGATCGGGCGTTCGGTGGCGGCGCTGACCGGAGAGCCGGCGGCACCTCCCACCCCGCCCAAGAACCACGACGACACCGACCGGGCCGGCGACGCCGACAGCGCCGCCGTGATCGCCCGCGGTTGCCGGGCGGCGAGCGCGCTGGTGACCAGGCGACATCGCCTGACCAGACCAAGCCCACCCCGGAGCGCACTCACGATGATCAGGGAGCGACGATGGTGACCGACTCGCACGCGGCGCTACGCGGCCTGCTGAGTGGGCGGCTGCGCGGCCACGAACGCAGGCTCGGCCGGTTCGCCGAGTCGGACTGGCGGCGGTACGCGGACCTGCTCGCCGGTGCGCTGTTGGTGGCGGTACGGCGGCGGTTCGTCGCGGGGCAGGATCGCGCGCCGGTGATCCGGTTCGTGGCGTCCGCCCGGGAACGCTACGACGCGACCGGGCGCGACGTCGACCCGGTGCTGGCCGAGGCGCTGGTGTGGGCGGCGCTCGGTGAGCGTCCGCCGGTGCCCCACGACGCGGCGGCGATCGTCGCGCGGACGGTGCTGCTGCTCGGGCTGCTCGAAGACGAGGGTCTCACCGACCGCGACCTCGACGGGATTCTCGTGGCCGCCGCACACGCGGCGGACGAGTCGACGCAGGACGCGGATCGCCAACGGGTAGGCGCGCCAGTCGAGTGCGACCAACAGGGAGCGCATCCGGGCGAAAGATCGACACGGGATAGCTGAAGTCGGGGTATTCCGCTGGCACGGACACCCCGACTTCAGGCATACCGAGTGGATCATTACCGGAACGAGCCCGGCCGGGCTCAGCGCAGGCCACGGACCAGCAGCAGGTAGGCGCAGTAGGCCATCGGCACCAGCAGGAAACAGATCAGGAACCCGAGCGGCAGATATCTCGGCGGGGTGCCGGCGACCATGGCGGGCCGCCCCCACCGGCCCAGCACCAGGTACCCCCCGAAGAACGCCACCGCCGGCAACCCCGCACAGGTCCACGCGCCGAGGGTGAACCCGTCGACCATCCCGACCCCGGAGGCCAACACCAGGGCCAGCATGACCACCCCGGCGACGGCCGCGCACCCGACGTAGACGGCGACCGCCCGCGCCAGCGGCGACCACGTCGGCAGCAGCGCCGGCCGCTGGGCCAGCAACTCCGCCTGCTGCCCGTGCCGGTCGGCCTCGTCGGCCATCCGCCGGGCCAACTCCAGCTCCACCACCGGGTCGACGGCCGCCGCCCGCTGCGCCGGCACCCCGGCGCCCGTCGGGCTCGCCGCCGTCGGCAGCGCCAGCCGCGCCTCCCCCGCCGGCACCTGGGGGTACGCCCCGACACCCGCCCGCCCCGGCGCGCCGGCTGCGCCGTCGGATGCCCCGTCCCCGGTTCCGGCCGCGGTGAAGGTGCCGGAGCCGGCCGTCAGGCCGGACCCGGCAGCGGAGCCAGGGCCGAACCCGGCAGCGGGGTCGGAGCTGGACGGCGGGCCGGGCCAGCCGGCGGTCTCGCTCGGACGACCCGGAGCCGGACCCGGCGCCGGGCCGGCGGGTGGCTGGTCGACGCCGATCGCCTGGCCGAGCTGGTCGAGGCGCTGCCCTTGGGCGGTCAGCCGCTGGTGCAGGTAGTCGACGGCGGCGTGCAGGTCACGGCGGCGCGCGGACTCGGCGGCGGCGTGCTGCTCCCCGGCTCGGTGCTGCTCGGCGAGCTGTCGGGCCAGCGCCGCGTACTCCTCGAAGGACACTGTCACCGCTCTCCGTCCGGCCCGTCCGCCTGGCCGGCGAAGTCCGGCCCGTCCGCCCCGCCGGCGAAGTCCGGCCCGTCCGCCCCGCCGGCGAAGTCCGGCCCGTCCGCCCCGCCGGCGAAGTCCGGCTCGTCCGCCCCGCCGGCGAAGTCCGGCCCGTCCGCCCCGCCGGCGAAGTCCGGCTCGTCTGCCCCGCCGGCGAACGGGACGATCAGCCGGGTGCGCTGGTCGTGCCGGTCGATCAGCAGCGCCCGGTCGGCGCGGGGTGTGTAGGCCAGGTCGTGTGTCCCGAGGTGCAGGGCCAACTCGCTCCCGGGCACGTTGAGCGCCACCAGGCAGGCGACGTCGTCGCGGTTCTGGGTGCCGCCGAGGTCGTCGGCGAGCCGGCGCAGCCCACGCCACCAACCGAGCAGGTGCACCCCCTGCCCGGGGCCCTGGCGCAGGAGGGTACGCAGGTCGTCCAGGCCGGAGCGGAAGGTGCCCGGGTCGGTGGCCCCGAGGATCGGCGCGGCGGCGTCCATCCCGAACACCACCAGGTACTCCCGGCCGGCTGGCTCGGCGGCCAGCGTGGCGATCCGGTCGCGCAGCCCGGCCGCGTCGAGCCGCCGCACCGCGTGGCCGGCGGCCCGGAGGGCGGTTTCGGTGTCGTCGGCGAGTCCGGCGGCGGAGCTGACCAGCGAGGCCACCTGGAACCGGACGTCGCCGGGGTTGTGCTGGCGGGCCAGGCTGAGTGTCGCGGCGCGCAGCACGTCCGCGCCGGCCGGTGCGGTGCCCACCACGGCGAGGTGCCGGCCGGGGGTGGCGTCCATCAGGAACAGCGCGGTGGTGCCGTGCACGTCGACGGTCCGGCCGACCAGTGCCATCGGACGCCGGCCACCGGGACGCAACCCGGCGAACGTGGGGTCGTCCTCGACCCGCGCGGCCTCGTACCCCTTGAAGACCGCAGGTGCCCGCGAGCCCGCCGGCCGGGCCTGCCACAGGTCGTGGCGCAACGCGGCCAGGTCCGCCGCGGCGGCGTGCGCGTCGGGAAAGCGCAGCACCGTGTCGGCGCCGACCGCGCCGGCGGCGGTGTTGATGACGGCGGAGCCGATCGGCAGGGCCGCGGCGGCGGTGTTGAGCTGGTCGAGCACCCCGCCACCGCCGGGTAGCGCCACCCGCAACGCGAACTGCCCGAAGATCGCCTCGGCCCGCCCGTAGAGGGCCTCGATGCCGGTCATGCTCTGGCTGGCCAGCACCAGGTGGATGCCGTACGAGCGGCCCTTGCGGGCCAACTCCTCCAGCAGGTCCACGGATTCCCGGGCCAGCGTGTCGTTGCCGGCCAGCAACACGTGGAACTCGTCGATCACCGCCACGATGCGCGGCAGCGGATTGTCCCGCGGCAGGTCGGCGAGTTTGGTGACGCCGTGCCGCTTCAGCGCGGTGGCCCGCCGTTGCGCCTCCCGCCGCAGCTCGCGCAGGACGGCGAGGCCGTACTCGCGGTCGGACTCGATGCCGACGGCACGGGCGTGGGGCAGCCAGGACGGGTCCCGGCTGGTGGGCACGAACTCGGTGAAGCTCACGCCCTCCTTGAAGTCGAGCAGGTAGAGCTGCAACTCGGCCGGCGAGTAGCGGGCCGCCAACCCGTAGAGGACGTCGAGCAGGAAGACGGTCTTACCGGCGCCGGTGCGACCACCGACGAGCCAGTGCGGGGTGGCGTCGTCGAAGGCCAACGTCAGCGCGGCGGTGCCGGCCCGACCGATCACCGTGCGCAGGCCGTTGCCGGCGGACTCGACCCAGCGCCGCTCGGGCAGCAGGTCGGTGAAGGGCAGCGCGTCGGAGCGGCGGGCGGCGGCGGCCAGGTGTTCGGCGAGCGCGCGTACCGACGCGGAGGGCGGGTCACCGTCGAGCAGTACGGGAGCGGCGAGACCGGTGCCGTCGGCGCTGAACGGGGTGCCGGGCGGGTCGCCGACGGAGGCGTACCCCTGGTCGAGCCGGACCGCGGTGGTGCCGCCCAGCGGCGTCGGGGTCTCGCCGGGCAGCCGGGACGGGTGGCCGGCGAGCAGCACGCACACGGCGGCGGCCGGGCCGGCATGGGTGAGCGCGGCGAGCCGGGCCAGCTCGCGCGGCGGCGGCGCGGCGGTGGCCACCACCACCAGCAGGTGCCGGGCGGCGCGCTGGGCGTGCTGCGCGGCGCGGGCGTGCCGCTCGGCGGCGTCCAGCAGCGCGGCCACCTCGGCCTCACCGGTGGCCGGCGGGTCGAGCACCCCGGCGTCGAGCAGTGGTCGCAGCGGGCCGAAGGTCGCGCCGAGCGCGGCGGTGTCGATCCCGGCGACGCGGACCTGGCCGGGCGGCGCGGTGGCGACCAGCCGCAGCACCAGCGCCCGCAGCAGCCCGGCGACCCGCGGGTCCCGGGCGTCGGTGTCCACGGCGAGGTGGTGGCCGCCGCCCAGCGGGACCAGCACCGGAAAGCCGCCGTCCGGGGTGGACGCCTCGCCGATCCGCACCGCGGCCGGCTCGTCCGTCAGCGGGGTGACGCCCGGTGCGGGGGTGGCCAGGGCGGCCCCGAGGCGGGCGAGGCGGGCAACCAGGTCGTCGGCACCGACCGGCGCGACGGAGGTGGGCGTCGCCCCCAGGGCGCCGCGGGCACTGTCCAGATGCGCCCGAGCCGCCCGGTGGGAGCTGACCGCTTGCCCGTACGCCGACGCGAGCCTGCCCACCCTCTGCCCCCAACGCCACGGCCGCCTGGTCCCAGGAACCCTAACGGACACCGGTGGCACCCGGACAGTCCTGCGCGGACGTGTCCCGCCGGACCGGTCAGGCGGGGCCGCACGCCGCCGGGCCGGACGCGTCGGCCGCCCCGCAGCGGAACACCTCCACCGGTGCCGTCGCCACGTCGGGCACCTGCTCCACCCGCATCAGGGCCAGCCGCTTGTCGACCGGCTCGCCCGAGTCGGGGGTGAAACGGATCAGCCCGGCCACCCCCGGGTAGCCCTGGCCGGCGTTCTGCCGCAGCACCTCGGCGTGCACGCCCACCGGGTTGACCGAGGTCGGCTCCCAGCGTTGCCGGGGGTCGGCGTGGTGCAGCCGGGCGGCGAGGCTCTCCACCGCCCGGATGAGCATCATCGACGCGTCGTAGGCGAGGCTGACCCGCTCGCCGACCTGCGCCTCGGAGCCCGGCCGGCAGCGCGCCGGTTCGAGCAGGTCGTCGGCCTGGATCCAGGACAGGAAGCTGGCCCGCGCGTCGTCGCGCCGGTCCTGGGCGGCCCGGAGCGCCGCGCAGGTGGCCAGGGACGCCTTGGAGACGTACGTGACGGGCAGGTTGCCGGGCGCGGCGGCGCGCAGCCCCGGGTTGGCCATGTAGCGGTTGGCCGAGTCGTCGGCGACGAGGTGCCGGGGCGGGTTGCCCCCGCACTCGCGCAGCGCCCGCAGGAAACCGTCGAACTCCGACCATCGACCCGCGTAGAAGAGCAGCCCGGCGTACCCACACTCGTCGACCAGCCGCTGCCCGTTGCGCCACTCGTCGAGGCGGGTGACCCGGGCACCGAACTGTTGTCGAAGCCCGTCGACGAGGGTGCCCACGTAGAGGTCCTCGGTGAGCGTGCTGCCCTCCAGGGTGGTGTAGAAGACGTGCGCCTCGTTGACCTTCAGCACCTGTTGGGCGTACGCGTCGACAAGCTTCACCTGATCCTTGTTCGGCGCGGAGATCTGGAGATAGAGGCGGGAGTTGGCGTCCATCTTGTCGGCGAAGAGGGTGGGCGCCAGCACCGGCAGGCCGATCTGGTTCAGCTCCCGCAACGCCCGGGCGGTGCTGGTCCGGCTCTCCACCAGCCCGACCACCCCGAGCACCGTGGGGTCGTCCCGGGCCAACTCGGCCAGCATCGCCACCGCCCGGTCGGCGTAGACCATCTGCCGGCCGCCGTTGGCCACCACGATCCGCAGCAGCGCCGCACCGTCGGCGCCGGCCGACTCCTTCAGCAACGCGTACTGGGCGGTCGCCATCCCCTCCAGTTCCTCTCGCTCGGAGACGTACGACTCCTCGTCGGCACGGGTCCGGTTGCCGGTGAGCGTGCCCAGGTAGACCAGGGTGAGGAAGGGCCGGCGTCGCTCGCTGCGCTGCCACACCTCCTCGGCGGCGCGGTTCTGCGCGAAGATGCGCTCCTGAACGGTGCGCAGCCGGTCCTGGCCGGGGTCGTTGTTGAACACCTGCGCGGCGCTGTCGCTGTAGCCGACGCACTCGCCGCTGCCGGCGACCTCGACCGAGACCCGGCCGCCGGTGAGCGAGGGGTGGCAGCCCGGCCCCCACCGGCTGCCCACCCACGCACCGCCGGCGGCCAGTAGCACCAGGCAGAGCGCGGCCGGCAGGAAGCGCCGCGACCACCAGGGCGGGTCGGGCGCGAAGAACGGTCGCATCGCGCCCCGCGAGGGTGGGCCGATGTCGGTGTCATCGGGCCGCAACGCGACCAGCCAGGCGGCCGGGCGGCGCAGCCGCCGCATCTCCGGCAGCGCCTCGGCCCACTCGTCGTACGCCTCGTCGGCCTCGGTCAGTGGGTGCGGTTCGGGCAGCTCGGGTGGGGGTTGCCCGCCGGAGGCGACGATGAGCAGCGGGTCGTTGCGGCCCGTTTCGGTGCGGACGTCACCGATCAGGCGGACCAGTTCGCCGCCGACGTTGCCGGGGGCGACGTGGTCGAGCAGCAGCGCGGGGTACGCGGTGCGCCGCCAGTCCGACGGACGCCACGGCCGACGCCGGTACGCCTGCCGCAGGTCCTCCAGGAACGCGTGCAGCAGCAGTTTGTTGACCTGGTCGGGTTGCTCGCCGTCGCGCCACCCGGCGGTGAGGCGCTCGGCGAAGCCGAGGAACGTGACCGACTGCCGGGGCGCCAGATACTGCTGGCGCATGAACCAGTTGTAGTGCCGCCCGAGCACCGGCACCCGGCCGGAGACGGCGGCCCGGAAGACCACGCTCGGCACGGCGCGGCGGACCAGCCAGAGCAGCACCTGCGAGACGATGCTGACCGCGTCACCACCGGTGGGCAACGCCTCGGGGGTACGCGCGCCCCGGCGATCCCGCAGCCGGCGTACCAGGGCCGCCCGGCTGTCGTCGGCGTCGACGCCGAAGCTGAGACTCTGGTGCATCAGCCAGTCGGCGAGCGGGTAGTGCCGGAAGCGCAGCCGCGCGGCGCCGAACGCCTCCAGGGAGAGCTGCCGGTGCAGCTCCCGCAGCAACGCCGGCACGTCCCCGGCGCCCGGCGGCGCGTCGGCGTCCAGCACGGCGTGCGGCACCCGCCGTCGGGGCCCCTGGCCGAGGAACCGGCGCAGCGGCACCATCAGATCCGAGGTGTCGGAGCGGACCAGCCAGAGCAGCGGCAGTCTCCGGTCACCGCGGCGGGGTCGCCGCAGCAGCCGGGCGAGCAGCGCGAAGAATTCCAGGCCACCGGCCGGCAGCCGGTCCCGACCGCCGGGCGGCTGTCGCTGGCCGATCAACTCCCGCTTGGGCACCTCGGATCGCGGCACGCGTCACCTCCGATCCACACAGTGTGACCTTGCGCCGCAAGGCACGCCAGCAACCGGCGGCCAACCGTCCACCGGGGACGCCGACGACAGGCCGGGCGCGATGGGCCGCGACGTTCACCATTGTCGATTAGGTTTGCGTGGCGAACACCCGATGGAGGGAGTCCACCCCGTGCGACGAATGTTCACGGCGGCCACCGCCGCCCTGACCCTCACCACCGCCGGCACAATGCTCGCCGGCACGCCCGGCCAGGCCGCCCCGACCGGCTGGGGGCGACCCGTCGTCACCGCCGCGCCGCAACCCGGCGCACCCGGCCTGGGCGACACCTACTTCCCCGACTACGGCAACGGCGGCTACGACGTCGAGCACTACGACGTCCGACTGCGGTACGACCCGGCGTCCGACCAGCTCAGCGGCACCACCACGATCCTCGCCACCGCCACACAGGATCTCTCGGCGTTCAACCTGGACTTCCTGCTCGACGTCGAGTCGGTGCGGGTCAACGGGTGGGCGGCGACCACCACCACCGCGGGAGCACACGAGCTGGTGGTCACCCCGGCCCGCACGGTGACCCGGGGCCAGCAGCTCACCATCGTGGTGCGCTACACCGGCATCCCGTCGGAGACCCTGGTCGGCGGCTACACCGGCTGGACCCGTACCGACGACGGGGCCCTCGCCGTCAACGAGCCCGAGTCGGCGTGGTGGTGGTTCCCGAGCAACGACCACCCACTGGACAAGGCCACCTTCGACATCTCCGTGTCGGTGCCCACCGGCGTCGAGGTGATCAGCAACGGTGTGCAGCCGCGGCCGCCGGCCGCCGAGGCCGGCAACCGCACCCGGTGGATCTGGCGGACCACCTCCCCCACCGCCCCCTACCTGGCCTTCCTGGCCATCGGGCAGTACGACATCGTCACCGAAACCACCCCCGGCGGTCAGCCGGTGGTCAACGCGTACAGCACCTCGCTGGGTGCGCTCGGTCCGGCCGCCCGGGCCAGCATCGAGCGGACCGCCGAGATCGTCGACTGGGAGAGCGGGATCTTCGGCCCGTACCCGTTCGAGGCGCAGGGCGGCGTGGCCGGTCCGGTGGACGGCATCGGCTTCGCGCTGGAGACCCAGACCCGACCGGTGTACGGGCCGGGCTTCTGGCGGCGCGGCGCCAACACGTACGTGGTGACGCACGAGCTCGCCCACCAGTGGTTCGGTGACTCGGTCTCGGTGGCCGACTGGCGCAACATCTGGCTCAACGAGGGATTCGCCTCGTACGCCGAGTGGCTCTGGTCCGAGGAGCAGGGCGAGGGCACCGCGCAGGAGGTGTTCGACTTCGCCTACGCCAGCTACCCGGCCGACGACGAGTTCTGGCAGGTGCTGCCCGGTGACCCGGGCGCGGCCCGGATCTTCGACAACGCCGTCTACGACCGGGGCGCGATGACCCTGCACCAGCTGCGGCTGGCCGTCGGCGACGACGCGTTCTTCGAGATCCTGCCGGCCTGGACCGCCGAGCACCGGTACGGCAACGGCACCATCGAGCAGTTCCAGGCACTCGCCGAACAGATCTCCGGGCTGGACCTGGACGACCTGTTCACCACCTGGCTGTTCACCGCCGGCCGACCCGACGTGGCCACCACCGCACGCAAGGCCACCACCGCGCCGACCGCACCGAAGTCGTGGGTCAAGATCAGCGAGTCCCACGACCTGCTGTCGCACTAGAGGCAGACCAGGCACCGACCGGAAGGGCCGTCGCTGACGCGGCGGCCCTCCCGTCGGTCCACGGTGGTCCTGCCGGGCAGAGGCGGTCGCCACCAGTACCGCGCCCCGGGCCCCGTCCCCCGTGCGCGTCCTTTGCTCTGCTTCAACGGGCGCAACAGCGGTTGTCCGAATATCGGACGTCGACCGTTGCGTGGGGTGAAGCAGAGCAAAGGACGCGAGGACCTGATGGTCGCCGGCCTCTCCCGCCGAGCCGGCGCTGGCAGCGGCAGGGATGACGTCGGCGCGGGACGACGGGCGGGGAGCCCGCAGCTCAGGACGTCGGCGTCAACGCATCGGCGGTGCTCGCCTCAATGGCGCGGATGTGCCGGTAGGCGAACCAGAGCGGCGGGAACGCCCCGACCGCGAAGGACAAGTCGATGAGCGTCCAGAACCAGGGGATGTCCCGGATCGGGCCGCAGATCACCGCCAGTGGGACGATGCCCGCGCAGGCGATCATGCCGACCTGCACGACCCAGACGTTGCGCACCGGGTCGCGTAGCGGCCCCCAGAACGCCACCGCCAGCACCAGGTGGGCGAACGCCAGCCAGTCGGTGCCGTAGAGCAGGAACGGGTAGTCCTCGCCGGCCGTCACCAGCCCGGTGTGCACCCGTTCGATCCAGTCGACCAGGGCGGGCAACTGGTCGGAGAGCGGGTCCAGTACGCGCAGCAGCCAGCGCACCTCGATCTCCAGCGGAAATGCGGTGGCACCGCTCAGGAAGAGCCCGATCAGCACGATCCACAGCCACCGACGGGTCCGTCGTAGCCGCTCCTCGATCTCCATGATCGCAGCGTAACGATGATCTCCGTGTCGTCCTGTCCCCCGAGCGGGCCACCGGGGGTGACCGCTGTCTCAGCGACGCGCCGCCGGTCCGGCCGTGGCCAACTCCCCGAGTCGGTACGCGCCCAGCCCCACCCCGGCGGGCGCGATGACACAGACCGCCCCGGCGGGTCGGACGATGCGGGCGGCCCGGAACGCCACTCGCCGTACCGGATGGCGAGGCCGTGGCACGACCAGCGCGAGGGCCGCGCGGGCGTGCTGGCGGTCCAGGGCGACAGCCGCCGCCACCGTCGCGATCGCCGCGGTGGATCCGGCGAGCACGAGCGTCTGGCGCGGCCCGGCGTGTTCGGCGAGCCAGCCGAGCAGCGGAGCACCGACCGCGGCCGAGACCGAGCCGGTGACCGCGAGCGCGGCGAGCACCCGGCCCCGCATCGCGCCGTCGGTGTCGAGTTGGGCGCGGGTGCCGACGGTGGTGTCGATGACCACCGCGGCGGCGGCGATCGGCAGGATCATCGCGGCGAAGCTCCAGGTCCCCGGTGCCAGGCCGGCGACGATCTGCAGCCCGCTGGCGAACAGACCCGCGGCGACCAGCGTCCGGTACCCCAGGGAACCTCGGCGGGCCGCGACGAGCGCGCCCAGCACGGTCCCGACCGCGAACACGGTCGACAGGACGCCGTAGCCGGACGCACCGGCGTGCAGTGGCCCGTCGCTCATCGCGGCCATCGTCACCTGGTAGTTGCGGCCCAGGCTGCCGAGGACGAACGCCAGGGCGAGCGCGAGCAGCAGCACCGGCTGCCCGCGCAGGTACGCGAAGCCGGCGCGGACGCCGTCGTGGGTTCGGCCGCCGCTGGTCGCCGTCACCGTCGGTGGGGTTCCCGGACGTACCGCGAACAGCGCCACCACCACGGCGGCGAAGCTCGCCGCGTTGCTGGCGAACAGCAGGGCGGGTCCGACGGCGGCCACCACGACGGCCCCGAGGCTCATGCCGAGGATGCGCCCGGCGGAGTTGGTGAGGGACCCGAGCGCCAAAGCGTTGCCGAGCGTCTCCCGGTCGACGAGGGTGGCGGCCCAGCGCCCCATCACCGGGCCCTCGATCGCGGACACGGCACCGGTGCCCAGGGAGATCGCGAAGATCAGTGGCAGACCGCCGACCCCGGTCAGGGCGACCGCAGCCAGTCCGGCGGCGAGCGTCGCGTGGGCCACCTGGGCGGCGATCAGCAACGGACGGGCGGGCAGGCGATCGGCCAGCACACCGCCCCAGACGCTGAGCAGCAGCGTGGGCGCCGCCTGGAGCAGCACGGCGAAGCCCATGGACGTCGCGGAGCCGGTTTCCTTCAGGACGTACCAGTTGACGCCGAGGACCTGCATCCAGGTGCCGATGACGGAGACGAATCCGGCGAGCGCCCAGATCCGATAGTTTCGGTGGCGCAGTGCGGCGAAGGTGGCACCTCTGGCCACGACGAACCTCCAGCGATCGGCAGCATGATCATTCATGCCGATCGCGGCGCGGTTCGGCAGCCGGCAAGTCTTGCCGGCCCAAACCTCTTTGCCCAGCTTTGTGAGCGGCTTCACCAGCGGGAATGCCCGGTCGGTGCGGCAGCGGACCTGCTACACCGACCGGGGCGCCCGCACCTCAGCGAACGGCGAGAGCCTGCGCGGCCGGACCCACCGGGGCCGGCAGCGCACCGACACCGCCCAGGTAGCCGTGGATGGCGGCAGCCGCCGCCCGGCCCTCGGCGATGGCCCAGACGATCAGCGAGGCGCCCCGGTGCATGTCACCGGCCACGAAGACCCCGTCGGCGTCGGTCTGCCAGTCGTCCCGGGCGTCGACCGCGCCCCGCTGATTGCGGGTCACGCCGAACTGGTCCAGCAACGGCTGCTGCTCGGTGCCCTCGAAGCCGATCGCCAACAGCACCAGATCGGCCGGCAACTCCCGCTCGGAACCCGGCACCACGGTGACGACCCGCCGGCCGTCGCGCTTCTCCACGGTCACCTCGGCGATCCGCACCGCCCGCACCTGGCCGGTGCCGTCGTCCACGAACTCCTGCACCGCGACGGCGAAGACCCGCTCGCCGCCCTCCTCGTGCGCCGGGTAGCTGCGCAGCACCCACGGCCAGGTCGGCCACGGGTCCCGTCCCTCGTCGCGCTCCTGCGGCGGCTGCGGGTACAGGTCGAGCTGGTGCACGCCAGCGGCGCCCTGCCGGTGCGCCACGCCCAGACAGTCGGCCGCGGTGTCACCGCCACCGATGATCACCACGTGCTTGCCGGCCGCGTCGATCGGGGTGCCGTCCGGCAGCAGCGCACGCGTCGGCCGGCCCTCGCCGGTGGCCGGGACGCCCGGCTCGCCGGTGGCCGCGGTGGCGACCGCGCGATTCGCCGCGACGAGATGCGCCATCGCCTGGTGTACGCCCCGCAGCGCCCGCCCCGGGGTCTCCGGCGTGTCCCGCCCCTGCAAGGCACCAGCGGCCAGCAGCACCGCGTCATGCTCGGCGCGCAACTGCTCGGCGGTGACGTCCACCCCGACGTGCACACCGGTGCGGAAGCGCACCCCCTCGGCGGCGAGCTGGGCCAGCCGGGCGTCGATGTGCCGCTTCTCCAACTTGAAGTCGGGGATGCCGTACCGCAGCAGGCCCCCGATCGCGTCGTCCCGCTCGTACACGGTCACCGCGTGACCCGCGCGGACCAACTGCTGGGCGGCGGCGAGGCCGGCCGGCCCCGAACCGACGACGGCGACCGACCGACCGGACGGCGCCGGCACCGGCCGAGGGACGAACCCGCGCGCCGCGGCGGCGTCGGCGATCTCCACCTCGACCTGCTTGATGGTCACCGGCTGCCCGCCGGAGATGCCGAGCACGCAGGCCGCCTCGCAGGGCGCCGGGCAGAGCCGGCCGGTGAACTCCGGGAAGTTGTTGGTGGCGTGCAGCGACTCCACCGCGGCGTCCCAGTTGCCGGTGCGGACCAGGTCGTTCCAGTCCGGGATGCGGTTGCCCAGCGGGCACCCGTCGTGGCAGAACGGGATGCCGCAGTCCATGCAGCGGGTGGCCTGCTCTCGGACCAACTCCTCGCCGGCCGGCGGGTACACCTCGCGCCAGTCGCTGATCCGCACCGGCACCGGGCGGCGGGCCGGCAGACGCCGGTCGTAGCGCAGGAAACCGTTCGGGTCAGGCACGTGCCACCTCCTGGGCCGCCACCCGCGGGGCGGGCGGCACCGGCATCGCCGGCTCAGTGGACGGTGTCAGTTCTTTCATCACCGCGTCATCGACGTCGCGGCCGGCGGCTTCGGCGGCCTTCATGATCTCCAGCACCCGGCGGTAGTCGCGGGGTACCACCGCGGTGAACTCGGCCACCGCCTCCGGCCAGCGCTTGAGCAGCTCCTCGGCGACTGCCGAGCCGGTCTCGGCCACATGCCGCTGGACCAGCTCGTGCAGCAGTGACTGCTCCTGCTCGCCCAGCGGCGCCAGGTCGACCATCTCCCCGTTGACCCGCGAACGATCCAGGTGGAGCACGTACGCCGTGCCGCCGGACATGCCGGCCGCGAAGTTCCGGCCGGTCGCGCCGAGCACCACCACCGTGCCACCGGTCATGTACTCGCAGCCGTGGTCGCCGACACCCTCCACCACGGCGATCGCGCCGGAGTTACGAACCGCGAACCGTTCCCCCACCCGGCCACGAAGGAAGACCTCGCCGGCCGTGGCCCCGTACAGGATGGTGTTGCCGGCAATGATCTGATCCTCGGCCCGCTGCCCCGGCTCGGCGTCCGGGTCGAGGAACGGCGCGGCGGCGTCCGGACGGACGACGAGCCGGCCCCCGGAGAGGCCCTTGCCCACGTAGTCGTTGGCGTCGCCGTGCAGGCGCAGGGTCACCCCGCGCGGCAGGAACGCGCCGAACGACTGCCCAGCCGTGCCGTGCAGCACGAACTCGATGGTGTCCTCGGGAAGGCCGGCGCCGCCGAACCGACGGGTCACCTCGCCGCCGAGCATCGCGCCGACGCTGCGGTGCTCGTTGCGCACCGCCACCTCGACCCGCACCGGCGCCCCGTCCGTCAGAGCCGGACGGGCCAGCGCGATCAGCTCGTTGTCGAGCGCCTGCTCCAGGCCGTGGTCCTGCGCGCGGACCCCGCGTCGGGCCGCACCGGCGGGCAGCTCCGGCAAATGCAGGACGGGCGTCAGGTCCAACCCGTGCGCCTTCCAGTGCGTCAGCGCCGGGGCCACGTCGAGCACCTCGGACTGCCCGATCGCCTCCTCGATCGAGGAGAAACCCAGCTCGGCCAGGTAACCCCGGACCTCCTCGGCGAGGAAGAGGAAGAAGTTCTCCACGAACTCCGGCTTGCCGGTGAACCGCTCCCGCAACACCGGGTTCTGGGTGGCGATGCCGACCGGGCAGGTGTCCAGGTGACACACCCGCATCATCACGCAGCCCTCGACGATCAACGGCGCGGTCGCGAAGCCGAACTCCTCCGCGCCGAGCAGCGCCGCGATCAGCACGTCCCGGCCGGTCTTGAGCTGACCGTCGACCTGCACGGTGACCCGTTCCCGCAGCTTGTTGAGCAGCAACGTCTGCTGCGCCTCGGCCAACCCCAGCTCCCAGGGAGTGCCGGCGTGCTTGAGCGAGTTCATCGGGGAGGCGCCCGTGCCGCCGTCGTGGCCGGAGATCAGGATGACGTCCGCCTTGAGCTTCGCCACACCGGCCGCGACGGTGCCGACACCGAACTCGCTGACCAGCTTGACGTGCACCCGAGCCGCCGGGTTGACGCACTTGAGGTCGTGCACCAACTGGGCGAGGTCCTCGATGGAGTAGATGTCGTGGTGCGGCGGCGGGGAGATCAGACCCACGCCGGGCGTGGCGTGCCGGGTGCGGGCGATCCACGGCCAGACCTTGTTGCCGGGCAGCTGACCGCCCTCACCGGGCTTGGCGCCCTGGGCCATCTTGATCTGGAGGTCGTCCGCGTTGACCAGGTATTCGCTGGTCACCCCGAACCGGCCGCTGGCGATCTGCTTGACCGCCGAGCGGCGCCTCGGGTCGTGCAGTCGATCGACGTCCTCGCCGCCCTCACCGGTGTTGGACTTGCCGCCGAGGCGGTTCATCGCAATGGCGAGCGTCTCGTGCGCCTCCGCCGAGATCGACCCGTACGACATGGCGCCGGTGGCGAAGCGCTTGACGATCTCGGTGGCCGGCTCGACCTCCTCGATCGGCACCGCCGGGCGCAGCCCGGTACGCAGGGTGAACAACCCCCGCAGCGAGCCGGCCTGCGCGGCGAGCGCGTCGACCTTGGCGGTGTACTGCCGGAAGACGTCGTACTGCCGGCTGCGGGTGGCGTGCTGCAACAGGAAGACCGTCTCCGGGTTGAACAGGTGCAGCTCACCCTCGCGGCGCCACTGGTACTCGCCGCCGACCTCCAGTCGGGCGGACGCCGCGGTGCCGGCCGGGGGCCAGGCCAGCGCGTGCCGTGCCGCGATCTCGGTGTGTACGCCCGCCAGGCCGACCCCGCCGATCCGGCTGGGGGTGCCCCGGAAATAGCGCTCGACCAGCCGGGTTTCCAGGCCGACCGCCTCGAAGACCTGCGCGCCGCAGTAGGACGAGACCGTCGAGATGCCCATCTTCGACATGATCTTCAAAACGCCCTTGCCGAGCGCCTTGGCGTAGTTGCGCACTGCCGTGGCGGGCTCGACGCCGACGAGTGCGCCGGCGGCCGTCATGCGGTCCGGAGTGCCGCCTGTCGGCGCGGAGGCCGAATCATGACCGTAGGCGATCATGTCCTCGACGGACTCGAACGCCAGGTACGGGTTGACCGCCGCCGCGCCGTAGCCGATCAGGACCGCCGCGTGGTGCACCTCCCGGCAGTCGCCGGACTCCACGATCAGCGCCGCCTGGGTGCGGGTCTGCTCCCGTACCAGGTGCTGGTGGACGGCGGCGGTGAGCAGCAACGACGGGATCGGCGCCAGGTCGGCGTTGGAGTCCCGGTCGGAGAGCACCAGGATGCGGACACCGTCCTCGATGGCCTCGGAGACGTGCCGGCAGATCTCGGTCAGCCGCGCCTTGATCCCGGCGGCGCCCTCCCGGATCCGGTACAGCCCGGACACCCGCACCGCCTTGAAGCCGGGCAGGTCACCGTCCTCGTCGATGGAGAGGATCTTCGCCAACTCGTCGTTGTCGAGGATCGGGTGCGGCAGCACGATCTGCCGGCAGCTCGCCGCGCCCGGGTCGAGCAGGTTGCCCTCCGGGCCGATGGTCGACGCCAGGCTGGTCACCAGCTCCTCGCGGATGGCGTCCAGCGGCGGGTTGGTGACCTGGGCGAAGAGCTGGTGGAAGTAGTCGTAGAGCAGCCGCGGCCGGGTGGACAACGGCGAGATCGGGGTGTCCGTGCCCATCGAGCCGAGCGGCTCGGCGCCGGTACGGGCCATCGGCGCGAGCAGGATCTTCAGCTCCTCCTCGGTGTAGCCGAAGGTCTGCTGCCGGCGGCGCACCGAGTCGTGGGTGTAGACGGTGTGCTCGCGGGGGGGCAGGTCACCCAGCTCGATCAGCCCGGCGTGCAGCCACTCGCCGTACGGCTGGGCGGCGGCCAACTCGGACTTGATCTCCTCGTCGTGCACGATCCGGCCGGCCACGGTGTCGACCAGGAACATCCGGCCCGGCTGGAGCCGCCCCTTCGCGACCACGTGCGCCGGGTCGAGGTCGAGCACGCCCGCCTCGGAGCCGAGAACCACGAGCCCGTCGTCGGTCTGCCACCAGCGCCCCGGGCGCAACCCGTTGCGGTCCAGCACCGCGCCGACGATCTCACCGTCGGTGAAGGCCACCGAGGCCGGCCCGTCCCACGGCTCCATGAGGCTGGCGTGGAAGCGGTAGAAGGCACGCTTGGCCGGTTCCATGCCCGGGTCGTTCTCCCAGGCCTCGGGGATCATCATGAGCACCGCGTGCGGCAGGCTCCGCCCGGCCAGGTGCAGCAGCTCCAGAACCTCGTCGAAGTTCGCCGAGTCGGAGGCGGCGGGGGTGCAGACCGGGAAGACCCGCCGGATGTTGCCCGGCACGTTCGGCGAGCGCAGGAGCGCCTCGCGGGCCTGCATCCAGTTGCGGTTGCCCCGGATGGTGTTGATCTCACCGTTGTGCGCGATGAACCGGTACGGGTGCGCCAGCGGCCAGGACGGGAACGTGTTGGTGGAGAAGCGGGAGTGCACGAGCGCGATGGCGCTGTCCACCCGCTCGTCGCGCAGATCCGGGTAGAACGCCGGCAACTGGTCGGGGGTGAGCATTCCCTTGTAGACCATCGTCCGGCTGGACAGCGACGGGAAGTATGCCGGCACGCCCCGCTCGGCGGTCTCCCGTTCGGCCTGCTTGCGCAGGCAGAACGCCACCCGGTCCAGCTCGATGCCGCTCAGCGCGGAGCCGGCCGGGCCGGCCGGTGAGCCGGTGAGCCGGCGCGCGGCCACGAAGACCTGACGGACCCGGGGCATCGCCGCCAGGGCGGTCTCGCCGAGCCCTTCCGGGGCGATCGGCACCTCCCGCCAGCCGAGCACCTCGGCACCCTCGACCAGCGCGTACTTCTCGACCACCTGCCGGGCACGCGCCTCGCCGGCGTCGTCGTCGGGGAGGAAGACCAGCCCGGTGGCGTACTCGCCCGCCGGGGGTAGCGCCACGTCGGCCGCCGCACGCAGGAACGTGTCCGGCACCTGGATCATGATGCCCGCGCCGTCGCCGGTGTTGGGCTCCGCGCCCCGGGCACCCCGGTGGTCCAGCCGGCAGAGCGCGCCGAGCCCGTTGGCGACGACCGCGTGGGAACGGCGACCGTGCAGATCCGCCACGAAGGCCACCCCGCAGGCGTCGTGCTCCTGCACGGGGTCGTAGAGGCCCTGGGCGGACGGGCGGGCACCGGGCATCGGGGACGCCTGCGGGCTGTGCGGGTGCGGCTGTGTCATTTCCGCGTACGGCTGAGCCACCGGGCCTCCTGTCGTCACTCAGGTGGATCATGATGGGGACGACGTCGGCCCGTGGGTCTATTGAGTCTACGTTAGGGCCCGGCGCGCACGGCCACCTGAGATTGATCACACCGTCCACAGGCTGGGACGTGTAGTCTCGCGCGGTGGATCCGCTTTACAAGGACGTCTTCGACCGGTTGGAACGCTTCTACGACGCGGTGCCCCGCGACGTCGCCGCCGCGGAGGACCATGGCGGGCTGGTGCTTTTCGTGCGCGAAGGCGCCGGCTGGCCGTTCTACGCCCGCCCCCGGATCGGGGCCGCCGAGCCGCCGTCGCTCGCCGACGTGACCTCGGTCCGCGGGCGGCAGCGCGAGCTGGGTCTGCCGGAAGCCTTCGAGTGGGTGCACGAGACGACTCCCGAGCTGCTGGCGGTGGCCCGCTCGGCGGGGCTGCACGTGCTGGAGGCGCCGCTGATGGTGCTCGACCCGGCCGCACTGCCCGACCCGGCGACCCTGTCCGACGCGGCGGTGCGGGTGCTGGCGGCCGACTCCCCCGGCTTCGCCGCCGACGTCGCGGCCCGACGCGCGGTGGCAGCGGTGTCGTTCGCCGCCGCCGGCACCGCGCCCGGTGCGGCTGGTCCGGCCGAGCGGGACGCCGCGGTCACCGAACTGGAGTTGGCCGCGCTCGACGAGGAGCGGACCCGGATCGCCGACGGCCGACGGATCTCCGCGCTCGCCGGAACGGCGACCGACGGGGCGCTGGCCAGCGGCATGGCCATGCGCGTGGGCGACGTCGCGGAGATCGCCGGCGTGGCCACGTTGCCGGCCGCCCGGCGGCGCGGGCTGGGCGCCGCACTCACCGCCGCCCTCGCCCGGGAGCTGCACGCGGCCGGCACCGACCTGATCTTCCTCTCCGCGGGCAGCGACGACATCGCCCGGGTCTACCTGCGGGTGGGCTTCCGCCGCATCGGCACCGCCTGCATCGCCGAACCCGCCGCGCTCATCGCCTGACCGCCCCGCGCCGCCCCGCCCCGCCCCGCGCGATCTTGCACTTTCTGCCGCGACAAAACGGGGCACTCGACGCGTATCGGCGACAGAAAGTGCAAGATCGGCGCGGGGCGCGGAGCGCGGCGCGGAGCGCGGCGCGGGGTGCGGAGCGCGGGGTGCGGAGCGGGGCGCGGGGTGCGGGGTGCGGAGCGCGGAGCGCGGGGTGCGGAGCGCGGGGTGCGGAGCGCGGGGTGCGGAGCGCGGGGTGCGGGGTGCGGGTCAGGCCGGGGGACGCCACTGGGCGGCCGAGGCGGCGGCGCTGGAGAGCAGCCGCGTGTTGATTGTGCCGAGTGCGGCGTCCCGGGCGCGCAACGCCAACCGGCCCCGGGCCTGGAGCACCGCCGACATCCGCCGGGTCTGCCGGACCACGGTCGTGGCCCGGGGGCGACGAATCCGGTCGTACGCCTGCACCGCGTCGGGCAGTCGAGCCTCGCGCAGCAGCGAGGCGAGCGTGGCGGCGTCCTCGAACGCGAGGCAGGCGCCCTGCCCGAGGTGCGGCGGCATGGCGTGCGCCGCGTCGCCGAGCAGCACCACCCCGCCCGGCCCGACTCCGAAGCCGTACGCACGGGGCAGTGGACGCAGCTCGCGGACCTCCTGCTGGACCAGGTCGGCCGGGTCGGTGGCGTCGAGCAGCGCGCCGATCGGGGGGGGCCAGCCCGCGTACCAGCGGCGCAGCAGGGCGAGCTGGGTCTCCGGGGGTTCCGGGCGAGGGGCGCCGGCGGCAGTGGCCACCCAGTAGATCCCGCCCCGGGTGGACCCACCCGAGGAGCCGCGCTCACCCAACGACGCGGCCACGAACCGGTAACCGGCACCGAGGATCTCACCGACCAGCGGTTGGTCGTCGGGCAGCCGCGGCGCCTGGTACCAGGGAATGACGGCCCGCCACGCGGCGCAGCCGGAGCTGACCACCCGGGACTCGGGCGCGAGTTGGCGGCGGATGCCGCTGTCCGTGCCGTCGGCCGCGACCACCAGGTCGGCCTCGATGGTCTGCCGCCCGTCGCTGACTCCCGGTCGCTCGCCCGGCTCGACGCGGACGTGGCGCACGGTCACGCCGGTACGCAGCTCGACCCGCTCACCGAGGCCCGCGATCAGCGCGTCGTGCAGGTCTTCGCGGTGCACCACCACCGGCATCCGGTCGGCCGGGATGGGCCGGGGCTGCACGAGCCAGTGCCCGTCCGGGCGACGGACCCCGCCGTCGGACAGCGGGGTGGCGATGGCGGTCAGACCCGCGCCGAGGCCGAGGGCCTGCAACGCGCGGACGCCGTTGGGCCAGAGCACCACGGCGGTCGGCTCGGGGCGAATCCGCTCGGCGCGTTCCAGCACGGTGACCTGCCAGCCCGAGCGGGCCAGCGCACCGGCCACCGCGAGGCCACCGACCCCCGCGCCGACCACCACCGCGCTTCGCATCGGTGCCGCCCCCGCTCAGCTGTCCCGGTCGGTGGGCCGCACGCCTGCGGCGTCGGCCCGGTCGGTACGCGCACCCGACGGGTCGTCCACCGGCTCGTCGTCGGTCGACGGGCCGTCGACCGGCGCCGCGTCATCGAGCGGCTCGGCGCCCTGGTCGGTGGCCGGCTCCGCTGGGATGACGCCGGTGTCCTGCCAGGCGGCGTACTGCTCCTCGCTGACCACCCGGTAGCCCTCCGGGGCGGTGGCCCGCGCGGGGGTCTCCCGCTCCGAGAGGTCGATCTGGGACAGGTCGGAGGTGGGAGGCGGGGTCGGCGTCGCCACCGCGCCGAGCGGGATCAGGTAGTCCCGTGGGCCGCGCACCCGGACGAAGTAGATCAACGCGCCGAGGAAGACCAGGCCGGCGGTCCAGACGTTGAGTCGTACGCCCAGAATCTGGTTGGCCTCGTCGGTGCGCATCATCTCGATCCAGAACCGGCCGACGGTGTAGCCCATCACGTAGAGGGCGAACGCGCGACCACGACCCAGCTTCAGCCGGCGGTCCAGGAGAAGGACCAGGGCGACGACGCCGAGGTTCCACAGCGCCTCGTAGAGGAAGGTCGGCTGGTAGAGGCCGGGTTCGAGGATCGGCTGCCCGGCGTCGTCCCGTAGCGCGTGCCCGGGGTTGTCCGGATCCATCCGGTGGATCTGCAGGCCCCACGGCAGGGTGGTGCGGGCACCGAACAGCTCGTTGTTGAACCAGTTGCCGAGCCGGCCGACCGCCTGGGCCAACGGCAGCCCGGGGGCCAGCGCGTCGGCCACCACGCTGAGCGGGATGCCCAACTGCCGGGCGGCGATCCAGGCACCGACCGCGCCACCGGCGACGGCACCCCAGATGCCGAGACCGCCCTCCCAGATGGCGAAGGCCTTCATCGGGTCACCGCCGGCGCCGAAGTATTTCTCCGGTGAGGTGATCACGTGGTAGACCCGGGCGCCGATGATGCCGGCCGGCACCGCCCAGACGGCGATGTCGAGTACCGCGCCGGGCGCGACGCCGCGCTGCCGCAGCCGGCGCTCCGTCACCCAGCAGGCCAGCACGATGCCGGCGATGATGCAGAGCGCGTACGCCCGGATCGGCACCGGCCCGAGTTGCCAGACCGCGGTGCTGGGACTGGGCAGGGCCGCCTGGGGGGACAGCGAGGCGAGGGTCACGGGTGCACACGCTACCGCTGCACACCCCCGTAGCGGCACCCCGGGCACGGGAGCCCGCATCTCGGTGACTTCTGGTTTGCGCCCCCGTACGCTCTTTGTCCATGAGCGCGCTCACCTGGGCGGTCGCCGCGGTCGTCACCGACGACACCGGCCAGGTGCTGCTCTGCCAGCAGGGCCGGGGAGAACGCCGCTACGCGTTACCCGGTGGGCGGCTGCGTCCGGCGGAGAGCCCGGCGCGGGCTGCCCTACGGGACATTCGCGCGGAGACCGGCTGGGAGATCGAGCTGGTCGACCTGGTCGGCGTCTACCACCTGGGCGGCCCCACCGGGCAGACGTCGCCCGGGCGCGTCGGGCCGCTGCCCGACGTACTCGTGCACGTCTTTCGGGCGTCCGCCACCGACGGCCGGCCGCCGGCCGACCCACTGCCGGGTTGTCGGTTGTCCTGGCACTCCCCCGACGCGCTGCCCGAGGCGGTCACCCCGCTCACCCGGGCCGCCGTCGCCGACGCGAGCGCCGGCCGCTCCGGCATGCTCCGCGACGTCCCGCCGCTGCCCGGCGCCACCGAGATCTCGCCGCCAGCCGCTCGCCCAGCCGAGCAGGGCCGAACGGCGACCAGCCAGGACGGGCGGTCAAGAGCGGCGCAGCCACCCGAGCAACGCGGCGTGGCTGCGGACCCGTCCCGGCGCTACTGACGAACCCGTCGGCGGCCCGAGGCCCGGCGCAGGGTCGCGGAAACCCTCGCCGCCGGTGGGGTCAGCGGGTGGGGTTGCGGACGCCCTCGGCGAGTTCGGCACTGAGGGCACGCAGGGCAGCCAGCCCCTCCGCCTCGGTGGGCGCGTCGAGCAGACACCTGATCAGGGCACTGCCGACGATCACCCCGTCGGCGTAACCGGCGACGGTGCCGGCCTGCGCACCCGTGCCCACGCCGAGACCGACACCCACCGGCAGGTCGGTGACCTCCCGGACCCGGGAGACAAGCGTCGGCGCGGCGTCCGAGGTACGCGCCCGGGCGCCGGTGACACCCATGACCGCTGTCGCGTAGACGAAACCACGGCAGTGCGACACGGTCATCGCCAGCCGCGCGTCGGTGGACGACGGGGAGACCAGGAACGTGCGGTCCAGTCCGTGTGCGTCCGAGGCGGCCAGCCACTCGGCCGCCTCGTCGGGAATGAGGTCGGGAGTGATCAGGCCGGTGCCACCGGCGGCGGCGAGGTCACGGGCGAACACGTCCACGCCGTACCGTTCGACCGGGTTCCAGTAGGTCATGGTGACCACCGAAGCGCCGGTGGCCGCCACCGCCTCGATGATGCGCAGGGTGTCCCTGGTGCGGACGCCGCCGGCCAGCGCGATGTCGCTGGCCTTCTGGATCACCGGCCCGTCCATCACCGGGTCGGAGTAGGGAATCTCCACCTCGATGACGTCGACACCGGCCTCGACCATGGCGGTCATCGCGGCGATGCTGCCGTCGACGCTCGGGAAACCGGCCGGCATGCAGCCGATCAGCAGGGCCCGTCCGTCGGCGCGGGCCTTGTCGAAGGCCACCCCGATCCGGCTCATCTCACTGCTCCTTGTCGAGGATGCCGAAGTAGTCGCCGGCGGTGTGCACGTCCTTGTCGCCCCGACCGGAGAGATTGACCACGATGGTCGGCTCCCGACCCAGCTCGGCGGCGAGCTTCGGACCCAGCGCGACGGTGCCGGCGAGCGCGTGGGCGCTCTCGATCGCCGGGATGATCCCCTCCGTGCGGCACAGCAGCTCGAAGGCGGCCATCGCCTCGACGTCGGTGACCGGGAGGTAACTCGCCCGGCCGGTGTCGTGCAGCCAGGCGTGCTCGGGTCCCACGCCCGGGTAGTCCAGACCGGCGGAGATCGAGTGCGACTCCAGCGTCTGCCCGTCGGCGTCCTGCAACACGTAGGTGCGGGTGCCGTGCAGGACACCGGCCGACCCACCCGTGATGCTCGCCGCGTGCCGGCCGGTGGCCACGCCGTCGCCGCCGGCCTCGAAGCCGTACAGGCGCACGTCGTCGTCGCCGACGAACGCGTGGAAGATGCCCAGCGCGTTGGAGCCGCCGCCGACGCAGGCGGTGACCGCGTCCGGCAACGCGCCGGTCAGGTCGAGGCACTGCTGACGGGCCTCGTCACCGATGCCCCGCACGAAGTCGCGGACCATCGCCGGGAACGGGTGCGGACCGGCGGCGGTGCCGATCAGGTAGTGCGTCTCGTCGACGTTTGCCACCCAGTCGCGCATCGCCTCGTTCATCGCGTCCTTGAGGGTGCGCGAGCCGTTGGTGACCGGAACGACGGTGGCGCCGAGCATCCGCATCCGGGCAACGTTGAGCGACTGCCGCTCGGTGTCGACCTGGCCCATGTAGACCACGCACTCCAGGTCGAACAGGGCGGCGGCCGTCGCCGTGGCCACGCCGTGCTGGCCGGCGCCGGTCTCGGCGATCACCCTGGTCTTGCCCATCCGCTTGGTGAGCAGCGCCTGGCCGAGCACGTTGCGCACCTTGTGCGCGCCCGTGTGGTTGAGGTCCTCGCGCTTGAGCAACACCCGCGCCCCGACCTTCGCGGAGAACCGCCGGGCCTCGTAGAGCAGCGACGGCGTGCCCGCGTAGTCGCGCAGCAGCGCGCCGAACTCGGCTCGGAAGGACTCGTCCGCCATGGCCGTGCGCCACGCCCCGTCGAGCTCGTCGAGCGCGGCCACCAGTGCCTCGGGAACGAACCGACCGCCGAAGCGGCCGAAGTGGCCGGCGGAGTCGGGCTGCGGGCCGGCCACCGGGGCCAGCGCGTCGGCGCTCATCGGAAATCCTCTCGGTGGGGCGTTCGGTGCGAGGTCAGCGCACCGGCCGGGGCGTTGCCGGGTGGTTACCCGCGTTGACCAGCTCGGCGACCGCCTCGCGAGGGCTCTTCTGCGTGACCAGGCCCTCACCCACGAGGACCGCGTCAGCACCCGCGGAGGCGTACCGGATCAGGTCGTGCGGACCACGAACGCCGGACTCGGCGATCTTGACGACGCTGCTGGGCAGGCCCGGCGCGATCCGCTCGAACACCGACCTGTCGACCTCCAGGGTACGCAGGTCACGGGCGTTGACCCCGATCACCTGAGCGCCCGCCTCCAGCGCGCGGTCGGCCTCTTCCTCGTCGTGCACCTCGACCAACGCGGTCATGCCCAGCGACTCGATCCGCTCCAGCAGGCCCATCAGCACGTTCTGCTCGAGCGCGGCGACGATCAGCAGCACCAGGTCGGCGCCGTGCGCGCGCGCCTCGTGGATCTGGTAGCTGGAGACCACGAAGTCCTTGCGCAGCACGGGCACGCTGACCGCGGCCCGAACGGCGGCCAGGTCGTCGAGTGAGCCACCGAACCAGCGCCCCTCGGTCAGCACGCTGATCGCCCGCGCCCCACCGGCGGCGTAGTCGACCGCCAGGTCGGCTGGATCGGCGATCTCGGCCAGCCGCCCCTTGGACGGCGACGAGCGCTTCACCTCGGCGATCACGGCGACGCCGGGCTTACGCAGCGCCGCGTACGCGTCCAACGGCGGCGGCGCCGCCGCTGCCAGTTCACGGATCCGCTCCAGCGGAACCTGCTCCTGGCGTCGGGCGACGTCCTCACGCACGCCAGCCAGAATCTCGTCGAGCACGCTTACGGACGCTGCCTGACCGGCCTCGTCCCCCTCCGCGTGCGCATGCTCAGCAGTCACCAACGGACTCCCCTCTCCGGGCGTCATGGGCCGATGCTAGGGGCAGCCGACCGACGCCGAATGCCGGGGGTATGGCGCTGCTCACGAAAAGGGCTGCGGCATAATGGCCGACTTGCCGTGAACGGTATGTCACGCAGCGCAACCTCCCGTATCGACAATCGCAACGCGGTATGGAGCCTGGCGGCCGCGGTCAGACCGTGCCGATGCATCGATCATGCCACCAGTTCCCGGCCCGTGCCCGACGACAACGGCGTCAGTCGATGTTGTGAGCAATCTCAAGGCCGAACGGACGGCCCCTGGTCACGGCCGAGGCGGGACAGTTGACCCGGCGGTCACGACGGCGAAACGTCAGCCGGCCAGCATCGTCCTCGGGCAGACTCGATGATGCGCCTGCCCCGACCGTCGCAACTCCTCGTGCGAGGTGACCATGAGCATGTCCGAGCCGCAAGCGACAATCGGCCTGACGACCATCTCGCGGACGGTGGCGTCGCTCGCCGTCGGGGTGGTGCACAGCGTGGAACGGGCCGTGGTGGGCGAGGGGCGGATGCGCACGGCGCGTGGCAACGCCTGGGAGGCGGTCTGCGCCGACCGTGCCCGCGCCGACCAGCGCGCCGAACTGAACCGCCTGGTGGCCGAACTGACCGCCGCGCGCGCCGCCAGCCAGCGACCGCGGCGGGACCGTCAACCGGTCGGCTGACACCCACCTGTCGTAGCGGCCGCCGCCCTCACTCGGCCGTCGGGTCCTCACCCCGATCCAGCGCGTCCCACGCCTCGGTGGTCCGTCGCCCGGCCATCGGCGCGGGCGACTCCGACGCGCCGGTCGGCGCGGGCGCGGCCTGCGGGGCGGTGCGGGCCGGCCGTTCGTAGCGGGCACCCATCGCGGGCCAGCCGCCACCGCGTAGCGCCGTCCAGAAACCGCCCGCAGCGGCCAGCAGGCCGCCGAGCAAACAGAGCACCGGCCACTGCCGGCTCACCGACCCGTCGACGTCCACGCCCAGCCCGTACCCACCGCCGGCCGCCACGGCCAGAGCGAGCACACCGAGCAGCGCACCGAGCACCTGCCGCAGCCGACCCCGGGTAGCCAGCAGCGCGCCACCGCCGGCCAACGTCACCAGGGCCAACGCCGGCAGCCAGGGCAGCAGCCCGGCACCGCTTCGCGTGTCGCGGACCGGCGGCAGCGGCGCCGGGCGCACGGTCAGCTCGACCGACCAGGTCCGCGTTGCGGCCCACAGCGCCAGGGCCGCGCCGACCAGACAGAGAAGTACGGCGTACGTCAACTCACGCCGGCCCACGACGGACCGCTCACCAGCCCTCATCGGGCTGGCTTTTCGTTCGCGACTGCGGGGCTCCGCTGCGCTGCACTCCTCGCGCTCACCGGGCGGGCCGCAGGGTCTCGGCGGCGGCGATCGCCGCCAGTACGGCGGCGGCCTTGTTCCGCGTCTCCTGGTCCTCGGCGGCCGGGTCCGAGTCGGCCACCACCCCGGCACCGGCCTGCACGTAGGCGCGGCCGTCACGGATGAGCGCGGTCCGGATGGCGATCGCCATGTCCAGGTCGCCACCGAAGCCGAAGTAGCCCACCGTGCCGCCGTAGAGGCCCCGGCGGACCGGCTCCAACTCCTCGATGATCTCCATGGCCCGCACCTTCGGCGCACCGGAGAGGGTCCCGGCCGGGAAGGTCGCGGCCAGCGCGTCGAACGCGCTCTGGTCGTCACGAAGCGTGCCGGTGACGGTGGAGACGATGTGCATGACGTGGCTGTACCGCTCGATGGTGGCGAACTCGGGCACCTCGACGCTGCCGGGCTGACACACCCGGCCCAGGTCGTTGCGGCCGAGGTCGACGAGCATCACGTGCTCGGCCCGTTCCTTGGGGTCGGCGAGCAGCTCCGCGGCGAGCACGGCGTCGGCGGCGGGGGTGCCGCCGCGCGGCCGGGTGCCGGCGATCGGGTGCAGCAACGCCCGACGCCGCCCGCCCGCGCCGCCGGTGACCTTCAGGTGCGCCTCCGGGGACGAGCCGACGATGTCGAACCCGTCGAAGCGCAGCAGGTACATGTACGGGCTGGGGTTGCTGGTGCGCAGCACCCGGTAGACGTCCAGCGGGTCGGCGTGCGTCGAGCGCTCGAAGCGCTGGGAGAGCACGATCTGGAAGCACTCACCGGCCCGGATCGCCTCCTTGGCGGCCTCCACGGCCTTCGGGTAGCCGCCGTCGGGCGTACGGCAGAGCACCTCCCCGGCCGGCGGACGCTCGACGGTGGAGATCATCGGCGGGATGGGCCGGGACAGCGCCGTGGTCATCGCGTCGAGTCGGCCCACCGCGTGGTGGTACGCGGCGGCGACCTGCGGGGCGCGGTCCGGGGCGTCCAGCGGCGGCAGCACCGCGTTGGCGACCAGGATCGCCGAGCCGTCGTAGTGGTCGAGCACCACCAGGTCGGTGGCGAGCATCATGCCCAACTCCGGCACGCCGAGGTCGTCCTCGGTCAACTCGGGCAGCCGCTCGAAGCGGCGGACCAGGTCGTACCCGAGGTAGCCGACCATGCCCCCGGTCAGCGGCGGCAGACCGTCGGACGGGTCCCCGACCGGGCCGGCGAGCGCCGCCACCGTCTCCCGCAGCACCCGCACCGGGTCACCGCCGGTGGGCAGCCCCGCCGGCGGCGTGCCGAGCCAGGTCGCGACGCCGTCGCGCTCGACGAGGGTGGCGCTGCTGCGTACGCCGATGAACGAGTACCGCGACCAGGCCAGGCCGGCCGAGCCGACGCCCTGCTCGGCCGACTCCAGCAGGAACGTGCCCGGTCCACCGGCCAGCTTCCGGTAGACCCCGACCGGCGTCTCCGCGTCGGCGAGGAGCCGCCGGGTCACCGGCACCACCCGCCAGTCGGCGGCCAGTTCGGTGAATGTGCCCAGGTCGGGGCTGACGGTGCCGTCGGTCATGGCTGGGTCTGCCTTTCGTTCGCGGCTGCGGGACTGCGCCGGGCTGCGCCGCGCGCGCTCACCGTGCCTCCGGGGAGGTGACGGGCAACTCGGTGAAGAAGCAGGTCCGATGGCCGGTGTGGCACGCCGCGCCGACCTGGTCCACGCTGACCAGCAGCGCGTCTCCGTCGCAGTCCAGCGCGACCGATCGGACGTACTGGTGGTGCCCGGAGGTGGCCCCCTTGACCCAGTATTCGCGTCGGCTGCGCGACCAGTAGGTGGCCCGACCGGTGGTGAGGGTGCGGTGCAGCGCCTCGTCGTCCATCCAGGCGACCATCAGCACCTCGCCGGAGTCGTGCGCGCGGACCACCGCGGCGACCAGACCGTCGGCGGTACGGCGCAGTCGGGCGGCGATGGCCGCGTCGAGTCGGGACGGGCGAGCCCACCCGGGGGCCACCGGGTCGCTCGGAGCGCTGGGGACGCCGGTCGCCGGCGAGTCAGGTACGGACACAGTGTCCAAGTGTCCCGCACGTGGCGCGGGCACCGGTGACCGCTCCCGGCAGGGCTGCGGCGCGGGTCCGGCCGGCCGGGCCAACTGGGCCACGTAACGGTCCAGCCGGCCGTCGAGCAGGGCGGCGGCCAGGTCCGCACCGGCCGCCTCGGCGATCTCCTCGGCGTACGGTCGGATCAACGGCAGGGTGCCGGCGACAAGCCGGACGGCGGCGGCCCACAGTTGGCCGGTGGCGCCCGGTCGGAGCCCGAGGCAGAGCAGCATGTCCGCCCGGTAGCCCGGTGGGGCCACCGGCAGGTCCAGCGCCGCCGCGAAGGCCGCCCGGCGGGAGTGGACCCGCACCGACGGGTTCGCGGGGCGCAGCACCGATGGGCAGAGTCGGGCCAGGTCGGCGACGGCGAGCCGGACCCCGAGGCGGTCGTGGGCGGACCGGGCGGCCGCTGCCTTACCGAGCGTGGCGATCAGTTCCTCGAGTCGGGGTGGTTCGGCGGGCTGGCAGAGCACCGGCAGGTCGATCCGGGGTCGCCAGTGCGGGTCGGCCCAGAGCAGCCGCGCCGGCGCGGTGACCGGCAGCCCGAACGCCCAGTCGGCCGGTTCGCCGAGCCGGTGCACCCAGGAGCGGACGTCGCGGGCGGCGACCGAGACGTGGGTGACCCGACCTGCGGATTCGGCCAGGTACGCCTGCCGCGCCGCGTACGGCGCGCCGCCGACCAGCACGTCGAGGTCGACGTCGCTGTGCGCGGTGGCCGCTCGGCGGGCGTGGCTGCCGCGCAGCAGGATGCCGACGACCGGCCGCTCGACGGTCTGCCGCAACCGCGCGGCCCAGTCCTCAAGAAAACCGCTATTCGGTAACGGAGCGTGACCCACGGCGCCATCGTGCCGTACGCCCGATCAGTGCGCAATGCCCGTTGGCGGACTCGCTGTCCGGTCCGAAGCCTACTGCCCGTTCTCCTGCTCGGCGCACGGTAGTTAGCCGATCGTCGGTTCCGGCCGTTGCACCGGAGGCAGTATTTCATCTAGCGTTGAGTTCAACACCTGATGAGTTTCTTGGGAGGCACGTGATGGACGACGCGATTGCCGTCCGCGACCTGGTCGTCGACCGGGGCGGGCGGCGGGTGCTGGACCGCATCAGCTGCCGGGTCCCCCGTGGGGCCGTCACCGGGCTGCTCGGCCCCAGCGGCAGCGGCAAGACCACGTTCATGCGCGCCGTGGTCGGGGTGCAGGTGGTCAGCGGCGGCACGGTCACCGTGCTGGGCCAACCGGCGGGCACCCCGGCGCTGCGGCACCGGGTGGGTCACCTGACCCAGGCGCCGAGCGTCTACGCCGACCTGACCGTCCGGGAGAACGCCCGCTACTTCGCGGCCCTCTACGGGCGCGGGCGGGTCGAGGCCGACCGGGCGATCAGCGATGTCGGCCTGGCCGAGGCCGCCGGTCAACTGGTCGCCACCCTCTCCGGCGGTCAACGCAGCCGGGCCTCGCTGGCCTGCGCCCTGGTCGGGGAGCCGGAGCTGGTCATTCTCGACGAGCCGACAGTCGGTCAGGATCCGGTGCTGCGGGCCGACCTGTGGGCCCGGTTCCACGCGATGGCCGCCGCGGGCACCACCCTGCTGGTGTCCAGTCACGTGATGGACGAGGCGGCCCGCTGCGACCGGTTGCTGCTGATCCGCCGGGGACGGTTGATCGCCGACGACAGCCCGGCCGCCATCCGCGCCGCCGCCGGTGTGGACGATCTCGACGAGGCGTTCCTGCGCCTGATCCGGGCCGGCGAGGCGGGTCCCACCACCACCGTTTCGAACGCCGCACAGGAGCAGTCATGAACCCCCGGATCCTGGCGGCCACCACCGGCCGCATCCTGCGTCAGCTCCGCCACGACCGGCGGACGATCGCGCTGCTCGTGGTGGTGCCGGCCGTCCTGCTCACCCTGGTCTACTTCATGTACGCCGACCAGCCGACCCCACCCGGCCAGCCGACGACGTTCGACCGGGTCGCGCTGGTGATGCTGGGCATCTTCCCCTTCGTGATCATGTTCCTGGTGACCAGCATCGCCATGCTCCGCGAACGCACCTCAGGCACCCTGGAACGTCTGCTCACCACACCGCTGGGCAAGCTCGACCTGCTCTTCGGGTACGGCATCGCGTTCGGGCTGGCCGCCGCCGTGCAGGCGGCCGTCGCCGCCGCCGTCGCGTACTGGGTCTTCGACCTGGAGACCGCCGGCAGCATCGGACTGGTGATCGGGATCGCCGTCGTCGACGCCGTGCTCGGTGTCGCCCTCGGGCTGCTGTGCAGCGCCTTCGCTCGTACCGAGTTCCAGGCAGTACAGTTCCTGCCAGTCGTGGTGGTCCCCCAACTGCTGCTCTGCGGGCTGTTCGTGGCCCGTGACCAGATGGCCGGCTGGCTCCAGGCACTCAGTGACGCCTTCCCCCTCTCGTACGCCATCGAGGCGTTGCAGGAGGTCGGCGCCCACGCCGAGCCGACCGGCACGATGTGGCGGGACGTGGCGGTGGTGCTCGGTGCGGTGGTGCTGGCGCTGGTGCTCGCGGCGGCCACCCTGCGCCGACGCAGCGGCTGACCGCTCGCGCCGGGGCGGCGGCCAGCGCGGCAGCCGACCCCGGCGCGGGCAGGGCCGGCCCACCACGGGCCAGGCGGACGAACGAAGGGCGGCGATGACGCGGCGAACCGGCCGGCGACCCGGCAAACCGGGCACCCGGGAGGCGATTCTCGACGCGGCGCGGACGGCGTTCGCCGAACGTGGCTTCGACGCCGCCTCGATCCGGGCCATCGCCGGCGCGGCGGAGGTCGACCCGGCGCTGGTGCACCACTACTTCGGCAGCAAGGACCAGCTCTTCCTGACCGCGATGGACTTTCCGGTCGACCCCGCTCAGCTGGTGCCGAAGGTGCTCGCCGGTGACCGGGACGGCGCCGGCGAGCGAATGGTGCGCATCTTCCTCGGCGTCTGGGACTCCCCGAGCGGCAGCGCCGCGCAGGCGCTGCTGCGCTCCGCGGTGAGCAACGAGTGGACCGCTCGACTGCTGCGTGAGTTCGTCACCACCCAGGTGCTGCGCCGGGTGCTGGAAAACCTCGACGTCGATCCGGCCGAGCTACCGCTGCGCGGCTCCCTGGTGGCCACCCAGATGATCGGCCTGGCCATGATGCGGCACGTGGTGCGCCTGGAGCCGGTCGCCTCGGCGGACCCGGAAACCCTGGTCGCGGCGATCGGCCCGACGATCCAGCGCTACCTGACCGGCCCCCTGCCCGGCTAACCCCGCACCCTCCCGCACGCCCCCTCGCGATCTTGCACTTTCTGTCCCGACGAAAGGGACACAACTCATCTAACGGCGACCGAAAGTGCAAGATCGGCGCGGCGGGGGTGGGGGTGGGGTGGTTCAGCGCGGGGGGTGGGTGGTGGCGGGGAGGCGCAGCGGTGGCAGCAGTCGCGGCAGGTCGGCCGGGTCGGCCACCGGGCCGGGAAAGGCCAACCGGATCCGCCGTCGGGCGCCGGGGTGGCCGAGGGCGACCACCAGCCCGTAGCGGTCGATGCGCACCACCCGGGGCGGCCCGTCGAGGGTCTGCTCGGTCAACCCGAGCTGCCGGCGCAGGTACGCGGTCACCTGGGCGCCGTGGCGCTCGGCGAGGTCGGCGAGCAGACGCGCCTCGACCGGGTGCACCGGATCCGGCTCGGCCTCGGCGTACTCTCCCGGGTCGATCCGGCGCACGGCGCCGGCGCGCTCCCAGCGGACCTCGACCACCTCGAAGCGGAACAGCCGGAACCGGGTGCCCAGGTCGAGCAGGTCGCCGGTCGGCTCGACCGCGGCGAAGTCGAGCGCCGCCCGGCGGGCCTCGTCGCCGTGCAACTCGCCCGCCCAGCCGGAGACCCAGGCGCGACCCAGACCTGGCGCACCGGCGGCGGGCGGCAGGTCGAGCACGTCGAGCACCACCGCGACGTCGCTGGCCCCGGCGACCGGCTGGAGTGCGGCGGCCAGGTGGCTGGCCACCGGCACCAGCAGCAGCACCCGCCCGTCCGGGTCGGTCACGTGCCGGGCGTGGTGCGGGCCCGGCCGGTGCGCGAGATGGACGAGACCGGGCAGGCGGCCGGCGACGAGGGTACGGACGATCTCGGCGGGTTTGGGCCGCATGGCGCGACCTCCTTCGAAGGTTAGGCTTACCTAACCCGGAGCCTAGAGCACCCGACCGTCGGCGTCCACCACCCTCGCGTGGCCGGGACAGCTCACCGGGTCTGCTCCAGCCACGAGGCATAGAGCAGGCCATATACCGAGTCGGCGTCGCGGACCAACTCGTCGTGCGGACCGCGCTGCACCACCCGCCCCCGGTCCACCACGATCACCTCGTCGGCGGCCTGCGCCGTGGAGAGCCGGTGCGCGATCGCGAGGGTCGTCCGGCCCCGGGTGACCGCGTCCAGGGTGCGTTGCAGGCGCACCTCGGTCGCCGGGTCCACGGCGCTAGTCGCCTCGTCCAGCACCAACAGGTCCGGATCGGCCACGTACGCGCGGGCCAACGCGACCAACTGCCGCTCACCGACGCTGAGCGCCTCGCCGCGCTCCCCGACCGGCGTGTCCAGACCCGCCGGGAGACCCTCCAGCCAGTCCGACAGGCCCAGCTCGGTGAAGGCCGCGCTCAGCTCCTCGTCGGTCAGCTGCGGCCGGGCGAACCGGACGTTGTCCCCCACCGTCGCGTCGAAGAGGAACCCGTCCTGCGGCACCATCACCACCCGGGAGCGCAGCGAGTCGAACCGCACCTCCGCCAACGGCACCCCGGACAGCAGCACCGCCCCGGCCGACGGATCCATCAGACGGGTCAGCAACTTGGCGAAGGTGGTCTTGCCGCTGCCGGTCTCGCCGACCACCGCCACCCGACTCTTCGCCGCGATCTCCAGGTCGATGTCGTGCAGCACCGGCGGGCCACCCGGATAGGCGAACCGCACACCGGCGAACCGGATGTCCAGCGGCCCGGCCGGCAGCTTGCGCCCCTGCTCCCCTGGATCGGCCACGTCGGGGGCGACGTCCAGCACATCCAGCACCCGACGCCAGCCGGCGATCGCGTTCTGCGCCTCGTTGAGCACCTCGGTGGCGATCTGCACCGGCTGGATGAAGAGCGTCACCAGGAACAGGAACGCGGTCAACTGGCCGATCGACAGCGTGCCGTCCACCCCCAGCGTCACCCCGAGCACCACCACACCCGCCAGCGCGAGCCCCGCCGCCAACTCGCCGACCGAGCTGCCCACGATGCTGATCCGGATCGCCCGCTGCTGCGCCAGACGCTGCGCGTCGATCGCCTCGTCCAACCGCCGCTCGGTGCGGCCCGCGATCCCGTACGCCCGGATCACCGGCGCGCCGACCACGCTCTCGCCGATCGTGCCGAGCAGCGTGCCGGTGCGCTGACGCACCGTCGCGTACGCCGAGCCCAGCCGCTGCTGCAACTGCCGGATGACGAACACCGCAGGCAGGAACGCGGCCAACACCACGAGGGTCAACTGCCAGGAGTACGCGAGCATAACGGCGGTGGTGACCACCAGCTGACCGAGGTTGACCAGCAGGATCACCCCGCCCCACTGGAGGAACTGGGTGATCTGGTCGACGTCGCTGGTGACCCGCGAGACCAACGAGCCCCGCCGCTCCGACTGCTGGTGCAACATCGACAGGTCGTGCACGTGCCGGAACGCCCGCGTCCGGACGTTTGCCAGCGCCGTCTCGCTGACCGTGAACAGCCGGCGCATCATCAGGTAACCGCAGACCGTCGTGACCGCCAGGATCGCCGCGGTGACCGCCACCACCGTCCACACCACGTCGAGGTTCAAACTACCGACGAGGCCGCGGTCGATGCCCTGCTGCACGGCGACCGGCACGGCCACCCGACCAACCATGTAGACCAACGCCAGCGCCAGGGTGCCGGCCAGGCCGGTCCGCAGCTCCGGAGAGAGCGCCAGGCCCCGGCGCAGGGTCTGCCAGGTCGTCTCGTCCCGATCAACCCGTTCATCAGTCTTGACGCTCACCGGACCCGCCTTTCGTTCGCGACTGCGGGGCTCCGCTGCGCTGCACTCCTCGCGCTCACCGGTCCACCTCGATCTCCAGGCCCGAGGGCACCGGCACGACCTCGTCGCCGTACGCGCTCTCCTGCGCGCGCTCGACCTCCGCCTGCTCGTAGGCGGTGACCAGGTCGACGTAACCGGGCACGCTGGCCAGCAACTCGCTGTGCGGGCCCCGGGCGAGCACCCGCCCCTGCTCCACGTAGATGACCTCGTCGGCGAGCGCGATGGTGGCCCGGCGGTACGCCACCACGAGGATCGACGCGACCGGCACCCCCGGCTCGGCGGTCGACGATCGCAGCCCGGCCAGGATGGCTGCCTCCACCCGCGGATCCACCGCGCTCGTCGCGTCGTCGAGCACCAGCAGGCGCGGCCGGCCGGCCAGCGCGCGGGCCAGGGTGAGCCGCTGCCGCTGCCCGCCGGAGAGCGACGTGCCCCGCTCGCCGACCATGGTGTCCAGACCGTCGGGCAGCGCGGCGACGAACCCGTCCGCCTCGGCCAGCCGCAGCGCCGCCCAGACTGCCTCGTCGTCGATGCCGGGCCGGTCGAGGGCGATGTTGGCGCGTACCGAGTCGTCGAAGACGAACGGCACCTGGGCGACCAGGGCCACCGTGCCGGCCAGCGAGGCGGCGGTCAGCTCGCGCACGTCCACCCCGTCCAGGGCGACGGTGCCGGAGTCCGGGTCGACGAGGCGTACCGCCAGCGAGGCGATCGTGGACTTGCCGGCGCCGGTGGGCCCGACCAGGGCCACCGTCCGACCGGCTGGCACCGTGAAGCCGACCTCACCGAGGACCTGTGCGCCGACCTCGTGCGCCTCGGCCGGCGGGTAGGAGAAGTGCACGTCGGTGAAGGTGAGGGTCGCCGCGCCGGCGCCGGCGCTGGCCGGGTCGAGCACGCGCTGGCCGTACGGCATCTCGCCGGTGGCGTCGAGCACCCGGCGCACCCGGTCCCAGCCGGCGACGCTGCGCGGCAGCTCGGCCAGGACCCACCCGATGGCCCGGACCGGGAAGGCCAGCACGGTGAAGAGGAAGGCGACGCTGACCAGCTCGGTGACGCTGATGGCGCCCTGGCGCAGCCGGAACGCCCCGACCACCAGGACGGCGAGGGTGCCGAGGCTGGGCAGCGTCTCCAGCAGCGGGTCGAAGATGCCGCGCAGCCGGCCGACCGCGATCAGCGAGTCGCGCAGCTCACCGGCGCGGCCCGCGAACCGGGCGGTCTCCTGGGCCTCGCGGCCCATCGTCTTGACCACCAGGGCGCCGTCGAAGCTCTCGTGGGCGATCGCGCTGACCTCGGCGCGCAGCCGCTGCGCCCGGGCCTGGCGGGGGGCCATCCGGCGGGAGTAGACGACGTTGAGGGCGAACAGCGCGGGGAAGACCGCGAGCCCGACCAGGGCCAGCGCCCAGTCGGTGGCGAAGAGCGACACGATCGCGCCGACGAGCATCACCAACGTGCCGACGGCGAACGGCAGCGGCGCGATCGGGTACCAGGCCGCCTCCACGTCCGAGTTGGCGTTGGACAGCAGGGTGCCGGTGGAGTTGCGGTGGTGCCAGGACAGCGGCAGCTCCAGGTAGCGACGGGTGACCCGGCGGCGGTAGGAGGCCTGGAGGCGGTACTGCATGTAGCCGGCACCGAGCCGACGCCCGAAGATGCCCGCCACCCGCAGCACGCTGATCCCGAACAGCGCGGCCGCGGCCAACGCCAGGGTGCCGGCGCCCACCTCGCCCCGGGCGATGGCCGGCAGCGCCACCTCGCCGATGACCGTCCCGACGACCCGCGCGCTGAGGATGATCATCCCGCCGAACAGCACGCTGCCGACGACCGCGACCGTGAAGATCCGGGGCTGCTCGCGGATCGCCTGCCGCAGGACGCCCAGCCCTCGGCTGAGCACATCCCGACTTGTCTTGCTCGCCACGCTCTCCCCCGCCGTAAGCCGCAATTATCTCCCTCATCCTTACCGGTCCGGGCCAGCGCTGCCGACCCGGACCGGATATGTCGACCGTCACGTACCGGGTGGCGACGAGCGGCCGGCGACGGGCCAGCGGCCGGTATCGCGCGCCGACGAGCCGACGAGCCTACGATCGGCGCATGCCGCGGTACGCCCGAGCCGAGCGCGAGGCGCTGGCCGATCTCCTGCTGGCCCTCGGGCCGGACGCCCCGACGATCAACGAGGGGTGGGCGACCCGTGACCTCGCCGCGCACCTGGTGCTGCGGGAACGCCGCCCGGACGCCGCCGGTGGGATCATGCTGCCGCCGCTGCGCGGCTACGCCGAACGGGTGCGTGGCCGACTCGCCGCGCGGCCCTACCCGGAGCTGGTGGCGCAGGTACGACGGCCGCCGCTGTGGAGCCCGGTCAGCAACCCCCTGACCGACGAGTTGGCCAACACGATGGAGTTCTTCATCCATCACGAGGACGTGCGGCGGGCCAGCCCCGGATGGCAACGGCGCGACCTGCCCGCCGGCCTGCAGAGCGCCCTGTGGAAGCGTGCCGCCCCGCTGGCCCGGCTGACCCTGCGCCGCTTCCCGGCGGACCTGTACGTGCAGGCGCCCGGCCACGGCGAGATCTCCGTCGGTCGGGGTGGGGAGCCGCTGCGGTTGGTCGGCGCCCCCGCCGAACTGGTCCTATTCCTGTCCGGCCGACAGCGGGTGGCGAAGGTCCAACTGGACGGGCCGACGGACGCCGCGCGTCGGCTACGCGCCGCCAAGCTGGGCATGTGACTCCCTGAGCTGAAGCGGTCACCAGTCAAGTGTGGCGTTGCCCACACCCAGCGAAACACGCTGATGTCCCCTCCCGTACGCTTCACCGCGCCGCTCCGCGCCGGGCGGTATGAAGTGGGGGCGCACTGTGCGGAATTTCGCGATTTCGGCGCTGCGGGAGCCTCCCTTCCGCGCGGGGCGCCACGCGGCTGCCGAGCAGGTGGGGAGCGAGAGCGTCGAGTGGGCGCGGGCGTTCGGGCTGGTCGATTCCGGCCAGCGGGTGCGTCGGTTGCAACGGGCCGACGCCGCCGGCCTGGCCGGCCGAGCCTGCTCGGACGGGTCGGTGGACGGGCTGCGCCTGCTCACCGATCTGATCAGTTGGCTCTTCGTGATGGACGACGCCTGCGACGAGGACGGCCTCGGCGCCGACCCGGCCCGGCTGGGGCCGGCGATCAGCACCCTGATCGACGTGCTGGACCGCTGCGGCGACCCGGACGTCGTACCGCCCGCCGTCGGGCCGCTCGGTGACGCGCTGCACGACCTGTGCCGCCGCACCCGGCTGCACGACAATCCCGCCCTGCTGTTGCGGTTCGTCAGTCAGATGCGGGAGTACCTGCTGGCATTGCTCTGGGAGGCGGCCAACCGAGAGCGTCGGCGGGTACCCGAGGCGGCGGAGTACGTCCAACTGCGGCGGCACATCGGTGGCGTACGCCCGTGCCTCACGCTCACCGACCTGGCGGCGGCCCAGCCACTCGGGTCGACCCAGCACGCCCATCCGGCGCTGGTCACCCTGGATCTGCTGGCGGTCGACCTGGTGTGCTGGTGCAACGACCTCTTCTCCTACGGCAAGGAGAGTCAGGTCGACCCGGACGCGCACAACCTGGTGACGGTGCTCGCCCGCGCCAGCGGCGCGGATGAGGCGAGCGCGCTGCGGGCCGCGGCGGACCAGTTCAACCAGGGGCTGGCCGCGTACCTGGATGTCGAGAAGTCGCTGCTGGCCGACGGGGACGACGGCATGCGCCACGCGCTCGCGGCACGGCGGAACTGGGTCCGTGCCACCTACGACTGGTCAGTCGTTGCCGACCGGTACGCCTGATTCGACCGTACCGGTTCGGTGGCTGGGACGGCCGGACGATCACCGGGGCTAGCCGACGCACCGCGCCAGGCAATACTCTTCGGTAACCATCATGACGTGACGACCGTCACGCCACCACCCCCGAAGGCGGCTACCGCGATGGCTCTCGATGTACCGTACCGTTCCATCCCGGACATGTTTCTCAAGCGCGTGGCGGCCACCCCCGACCGGCACGCGTTCGCGTCCCCGAACGCCGACGACTCGGGGCCGGTCTGGTTGACCTGGGCGCAGGTCGGCCAGCGCGCCACGGCGGTCGCCGCCGGTCTGCACGGCCTGGGCGTCGGCCAGGAGGACCCGGTCGCGATCCTCGCCAACACCCGGCTGGAATGGGTGATCGCCGACCTCGGCATCATGTGCGCCGGCGGCGCGACCACCACCGTCTACCCGACCACCGAGCCGGCCGACGCGAAATACATCATCGCCGACTCCGGGTCGAAGGTGCTGTTCGCGGAGAACCCGGCCCAGGCGGCGAAGATCGCCGGGGCGACCCTGCCCGCGCTCACCCACGTGGTGCTCCTCGACGGCGCCGTCGATCCGAACGCCCCGATCGCGCAGTTGACGCTCGCCGACCTGGAGGAGCGCGGCACCCAGGCGCTGGCCGCCGAGCCGGAGCTGATCGACATGCTGGTGGCCGGCATCGGGCCGGACCACCTGGCCACCCTGATCTACACCTCCGGCACCACCGGCCAACCCAAGGGCGTCGAGCTGCTGCACGGCGGCTGGTGCTGGCAGGCCGTGGCGCAGACCGCGGGCGAGCTGATACGCGACGACGACCTGCAGTACCTGTGGCTGCCGCTCGCCCACTCGTTCGGCAAGACCCTGCTCTGCGGCGCCATCCACGTCGGCCTGCCCACCTACGTCGACGGGCGGGTGGACCGGCTCGTCGATCTGCTCTCGGTGATCCGCCCGACGCTGATGTGCGGCGCTCCCCGCGTGTTCGAGAAGGTCTACAACAAGGCCGTGACGACCGCGCAGGGCGCCGGCGGCGCGAAGGCGAAGATCTTCGCCTGGGCCGTTGGCGTCGGCAAGGAGAAGGTCACCCTGGAGCAGGCCGGCAAGCCGGTGCCGGGCGGGTTGAAGCTGCGCTACGGGCTGGCCGAGAAGCTGGTGTTCAGCAAGCTCCAGGCCCGCCTGGGTGGCCGGATACGGGTGCTGGTGTCCGGCGCCGCTCCGCTCAGCCCGGAGATCGCGACCTTCTTCGCCGCCGCGAACCTGCCGATCTCCGAGGGCTACGGGCTGACCGAGACCAGCGCCGGCAGCTTCGTCAACACTCCGGCGGGTCTGCGGATCGGCACGGTGGGCCGGGTGATGGGCGATCTGGAGTGCCGGATCGACACCGACGGGGAGGTCCTGCTGCGCGGTCGGCCGGTGATGCGTGGCTACCACAACCTGCCGGAGGAGACCGCCGCCGCGTTCACCGAGGACGGCTTCTTCCGTACCGGTGACATCGGCACCCTCGACGAGCAGGGCTACCTGCGGATCACCGACCGCAAGAAGGACCTGGTCAAGACCTCGGGCGGCAAGTACATCGCGCCCTCGCACATCGAGGGGATGTTCAAGGCCGTCTGCCCGTACGCCTCGCAGGCGGTCGTCGTCGGTCAGGCGCGCAACTTCTGCACGATGCTTGTCAGCCTGGACCCGGACGCGATCCGGAGCTGGGTCGCCGGCGGCCCCCTCGAAGGCCGCAGCTACGCCGAGATCGTCGCGTCGGCGGAGGCCCAGACGATGGTCGAGGAGTACGTCGCCCAGCTCAACGCCAAGCTCAACCGCTGGGAGACGATCAAGAAGGTGGCCATCCTGCCGCGCGACCTGACGATCGAGGACGGCGAGATCACCCCGTCGTTGAAGATCAAGCGGCGTGGTGTGGAGAGCAACTTCGCGGGCGAGATCGACAAGATGTACGCCGGCACCCTCGCCGAGCTGTGACGCGTCGCCGGTGGCCCCGCACCCACGCTCGGGTGCGGGGCCACCGGCGTTCGTGGCAGCGAGGCGCTCAGGCGATGACGGCCGGCTCCCGCCACCGCTGCGGCCCGGTCCGGTCCAGGTCGTAGCGGACCGCGGCGATCCGCCCGACGGCCTCCACGAGGTCCGCGGCGGGCAGGGTGAACGGCAGCCGCAGGAAGCGTTCCAGCGTGCCGTCCAGGCCGAACCGGGGGCCGGGCGCCAGCCGCACGCCGACCTCCTCGGCGGCCCGCGCCAGCGCGCTGGAGACCGGGCCGTCCAGCTCGGCCCAGAGCGTCACGCCACCGGTTGGCACGGTGACCCGCCAGTCCGGCAGCCGGTGCGCCAACGCGCCGAGCAGGGCGTCGCGCTGGCCGGTCAACTGGACGCGGCGGTCGGCGACGATCTCGGCGGCGTCGGCGAGCAGGTGCACCGCGACCAGTTGGTCCAACACCGGGCTGGCCATGTCCACCCCGACCCGGACGGCGGCCAGCCGCTGCACCTGGGGCGCGGAGGCGCGCACCCAGCCGATCCGCAGGCCACCCCAGTAGGGCTTGCTCATCCCCCCGATGCTGATCACCCGACTGTGCCGGTCGTAGACGGCGACCGGGGGCGGCACCTCGGTGCCGTCCAGCGCGAGATCCACGAAGGACTCGTCGACGATCAGGTCGGTGCCGACCGCGTGGGCGGCGGCCACCACCCGCTCACGAAGGGCGGCGGGCATCAGGTGGCCCGTCGGATTCTGGAACTCCGGGATCAGGTAGGCCAGCATGGGCCGGGTCTGCCGGAGACTGCCCAGCAGCAGGTCGGGCTCCCACCCACCGCCGTCGGTGGCCAGGCCGTGGGTGGTGATCCGGGCCCGTCGCCCGGCCAGCGCGGCGAGGGCGTTGGGGTAGGTCGGGGACTCGACCAGGACGTTGCCGCCGGGGGTCAGCGCGAGTCGCAACACCAGGTCCAGGGCGTGCTGGGTGCCGCTGGTGACCATGATCTGGTCGGCCGACGTCGGCAGACCCCGAGCCGTGTACGCGCCGGCCACCGCCTCGCGCAGCTCGATGATGCCGGTCGGGTGGTAGCCGGCCCCGCCCAGGTATCGAGGCAGGTCCTCGGCTGCCGCTCGGGCCGCCGTGAGGAGTTGCGGCGGGGCGGCCAGCGCGGCGACGCCGAGGTCGAGCATGTCCCGGTCGTCGAGCGGGGTCCACAGGCCGGTGCTGGCCACCCGGTGGTTGCCGGGCAGCATCGTCCAACTGCCGGCGCCCCGGCGGCTGGCCAGGTGCCCGGTCTCCCGCAGTTGCCGGTACGCGGCGGTGACCGTGGTCCGGCTGATCCGCAGCGCCTCGGCCAGCTCCCGTTCGGCCGGGAGCCGGACGCCCAGCGGCAATCGGGCGTCGGCGAGCAGACCGCGCACCGCGCCGGCCAGAGCCGCGTAGTCGGGGCTGCGCCGTCGGCCCGGCAGGGCGTGCCACTGACCGAGCAGACGGGCCAATTGGACACCGCGTACCTGCCCAGCCATGACCACTCCTCGAATATTGGCTTCTTCCTCGACGAAGATTGGCACCTACAGTGGCATGCATGGCACTGATTGGCAATCTGCGGCAGCGGCCGGTCCGGCGGCTGGTCCAGCTCTACCTCGGGCTCGCCCTCTACGGCGTCAGCATGGCCCTGATGATCCGCTCCCACCTGGGCCTCGACCCCTGGGACGTGTTCCACCAGGGGCTGTCCAAGCTGACCGGCCTCTCCTTCGGCACCGTCACCATCGCCGTCGGCGCGCTGGTGCTGCTGCTCTGGATCCCCCTGCGGCAGCGGCCCGGCCTCGGCACGGTCAGCAACGTCGTGGTGATCGGCCTGGTCGTCGACGCCACCCTGGCCCTGCTGCCCGGGGGTGGCCCGCTCGGCGTCCGGATCACGATGCTGGTCACCGGGATCGTCGCCAACGGCGCCGCCACCGCCCTCTACCTCGGCGCCCGGCTGGGACCCGGCCCTCGCGACGGCCTGATGACCGGGTACGTGGCCCGCCGGCCCGGCCGCTCGGTCCGGCTGGTGCGCACCGTCATCGAGGTCACCGTGCTGGCGCTCGGCTGGCTCCTCGGCGGCACGGTCGGTGTGGGCACCGTCGCGTACGCGCTGGCCATCGGGCCGTTGGCCCAGTTCTTCATCCCGCTGTTCGCCGTGCCGGAGGGCACCACGCCGGACAGCGCCGCGCCCCCGCCCGCTAACGCCGCGCCGGCCACCCCCGCCGGCTGAATCCTCACCGACCGTCCGCGAACCGGTACGTGGTGGTGGTGCCGCGTACCGGATGGGAGGGTGGGTGTTCCCTTCCGCGACGCGCGCCGTCATCATCTCTGCATGGGGGAGAACGGTTGGCGCTGGACGGACGCCTGGATCTTCGTGTCGCTGGTGATCGCGAGCGGAGCCGGCCGGCACCGTCGGTCGGCGACGAGTCGCCGGCCGGAGGGTGTCCGCCTGACCGATGTGCTCTCCACCGCCGACCACCTCAACCACGCGATTCCGCAGCGGCACGAGGTGGAGGCCGCCGTCCAGCGGCTGGTCGGGGCCGGGTTGGTAAGTGTCGTCGACGGCTGGTTCCGGATCACCGCCGAGGGTGAGCAGCTCTGGCGCACCCGCCCGCGCGCCGGCGTGGCGACCATGGTGGACACCGTGCAGGGCGTGCTGACCCGCCGACACGCGCCCGGCAGCGCCGACTGGAGTCTGGACGAGGCCGACCACGCCGCGGCCGTCCAGGAGTACGCCGTCCGCTCGATCCCCACGCCCCGCCGGTCACCCGAGGGGCACTCCGGCGGGCACTGACCGGCTCAGCGCACCGGGTGACCGCTGTCCCGCAGCGCGTCCTTGACCTCGGCCACGGTCAGCTCGCCGAAGTGGAAGACACTGGCGGCGAGCACCGCGTCCGCGCCCGCGCCGATCGCGGGCGGAAAGTGGGCCACCTCGCCGGCACCCCCGCTGGCCACCACCGGCACGTCCACGATCGCCCGTACCGCGGCGATCAGCTCCAGATCGAAACCGGCCTTGGTGCCGTCGGCGTCCATCGAGTTGAGCAGGATCTCCCCCGCGCCCAGCTCGGCCCCCCGCTGCGCCCACCACACCGCGTCGATGCCCGTGCCCCGACGGCCGCCGTGCGTGGTGACCTCGAACCCGCTGGGGGTGATGTCGGTCGGCGCCCGGCGCACGTCGAGGGAGAGCACGAGCACCTGCCGGCCGAACCGGTCGGCTATCTCGGCGATCAACTCCGGCCGGGCGATGGCGGCGGTGTTCACGCCGACCTTGTCCGCGCCCGCGCGCAGCAGCGTGTCGACGTCGGCGACCTGCCGGACCCCGCCCCCGACGGTCAGCGGGATGAAGACCGACTCGGCGGTGCGGCGCACCACGTCGAGCATGGTGCCCCGGTCGCTGGAGGACGCGGTGACGTCGAGGAAGGTCAGCTCGTCCGCCCCGGCCCGGTCGTACGCGGCGGCCAACTCCACCGGGTCACCGGCATCGCGCAGGTCGAGGAAGTTGACGCCCTTGACCACCCGCCCGGCGTCCACGTCGAGACAGGGGATCACCCGTACCGCCACCGTCATGCCGCCACCCTATCCTCCGCGCGAGGAGCGGCGGCCGACCCGACCGGGCCGACCGCCGCGCACCACGAACCGATCAGACCCGAACGAGCATCTTGCCCAGGTTCTCGCCGCGCAGCAGGCCCAGGAACGCCGCCGGGGCGTTCTCGATACCGTCGACGACCGTCTCGTCGTAGGACAGCGTGCCCTCGCGCAGCCAGCCGGCGACGTCACGGACGAACTCCGCCCGCACGTTGTTGTGGTCGTTGACCAGGAAGCCGCGCAGGGTGAGCCGCTTGCCGATGACCAGCGCCAGGTTGCGCGGCGCGGCCGGCGGTTCGGTCGCGTTGTACTGCGAGATCATGCCGCAGATCGCGGCCCGGCCGTGCAGGTTCATGGCCGAGATCGCCGCCTCCAGGTGGTCGCCGCCGACGTTGTCGAAGTAGACGTCGACACCGTCCGGGGCGGCCGCCCGCAACGACTCACGGACCGGCCCGTCGTGGTAGTCGAAGGCGGCGTCGAAGCCCAGCGCCCGCAGCCGCTCGACCTTGGCGGCCGAGCCGGCGCTGCCGACGACCCGGCCCGCGCCCCTGAGCTTCGCGATCTGGCCCACCAGGCTGCCGACCGAGCCGGCCGCGGCGGAGACGAAGACCGTCTCGCCGGGCTTCATCGCGGCGACCTCCAGCAGACCGGCGTACGCGGTCAGCCCGGGCATGCCGAGCACGCTGAGGTACGCGCTGACCGGCGCCAGGCTCGGGTCGACCGGCCGGGCGGCGCTGGCGTCGAGCAGCGCGTACTCCCGCCAGCCCAGCCCGTGCAGGACCGTGGTGCCGACGGCGACGTCGGCCGACTCGCTGGCCACCACCTCGCCGATCGCCGCACCGTCGAGCGGGGCGTCGAGGGCGAACGGCGGCACGTACGACTTGACGTCGTTCATCCGTCCCCGCATGTACGGGTCGACGGACAGGAACTGGTTGCGGACCACGATCTGGCCCGGTCCGGGCGTCGGGACGTCGGTCTCGACGAGCCGGAAGGTGTCCTCGGTGGGCCAGCCCTGCGGGCGGCTGGCCAGGTGGATCTCACGATTGCCGGTCACGGGGTGGTCGTCCTCTCGTCCGCGGTGGGGGCCTGGGTCCGCGACGTCATGCGGCCGAGGTCTCGCGGACGGTCAGCGCGACGTCGATGTTGCCGCGGGTGGCGTTGGAGTACGGGCAGACCTGGTGGGCCTGCTCGACGAGTTGCTCGGCAATCTCGCGGGAGACGGCGGGCAGGTCGACGACGAGCCGTACGGTGAGCCCGAATCCGCCGCTGCCGTTCGGGCCGATGCCGACCTCGGCGGCGACGACGGAGTCGCTCACGTCGGCCTTGGCGCGGCGGCCCACCAGGCGCAGGGCGCTGTGGAAGCAGGCCGCGTAGCCGGCGGCGAAGAGCTGCTCGGGGTTGGCGGCCCCACCGGCGCCACCCATCTCCTTCGGCACGGCCAGGTCGAGCGCGAGGGTGCCGTCGGAGGTCTCGACGTGGCCGTCGCGGCCATCGCCGCTGGCGGTCGCGGACGCGGTGTAGAGAACCTGCATGAGAGTCACTGCTCCTTCTGTTGGTGGATGGTCTCGGTGACCCGGGTGAGGGTGTCGCGCAACGCCACCAGCTCGCCGAGGCCCAGCCCGGTGGCCTGCGCGATGCGCAGCGGGACCTCGCAGAGCTGCTCGCGCAGCGCCCGCCCCTGCTCGGTGAGGACGACCTCGACCCGCCGCTCGTCGCGGGCCGACCGCCGTCGCACCACCAGCCCCGCCCCCTCCAGTCGCTTGAGCAGCGGAGAGAGCGTGCCGGAGTCCAGTCGCAGCTCGGCGCCCAGCTCGGACACCGCGGGGGCGTCGTCGGGGCGCTCCCAGAGCACCAGCAGCACCAGGTACTGCGGGTAGGTCAGCCCGACCTCGTCGAGGATCGGCCGGTACACGTCGGTCAGGGCGCGCGACGCGGCGTAGAGCGCGAAGCACACCTGCCGGCGCAACACCAGGTCATCGGTCACCGCCGAACCGTAGCTCACAATTAAGTTGTGCACAACTTATCGGGCTACGGGCCAGCCAGCCAGCAGGCCGGGCGGGCGGGCGGGCGGGCGGGCGCGTATCTCAGCGATCGCCGAGGTACGCCTCCAACTCCACCTCGACCAGGTGCTCCGGGTCCAGCAGACCGGCCACCACCACAAGCGTCGCCGCCGGCCGCACCGCGCCGAAGACCGCGTTGTGCGCCCGGCCCACCTCGTCGGCGTGCCGGCGGTCGGTCACGTACATCCTGGTCCGGACCACGTCACCGGGCTCCGCACCCACCTCGGCGAGCGCGGCCAGACCGATCCGCAGCGCCTGCGCGGTCTGCGCGGCGGCGTCCCCGACGTGCACCACCCGGCCATCCACCGTCGCCGTGCAGCCGGCTGTCCAGGCCCGCTCGCCGGCCCGGACGACCCGGGAGTACCCGTACTCCTGCTCCCATGGACCGCCCGAGCCGAGCCGGGTGACCGTCACGCCTCGGCCAACGTCCGCAGCGCCTCGGCCACCGTGAACGCGCCCGCGTAGAGCGCCTTACCGGCGATAACGCCCTCCACCCCGGCCGACTCCAGGGTCGCCAACGTCCGCAGGTCGTCGAGCGTGGACACCCCACCCGAGGCGATCACCGGCCGGTCGGTGCGGGCGCACACCTCACGCAGCAGGTCCATGTTCGGCCCGCGCATCGTGCCGTCCTTGGTGATGTCGGTGACCACGTACCGGCTCGCACCCGCCTTGTCCAGCCGCTCCAGGACCTCGTACAGGTCACCGCCGTCACGGGTCCAACCCCGCGCCGACAGGGTGTGACCACGCACGTCCAGCCCGATGGCCACCCGGTCGCCGTACTCCGCGACGACCCGGTCACACCAGACCGGGTCCTCCAGGGCGGCGGTGCCGATGTTCACCCGGGCCGCCCCGGTACCCAACGCCGCGCGCAGCGACTCGTCGTCACGGATGCCCCCGGAGAGCTCCACCTTCACGTCCAACTGCCGCACCACCTCCGCGAGCAGGTGCGCGTTGGTGCCCCGACCGAACGCCGCGTCCAGGTCGACCAGGTGGATCCACTCCGCGCCGTCCTGCTGCCAGGCCAGTGCCGCGTCCAACGGGTCGCCGTAGATGCTCTCGCTTCCGAGGGCGCCCTGAACGAGCCGGACGGCCCGGCCGTCAGCGACGTCCACGGCGGGTAACAGGGTGAGGCTCAAGGTCTTCTCCTCGATCAGGTACGACGGTCCAGGGCGATCACGACGATCGCCGGCAGTACGAGCAGCAAGAGCACGATCAGCGCGATACGCAACGCCAGGTTGTCGACGAACGTCCAGATCAGGATCAACGCCGCGCCGGTGAGCAGCACGATCGCGGCCCGCTCACCCCGAGTGTGCCGGGCCAGCCGCCCGGAGCGACCCCGCCGCAGCCGTGGCGTCAACCGGCGAACCACCGCGCGACGGCGCTGCCGGCGAGCTACCTGACGCTGCCGGACCGCCCGCTCCCGGGCCTGCTCCGCCTCCCGCTCCGCCCGCCGGCGGGCCCGTTCCCGGCTCACCGCGACGCCCCCGAGTCGGGCGTCGGACACCGACGCTCAGCCACCGGTGGGCAGCGTGGCGAGCCAGTTGCGCAGCAGCGCGGCACCGGTGTCGGCGGACTTCTCCGGATGGAACTGTGCCGCCGAGAGCGGACCCCGCTCCACCGCGGCGACAAAATCCGTGTCGTGGTGGGTGGTGCTCACCACGGCGCCGGCAGCGGCCAGCGCCGCCGGGTCGCCCATCGCGTACGAGTGGACGAAGTAGAACCGGCTCTGCTCGGTCAGCCCGGCGAAGAGCACCGACTCCGCAGGCGCCCGGACCGTGTTCCAACCCATGTGCGGCAGCCTGGCGGCGGCCAGTCGGGTCACCCCGCCGGGCAGCAACCCCAACCCCTTGGTCACCACGCCGTGCTCGTCGCCGTGCTCGAAGAGCACCTGCATGCCCACACAGATGCCGAGCACCGGCCGGCCGGCGGCGACCCGCTCGGCAATCACCGGGCCGGCGCCGAGCGCCTCGATCCCGGCCATGCACGCCGCGTACGCCCCCACCCCCGGCACCACCAGACCATCGGCGGCGGCCGCGGCGGCCAGATCGTCGGTCACCCGGACGTCCGCGCCGGCGGCGACCAACGCCCGCTCCGCCGAGCGCAGGTTGCCCGAGCCGTAGTCGAGCACCACCACGGCGCTCACGCGTCGCCCCCCGGCAGCAGCCGCAGCACCCCGGCGACCGTGGCGAGCACCGCGAGCACCCCGGTGACCAGCACCGCCACCTTCGGCGCACCCTGGCGGTGAAGCGACCAGGTGCCACCGACCAGCACCCCGGCCAGGATCAGCAGCAACGTCGGCAACGCGGCACCCATCAGAGCCGCCCTCGAATCGCGACTGCGGGGCTCCGCTTCGCTGCACTCCTCGCGCTCATCAGAGTGCGCCCTTCGTGCTGGGGATCGCGCCCGCCGACAGTGGGTCGATCGAGGTGGCCTCGCGCAACGCGCGGGAGACCGCCTTGAACTGCGCCTCCACCACGTGGTGCGCGTCCGGGTGACCACCCGGTCGGGCCGCCCGCAACACGTCGACGTGCAACGTCACCCGGGCCGCCTGGCCGAAGGACTCCCAGATGTGCCGGGTCATGCTCGTCGCGTAGACCGGCCCGATGTACGGGGCCAGCGCCGGCTCGTCGTGCACCACGTACGGCCGACCGGACAGGTCCACCGCGGCCCGGACCAGCACCTCGTCCATCGGCACCGTCGCCGAGCCGTACCGCCGGATGCCGGCCTTGTCGCCCAGCGCCTGGTCGAACGCGGCACCCAGGGCCAGGGCGGTGTCCTCGATCGTGTGGTGCGCGTCGATCTCCAGGTCACCCACGGTGCGTACGGTCAGGTCGAAGCCGCCGTGCCGGGCGATCTGGTGCAGCATGTGGTCGTAGAAGCCGACCCCGGTGCTGATCTCGGCGGCACCGTTGCCGTCGAGGTCGATCTCGACGAGGACCTTGGTCTCCTTGGTGATGCGCTCCACCCGGGCGGTCCGGCTCATTGCTTACCTCTCGGTCGCGACTGCGGGGCTCGCAAGCTCACTCCTCGCGCTCCCACGTCACAGTCTCCATTGCAGAAAGAAAGGCGTCGGTCTCGGCCGAGGTGCCCGCGGTCACCCGCAGCCAGCCGGGCAGGCCCACGTCGCGGACCAGCACCCCCTGCGCCAGCAGGGCGTGCCACCCGGTGGTCTGGTCGCCGCCCACCTCGAAGAGCACGAAGTTGGCGTCGCTGTCGGCGACCCGCAACCCACGCTCGCGCAGCGTCGCCACGATCCGATCCCGCTGCACCATGATCGCGCTCACCGTACCGAGGAGGGTGTCGCGGTGGGTCACCGCAGCGCGGGCGGCGGCCTGGGTCAGCGTGGACAGATGATACGGCAGTCGAACGAGCTGCACCGCCTGCACCACCGCGGGGTCGGCGGCCAGGTAACCCAGCCGCCCGCCGGCGAAGCCGAACGCCTTGCTCATCGTCCGGGTGACCACCAACCGGGGGTGGCCGGGCAGCACCGCGAGGGCGCTGACCGTCCCGGGTCGGGCGAACTCGGCGTACGCCTCGTCGACGACCACCATCCCCGGCGCGACGTCGAGCACCCCGGCGATCACCGCCGGGTCCAGTGCCGTGCCGGTGGGGTTGTTCGGTGAGCAGAGGAACACGACGTCGGGGCGGTGCTCCCGGACCTGGGCGACCGCCTCCCCGACGGTCAGACCGAAGTCGACGCCGCGCCGCGCGGGCACCCACCGGGTGCCGGTGCCGAGGGCCAGCAGCGGGTGCATCGAGTACGCCGGAACGAACCCGAGCGCGCTGCGCCCCGGCCCACCGAACGCCTGCAACAGCTGCTGCTGGATTTCGTTGGAGCCGTTGGCCGCCCACACCTGCTCGACGGTGAGCCCGTGCCCGAGATATGCGGCCAGGTCGGCGCGGAGCGCCACCGCGTCCCGGTCCGGATAGCGGTTCAACTCGCGCAGCTCGGCCGCGAGGGCCTTGCTGATCGCCTCGACCACCGGCTCTGGCACCGGGTGGGAGTTCTCGTTGGTGTTCAGCCGCACCGGCACGTCCAGCTGCGGCGCCCCGTACGGCGACAGCCCCCGCAGGTCGTCGCGGATCGGCAGCTCCTCCAAGCCGGTTCGCTCGCTCACGCCGTCCCTCCCGGGAAACGGGCCTGGACGGCCTGGCCGTGCGCCGGCAGGTCCTCCACTCCGGCCAGGGTGACCACGTGTGGGGCCACCTCCCGCAGAGCGGTCTCGGTGTACTCGATCAGGTGCACCCCGCGCAGGAACGACTGCACCGACAACCCGGAGGAGTGCCGGGCGCAGCCGCCGGTGGGCAGCACGTGGTTGGACCCGGCGCAGTAGTCGCCAAGCGACACCGGCGACCAGGCCCCCACGAAGATCGCTCCCGCGTTGCGGACCCGCAGCGCCCACTCCCGGGCGTCGACCGTCTGGATCTCCAGGTGCTCGGCCGCGTACGCGTCGACCACCCGCAGCCCCGCCGCCAGGTCGTCGACCAGGACCACGCCGCTCTGCTCACCTGTCAACGCGGTGGTGACCCGGTCGGCGTGCTTGGTCGCCGGCACCTGCCGGGCCAACTCCCGCTCAACCGACTCGACGAGCCTCAGCGACGGGGTGACCAGCACACTCGCGGCGAGCGGGTCGTGCTCGGCCTGACTGATCAGGTCGGCGGCGACGTGCGCCGGATCGGCCGTGTCGTCGGCCAGGATGGCGATCTCGGTCGGCCCGGCCTCGGCGTCGATGCCGACCACGCCGCGCAGCAGCCGCTTGGCGGCGGTCACCCAGATGTTGCCGGGGCCGGTGATCAGGTCGACCGGGTCGCACCGCAGCTCACCCACCGGGTCGACCGCCGCGCCGTACGCCAGCATCGCCACCGCCTGGGCTCCGCCCACGGCGTACACCTCGTCGACGCCGAGCAGCGCGCACGCGGCGAGCACCCGGGCGTCGGGCAGGCCGCCGTTGTCCTTCTGCGGCGGGCTGACCACCACCAGCGACCGCACCCCGGCCGCCTGGGCGGGCACCACGTTCATCACCACCGTCGACGGGTACATCGCCAGGCCGCCGGGCACGTAGAGGCCGACCCGGTCGACCGGCAGCCAGCGCTCGGTGACCGTGCCGCCGGGCACCACCTGCGTGACGTGGTCGGTGCGCCGCTGGTCGTCGTGCACCCGGCGGGCCCGGGTGATCGACTCCAGCAGCGCGGCGCGCACGGCCGGGTGGAGCACCCCCTCGGCCTCGGTGATCGCCTCGACCGGCACCCGCAGCACCTCCGGGGAGATGCCGTCGAACCGCTCACTGGCCTCCCGGATCGCCGGGTATCCATGCTCGCGGACCGCCTCCACCAGAGGGCGGATCCGCTCGACGGCAACCGAGACGTCGAGCTGGGCACGGGGCAGCAGGCGGCGCGGGTCACCGAGACCGTTGCGCAGGTCGATCCGATTCAGCACCCTTGCGAGTCTAGGCGGCCGGCGCGGAGCGCACCCGAGCCGCCCGTCCGCCGGGACGGTGAGCCGGGCCACGCCTCCGGGGGCGAGATTGGTTAGGCTCGACGATGTGACCGCACGGCTGCCGGTGTTCCCGCTCGCAACAGTGCTCTTTCCCGGCTTGGTGCTGCCGCTGCACATCTTCGAGGAGCGCTACCGGGCGCTGGTGCGACACCTCATCGACCTGCCCGAGGGTGCGCCACGTGAGTTCGGCGTGGTGGCCATCCAGGCCGGGTGGGAGGTCGCGCCCGCCGGTCCCGGCGCCCACGCCACGCCGAGCGCCGGCGCCGTCACCCTGCACGAGGTGGGCTGCACCGCCGAACTGCGCCAGGTGACCGAGCTGGCCGACGGTGGCTTCGACATCGTCACGGTCGGCCGGCGTCGCTTCCGGATCGCCGAGGTCGACGACAGCGCCGCGCCCTACCTGACCGCCGACGTGGAGTGGTTGCCCGACCCGGCCGGGCCGGACGAGGTGGCCGAGCTGCTGGCCGCCCGGGTGATCGCGGTGTTCCGGCAGTACCTGGGCCTGATCCGCTCCGACCCGGAGGAGATCTCCGAGCAACTGCCGGAGGACCCGACGGTGCTCTCCCACCTGGTGGCGGCGACCGCGGCGCTCACCGTCGACGACCGGCAGCGCCTGCTGGCCATCGACGACACCGCCGCCCGGCTCCGCGCCGAGCTGCGACTGCTCAACCGCGAGGCGGCTCTGCTTCGTCAGGTGCGGGCGGTGCCGGTGCCGCTGTCGGAGCTGGCGTCCCCGCCGACACCCAACTGAGATCGGCCGGCTCGGGCTCCGGGCGCAGCCCCGGCCAGCGCGACCAGCCGGCCAGCAGGGTGTACATGATCGCGGCACCGAACGCCGGCAGCAGCAGGTTGCCGTGCGGCACCGGCAGCACGCCGAGCAGCCAGTCGACCCCACCGGCCCGCAGGTCCGCGGGTTTGGTGAAGGCCTGCCCGGCCGGAGCGGTGGCCAGTAGCCGGTCGAAGGTGGCCAGGCCGACGCGCCGACCCACCTGCCAGGCCACCGGTGCGGCGACCAACGCGCCGAGCACCGCGGCGAGCAGCCCCACCGGACCGCGCCGACGCCGCAGCACGAACCACAGGGCGAGCGCGACCAGCAGCCCGAAGCCGAGCCCCAGCAGACTGAACCAGCCGTCCGCGGCGATCGGCTGCTCCGGTTGCGGGTCGGCGTAGATCGCCCCCTCGACGGTCTTGACCACCGGCGTGTCCGGCGCGAGCACGGCCCAGAGCAGTCCGAACGGCACACCCAGCACGGCCAGCGCGAGCACGGTGCCCAGCACCGTCACGGTGGCGCGCAGCGGGCGGCGCGGCTCGTCGAAGCTGAGCTGCAGAGAGCTCTGGTACGCCCCCCAAGGGCCAGCGCCGGCCGACTGCTCACCCACCAGCGGCGACTCGCCCGCTGACGGCGACTCACCGACCGACGGTGTCGGGCCCGACGCTCCGGGCGGTGTGGGTCGGTCGGGCTCGTCGGCGGGTCTCTCACGGTCGGGGTTGTCCGGGCTCACCCGATGATCCTCTCAGGCCCGGTGTCGGGCCGGAGCCCCGGTGGCGGCAGACCAGCTCACCGGGCGAACGGCTCCACCATCATCGCCGCGGCGCGCAGCCACGCCTGGCGGGTCTCCGGCTGGAGCTGGTGGTACTCGATCGACGACCCGGTCTCCAACGCCGGGTCGTACGGCACCACCGCCACCCCCCGGGTACGGGTGGCGAAGTGCCGCTCCAGGTCGTCCTGCAGGGCCGAGCGACCCGGGGTCGGGCAGGAGATGAGCGTGATCGCGTTGTCCGCCAGTTCGCCCATGCCCTCCTCGTGCAGCAGGTCGAGCATCCAGTCCGCGCTGAACGCCGCGTCCTCGCGGGGCACGGTGGTCACCACCAGCTGATCCGCGGCCTGCATCACCGTGCGCCAGTTGGGGCTCTCCACGTTGTTGCCGGTGTCCACGCACACCACGTCGTGGGTACGCCGCAGCAGCTCCAACACCCGTCGGACGGTGAACTGGTCGAGTCGCTGGGCGAAGCGCGGGCTCTCCTCGCCGGCCAGCACGTCGTACGAGCTGTCGGAGGCGTGCCGCAGGTAGTCGTCGAGCCGACCCAGCAGGGTCGAGCCCTCCAGGATCTCGATCTGGGCCAGGTCGGCCACCAGGTGCCGGATCGTCCGGGCGTGCCGGGCGCTGCCGGCACGCAGTCCGAGGGTGCCGCGCAACTCGTTGTCGTCCCAGGCCAGAACGCCCTGGCCGCGCACGCTGCCGACGGTGGCGGCGGCGAGCACGGTGGCGGTGGTCTTGTGCACCCCGCCCTTGGGGTTGGCGAAGGCGAAGACCCGGGGCGTGCCCAGGTCGCGGCGGAGCACCTCGTTGGCCCGCTCGTGCTCCGGGTCGGCACCCTGCGCACGCCACTCGACCCGGGCCGGGTAGGCGCGTTCGGCGACCACCGAGCCAGCCGACGGGCTGGGCGGCGGCACGACTGGCGGGGCAGGCGCGGGTGTGACAGGTGCGGATGGCGGCGCGGCCACCGGGTAACCGGTCTCCGGCTGGTAGCCGGTCTCCAACAGCGCGTACCGCGACTCCGCCGGCGGGTCACCCTGCCGATAGCCGTTGTCCAGCAGCGCGTAGCGGGACTGGGCGGGGTCGGGCGCGGGAGGCGGCGACTCGGGCTCAGCCCGGTACGCCGGTTCCGCCTGGTAGCCCGGCTCGGTCCGGTAGCCCGGCTCGGCCCGGTAACCCGGCTCCGCCCGGTAACCCGGCTCCGCCCGGTAACCCGGCTCCGCCCGGTAACCCGGCTCCGCCCGGTAACCCGGCTCCGCCCGGTAGCCCGGCTCGGGGCGATAACCCGGCTCGGCGCGGTAGCCCGGCTCGCCCCGGTGATCCGGCTCGGCCCGATAGGTCGGCTCGGCACGGAATTCCGGCTCCGCGCGGTAGTCAGGCTCCGCGCGATAGTCAGGTTCCGCGCGATAGGTCGGCTCGGCGCGATAGTCAGGCTCCGCGCGATAGGTCGGCTCGCTCCGGTACGCCGGCTCCGAGCGGTAGTCCGGCTCGGCCCCGTAGGCGGGATCCGCCCGGTACGCCGGCTCGGCCCGATAGGCGGGGTCGACGCGGTAGGTCGCCTCGGCCCGGTAGGCGGGGTCCGTGCCGCCGTACGCCGACTCCGCCGGTTGCCCGACGGCCGGTGCCCGCCCGGCGTACCCGTTCGGGGCCGCACGCCGTGGCAGCGGGTCCGGCGGCGCCTCGTCGGCCCGCCGCTCCGGCTCGGTCTGCTCCGCGCCACGACCGCCCAACCGGGCGCGGTCCAACAACGCGCGCCACCGCGGCGCTGGTTCGGCCGGCCGGCCCCAGCCGGTCTCACTGCCCTCCACGGCCCGCCCTCCCAGCACCATCGATCTCCGTCTGACAGGCTACGAAGCAAACCCTATTCGGACCACACCTCAGAACGCACACCAGCCGACGCAGATCACGACGACGTGGGCGTCGGCGGTTCGACGGCGGTGGTGGCGTCCGGCGAGGTGGTGATGCTCGGCGGGGGCGGCCCGGTGGGTTCCGTCGAGGGCGGCGTTGGTAACGGAATCGTCACGACCGGTGCGGGTTCCGACGATTCGCCCACCGACGCCACGGGCTCCGGGGTGCCAGGTGCCGGCTCCGACCGTTGCGCGGGCGTCGGCTCGGGGCTCGGCCCGGTGTCGGCCGGCGGGCGCACCACGTCATCCTGCTCGGGCAGGGGTGGCGTGAAGACCGTGCGGTCCAGCCGGTACACCTCCGGGGCGGGGTCGACCGCACGCACGTGCGGTCGGGCCGCCATGCCGCGCAACACCCCCGGCACCGCTCGTACCACCGCCGCGTAGACGCAGGAGCAGCCGGAGCGGTACGCGGCCGCCTCGGCGGTCGCCACCTCGGCGCCGCTGGCATAGCGCGCCCGCAACTCCCGCTCACCGTCGCCGTCGCCGTCGACCGCGGTGGCCCTGGCCCGGTAGTCGGCGGCTTCGGTCTCCTTGCGGGCCGCCACCTGACCCATCCCGGCGACCACGTCGTCCGGCACCCGCATCGCGGGGATCCTGACAATCTCGGTCTGCCGCCCCGGCAGCGGAACCCGCCCGAAGACCGTCGAGACTCCGACGTCGCCGAGCACCGTCGCCAGACGCTGCGGCGGCAGGTACGCGACGAGTGTGACAAGCGCGTAGGTCCCGTCCTCGGCGGCCGGGGCGGACTGGGTGAGCGCGGCCAGGTCGGCGGCGGCGGACCGCAGGTAGCCGGGCACGGAGTCGCCGTCGGAGACGCCCACCCGGGTCACCTCGCCCACCGTCCGGTCGCCGAGCGGAGTCTCGTCGGCGGCCCAGAGCGCGGTGCCCAGCACCGCCGCCGCGGACAGCGCGGCCGACCAGGTGAGCACTCCGGACCGGCTCGGCCGGTCGCCCAGCCGGGCCACGGCCCGGGTCAGCTGCGGCAGCAACCGTTGGTCCAGCTGCCGTAGCAGGTTGCCGGCGCGCACGGGCGGGATCCCCTCGTCGGGTCGGTGTCGGGCGGTCGCCGCTCAGTCACGCAGGATCTGGAGCGCGCGGTCCAGGTCGTCAGGGTAGTCGCTGACGAACCGGACCTCGTCCCCCGTTCGGGGGTGCAGGAAGCTCAGTTCGCGGGCGTGCAGCCACTGTCGGGCCAGGCCGAGACGGGCCGAGAGGGTGGGATCGGCGCCGTAGGTCAGGTCACCCACGCACGGGTGCCGCATGGTGGAGAAGTGCACCCGGATCTGGTGGGTCCGACCCGTCTCCAGGCGGACGTCGACCAGGCTGGCCGCCGGGAACGCCTCCAGGGTGTCGTAGTGGGTGATGCTCGGCTTACCGCCGGAGACCACCGCCCAGCGGTAGTCGTGGGTGGGGTGCCTGTCGATCGGCGCGTCGACAGTGCCGCGCAGCGGGTCCAGGTGACCCTGCACCACCGCGTGGTAGCCCTTGTCCACCTCGCGGTACTTGAAGGCCCGCTTCAACGCCGTGTACGCCTGTTCGCTCTTGGCCACCACCATGATCCCGGTGGTGCCCACGTCGAGCCGGTGCACCACGCCCTGCCGCTCGGCGGCACCGCTCGTGGAGATGCGGTGCCCGATCGCGGCGAGGGCACCGATCACGGTCGGGCCGGTCCACCCGGGGCTGGGGTGCGCGGCCACCCCCACCGGCTTGTCGACCACCACGATGTCGTCGTCGGCGTAGACCACCCGCAGGCCGGGCACCGCCTGCGGCACCACCGTCGGCGGGGCGACCGGGGCGGGCAGCGTGACGTCCAGCCAGGAGCCGGCCTTGACCTTGTGCGAGTTGGCGCGCGAGGTGCCGTCGACGAGCGCGTCCCCGGCATCGACCAGGGCCGCGGCGGCGGTGCGGGAGAGCCCGAACAGCCGGGACACCGCCTGGTCCAGGCGCATGCCGTCCAGGCCGTCCGGGACCGGGAGGGAACGGTGGTCGCCGCCCGCGGCGAACGCGGAGGTCATGCCCGCTCCCGCTGGTCCGCGCCCTGGGTGGCGTCCGTCTCGACCGGGGCGCCGTCGCGTCCGGCCCGCCGGCCGTCCCGCTGGCGGCCGGTCAACTCCAACAGCATGGCCAGCAGCACGCCGCAGACCAGCGAGCTGTCCGCCAGGTTGAACACCGGCCAGACCTGGCCGTACGGGTCGAACAGGCTGATCATGTCGACCACGTGCCCGTGGAAGGGCGCGGGGGCCCGGAAGATCCGATCGACGAGGTTGCCCAGCGCGCCGCCCAGCACCAGGCCGAGGCAGATCGCCCACGGCAGCGAGCGCAGACGCAGCGCCATCCAGACGATCCAGCCGACCACACCGATGGTGATCAGCGGGAAGATCCAGGTGTGGTCCGCGCCGATGCTCCAGGCGGCACCGCTGTTGCGGGTCAGACTCAGGTAGACGGCCCCGCCGAGCAGCCGGACCGGCTCCCGGTCGGTCAACGCGGCCAGCGCGAGGTGCTTGGTGACCAGGTCGGCCAGCAGGGCCACCAGGGCGACTCCGGCGAGAATCGCGACGGCCCGGGGCCGGCGTATGCCGGCACCCGGGTCGGTACGGCCGGGTTCGGCGGACGGTGCTGCGGTCATGCGCTCCCCATCGAGGTGTCTCGGCGGTGATCGCTCACCGTCTCATCGCCGCCGGGGAGCGGACCTCAGCGCCGCTCCTCCAGCTGCTTGCACGTCACACACTGGGTGGCCGACGGGAAGGCGGCGAGGCGCTCGACCGGGATCGGGTTGCCGCACCGCTCGCACCAGCCGTAACCACCCTCGTCGAGACGCTCCAGAGCGCGCTCGACCTGTGTGATCCGTTCCAGAATGCTGTTGGCGAGAGAGATCTCCTGCTCCCGCTCGAGCGTCTTGGTGCCCGTGTCGGCCTGGTCGTCCCCGGCCGAGTCGGTCAGCCGATCGCGCTGCAGCTCGGTGATCTCACTCAGCGTCTGATCGTACTCGGCGCGAAGCTCGTCCCGCCGCGCCGCCAGCGCCGCCCGGATCTTCTCGGTCTCCGCGGTGCTGCGGGTGGCCTTGGCCACCGGCTTGCGCCCGGCGGTCCTGGTGTCGGCTGGCTTCGCCATGGGTCGCTCCCTCGGCCGGGGAGCCGCGTTGTTCGCGGCACCTGGTCAGGGGGCGCCAATCATGACGACGTCCCCTAGATGTACGAAAAGGGGCGCACGGCGACGATGGCCGCGCACTCCGGAGGTTGGCAAGAATACGGAACGTACAGGCGTCCGACAATGTGCCGCACCGTCGCCCCGCTTAACTACCCCTAGCCCTGCCTAACTGGGGCAAAGGGAACGCTAGCAGGTCAACCGACCGCCTCATCCCCGTACTCGCCAAACCATCGGGCCAGCCGACCGCGCCGACTGACCGCCCGCAGCCGCCGTTCGGCGGCGTCGCGCACCCCGGCCGTCGCCACGATCAGCAAACTGTCGCCGGTCTTCAGCCGGGTGCCCGGAGTGGGCACGAAACCCACCCCGTCGCGCAGCACCAGCGTGACCGACGCGCCCAACGGAAGCCGCAACTCGTCGACGTGCACGCCCGCCAGCCGCGAGCCCGGCGGCACCTCCAACTGGAGCAGATCCGCCCGCATCCGCTCCAGCGGCGCGGTCTCCAGGTGGATCTCGGTGGCCTCCGCCGGCGCGGTCACCCGCAACCGGCGGGCGAACGGCCCCAGCGTGCCGGTCTGCACCAGCGTGAAGATCACCACCAGGACGAAGACCACGTCGAAGAGGCGCTCCGCCCCGGGCACCCGTTCGGAGAGCGGGATGGTCGCCAGCACGATCGGCACCGCCCCGCGCAGCCCCGCCCAGGACAGGAACGCCTGTTCGCGGAGGCCGACCCGGAACGGCAGCGCCGAGACGGCCACCGACAGCGGGCGGGCCAGCAGCACCAGGGCCAGCCCCGCGACCACCGCCGGCACCACCGCCGCGTCCAGCCGGCCCGGCGAGGCCAGCAACCCGAGCAGCACGAACAACCCGATCTGGGCGAGCCACGCCAGCCCGTCCGCGAAGCCGAGGATCGCCTGCCGGTGGGACAGCCGGGCATTGCCCAGCAGCACCCCGGCCACGTAGACGGCGAGGAACCCCGAGGCGTGCAGCACCGCCCCCGCCGCGTACGCCAGCACGGTGATGCCCACCGCGGCGATCGGGTAGAGCCCGGCCGAGGGCAGCGCGGCCCGCCGCAGCGCCCAGGTGCCGGCGATGCCCGCGCCCACGCCCACCGCCGCGCCGACGCCCAGCTCGTAACAGACCAGCAGGACCTCGTACCACCACGGGTGCGACCAGCCCTGGTGCGACAGCAGCACCACCAGCAGCACCACCGGGGCGTCGTTCATGCCCGACTCGGCCTCCAGCGTCGCCACCAGGCGGGGCGGCAACCGCAGCCGGCGCAGGGTGGCGAAGACAGCCGCCGCGTCGGTGGACGAGAGCACCGCCCCGTAGAGCAGCGCCAGGCGCCAGTCCAGCCCCAGCAACAGGTGCACGGCGACGCCGACCACCACGATGCTCACGACCACGCCGACCGTGGAGAGCACGGACGCCAGCCCGAGCACCGGTCGCAGCGTGGACCACCGGGCGGTCAGACCGCCCTCCGCGATGATCACGATCAGTGCGCAGAAGCCGAGGGTACGGGTCAACTCGACGTCGTCGAAGTGGATGCCCAGACCACTCTCACCGATCGCCACGCCCAGCGCCAGGTAGACCAGCAGGCTTGGCACACCCAGCCGGGTGGAGAGTCGCACCGCGCCGACGGCGACCAGCAGCACGGCCGCTCCCAGCAGCAGCGCGATATCAAACCCGGGCGTCACGGCTGCCCGGCCTGGGCGTTCCTCACTCGGCGGATCCGTCGCGCAGTCGGCACAGCACCCCGGACAGGTCGGGGCTGGGCCGATCGACGAGGAAGAGCTTGTCCCGACTGGCCGCGCCGGCGCGCAGGACGACCTCGGACCGCCGGACACCCAGAGCAGCGGCGAGGGCCCGGCGAGCCGCCTCGGTTGCCCGACCGTCGACGGCCGGCTCGTGCACCGCGATCACGAGGGCGAGACCGTGCGGGCCGTCGAAGCAGCCGCCCACCCGGGCGGACGAGGCGCCGGGTTTCACGCGTACCGCCACGGTGAGCGTGTCCTGCGCGGGCACCGGAGCCGCTTCAGATCGGCCGGGCGTCGGCGAGCAGGGCGGTGGCCGGCGCGCAGGTCGCGCACGGGGTGAAACCAAGCTCGGCGGCCTCGGCGACCGGCAGCGTCTCGGGCACCCGGCCGACGAGATGCGGGCAACTGGCGAGGTGGTAGCGGGGGTGGCCGTCCACCACCTCGACGTCGTCGGTGAGCCGCGCCACCCGGGCCGCCTCGGCGGGGGTGATCAGTTGCTCGCCGGGCTCGTCGGCGGCCGGGGCGCCGTGGCTGAGATCGTCGTCGGTCGACGTCGCCGGGCTGACCGGGCGGACCGGCGAGGACGTGTGGTCGGCCGGCGTCCCGAACGGTGGCCACGCTCCGAACGGGGGCGCGTCGTCGAGCGGCGCGTCAGCGGGTGCCTCGTGGTCGACCGGCGGCGCGGGTGGTTGCCGCCACCCGGTGCCGCCGGTACCAACCGTCGTGGGCACATGCTGGACCGGCACTTCCGGGCCGACCAGCGGCGGCCCGTACGCGACACCCGGCGTGGCCTGGCTGGCCGTGCGGGGTGCGTCGGGTTGCCGCCGGCCGGTCCGACCGGGATCCGCCGTGGCGCGGTTGGCGGCTGCCTGACGGGCACCCACCACCAACGCCACGGCGGCCAGCAGACTGGCCGCGATGGAGATGATCAACATGATGCTGGAGCCACCGGCCAGGCCGAGCACCAGGAGCACCACCGCGACGAGGATGAGCAGGAGACTTGCGACTATCACGGCTCACCCCCGCCGCGTCGTGCCGTCCAGACAGGGCCGGCGACCGTCACCATTGGCGGAGAACGATCGCCGGCCGGCGCTCAGCGTCCGGCTTCGAGGGCGCCGGAACGCCCGCTGCCGTACGAACCGGCGAGACCCGCAGCGGCCAGCCCGTTGCCGCCGGCGACCCGGCCTGCCTCGGAGCGGGTCATCTCGGCCTCCAGGCCCTGGCCACGACCGTCGAGGTCACGCAGCTGGCTCTCCAGGTACGCCTTGAGCCGGGTGCGGTACTCGCGCTCGAACTGCTTGAGCTCCTCGATGTGCTTCTGCAGGGCCGTGCGCTTGGCGTCCAGGCCGCCCATGGCCTCCTGGTGCCGCTGGCGGGCGTCCCGCTCCAGGGCGTCGGCCTTCGCGCGAGCCTCGCGGGTCACCTCCTCGGCCTTGCCACGGGCCTCGGACAGCAGCTGGTCGGCTTCGCGGCGCGCGTCGGACACGTGGTCGTCGGCGGTGCGCTGGGCCATCATCAGCACGCGCAGGGCCTGCTGCTCACCGTCACCGGTGACGCCGCCGGCCGGGCCGCCGGTCGCGCGGACCTGCTCCAGCTCGGCCTGCATCGCGCGGGCAGCCTGCTCGGCCGCCGACTTGTCGCGCTGCACCCGGTCCAGTTGGGCCTTGACGTCGTTGAGCTCCGCCGCCAGTCGGGCGTCGCCGCCGGGGCCTGCGGGGGCACCGCCACGGCCGCCGCGCTCCACCTGGGCGCGCAGCTCGTTGTTCTCCTCGATGAGACGGGCGAGCTCGCGCTCGACCTCGTCCAGGAAGGCGTCGACCTCCTCCTCGTCATACCCCCGCTTGCCGATCGGCGGCTTTTTGAAGGCGACGTTGTGGACGTCGGCCGGGGTCAGCGGCATCGAAACTCCTCGGGTCAGTTGCGGCCGCGAAAGCGCGTCGGTCATCAGGCAGATGCCCTGATCGACGGCCCTAACACGAACTCCATCAGCACGAACAGGATAACCAGGAGCACAAGGGAGGCCAGGTCGATGCTCACGGTACCAATTCGCAGCGGAGGGATCACACGCCTCAACGCGTTGAGAGGGGGATCAGTGACGCTCCACACGGATTCCAATCCTGCCGATGCGCCACGGCCCGGTTGCCAGCGCCGGCCGTACTGCAGGACGGCGCTCAACACGAACCGGGACAGAAGAAGAAGCAGGAAGACATAAAGGATCAGGTACAACACTTGCAGTAAGATCGACAACACGGTCAGCGACGTCCCTCGGGTCGGGCGGGGGTCAACTCAAACTGAAAAAGCCGCCCTCAGCGATCTTGGCCTTGTCCTCAGCGGTGACCTGGACGTTAGCCGGTGAGAGCAGGAACACCCGATTGGTCACGCGCTCGATCGTACCGCGCAGGCCGAACGCCAGCCCGGCCGCAAAGTCAACCAGACGGCGGGCATCCGCCTCATCCATTTCGGTGAGATTGATGATCACCGGAACGCCGTCGCGGAAGTGCTCACCGATGGTGCGCGCCTCCCGGTAGGTGGTCGGGTGCAGCGTGGTGATCTGGTACCGCTGCTCCTCCTCGGGCAGCGCCCGCTCCCGCGACGTGACCTGCGGCGCGAGGGCCAGATTGTCCCGGGTGTGGTACGTCAGCGCGCCGGACGTCTCGCCCGCCGACGACCGGGTGATCGACCGTACGCTGGCCCGCTCGGCCCGTTCCGCGCGCTCGCCGTCACCACGCTCGGACTCACTCAACCGCCCGCTCGTCCGCTCGGAGAGTCGACCCCGTTCGGTGGCGCGCGGCCGGGGAGCCGGGGGCTCCTCGGTGTCGTCCTCGTCCTCGTCGGCGAACTCCTCGGCGTACCGGCTCTGCCGGTACCGCGAGTCACGGTAGCCACCCTTGTCGTAGCCACCGTCGTCGTAGGCCCGCTCGTCGTCTTCTTCGACCAGACCGAGCCAGACCCCCGCCTTGCGCAGTGCACCCATCCCGCGCCCTTCCGTCCGCCGTGCGGCACGCGCCCCCGTGCCATGTCGCCCGTCGCGAGTGGACAACCATGCCCATCGGACCGGAACCGCAATCCCCCCAGCGCGCGATTCGCGTCGCGCGCACGACCCCCGACAGGAGACGCCGCCCCTGAAACAACACTGATGTAATTTGCTTGTCTCGCGGTCAGGCTACCGCAGCGTGGGACGCATTCCGAGCAACGCGCTACCGACGCGGACATGTGTCGCGCCGTATCGGATCGCGATGTCGAAATCTCCGCTCATTCCCGCGGACAGTGCGGTGGCTCCCGGATGGACAGCCCGAAACGCGTCGGTAACCTCCGCGAGCCGGGCGAACGCCCGTTCCGGCTCCCACCCCAGCGGAGCGACCGCCATCAGCCCGACCAGACGCAGCCCTGGGGCGTCGGCGATCGCCTCGGCCACCGGCTCCAGTCCGGAGCCCGGATCCGCCGAGTCGGGCAGGGCCCCGCCCCGGGCCGCGTCGCCGTCGATGCTCACCTGGATCAGGGCGTCGAGCGGCGTCTGCCGGTCGGCGGTCGCGGCGGCCAACGCCCGGGCCAGCCGGACACTGTCGACGGAGTGCACCGCGTCGGCGTAGCGGACCACCGAGCGGGCCTTGTTGCGTTGCAGTTGACCGATGAAGTGCCAGCGGGGACGTACCCCCGCCGCGGCCACCTCGGCGGCCTTGGCGGCCGCCTCCTGGTCGCGGTTCTCCCCCACGTCGGTCACCCCGAGCCCGGCCAGCGCCACCACGTCACTGGCCGGGTAGGTCTTCGTCACGGCGATCATCGTGACCTCGGCACGGTCCCGACCGGCCTGCGCGCAGGCGTCGGCGATGCGGGACCTGATATGGGCCAGGCCGGCCGCCAGTTCGGCGTGCCGGTCCGGTCGTACCGTGGCTGAGCTGTCGGTCATCGGCGGTGCTCAGGACCCGTTCTTGAGGAAGTCGGGGACGTCGACGTCGTCGAAGAGCACGCGCCGCGGCGACTGGGCCGGTGTCGGGTTGCTGACCGGCGCCGGCACCGGGGTGCTCTGCGGCGCGGGCTGGTTGGTGTTGGTCTTGCGGGTCGGCTCGGCCGCCTTGTACGCGGGAGTGCCGCCGTCGAAGCCCGCCGCGATGACGGTCACCCGCACCTCGTCGCCGAGCGCGTCGTCGATGACCGCGCCGAAGATGATGTTGGCGTCCGGGTGGGCCGCGTCGGTGACCAGCTGGGCCGCGTCGTTGATCTCGAACAGGCCCAGGTCGGAACCACCGGCGATGGAGAGCAGCACGCCCCGCGCACCGTCCATGCTCTGCTCCAGCAGTGGGCTGGAGATGGCCGCCTCGGCCGCCTCGACCGCGCGGTTCTCCCCACGGGCGCTGCCGATGCCCATCAACGCGCTGCCGGCGCCGCTCATCACGCTCTTGACGTCGGCGAAGTCCAGGTTGATCAGACCCGGGGTGGTGATCAGGTCGGTGATTCCCTGCACACCGGAGAGCAGCACCTGGTCCGCCGTCCGGAACGCGTCCATCATGCTGATGTTGCGGTCACCCAGGGCCAGCAGCCGGTCGTTCGGGATCACGATCAGCGTGTCGCACTGGTTGCGCAGCTCGTCTATCCCCGTCTCGGCCTGCACCTGGCGGCGCTTGCCCTCGAAGGAGAACGGCCGGGTCACCACGCCGATGGTCAGCGCGCCGAGCTTGCGGGAGATGTTGGCCACCACGGGCGCGCCGCCGGTGCCGGTGCCACCGCCCTCACCGCAGGTCACGAAGACCATGTCGGCGCCCTTGAGCACCTCCTCGATCTCGTCGCGGTGGTCCTCGGCGGCGTTCTTGCCGACGTCCGGGTTGGCGCCGGCGCCCAGGCCGCGGGTCAACTCCCGGCCCACGTCGAGCTTGACGTCGGCGTCACTCATCAGCAGCGCCTGGGCATCCGTGTTGATCGCGATGAACTCGACGCCCTTGAGCCCAACCTCGATCATCCGGTTGACGGCGTTGACCCCGCCGCCCCCGATGCCGACGACCTTGATGACCGCCAGGTAGTTGTGCGGAGGTGTCATCTCCGGTCCTTTCCTTCGAGATTGGCTTCGGCCGACCGGTTACGGCGTGGCCAGACCAGCGGCCGACGACAGCTGTCACCAGCGAGGCTCAGAGGTGAACCCTCACCCTCTACTAGAGGCTTACAGTTATGTCAACCACTGTTCCTCTTCCGGGCAACGTAAGCGCCACCGCGCCAGGAGCCAAGGACCCGACCGGCGTGTCGCCGAGCCGAGCGCGACGGGTCACCTCCGCGGGCACTCACCGGTCAGCGAAAGGTCACCACATCGGGAGCGCTCACGTCGATCCGGGCGGCGTCCTCGTCCAGCAGGGCGGTGGCCACCTTCGCCTTGTCCGTGCCCCGGGTCGCGTCGCCCCAGACCACCGTCCGGTCCCCCCGCAACCGCAGGCTGATCCGCGCCAACCCCTCCACCCGCAGGTCCACCAACTCCGCCCGGAGCTGCGGAGTCAGGGCGGAGAGGACCTCCAGCGCGGCCCGGGTGCCCGGGTCGTCGGCGGCCGGACGGCCCACCGTCACCTGCGGCAGATCGGCGGGACGCCGGTCCACCGTCCGGAACGCCACCCCACTCCTGTCGATCAGGGCGAACGCCGCCCCCTGCGGCACCACAGCCACCGGAGTCCGCTCGGTCACCCGCACCACGAGCGCGCCGGGCCAGTCCCGGGAGACCGTGGCCCGCTCCACCGCCGGCAGCGCACCGACCCGGCGGGCGGCGGCGGCCAGGTCCACCCGGGCCAGCGGCACCCCGTCCGGCACGCCGACCGCCTCGTGCACCTGCACCGGGGTGACCAGGCCGGCGCCCTCCACCCGCACCTCCCGGACCCCGAACAGCCCGGTGCCGAGCACCGTCCAGGCGACCAGCCCGGCCAGCGCGAGCACCCCGGCCGTCACCGCCCACGGCAGCGCCGCGCGCATCCGACGCTGCCGGGCACGAGCCATGAACCGGCGAGTCGAGGGCGGTACCGCGTCGCGCCCCGCCCGGACCAACTGCCACCGCCGCGCCGGACCACGACGCGGGGCGCCACCGTCGGCGGCGCTGGTCCGCCCCCGGGCCGGGCCGGGACTCATCCGGCCAGGGGCGCCGCGCCGCCGGGCGCGGCGGTGCCACCGAGAGCCGCTCCGTCGCCGCCGGCAGTGTTCCCACCCGGCACCGCGTCAGCGATCGCCGGGGACGTGGCCGCCGGGTCGACGGCCGCGGTCGGTGCCGGGCCGGCCGTACGCTCACCGAGGGCCACCAGCAACTCGTCACCCATCAGCGAGATCGGCGGGGCGCCCATGGTGACCACCACGTCCCCGGTACGCGCGCGACGGGCCACCTCGACCGGGGCCTGCTCCCACGACTGCACGAAGACCTTGCGGTCGGCGGGCAGGTCCACGGCCGCGATCAGCGCCGCCGAACCCTCGCCGGGCTGCCGCAGCTCGCCCGGCCCGAAGACCTCCAGCAGCACCACCTCGTCGGCGATGGCCAGCGCGTCGGCGATCTCCGCCTGGTTGTCGCGGGTGCGGTACAGCCGGTACGGCTGGAAGACGACGATCAACCGGCCGTCCCCGGCCACCTCGCGCAGCGTCTGCATGGCGAGGGTCATCGAGGTCGGGTGGTAGGCGTACTCGTCGTAGACCAGCACGCCGTCCGCGACACCCTTGCGCTCGAAGCGCCGCCGCACCCCGGGGAAGACCGCGAGCGCGGCCTCGGCCGCCTCCAGCGGCAGCTCCAGCAGGTACGCGGCCAGCACCGCGGCGGCGCTGTTCAGGCCCATGTGCCGCCCCGGCACCGGCAGCCGGAACTCGCCGAGCGAGCGACCGTCGATCGCGGCCAGGTAGCGAACCCCGCGCGCGGAGGAGACGATCTCGGTCAACCGCAGGTCGGCGTCGGCGGCCTCGCCGTAGGTGAACACCCGCCGCCCCCCGGCACGCAGGCTCTCGGCCAGCCGCCGACCGCCCGGGTCGTCGGCGCAGGTGATGATGAACCCCTCCGGGTCGGTCAGGCGGGCGAACTCCACGAACGCCGCCTCCAGCGTCGCGTAGTCGCCGTAGGTGTTCAGGTGGTCGGCCTCGACGTTTGTGATGATCGAGACGTACGGGCGGTAGATGAGGAACGAGCGGTCACTCTCGTCGGCCTCGACCACGAAGTGCTCGCCGGTGCCGTGGTGGGCGCCCGAGCCGACCTCGGAGATCTCCCCGCCGATCACGAAGGACGGGTCCACGCCTGCCTGCTGGAGCACCATGGTCACCATCGAGGTGGTGGTGGTCTTGCCGTGCGTGCCGGCCACCGCCACCGCCCGACGTCCGGTCATCGCCGCGGCCAGCGCCTCCGAGCGGTGCAGCACCCGCAGGCCGCGCCGACGCGCCTCGACCAGCTCCAGGTGGTCCCGCGGAATGGCCGACGAGTAGACGACGGTGTCCACACCGTCGAGGTTGCTCGCCTCGTGGCTGAGGTGGATGGTGCCGCCGAGCGCCCGCAGCCCCTCCAGCGAGGGCCACTCCCGCAGGTCGCTGCCGGAGACCCGGATGCCCCGGGTGAGCAGCAGCCGGGCCACGCCGAGCATGCCCACCCCACCCACCCCGATCAGGTGGACGGCCCCCAGGTCCTCCGCGGTGAGCGTGCCGGCCGGGGTGAACTGCGCGGTCATCGGGCCACCGCCGCGATGACGAAGGACCGCAGTGCCTCGTCACCGTCACGCCGCCCGTACGCCGCCGCTGCCGCGCCCGTCGCGGCCAGCCGCTGCGGGTCCCGGATGAGTGGGATGACGGTGCGCTCCAGCCAGTCCGGGGTGAGTTCCGCGTCGTCGACGAGCAGCCCGCCGCCGGCCTCCACCACGGGCAAGGCGTTGCGCCGCTGCTCCTGGTTGCTGTGCGGGTACGGCACGTAGATCGTGGGCAGCCCGATCGCGGCCACCTCGGCGACGGTCATCGCCCCGCCCCGGGCCAGCATCAGGTCGGCGGCGGCGTAGCCCAGCTCCATCTCGGAGAGGTAGGGCAACACCACGTACGGCACCGGCAGGTCGGTGGGGATCGGCACCGGCTCGTTGCGCGCGCCCATCACGTGCAGCACCTGCACGCCGTTGCGGGCCAACTCCTTGGCCGCCCCGGAGACCGCCAGGTTGATCGAGCGGGCGCCCGACGAGCCGCCGGAGACGAAGAGCACCGGCAGGTCCGGGCGGAGCCCGAAGTGGGCGCGGGCGGCGTTGCGCTGCGCGTACCGGTCCAGCCCCGCGATGGTGCGCCGCAGCGGCACCCCCACGATCGTGGCGTCGCGCAGCGACTCGGCCTGGCTCGGCTGGTGCGGGAAGCCGACGGCGATGTTCTTGGTGAACTTCATGCCCAGCCGGTTGGCCACGCCCGGTGGCACGTTGACCTCGTGGATCACCATGGGCAGTTCCCTGCGCCAGGCGGCGAGGTAGGCCGGCACCGAGACGTACCCGCCGAAGCCGACGACCACGTCGGCCTTGACCTCGTCGATCACCTTGCCTGCGGCGCGGGCCGCGGTCCACATCCGGCCCGGGGTACGGACCAGGTTCATGTTGACCGACCGGGGCAGCTGGTACGCCGGGATCTGCCGCAGGTCGTAGCCCTGCGGCGGAATCAGGTCGTTCTCCATGCCGCGCGGTGTGCCGAGGCAGGTGATCCGGACGCCCGGGTCGTGTCGGCGCAGGCAGTCGGCGAAGGCGAGCAGCGGGTAGATGTGCCCCCCGGTGCCACCTCCCGCGAGCACCACCGAACGCAGCGGACCCATCAGCGTCTCCTCTCGCTCGCCGTACCGCCGCGGCTGCGGTCCTGTCGGACCCCGCGCGGTGCGGCCTGGTCGTCATGGCGCCGCTCGCGGGACCGGGGCACGGACCCTCGGCCAGCGGGCGGCGTCGCCGGTCGGCGACGCCGGCCGGGAAGCGGCGGCAACGGGGCCCAGAGTAGTCGGACCCAGCGGGCCGGCGGACGGGCATGCAGGGCTCTGGCCGCATCGGGTTCGGCCCGGGCGAAGGAGGCCAGCATGCCGATGCCGGCCAACGTCACGACCAGGGCGCTTCCGCCGTCGGAGATGAACGGCAGCGGCAGGCCGGTGATCGGCAGCAGCCCGACCACCCCACCGATGTTGATCACCGCCTGGCTGACCAGCCAGGTGGTGACGGCGGCGGCGGCGAGCCGGCGGAACGGATCGTCGACCCGCCGGGCGATCCGCAACCCGGTGTACGCGAGAACCGCGAACAGGCTGAGGATGACGACGCACCCGATCACGCCCAGTTCCTCGGCGATGATCGCGAAGATGAAGTCATTGTGTGCCTCGGGCAGCCAGTCCCACTTCAGACTGCCCTTGCCCAGCCCGACACCGAACCAGCCGCCGTGCTCGATGGCCAGCCGACCCTGGTAGACCTGGTAACACGGGTCTCCGCACTTGTCCGGCGGCGGTGGGTTGAGGAAGAGCGTCAGTCGCGCCAGGCGGTAGTTGTCCGCGCCCTTCTCGCCGGAGCCGGCACCCAGTGAGGCCACCGCGATGAGCAGGCCGACACCGAGCAGACCGACCACGGTCAGGGCGCCGAAGACCCGCATCCGTACACCGGCGGCCCAGAGCAGACCGACCACCAGGGCCAGCAGGCAGAGCATGGTGCCCACGTCGTTGTAGCCGACCAGCACGAAGAGCAGGCCCATCACCGGGAAGAGCGGGGTGGCCAACTCCCGCCACCAGCCCAGCGCGGCGCCCTTGCGGGCGATCACGTGCGCGCCCCACAGCACCAACGCGATCTTGGCCAGCTCGGAGGGTTGCACCTGGATCCCGCCGATGAACAGCCAGAGCAGCCGCGCCTCGATCGGGCCGATCCGGGCGGAGTCCTGTTTAGTCAGGCGCGCATAGGCGAGCAGCAGGTTGAGCACCAGCAGCAGCCCGATCGCGGTGAACAGCAGCGGCCGGCCCAGCGACCGGTAGGTGCTGGCGGGCAGGCGCTGGCAGGCCCAGAACACCCCGATGCCGATCACCGCGAAGATCGCCTGCTTGGTCACCGAGGCCGAGGCGTTGCCGTCCTGGGCGTAGTCCCTGACGCTGGTCGCCGAGAAGACCATGGTCAGCCCGATCAGCAGCAGCAGGCCGGCGCTGGACAACAGCAGGTAGTAGGAGGCCAGCGGCCGGTCCAGCAGACCGCGCAGCGCGGCGAGCCCACCGGCCGCGTCCAGCCCGCGCAGCGGCACGGACGGCGTCGGCTCCGTCGTGCGCGGTGTCGCGGGCGGTTCCGGGCCGCGCGTGTCGTCCGGCTGCGCGACGGCCTCCGCGGTTCGTGCCGCGCCGGGTGACCGTCGCGGGCGGCCGGCTGTCCTGTCGTCGATGCCTGAATCCTCCCCCACCCCGACATCATCACCGCTGGGCGCGCCCGAGCGGCCCACAACGACGCTCCGGGCGTGTCGGACCCGGGGGGCGGCACCTCCGCGTGGCGCCTTTGCTCTGCTTCAACCCGCGCAACACCCCGCGTCCGATATCCGGACACCGGGTGTTGCGGTCGTTGAAGCAGAGCAAAGGAGTCGCCGAAAGCCTCGCCACCTCGGCGACGCACGGTCACGGCTCGGACGGTGACCCGCTAGAACGGGGTGGAGATCAGGTCATGTTGGCGAGGAACTCGCTGTAGAACAGGCCCAGGGCAATGGCCACGCCGATGCCGGCGATGATCCAGAAGCGCACCACGATGTTGACCTCACTCCAGCCGGCCAGCTCGAAGTGGTGCTGTAGCGGTGACATCCGGAAGACCCGTTTACCCGTGGTCTTGAAGGAGATGATCTGGATCACCACGGACATCGTGATGATCACGAAGAGCCCACCGATGATCGGCAGCAGCAGGATGGTACGGGTCGACATCGCCATGCCGGCGATCAGACCGCCCAGCCCCAACGCCCCGGTGTCGCCCATGAAGATCCGCGCCGGGGACGTGTTCCACCAGAGGAAGCCCACACAGGCCCCGGCCGCCGCCCCGGCTATCAGCGCGATCTCCAACGGGTCGCGGACCTCGTAGCAGTACGGCTGGGTGTAGTTCGGGTCGGCGCACCAGTGCCGGTACTGCCAGAACGCGATCAACGCGTACGCGGCCAGCACCATGACCGAGGCCCCGGTGGCGAGACCGTCCAGACCGTCGGTGAGGTTCACGCCGTTCGTCGTGGCCATCACCACGAAGATGAAGATGATCACCGCACCGACCTTGCTGAGCTCCAGGGCGTCGATGTCCCGGATGAAGCTCAGCGTGGTGCTGCCGACCGTCTCGGTGTTGGTCGCCTTGCCCGATCCGTCGGTCATCGTGCTCGGGAACCACAACGCGACCACGCCGAAGAGCGCGCCCACCAGGATCTGACCGAGCAGCTTGCCGCGCTTGTTCAGACCGGCGCTGTTGCGCTTGCGCACCTTGAGGAAGTCGTCGAGGAAACCGACCGCGCCGGAGAAGACCATCAGCCCCAGCAGCACCAGCGCGGTGATGGTCGGCTCCACCTGCGCGATCTGCTTGTCCGGCAGGGTGGTCAGCGCCAGGTGCCCGGCCACGTACGCGATGACCGTGGCCAGGATGAAGACCACGCCACCCATCGTGGGCGTGCCCTTCTTGCCCTGGTGCATGGCCGGGCCGTCGGACCGGATCGGCTGACCGGCCTTGAGCCGGGTGAACACCTTGATCGCGAGGGGGGTGCCGAACAGCGACACGATGAAGGCCACCCCGACGGCGACGATGACCGCCCTCATCGGGTGGACTCCGCGCCGGCGTCGGCGCGCAGGGCGTCGGCCACCTCCCAGGTCCGGTACCGGGAGCCCTTGACCAGGACGACGTCACCCGGTCGTAGTTCGCCCCGCAGCACCTCGACGGCCGCCGCCTGATCGGTGAGCAACACCGACTCTCCTCCCCAGTTCGCTACCGCTGTCGCGCCTTCGTGGATCGGCGCGGCCGGCTCGCCCACCACGAGCAGCCGGTCGACACCCAGGTCAGCCGCGAGGCGGCCGATCTCGGCGTGGCCGTCGTACTCGAACGGACCCAACTCGGCCATGTAACCAAGCACCGCGACGGTACGCCGACCCTGGCCGATGCTGGCGAGCGCCCGCACCGCCACCGCCATCGAGGCCGGGTTGGCGTTGTACGAGTCGTCGATGACGGTCACCCCGTCGGGGCGGTCGAAGACGTCCATCCGGCGGGTCGACACCAGCCCCAACTCGGCGAGGGCCGGCGCCAGGTCCGCCAACGGCATGCCCAACTCACGGGCCACCGCCGCCGCGGCGAGGGTGTTGCCGACCTGGTGCCGGCCGGCCAGCCCGAGCCGCACCGGCACGCGCCCCTCCGGGGTGACCAGGGTGTACGACGGGTGCCCCCGCTCGTCGAGCGTGACGTCCTCGGCGCGTACGTCGGCGTCGGGTGCCTCGCCGTAGCGGACCACCCGGGCCCGCGTCCGGCTCGCCATCGCGTCCACCCGCGGGTCGTCGGCGTTCAGGACGGCCAGCCCGTCCGGCGGCAGGGCCTCGACCAGCTCGCCCTTGGCCTGCGCGATGGCCTCCTGCGAGCCGAACTCGCCAATGTGCGACGTGCCGACGTTGAGCACCACGGAGATCCGGGGCGGCACCAGCTCACACAGGTAACGGACGTGCCCGATCCCGCGCGCGCCCTTCTCCATCACCAGGTAGCGGGTGTCCGGCCCGGCCTGCAACGCGGTGTACGGGTGCCCCAGCTCGTTGTTGAACGACCCGGGCGGCGCCACCGTGGCCCCGAGCCGGGTGGTGAGCTGCCCGATCAGGTCCTTCGTGGTGGTCTTGCCGGAGGAACCGGTCACGCCGATCACGGTCAATCCGGGCAGTCGGTCCACCGCGGCGCGGGCCAGCCGGCCCATCGCGGTCAGGGCGTCGTCGACGAGCACCATCGGCACCCCGGGCACCTCGCGGCTGCCGAGCACCGCCACCGCCCCGGCCTGGACCGCCGTCACCGCGTAGTCGTGCCCGTCGACCTTCTCCCCCGGGAAGGCCACGAAGAGCGAACCGGGCCGCAGCTTGCGCGAGTCGAACTCCACCGAGCCGGTGACGGTGGCGGCCGGGTCGGCGCCCACCAGCCGCCCGTCGACCGCCGCGGCGACCTCGGCCAGGCTCAGCGCGATCATCGCCGACCCGCCAGGTCTCCGAAGCGGGCCCGCAACGCGTCGGCCAACTCGACGCTGTCGTCGAACGGAAACACCTCGCCCGCCACCTCCTGGCCCCGCTCGTGCCCCTTGCCGAGCAGCGCGATCACGTCGCCCGGCTCGGCCAACCGGACCGCCTCGTCGATCGCGGCGCGCCGACCGGACACCTCGATGATCCGGGCGGCCGTGCCAACCCGGTACGCCCCGGCGAGTACCTCGGCGCGGATCTCCGCCGGGTCCTCGGTACGCGGGTTGTCGTCGGTCACCAGCACCACGTCGGCGCCCTCGGCGGCGGCCGCGCCCATCACCGGCCGCTTGCCGCGGTCCCGGTCTCCGCCGGCGCCGATCACACAGATCAACCGGCCGACGCTCAGCTCGCGCAGCGCGGCGAGCGCGGCCACGATGGCGTCCGACTTGTGCGCGTAGTCGACCACCCCGCGCACCGGCCCGGCACTGTCGACCAGCTCCAACCGCCCGGGTACGCCACCGCAGGCGGCCACCCCTGCCGCCGCAGTCACCGGGTCCACCCCGACGCCGACCAGCGCGGCGATGGCCAGCAACGCGTTCGCCACGTTGTGCCGGCCGGGCAGCGCCACCCCGGCGGACAGGACCACCCCGTCCGGGCCGTGCGCGGTGAAGCGCTGGGCGTATCCCTCGCCGTCCACGCCGTCGGCCCACCAGGTCGCGCCCCGGTCACCGGCCGCCGAGTAGGTGACGGTCGCCGGCCTGTGCAGCGGCTGCAACGCCGGGTCGTCGTGGTTGAGCACCTCGACCGCGCAGCGCCCGTCGAAGAGCTGGGCCTTCGCGGCGAAGTAGTCGTCGCTGTCGGCGTGGAAGTCCAGGTGGTCGGAGCCGAAGTTGGTGTACCCCCCGACGGCGAACCGGACACCGCCCACCCGGCCCATGGCGAGCGCGTGGCTGGAGACCTCCATGACCACGGCGGTGACCCCACGCTCGCGGGCGGTGGCCAGCATGGCGTGCAGATCGGTCGCCTCGGGGGTGGTGCGCACACTGTCGACCACCAGGTCACCGAGCCGGGTCTCCACGGTGCCGATCAACCCGGTGGTGTGCCCGGCGGCCCGCAACCCCGACTCGACCAGGTACGCGGTGGAGGTCTTGCCGGCGGTGCCGGTCACGCCGACCACGGTGAGCGCGGCGGTCGGGTCGCCGTAGACCGCCGAGGCCAGCTCGCCGAGGACGGCGCGGGGGTCGGGCACCACGAGGGCGGGCAGGCCGCTGGCCGCCGCCAGCTCGGCGCCGGCCGGGTCGGTCAACAGGGCCACCGCGCCAGCCTCGGCGGCGGCGGCGGCGAACTCCGCGCCGTGCCGACGGGCGCCGGGCAACGCCGCGTACAGGTCGCCGGGGCGAACCTCCTGGCTGGCGTGGGTGGCCCCGGTGACGTTCACCGTGGCGGCGTCCGCCGGAAGGTCGACGGCGAGCCGGACGGCGAGAGCACCGAGCCGGACTCCGGTCACGGTGAGTGGACGTGGATTGCCAGGCACGGCGTCAGACCCTACCCGGTCGTCCGGTTCCGGCCGTACAGCCGCCCCGGTGGTTCGTCGGCACTCACCGATGATGTCCCGCCATCGCTGCTCAGCGCGGATAGACCACGAACTTGGGTGCCGAACCGCCGGTGGACGGCGGAACGCGATAGTGACGCAGCGTGAACTGCATCATGTCGCGGAACGCCGGATTGGCGATCGCCGCGCCCCCACCGTCGGGCGAGTACACGAAGACAGCGATCACGTAGCGGGGGTTCTCGGCGGGGGCCATGCCGATGAAGGAGGACACCGTGTCGGGCGCTATCTTGCCGTTGACCAGCCGCGAGCCGGTGCCGGTCTTACCGGCGACCCGGTAGTCGGGGACCGCGGCGGTGACGCCGGTGGCGTGGTCGACAGTGGTGACCGCCTCCAGCATGGTGCGCAGGGCCGCCGCGTTCTGCGGGCTGAGCACCGACCGGGTCACCGGGGCGGGCGCGGGGGTGCGCTTGCCGTCCGGGCCGATCACCTCCTTGACGAGGTGCGGCTGCACGTACGTGCCGTTGTTGGCGATGGCGGCGTACGCGGCGGCCATCTGCAGCGGCGTGGCGTCGACGCTGTGCCCGATCGGCACCGACCCGTGCGACGATGCGCTCCACTCGTCGGCCGGCAGCAGTCGCCCGCCGGCCTCCCCCGGCATCCCCTCGCCGGTCGGCTTGCCCAGCCCGAACCGCTTCTGGTAGTCGATCAACCGGTCCGGGCCGAGCTTCTCGGCGATCGTGATGGTGCCGACGTTCGACGAGTAGGCGAGCATCCCGGGGATGCTCATCCGCTTGCCGTTGGCCGGGTGCGTGTCGGAGAACCGGGTGTCACCCATCGTGATGTTGTTGGGGACGGGCAGCGTGGTGTCCGGGGTGATCACCCCCTCCTGGAGGGCCGCGCCGTAGGTGATCGCCTTGTGCACCGAGCCGGGGTCGACGACGAAGCTGGTCGCCGCGTCCTCCCGGGCGACCGGGTCGCTCGGCAACGGCTTCGCCGCGCTGTAGGTGGGATTGCTGGCCTGGGCCAGCACCTCCCCGGAGGGAATCTCGATGATCACGGCCGCGCCGGTGCCGCCCCGCACCTGGGCCATGCCCTCGCTGAGGATCCGCTGCGTCCGGAACTGCAGGTCACGATCGATGGTGAGACTCAGCGAGCTGCCCGGCTTGGCGAGCGTGGTCAGGCTGTAGCCGCCCGGGATCGCCGCATCGAGATCACGGCGGCCGGCCTCGTACCTCCGCTTGCCGTCCTGACCCGCGAGCACGTCGTTGTAGCGGGCCTCCAGCCCTTCCAACCCGACCATGTCCTGACTGGTGAAGCCGATCAGGTTGGCCGCCAGGTCACCCCCGGGCACCTCGCGACGCTCGTCGCGGTGCACCCCGATCCCCGGCAACTCAAGCGCCTGCACCTGCTCGGCGGTGGAGATCTCCACCCCCCGGGCCAGGTACACGAATCGGGAGTCGTTTCCGTTCTCCAACTTGCGGGGCTTGAGCAGCCCGGTGAGCTTCGACGCCGGGATGGCGAGCAGCGGTGAGAGCGCCTGGGCGGTGCCGGCCGGGTCCTCCACCTCGGGGGGATCGGCGAACACGTACCGTGCCTCGACGCTGCGCACCAGCGGGGCACCGGTGCGGTCGTAGATCGCGCCCCGCGCCGCCGGCAGTTCCACGGTGCGGGTGCGGTCGATGACGCCGCCGCCGGCGTACGCCGGGGCGTCGACGGCCTGGAGGAAGATCAGCCGGATCCCGATGCTCGCGAACAACGTCAGGGCCAGGGCGGTGCCCAGCCGCAGCCGCAGCCGCGAGTCGGCCAGCTTCGGCGGGCGCGGTGGCTTGCGGGACGGCCGCCGGGCCGCCGGGCGGTCGGCGCGGCGTGGCGCGCGCGGCGTGGTCCGTCGGCGCGGCGGCGGCTCGTCGACGCCCGGTCCTCGGGGGGTACGCGGCGCGACAGTGCGCACCACGCCACCCCGTCCCGCGGCCGGGGCGTCGCGGCGACCGGCCCGGGCGGCGGCCCGACCACCGTCGAGCACCTGCAACGCCGGCCGGAACGGATCGCCGGAACGGGTGCTGCGCGGCGTGCGCCGTTGCTCGGCGCCCACCGCGCGCGGTGGCGTGCCGCGCTCGTCGCGGACGGTCCGACCCCGTGGCGTGTACGCGCGGGCGCCGGAGATGCCCCCGATGCCGGGCTCGCCGGTGCGCGGCTCGGAGTCGGTGGGGCTGGCGTCACGCGAAGAACCGCGCCGGGACCCCGTGGGGTCCCGGCGCGGCTCGTCCGACCTTCGTGGCACGGGTCAGCCTCCCGCACCCTGGCTGGTCACCGACGGCTTACCGGTCGCCGGCTGCGGCACGCCGATGGTCTTGCCGTCCGGCAGCCGGATGTAACCCGGCTCGCCAGCGTCCACCAGGCCCAGCCGCCGCGCCTCGGCGGTCAGGTTGCCCGGCGCCTCGTACTCGGCGATCTGCTTGTCCAACTGCTGCTTCTCCAGGTCCAGTCGAGCCTGCTGCTGCTGCAACCGCTCCTGCCGAAACGCGTTCTCGTTGATCTTGGTGTTGATCGCCAGGATGCCCAGCACCCCACCGACCACCAGCACCACGATCAGCGCCGCGAACGGCGCGCGCGGCACCGACATCGGCGGCGGCGGCGCCACCCGCAGCCGCGGCGGACGCGCCTTGGCGGCACTGCCGGCCGTTTCGACCGGCCGCAGCGCGGTGGCGCCCTGGGTCGGGAACTCGCGCGCCCCCCGGGCGCGAGTCTCCCCCTGCCGGTTCACTCGATCGATGCGTGGCGTACCGTTTCCGAGGCGCGGAGCCCGCTCCGCCGCGGTCCGGCCCCCCGACCGCGGTGCGCGCTGCCCGTCGCCGGTGACGTCCCGGCGGCCGCGCTTGTCAATGTTCATGTCCCTCCCCCTCAACGTCCGTCCCTCTGCCGTCCCGGTGCCCCTGACCCCCCACGGATCAGGCGGACCCCGTGCCCGGTTGGTGCATTCCCTTCACCCGTCGGCGAGACCGTTCGCGGTCGGTCCGCCCCTGCTCAGTCGCGTTCGGGTCGAGTCGTTCCGCTGCCCGCAGCCGCACCGAGGCGGCCCGCGGATTCACGGCGACCTCCGCCTCCCCGGGCAGTTCGGCGCCCCGGCTGAGCAGCCGGAACGTCGGACCGGACCCGGGAAGCTCGACCGGAAGGTCGACCGGGCCCTTACTGCGGACCCGGTCCGCGAGCGCCACCTTGGTGAGCCTGTCCTCCAGGGAGTGGTAGGACAGGACAACCATGCGACCGCCCACGGTCAGTGCGTCGAGCGCTGATGGCAACGCTGTCTCCAGCGCTGCCAGCTCTCTGTTTACCTCGATCCGTAAAGCCTGAAACGTTCTCTTTGCCGGATGACCGCCCGTTCGTCGGGCCGGTGCCGGGATGGACTCCCGGACCAGCTCCGCCAACCGCGCCGACGAGGTGATCCGCCCGCGTTCCCGCTCCCGCAGGATCGCCGAGGCGATCCGGCCGGCGAACTTCTCCTCGCCGTAGACCCGCAGCACCCGGGCCAGGTCCGGATGCGCGTAGGTGTTGACCACCTCCTCGGCGGTCACCCCCCGGGTCTGGTCCATCCGCATGTCCAGTGGCGCGTCCTGGGCGTACGCGAACCCGCGGTCGGGCGCGTCCAACTGCAACGACGACACACCCAGGTCGAACAGGACGGCGTCGATGCCCGGATAGCCCAGCCGGTCCAGTACCTCGGGCAACTCGTCGTAGACGGCGTGCTCCAGGTGCACCCGATCGGCGAACCGGGCCAGCCGGACCCGCGCGTGAGCGAGCGCCTCGGTGTCCCGGTCGAGCCCGATCAGGACCGTCTCCGGGTGCGCCTCGAGCACCGCCTCCGCGTGCCCGGCCAGGCCGAGCGTCGCGTCGACGTGGACCGTCCGGCCGCCTCGACCCAGCGCGGGGGCCAGCAGCTCAAGACACCGCTCAAGCAGCACCGGCACGTGCGTGCCGCGCAACTCCCCCATGGTGACCCCCACTGGTTGAAACGTCCGTTCTCCTCGTGCGCCTGTCGTCGGACGGCGCTGCCGTCGTACCGCCAGATCCCCATCCGCTCCCGCCGGACACCGGACCGTCGCCCGATGACTGGATCGTGCGCCTGGCACCGGGGAAGGGGTGCCAGGAACTCGAAAGCGGCTGGAGATCTCGCAGTACGTCGGGCGCCGTTCCGCCCTACAGACCGCCGGGCAGCACCCCCTCCGAGATGTCGGCGAAGTCGTCCTCGCTGTCGGCGAGGTAGGTCTCCCAGGCTGCCTTGTCCCAGATCTCCACCCGCGTGCTCGCACCGATCACGACCAGGTCGCGGTCCAGCGCGGCATACGCCCGCAGGTGGGCCGGAATGGTTACCCGACCCTGCTTGTCCGGAACCTCGTCGTGCGCGCTGGCGAAGAAGACCCGGCTGTAGGCCCGGGACGCCTTGTGCGTCATCGGCTGCGCGCGCAACTGGTCCGCGATCCGCTGGAACTCAGGGGTCGGGAAGACGTAGAGGCAGCGCTCCTGCCCTTTGGTGACCACGACACCCCCCGCCAGCTCATCCCGAAACTTGGCCGGAAGGATCAACCGGCCCTTTTCGTCCAGGCGTGGAGTGTGGGTGCCGAGAAACACCGGCCCTACCCCCTCGCCCCTGAGCGGCGTTCGCGGCGCCGCTGACCCCCCGGGCCGGTGAGCCCTCCCGGCCTCACCATTGGTCCCCACTCTACTCCACTTCCCTCCACCTGCAACCAGATTCGCCCGCGCGGCGTGTCCGATCCGGTGGTAAAACTGCACGTCACGAGGGGTGGAGCGGAGTGGAGGGCCGCAGCGGCCCCCCGGCGTGGTCCGCTTTCCGACATAGATCGACTCCGTCCGGTGGAGGTCCTCCCGGCCACCCGCACCGCCGCCACGGCCGAACGGTTCACCGTCGGCGGCGATCTGGCGGGGCGGACGGTCCGGTAACCTCGCTCGCGTGACGGACGCGAAAATGCCCCTACGGGCCAAGGTGGCCAGCTCCGTGTCACGGACCGCCGCGGCGCTCTCCCGGGCGGCCGGCCGTGGCGACGGTTCGGTGATCGGCGGGTGGATCGGCCTGAAGATCGACCCGGACCTGCTGGCCCACCTGTCGGCCGGGCGTGCGATCGCGCTCGTCTCCGGCACCAACGGCAAAACCACCACCACCCGATTGACCTCCGCAGCGGTCGGCGTGCTCGGCCGGGTCGCCACCAACTCGTTCGGCGCCAACATGCCCAGCGGGCACACCTCGGCACTGGCCAAGGCCGGCAGCACCCCGTACGCGGTGCTGGAGGTGGACGAGCACTACCTCGCACAGGTGCTGGAGGCGACCGAGCCGCACGTGGTCGCGCTGCTCAACCTCTCCCGCGACCAGCTCGATCGCGCCAAGGAGGTCGCCATGATGGCGCAGCTCTGGCGTGCGGCGCTGGTCCGGCACACGAACGTCCGGGTGGTGGCCAACGCCGACGACCCGCTCGTGGTCTGGGCGGCCACCCCGCCGGGGGACCCCGCCCGGGGCATCAACCCGCCGCCGGTGACCTGGTTCAGCGCCGGCCAGCGCTGGCACGACGACTCCTGGGTCTGCCCGGAGTGCGGCTCCACCATCCAGCGCTCCGGCGAGCAGTGGTGGTGCACCGGCTGCCCGTTGCGCCGACCGGAGCCGAACTGGGTCGTCGAGGACGAGGGCGTGCTCGACCCCACCGGGGCCTGGCACAAGGTCTCCCTCCAACTGCCCGGCAAGGTCAACCTCGGCAACGCGGCGACCGCGCTGGCGGTGGCCGCCGAGTTCGGCGTACGCCCGGTCGACGCGGTGTCCCGCCTCGGCATCGTCACCTCGGTGGCCGGCCGCTACGCGCAGGTCGACAAGGACGGGCGCAACATCCGGCTGTTGCTGGCAAAGAACCCGGCCAGTTGGCTGGAGGCGTTCGACATGGCCGACGACGCGCCGACCCTGCTCTCCATCAACGCGCGCGACCCCGACGGTCTGGACACCTCCTGGCTCTACGACGTCGACTTCGCCCCGCTCCGCGGCCGGCAGGTGTTGATCACCGGCGACCGGGCATACGACCTGGCGGTTCGACTGGACGTCAACGACGTCCCGTTCCAGCACGTCCGCACGTTCGACGACGCGCTCCGGTCGGTCCCGCCCGGGCGGCTGGAGGTCATCGCGAACTACACCGCGTTCCAGGACATCCGAGCGGAGTTGGACCGTGTCATCTGAGAGCCTGCGCATCGTCTGGATCTATCCCGACCTGCTGTCCACCTACGGCGACCGGGGCAACGCCCTGATCCTCGCCCGCCGGGCCCGCCAACGCGGCATGCCGGTCGAGGTGCTTGAGGTCCGCTCCGACCAGCGGCTGCCCGCGACCGCCGACATCTACCTGGTCGGCGGCGGCGAGGACGGCCCGCAGGCGTTGGGCGCGCAGCGGCTGATCGCCGACGGCGGCCTGCACCGGGCGGTCGCCCAGGGGTCGGTGGTGTTCGGCGTCTGCGCCGGTTACCAACTGCTCGGCACCTCCTTCTTCGCCAAGGGTGTGCAGTGTCGGGGGCTGGAGCTGCTCGACCTGCAGTCCGACCGGGGCGAGAGCCGGGCCGTCGGCGAGCTGGCCGGTGAGATCGACCCCCGGCTGGGTCTGCCCCCGCTCACCGGTTTCGAGAACCACGGCGGTCGCACCCATCTCGGTCCGGAGGTCGCCCCGTTGGCCCGGGTCAGCACCGGGGTCGGCAACGACGGCGCCACCGAGGGCGCATGGCGCGGCAAGCTGCTGGGCACGTATTCGCACGGCCCGGCACTGGCCCGCAACCCGGCCCTGGCCGACCTGCTGCTGCGCTGGGCCACCGGCGCACACCAACTCCCTCCACTGGACGACACCTGGTCGGACCGGCTCCGCAACGAGCGCCGCTCCGCAGTGGCCCCCGCCCGGGCATGATCCGAGCCGTCCGGCGGCTGCTCCGCCAGCCGTCGGCCGCCCGGTTCGCCCTGCTCGTCCTGCTGATCGGCGGTTGCGGGCTCCTGCTGCTCCTGGTGCCCCGGCCGGATCCGGCGCAGCTACCCCTGCTGGCCGACCGGCTGGGTGACCTCGCCCCGGTGGCGGCCATCCTCGGCGGCGCGCTGCTGCTGGTGGCCCTGGTCCCCCGGACCTTCGTCACGCTCGCCGCGGGCGCGATCTTCGGCCCGCTGGAGGGCGCCGCGTACGCCCTGGGCGCCGCGCTGGTGGCCGCGGCGATCGGGTTCACGGTCGGCCGGCTGCTCGGCCGGGAGTTCGTGGCCGAACGGGTCCGTGGTCGCCTGGCCCGCCTCGACGGCTGGTTCGCCCGGCAGAGCGTGGTCGGTGTGGTCACCGTCCGGCTGCTACCCATCGCCGGCTTCGGGCTGGTCAGCTACGGCTACGGCACGACCGGCGCCCGGGTGCTGCCGTTCCTGGCCGGAAGCGTCATCGCCTCCGCGCCGACCGCCTTCGGCTACGCGGCGATCGGCGCCGCGGTCAGCTCCCCAGGCCACATCAACTGGTACGCCGCCGCCCCCGCCAGCCTCGGCCTGATTGCCAGCCTGGTGCTCATCCATCAGTGGTGGCGCGCCGAGCGCCGACGCCGACGCATGCCGGTCTGACCACCGCGGAGCAGACCGCCAACCGGGCCGATCAGCCCCGGTCCGGCGGGTTCGTCGCCGACGTGGTCCGGATCGGAGACACGGTACGACGTATCCCGCCCGTCAACCTGGACCTCGTCGGCGCGCTGTTGCGTCACCTGGCCATAGTGGACGCGGACCTCGCGCCCCGCCACCTGGGCGTCGACGACCGCGGCCGGCAGGTGCTCAGCTACGTTGACGCAGCAGACCCACAGCGCCGTGGTCCAGGCGGCGCCGACCCTCTGATCCCCCGCGATCTTGCAGTTCCTGTCCCGACATACCGCTCACGAGAGGGCAAATCAGGGACCGAAAGTGCAAGATCGCGGGGGCGTGGGGCGGGGGGCGCGGGGGGGGGGGGGGGGGCGCGGGGCGTGTTACGCCACCACGGACACCATGCGGCCCTTGACCACGATGACCTTGCGGGGTTCCTTGCCCGCCAGCGCCGCGGCCACCGCGTCCAGGGCCGCCGCGCGGACGGTCTCCTCGGCGGCGTCGGCGGGGACCTCGACGCGGCCACGGACCTTGCCGTTGACCTGCACCGGATAGGTCACCGTGTCGGCCACCAGCAGCGCCGGGTCGGCGGTCGGAAAGTCCGCGTACGTCAGCGAGGTGTCGTGGCCCAGCTTGCGCCACAGCTCCTCGGCCAGGTGCGGGGCGAACGGCGCCACCATCAGCACCAGCGGCTCAGCCACCTCACGCGGCGTGGCCGACAGACCGGTCAGCCCGTTGGTCAACTGGATCAGCTTGGCGATCGCGGTGTTGAACCGGATGCCGTCCATGTCGCCACGGACCCCGTCGATCACCGTGTGCAGCAGCCGGCGGACCGCCTCGTCGGCCGGATCCTCGGTGATCCGCGGCTCGCCGGTCTGCTCGTCGACGACGGCCCGCCAGACCCGCTGCAGGAACCGGTACGAGCCGACCACCGCCCGGGTCTCCCAGGGGCGGGACACCTCCAGCGGGCCCATCGACATCTCGTACACCCGGAAGGTGTCCGCGCCGTAGGCGGCGCACATGTCGTCGGGGGTCACCACGTTCTTCAGCGACTTGCCCATCTTGCCGTACTCGCGGCTGACCGCCAGGTCACCCAGGTAGTAGGCGCCGTCGCGCTCGAAGACCTCCTCGGCCTGCACGTAGCTGCCGCGCGAGTCGGTGTACGCGTACGCCTGGATCATGCCCTGGTTGAACAGCTTGCGGAACGGCTCGAACGACGACACGTGCCCCAGGTCGAACAGCACCTTGTGCCAGAACCGCGCGTACAGCAGGTGCAGCACGGCGTGCTCGGCGCCGCCGACGTACAGGTCGGTGCCTCCGCAGTCGCCCTCGCGTTGCGGGCCCATCCAGTAGCGCTCGTTCTCCGCGTCGACGAACCGCCCGCTGTTCGTCGGGTCCAGGTAACGCAGCTCGTACCAGCAGGAGCCGGCCCACTGCGGCATCACGTTGGTCTCGCGGGTGTAGCGCTTCGGCCCGTCACCCAGGTCCAACTCGACCTCGACCCAGTCGCGCCGCCGCGACAGCGGGGTCTCCGGGTTGCTGTTGGCGTCGTCGGCGTCGAACGTCTTCGGGGAGAAGTCGTCCACCTCCGGCAGCTCGACCGGCAGCATCTCCTCCGGCAGGGCGATGGCCGCGCCGGTGGAGTCGTAGACGATCGGGAACGGCTCACCCCAGTACCGCTGCCGGGAGAACAGCCAGTCGCGCAGCCGGTAGGTCACCGCGCCGGTGCCGTGCCCGTTCGCCTCCAGCCAGGCGATGGTCGCCGCCTTGGCGTCGGCGACCCCCAGGCCGTTCAGGTCCAGGCCGCCCTCGGGCGCGGCGCTGTTGATCGCCGGGCCGTCCCCGGTGTACGCCTTGCCGTCGAAGCCCTCCGCCGGCTGCACCGTACGCACGATGGGCAGCTCGAAGACCTCGGCGAACGCCCAGTCCCGCTCGTCCTGCGCCGGCACCGCCATGATCGCGCCGGTGCCGTAGCCGGCCAGCACGTAGTCGGCGATGAAGATCGGGATCTGCCCGCCGGTGACCGGGTTGGTGGCGTACGCGCCGATGAAGACGCCGGTCTTCTCCTTGGTGTCGGACTGCCGCTCGACGTCGGTCTTGGCCGCCGCCGCCTTGCGGTATGCCTCGACGGCCACCCGGGGGCTGGCGTGCCCGCCGGTCCAGGCGTCCCTCGTGCCGTCCGGCCAGGCGGCCGGCACCAGCGGGTCGACCAGCTCGTGCTCGGGCGCCAGCACCATGTAGGTGGCACCGAAGACGGTGTCCGGCCGGGTGGTGAACACCCGCACCGGTGCCTGCTCGGTGGGGAAGTCGATGTGGGCGCCGGTGGAGCGGCCGATCCAGTTGCGCTGCATCAGCTTGATCGGCTCGGGCCAGTCCAGGGCGTCCAGGTCGTCCAGCAGCCGGTCGCCGTACGCGGTGATCCGCATCTTCCACTGCTTCAGGTTGCGCTTGAAGACGGGGAAGTTGCCCCGGTCGGAGCGCCCGTCGGCGGTGACCTCCTCGTTGGCCAGCACGGTGCCCAGCCCGGGGCACCAGTTGACCGGGGCGTGCGAGACGTACGCCAGGCGGTGGTCGTCGACGACCTGGCGGCGCTCGGCGACGCTCAGCTCGGCCCACGCCCGGCCGTCCGGGGTGGGCCGGTTACCGCCCTCGAACTCGGCGATCAGCTCGGCGATCGGACGGGCCCTGCCGGCGTCGCGGTCGTACCAGGAGTTGAAGATCTGCAGGAAGATCCACTGGGTCCAGCGGTAGAAGTCGGTGTCGATGGTGGCCACCGAGCGGCGCTCGTCGTGCGCCAGCCCCAGCCGGCGCAGTTGCGCCTTGTACCGCTCGATGTTCGCGACAGTGGTGGTCCGGGGGTGGGTGCCGGTCTGCACCGCGTACTGCTCGGCGGGCAGGCCGAACGCGTCGAAGCCCATCGCGTGCAGCACGTTGCGACCGGCCATCCGCTGGTAGCGGGCGTAGCAGTCGGTGCCGATGTAGCCCAGCGGGTGGCCGACGTGCAGGCCGGCTCCGGAGGGGTACGGGAACATGTCCAGCACGTACAGCTTCTCCGCGCCGGCGCGGGGGTGGGTCGGGTCGGCCAGCGGGCCGGTCGGGTTCGGTGCGTGGAAGGTGCCCTCGCGCGCCCAGGTGTCCTGCCAACGGACCTCGATCTCGTCGGCCAGGGCTGCGGTGTACCGGAACGGGGGAATGTCGCCCGCCGGTGCGGCTGCCTCACTCATCGTCTCTCCTCGCTTCGCTTCGCTTCGTCTCGGCGTCGCCGGGCCGGGCCGGCGACGGGCACAAAAATGCCCCTCGCACAGGAGGGGCCGCCGTGCTGTCGCTGCGCTCAGCGCATCAGCACGGCCCGGTAAGAAGCAGGAAGACTCCGGCCATGTTCGGCAGTGTACCGCGCCGGCCGCCCACCCCGCCGGCCGCAGGGGTACGCGGGCCGGGTCCCCCGAGGCGGCGAATATCGGGGCGTAACCGACGGACTACCTGCGGGGGTCGGCGATAACGACAAACATGGTTAGCCTGAGAGGCTAGTGAGATTCCTGCGGCAAACGAGGCTCGACGTCGCGAACCCAACGGCGGGTCCAGGTGCTCTCAACAGAGCTGCCGTGACGGCGACGAGGAGGAGGCCCGTGACACAACAGACCTGGGACGAGGTGGGCGGCCTACTGCCGCACGACGAGTTCCGCGCCGCCAGCGAGGCCATCGTGGCCAACATCGAGCAGGTCATCGAGGGTAAGACCGCCACCGTGCGGCTCGCCCTGGCCGTCCTGCTCGCCGAGGGTCACCTCCTGATCGAAGACGTTCCCGGTGTCGGCAAGACCAAGCTGGCCAAGGCCCTCGCGCGGTCCATCGACTGCACGGTACGACGGATCCAGTTCACCCCCGACCTGCTGCCCAGCGACGTCACCGGGGTCAGCGTCTACAACCAGGAGACACACGACTTCGAGTTCCGTCCCGGTGCCGTGTTCGCCAACCTGGTGGTCGGCGACGAGATCAACCGCGCCTCGCCGAAAACCCAGTCGGCGCTGCTGGAGTGCATGGAGGAGCGGCAGGTCACCGTCGACGGGGTGACGTACCAGCTCCAGACCCCGTTCATGGTCATCGCCACCCAGAACCCGATCGAGATGGAGGGGACCTACCCGCTGCCCGAGGCGCAGCGCGACCGGTTCACCGCCCGCATCGCGATGGGCTACCCGGACGCCAACGCCGAGCTGGCCATGCTCGACGGCCACGGTGCCACCGACCCGCTGAACGAGCTGCGCGCGGTCTCCGACGCGGACATCGTCCGGCAGCTCATCGCCACCGTCCGGCAGGTGCACGTCGCGGACGCGGTCAAGCAGTACGCGATCGACCTGGTCACCGCCACCCGCGAGGCCCCCGACCTGCGGCTCGGCGCCTCTCCCCGGGCCACCCTGCAGCTGCTGCGCACCGCCCGCGCGGTCGCCGCTTTGGAGGGCCGCGACTACGTGCTCCCCGACGACCTGCAGGCCCTGGCGGTGCCGGTGCTCGCGCACCGGATCATCCCGACCGCCGACGCGCAGCTCGCCCGGCGCACCACCGACGCGATCGTCTCCGAGCTGGTGCACCGCCTGCCGCTGCCGCACGACCGGCAGCGCAACCAGTACGACACCCGGCCCGCCTCCGGCAACGGTCGCGCGCCCTACGAGCCGCGGAGGCCATGACGTGCGTGCCGGGCTGCGCGGGCTGACCACCCGCGGGCGCTCCTTCCTCGCCGCCGCGGCCGCGGCGGCGATCTCGTCCGGCATCCTCGGCGAGAGGGACCTGCTGCGGGTGGCGGTGCTGCTGGCCATCCTGCCGCTGCTGGCCGCGGCCTATGTCGGGCGCAGCCGTTACAAGCTGGCCTGCAACCGTTCGCTCGACCCGCACCGGGTTCCGGTCGGTGCCAACTCCCGCGTGGTGCTGCGTCTGCAGAACCTCTCCCGGTTACCGACCGGCACGCTCCTGCTGGAGGACCGGTTGCCCTACGCCCTGGGCAGCCGACCCCGGGTGGTGTTGGAGCGGCTCGGCGCGCACCAGGCGAGTTCGGTGGCGTACACCGTGCGGGCCGACGTGCGGGGCCGGTACGACGTGGGTCCGCTGGTGGTCCGGATAACCGACCCGTTCGGCCTCTGCGAGCTCACCCGGTCCTTCCCCAGCACCGACCACCTGACGGTCATCCCGCAGGTCGCTCCGCTGCCGTCGGTCCGGCTCCCCGGGGAGTACGCGGGCAGCGGCGACAGCCGCGCCCGGTCGGTGGCGGTGCACGGCGAGGACGACGCGGCGACCCGGGAGTACCGGCGCGGCGACGACCTGCGTCGGGTGCACTGGAAGTCCACCGCGCGTACCGGCGAGCTGATGGTGCGCCGCGAGGAGCAGCCGTGGGAGAGCCGAGCCACTGTCGTCCTGGACACCCGGGCGTACGGCCACCGCGGCGAGGGGCCGACGGCCAGTTTCGAGTGGTCCGTCTCCGCCGCCGCGAGCATCGCCGTCCACCTGCGCCAGGCCGGCTACAAGCTGCGCCTGGTCACCGGCTCGGGCGTCGACGTGGACGCGTCGGAGGCCGGCGGTGACGGGGCGCTGCTCGACCACCTCGCGGAGGTGCGCCTCGATCAGCGCGCCGAGGTGACAGGTCTCGTGCAGCGGGTCCGTCAGCGCGCCGACGGCGGGTTGATCATCGGGCTGTTCGGCACGGTGAGCGTGGCCGAGGCCGAGCTGCTGGCCGGGCTGCGGGGCAACGGCGCCACCTGCATCGGCTTCCTGCTCAACAGCTCCACCTGGCTCAGCCTGCCGGAAAAGGCCCGGGCGGAGGCGGAGCACGCGCACGCCGCCGCCGTCCTCGCCATGTTGCAGAGTGGCTGGCGGGTCGTCGGCGTCGACCACGGTGCCCGACTGCCGACGCTGTGGCCGCAGACCGGTCGGGGCTCCCAGGGCTTCGCCCTGCGCGCCGCGCTGGCGGAGACGGTCGCCGGCGGCGTGCGATGAACGGAAGGGTCCCCTCATGATCGCCAGTCGCCACATCGGCCTGGTGGCGGCCACGGCCACGCTGCTGGCCGCCGCGCCGCTGTCGGCCATCTTCCAGAGCTGGACGTGGCTCGTCGAGTCGATCATCGCGGTCGCCGTGGTGGCCGGGGCGGCCGCGCTGACCAGGCTGGTCCGGGCGCCACTGTGGGGTCAGGTGCTGGGCATGCTGGCCGGGTTGGCCCTCGCCCTGACCTGGATGTTCCCCAGCAACCAGGAACTGCTCGCCATCGTGCCCACGCCGAGCACGTTCGCGCACTTCGCCGACCTGCTCAACGCCTCCCTGCAGGACATGCGCAGGTACGGGGTCGAGGTCCCGGACACCGACCCGCTGCTGTTCATCGCCGTGCTCGGCGTCGGCGCGGTCGCCGTACTGGTGGATGTCCTGGCGGTGGGGCTGCGCCGGCCCGCGCTGGCGGGGTTGCCGATGCTCGCCATCTACTCGGTGCCGGTCGCCGTCTACGTGGACAGCGTCCCCGCGACGCCGTTCGTGGTGGGCGCCGCCGGTTACCTCTGGCTGCTGGTCACCGACAACGTCGACCGGGTACGCAGGTTCGGGCGTCGGTTCACCGGCGACGGCCGCGACGTCGACGTGTGGGAGGCCTCGCCGCTGGCGTCGGCTGGCCGTCGGCTCGCGGTGGTCGGGGTGGCGCTGGCGGTGGCGCTGCCGCTGGCGGTGCCCGGCATGAGTGGCGGGATCCTCGACTCCCTCAGTCGTGGTCCGGGCGACGGCACCGGCAACGGGTCCGGTTCGGGCGGCACATCGGGTCGGATCGACCTCTTCGCCTCGCTCGCCGGTCAGCTCAACCAGTCCCAGGTGGCCGACCTGGTCAAGGTCACCACCTCGGAGCGCGACCCGTTCTACCTACGCTACGCCGTGGCCGACGAGCTGCGTCCGACCGGTTTCCAGGCGCGCAGCCCGAGCGGCCAGCCGGCCAACCGGGACCTGCCCAACCCGGCCGAGCGGGCCCGCCCCGGCGTGCAGCAGACCAGCTACCGGGCCACCGTCGAGGTCACCAAGAGCCTGAGCATGTCGCTCATGCCGGTGTACGCCGAGCCGGTGCGCACCGACGACCTCAGCGGCAACTGGCGCTACGACCCCAACCAGCAGGTCGTTTTCTCCAACCGGGAGAACTCCCGCGGCCGGAAGTACTCCTTCGACTACGTCCGCTCGACGTACACGCCGGCGACCCTGCGGGCCGCCCAATCGCTGCCGACCGACCACCCGGTCCGCCGGCAGATGACCGCCACCCCCGGGCCGGTGCCCGAGGTGGAGGAGTTGGTCAAGGGCCTGACCCAGGGCAAGCGCACCGACTACGACAAGGTGCTGGCGATCTACCAGCACTTCTCGGCGGACAACGGTTTCAGCTACCGGCTGAGCACCGAGAGCGGCAGCAGCGGGCAGGACATCGTCAACTTCCTCACCAACAAGGTCGGCTACTGCCAGCAGTACGCCGCCGCGATGGCCTGGCTGGTCCGTTCGGCGGGCATTCCGGCCCGGGTGGCGTTCGGGTTCACCAACGGCAGCAAGCGCGACGGTGACACGTTCACGTTGACCAACCTCAACCTGCACGCCTGGACCGAGGTCTTCTTCAACGGGCTCGGCTGGGTGCCGTTCGACGCCACCCCGACGTACGGGGTGCCCGGGTCCACCCGCTCGGCCTGGGCGCCGGACACTGACGCGCCGGAGCCGTCCACCCCGGGCACCGGCGTCACGGACGCCCCGGCGGGCCCGGAGGAGTCGGCCGGGCCGGCCGGGCCGGACAACGCCGACCGGGACGTCGACGACGGGCTGTCCCTGGGCGGCACCACGCCGGCCGAGCAGCCACCGGTCTGGCCGTGGTGGACGGCGGGCCTGCTGGCCCTGCTGGCGCTGCTCGCCATTCCCGCGCTGCGCCGGCTGATGCTGCGCCGTCGACGGGGTAGCCAGCCGGCGAGCACCGCGATGGCCGCCACGGCAGCCGCCGGCGACGGTGTCGAGCCGGGGTCGCGGGTGGTGGTGGTCGGCGTGGACGCCGACCGTGCCCGCGCGGACGCACACGCCGCCTGGGCGGAACTGCTCGACACGATGGTGGACTTCCGGGTCCCGGTCGACCTGACCGAGACGCCCCGGGCCACCGCGGACCGGCTGGTCCGCGACACCCTCGGCGACGACACCGCCGCGACCGGGTCGGCGCGGCTGCTCGGCCAGGCGGAGGAGCGGGCCCGTTACGCACGGGACCCGCTGACCGGCGAGCGGTTGCTGCCGGCGCTACGCGCGGTCCGTGGGGCGCTCGCCGCACGGGCCGACCGACGCACCCGCCTGGTCGCCGCCGTGTTGCCGCCGTCGGTGCTGCTGCGCTGGCGGACCACCATGGCGGACACCTCCGGCCGGATGGTGGCGCTGACCGGGCGAGCCCGGTACCGGCTGCTGCGCTGGAACCCTCGACGGCTGTTGGCGGACCGAGCGGCCCGCTGACCTGCCGAGCCTAGCGACGCCCGTCCAGGGCCGGGGTGGCGGTCCACCGACCGCCACCCCGCCCGACAGCCCGTCCCGCCACATCAGGCCTGCCCCGCCGACTCCGGGTGCCGTCGACCCGCTCGATCAAGGCCAAGCGCAGGATCAGGACGTGCGGGGTCGACGCATGAGCAGGGCGCTGCGGGCAGCGGAAATGGGATAGGGGCGCGCGGATGCGACGGAGGTCGCCGGGAGCTGTGCCCGGCGACCCGCTCGTCGCGGCGTTCGGCCCGCCTCAGCGGCGGGACTGACTCAGCGGTGCCCCTCCGGGCGCTGCCGCCACCTGTCCTCCATGCGGTCCAGGAGCGACGACCGGCGACCGGACCGGGCACCGCGGGGACGACGACGACTTGTCGTGCCGCCCACCACGTGCAGGTCGGGTGACTGTGCTCGCCGGTGCGACTGCACCGCGAACGCGGCCGAGGCCAGCATGACGACAAAGCCCGCCACCGCCAGCGGTGGAGTCTTGATCACCGCCCCGTAGACCAGTAGAGCCAGGCCAGCGATGATGACGCCGGCGGCGACGAGCAGGCGACGCCGCGCATGGAAGCGCGGATCGCTGGCGCGCACGGCCGAGGCGAATTTGGGGTCCTCGGCAAGCGACCGCTCGATCTGCTCGAACAGCCGCTGCTCGTGCTCCGAGAGCGGCACGGCACTCCTCCCCGGTCACGTTGGTCGGGCCCACTCGGGCCGACAGACCGTGGCAGCCATCCGACTGCTTACCCGCAAGTCTACGAGGGGGGTCGCGCGTCGGAAAGCGGGACGACCTACGGGTGGGGTGGATTTTCCTTTCGTTGAGCGTCGCGGTCGCCCATCAGACTGGCCGGACCTATGACGGACCGCCCGAATCGGGCAGCGGCGGCGTCGGCGGCAGCTTCCGCCTCCCGCCAACCGCGCTCGGGCGCGCCGAGGGTGAGCTGTCGGGGCGCGCCCCTCGCCGGGGCGAGCCCCTCCACCCGGACACCGACGAGCCGGATCCGCTCGCCCGGGTCCAGTGCGGTGTAGAGCGCCCAGACCGTGTCGAACATCTCGCGGGCGGTGTCGGTGGGCACGTCGAGGGTGCGGGAACGGCTGACGGTCCGGAAGTCGGCCAGCCGCACCTTGAGTGCGACGGTGCGCCCGACCTGCCCGGAGCCGCGCAACCGGACGCCGACCTTGGCGCTGAGCGCGAGCAACGCGCGGCGGATCTCCAGCGGGTCGGCCACGTCGACGTCGAAGGTCACCTCGGCGCCGATCGACTTGTCGACGTGCTCGGGGCTGACCCGGCGTTGGTCCCGTCCCCAGGCCAGCTCGTGCAGGTGGGCCGCCGACGCCGCGCCGACCGCCTTGCGGAGCATGCCCAACGGGGCCTCGGCGAGGTCGCCGACGGTGGCCAGGCCGAGCCTGCGCAGCGACTCGGCGGCCCGCTCCCCCACTCCCCAGAGCGCGTCCACCGGCAGCGGGTGCAGGAAGTCGAGCACCTGCCCCGAGGGCACCACCAGCAGGCCGTCCGGCTTGGCCCGGGTGGAACCGAGTTTCGCCACGAACTTGCTCGGCGCCACCCCGACCGAACAGGTGAGCGCCTGCTCGTCGGCGACCCGTTGGCGGATCAGTCGGGCGATGGCGGCCGGGGCGCCGAAGAGCCGGCGGGCGCCGCTCACGTCGAGGAACGCCTCGTCGAGGGAGAGCGGCTCGACCAGCGGGGTGACGTCTCGGAAGATCTGCATCACCGCCCGGGAGGCGGCCGTGTAGGCGCTGAACTCCGGTGGCAGGTAGACCGCGTGCGGGCAGCGCGCCCGGGCCTGGCTGGTCGGCATCGCGCTGCGCACGCCGTAACGGCGGGCCTCGTAGCTGGCCGAGCTGACCACGCCGCGCGGCCCCACCCCGCCGACGACCACCGGCCGGCCGCGCAGCTCCGGTCGGCGGCGCACCTCGACGGCGGCGAAGAAGGCGTCCATGTCGACGTGCAGGATCGGGCTGCCGGAGTCGTCGGCATCCGGCCCGAAGCGCGGATCCCCGCCCCGGGGCAACGACTGACTGCGGCCCATCCGGGCAGGTTAACCCGAAGGTACGACATCACCAGCCGCCGGCGGGCCGGACCGTGCGTCGGTCAGCCGCGCACGACCAGCAGCGGCACGGTCAGCTCGGCGGCGGTGTCCGACCCGTGGTACGCCACCAGCTTCGACGCCATCGGCCGCTCGGTGCGGCTGGCCATGACCGCGTAGGTGTCGTTGCAGATCACCACCACGTCACCGATCCGCCCGAGGTGGTCCTCGGACACCGGCCCGAACCAGCCGGTGGCCACCACCTCGTCGCGGGTGCGTACCCGCGCGGCGGCACCGAGCACGGTCGACCAGGCGGCCACCACGTCGTCGAGCGCGCCCGGCGCGACGTGCAGGTACCGCACCCGGGCCTCACCGGCGACCACCCGGACCCCGTCGCGCAGGCGCGGGTCGGCGTCCAGGTCGAAGCGGTGCTCGGCGGGGATGTCGAGTTGGCCGTGGTCGGCGGTCACCAGCAGCGCCGCGTCCGGCGGGAGGCCGTCGACCAGTCGGGCGACAAGCGCGTCCACCTCGGTGGCGGCGGCCCGCCAGGGTGCCGAGTCGACGCCGCTGACGTGGCCGTGCCGGTCCAGGTCGGCGTGGTAGCCGGAGACCAGCGTCGGCCCGGCGCCGGCGGACAGCGCGGCCAGCATGGCGGTGGCCACCGCGTCCCCACCGGCGGCGCCCCGGAAGTCGCCGCCCCGGTTGGCGGCCAGGGTCAACCCGCTGCCGCCGAACTCGGGCCGACTCACCACAGTCGTCGTCACACCGGCGGCGCGGGCGCGCTCCAACTGGGTGGTCACCGGCTGCCAGCTCAGCGGCGACGGATCCCCGGCCCAGTCGGTGTGGGTGAGCACGCGGTCCGTGCCGGGCACCCGCACGGTGAAGCCGAGCACCCCGTGCGCGCCGGGCGGCGCACCGGTGCCCAGCGACACCAGGCTGGTCGGGGTGGTGGACGGGAAACCCGCGATGAGCGGCCGGGCCGTCGTCGCGGCCAGCCCGGCGAGCGTCGGCGCGTACGGGGCGGCGGTCGGCACCTGGTACCAGCCGAGCCCGTCGACCAGCAGCACGGCGATCCGGCGCACCCCGGCCAGCGTGGGGGCCAGCCCGAGCGGGTCGGCCGAGCCGGGCACGCCGAGCACGGCGAGCGCGCTGGGCAGCACGTCCGCGAGACGGCCACCGCCGTGGTGCGGCCCGAGGACCGCCAGCGGCGGCCCGGGTGGCGGGTCGTCGCTCATGCCGGTCGGCGGGCGAACAGGTGCAGTTGGGCGGCCAGGTCCCGGTACGGCGGTTGGGCGGCCAGCGCGCGCTCCAGCTCGACCAGGGCGGCGGACTGCCCGTCGGCGACCGCGGCCGGCAGCAGGTCGGCCAGCACTCGTACCCCGTGGATCTCCTCGACCACCAGCCCGGCGGCGCCGAGCAGCGCGGCGGCCCCGGGGGCGTCGTAGCGCCGGCGCAGTGTGTCGCGCGGCCCGGCCGTGCCGGCCGGATCGGTGGCCAGGGCGGTCGCGACGTCCAGGTGCCCGTTCATCGCCCGGCCCAGCACGGCGGCGGCCCGGCCGGCGACCAGGACACTTGCCGCGCCGCCGGGACGCAGCGCGGTGGCCAGCGCGGCGACCACCGGCGTCGGGTCGTCGACCACCTCCAGCACGGCGTGGCAGAGCACCAGGTCGACGCCGGCCGGCTCGACCAGCCCGGCGAGGGCGTCACCGTCGCCCTGCACCGCGGCGATCCGGTCGGCCACCCCGGCCTCGGCGGCGCGACGGGTGAGCGCCGCGAGGGAGTCGGGGCTGGCGTCGACCACGGTGACCCGGTGCCCGGCGCGGGCCAGCGGAACGGCGAAACCGCCGGTGCCACCGCCCACGTCGAGCACGGTCAGCTCGGCGTCGCCGCGCCGGTCCAGCTCGGCGCGGAGCACCGACCAGATCACGGCGGTACGGGGTGTCAGCGGCGGCTCGGCGAACCGGCCTCGGGTCTGCTCCACCCGGTCGAGCCTAGTAGATCAGGAGTCGGCGCCCTCGGCCTCGTCCTCGGCCCGGGACCGGCGCTCGTTGGCCACCGGACCGTTTGTCACCTCGTACTCGCGGGGGTCGGCGAGGTGCGACGGCACCCAGCCGGTGCCCAGCCGGGTCCGCCGGGCGTTGGCGATTCCACCGATGTACGCGTGATTTCCCGTCACTGTCGTTCTCCCTCACGGATCACGGGCGGCTCTGCCCGCTCGGGACGATTCTCCCGCCCAACGACCCAGGAAACCGTAATGTGGATCACTGAATCAGCGGAAGTCACGGGAGGCGGGGCTGACCGGCGGCTCGATGGCGTCCAGTCGGTCGGCGACCAGGTTGGTCACCCCCTCGTGCCGCTGCAACCGCCCCCGGACCACAAGCGCGGCGCTGGTCCGGGCCACCCGCCGGTAGCGCTGCCACAACCCCGGCGAGCAGGTGACGTTGAGCATCCCCGTCTCGTCCTCCAGGTTGAGGAAGGTGACCCCGCCCGCGGTCGCCGGACGTTGCCGGTGGGTGACGATGCCGCCGACCCGGATCCGTTGCCCCGGCTCCACCCGGCCCAGCCGGGCGATCGGCACCGCGCCGAGCACGTCGAGCTGACCCCGGATGAAGCGGGCCGGATGGCTCTCCGGGGACAGCCCGGTGGCCCACACGTCGGCGACCAGCCGGTCCACCGCCTCCATCCCGGGCAGCGTGGGCGCCGCCGCGCCGGTCACCGTGCCGGGCAGCCGGCCCGGCCGGTCCTGGGCCGCCGCGCCGGCGGCCCAGAGCGCCTCCCGCCGGGTCAGCCCGAAACAGGCGAAGGCGTCCGCGGTGGCCAGCGCCTCCAGTTGCGCGGCGGTGAGACCGACCCGCCGGGCCAGATCCGACATGTCCCGGTACGGCCCACCGGCGTCCCGGTCCGCCGCGATCCGCTCGGCCACGTCGGCGCCGAGGGTGCGTACGCTGGACAGGCCGAGCCGGACGGCCGGGCCGCCCAGCCCCCAGGCGTGCGGCGGCTCCCCCGGCCCGCTGCCCCACCGGGTGTCCGGGGTGGACTCCAGCACCGCCACCGCCCCGCTGGCGTTGATGTCCGGCCGGCGCACCTCCACGCCGTGCCGGCGGGCGTCGTCGACCAGGGTCTGCGGGGAGTAGAAGCCCATCGGCTGGGCGTTGAGCAGCGCGGCCAGGAACGGTGCCGGGTGGTAGCGCTTGAGCCACGAGCTGGCGTAGACCAGGTAGGCGAAGCTCATCGCGTGGCTCTCCGGGAAGCCGTAGCTGGCGAACGCGGTGAGCTTGCGGTAGACGTCGTCGGCCAGCTCGCCGGTGATACCCCGCTCGGCCATCCCGGCGTAGAGCCGGTCGGCGATGCGGGTCATCCGCTCGACCGACCGTTTCGCGCCCATCGCCCGGCGCAACTGGTCGGCCCCGGCCGCGTCGAAGCCGGCCAGGTCGATGGCGAGCTGCATCAGCTGCTCCTGGAACAGCGGCACACCCAGGGTCTTCTCCAGGGCGTTGCGCATCAGCGGGTGCGCGAACGTCACCGGCTCCTGGCCGTTCTTGCGCCGGATGAACGGGTGCACCGAACCGCCCTGGATCGGGCCGGGGCGGATCAGCGCCACCTCGACCACCAGGTCGTAGAACTCGCGGGGCTTGAGCCGGGGCAGGGTGGCCATCTGGGCGCGGCTCTCCACCTGGAACACCCCGACCGAGTCGGCCCGGCAGAGCATGTCGTAGACCTCCGGGTCGTCCAGGGTCATGTCACCGAGGTCGAGGCTCTCGCCGATCATGTCGTAGCCGTAGTGCAGGGCGGAGAGCATGCCGAGCCCGAGCAGGTCGAACTTGACCAGGCCCACCGCCGCGCAGTCGTCCTTGTCCCACTGGAGCACGCTGCGCCCAGGCATCCGCCCCCACTCCACCGGGCAGACCTCGATCACCGGCCGGTCGCAGATCACCATGCCGCCGGAGTGGATGCCCAGGTGCCGGGGGAACGTCTGCAACTCGTTGGCGTACTCCACCACCTGTTCGGGGATGTTCTCGACGTCGACCGTGGCGACCGATCCCCACCTGTCGATCTGCTTGCTCCAGGCGTCCTGCTGACCGGGCGAGAAGCCGAACGCCTTGGCCACGTCCCGCACCGCCGACCGGGGTCGGTAGGAGATGACGTTGGCGACCTGGGCGGCGTGTTCCCGGCCGTAGCGGGTGTAGACGTGCTGGATCACCTCCTCCCGGCGGTCGGACTCGATGTCCACGTCGATGTCCGGTGGGCCGTCGCGCTCCGGGGCGAGGAACCGCTCGAAGAGCAGCCGGTGCCGGACCGCGTCCACATTGGTGATCCGCAGCGCGTAGCAGACCGCCGAGTTGGCCGCCGACCCCCGGCCCTGGCAGTAGATGTCCTGCTCACGGCAGAACAAGACGATGTCGTAGACCACCAGGAAGTAGCCGGGGAAGCCCAGCTCCTCGATCATGTTGAGTTCGTGGTCGAGTTGCGCGTACGCCGCCGGGTGCGCCTGCGGCGGCCCGTAGCGCTCGTGCGCGCCGTCGGCGGTCAGCTTGCGCAGCCAGCTCATCTCGGTGTGCCCCGGCGGCACCGGGTACGCCGGCAACTGCGGCGCGACCAGTTGCAGGTCGAAGGCCAACTCGGCGCCGAACTCGGCGGCCCGCGCCACCGCACCCGGGTACGCGGCGAACCGGGCCGCCATCTCCGCGCCGCTGCGCAGGTGGGCGGTGGCCGCGGCGGGCAGCCAGCCGTCGATCTCGTCCAGGCTGCGGCGGGCCCGGACGGCGGCGACGGTGGTGGCCAGCCGACGCCGACCGGGGCTGGCGTAGTGCACGTTGTTGCTGGCCACCGTCGGCAGCCCGGCCGCGGCGGCCAGCTCGGCGAGCGCGTCGTTGCGGTCGGCGTCGACGGGATGACCGTGGTCGGTCAGCTCCACCGCGACCGTCTCCGCGCCGAAGAGCGCGGTCAGCCGGTCCAACTCGCGCGCCGCCGCGTCCACGCCCTCGGTGAGCAGCGCCCCCGGCACGTGCCCCTTGCGGCAACCGGTCAACACCAGCACGTGGTCACGCAGCTCTTCGGCGACCTGCTCCAGCTCCCCGTAGACCGGGCGGCCCTTCTCCCCGCCGCGTAGCTGGGCGCGGGCGATGGTGGTGGCCAGCCGGGCGTACCCCTCGTGGCCGTGCGCGAGCACCAGCAGGTGCGCGCCGTGTGGGTCGGGTTCGCCGTTCTGCGGGCCGGGTAGCCCGAGGGACAGCTCCGCGCCGAAGATGGTCGGCAGGCCCAGCGTCCGAGCCGCCTCGGCGAAGCGGACCACCCCGTAGAAGCCGTCGTGGTCGGTGACGGCGAGCGCGGTGAGCCCCAGCCGGGCCGCCTCCTCGGCCAGTTCCTCCGGGTGACTGGCACCGTCGAGGAAGCTGAAGTTGGTGTGCGCGTGCAGCTCCGCGTAGGGCACCACGCCGTCCGGACGGGTCAGCTCCGGCGGCTGGTACGGCTCACGGTGGCGGCTCCAGGCCGGGGAGTCTCCCCCGTCGGCGTCCACGGCGAGCGGGTCCACCACGTGCAGGTGCCGCTCCTCACGCGACCGCCCGCCGCCGGCCCGCCCGGAGAGCACCCGCTCCAACTCCGACCAGGGCATCTTCGGGTTGTGGAAGCTCACCTGGCCGCCACCTCGCCCGGCCAGAGCTTGATCGACTCGGCCTCCTGAAAATCGGGCGGTCCGCACAGGCGGGACACCGCGGTTCTCAGGATGTCGAGTCGATCACGGCCAGGGGACGTGTGCTCAGTCATAGATCGCCTCCACCAGCCACTGCCCGGCCTCGACGGCCAGCAGCAGGGCGGCGCCGTCGGCCAGGCTGACCTGGAACCGAGCCCGACGGCGGGCCTCGGCCGGGGCCCACCACCGCTCGTCCACCGGCCACGGGCCGGCCCAGCCCACGATCTCCGCCGGCTGACCGGTGCCGACCACCAACCGAGCCGGTGGGGCGCTCACCGCCAGCCGCGCGCTGATCACCACCGGCTCGCCGGCGGCGTCGTGCACGGTCGCGGCGAGTGGGCTGGGCAGCACCACCGCCGGCGCCGGCGCCGGGAGTCGTCCGGGCCACGGCGGCACCCCGCCCGTGCCGCGGGCAGCAGGCCGACCGGCACCGACGGCCCGGGCAGCGCCGCTGGCGCTCGACCCGCCGGCCAGCGGCACCGGCGCGACCGCCTCACCGGCCAGCGGCACCGAACCAGAACGCGCGACCGCCTCACCCGACAACGGCACCGAACCAGAGCGCGCGACCGCCTCGCCGGGCAGCGGCGCCGGGCCGGGACGGGTGGGGAGACGTTCGTCGCCCCACGGCACCAGTCGCACCTGGTCGGCCGGGGAGCGACCGCCGCCGAGCACAGCGGTGACCACCGCCTCCGGGCCGAGGATGCCCTGCACGCGGCTCAACGCCCGGTGTGCCCGGTCCCGCTCCTCGCCGGCCTCCCCCCACAGGCCGACCTGCAGGCCGGCCTGGGCGATCACCCCGTCCGGGACCAGCCGCAACCGGATGATGCCGGCCGTCGGCCGGGCCGGTCGTGCGCCGGTACGGCCGTTGCTGCCGGAGAGCCAACCGTCGAGTTGCCAGCGCACCCGGTCGGCGATGGCCGCGGCCGTGAGCAGGCCATCGTGCCGCCACACCCGGTGCAACTCCTGACCGTGTTCGGTGACCGCCTCGATGCCGAGCCGGGTGCAGGCCAGCCCGCGCCCGGCCAGCCCCTCGTGCAACTGTTCGGCCAACGCCCGGGCCGCGAACGCCGCCGCGTCGACCCGGTCGATCGGTTCGTCGTACCCGGCGGTCACCGTCAGGTCGGCCGGTGGCTGCCGGACGGCGAGCGGTCGGTGGTCGCGCCCGGCAGCGAGCCGGTGGGCCAACGCTCCGTCGAACCCGAACCGGGCCACCACGTCGCCGGCCGGCAACGCGGCGAAGTCGCCGAGGGTACGCACCCCCAGCCGGCGCAGCAGGTCGGCCAACGCCGACCGGCCGAGCGCCTCGACCGGCAACCCGGCCAGGAACTCCGGTGTCCCGCCCGGTGCCACCACCCGGCCGGCGCGGGCGGCCAACCCGGCCGCGAACACCCCGTCGGCGATGCCTACCTGACTCTCCACCAGGCACGACTGGGCGACATGCTCGATGATCCGCTCAGCGGCCGCCTCCTCACCACCGAGGTAGCGGCCCGGCCCCCGGGCGGCCACCGCGCAGGCGCCCGGACGGACCACCTCCACGCCGGCGACCAACTCCTCCACCGCGGCCACCACCGGCTCGAACGCCCGGGCGTCCCGGCCTGGGTCGTATTCCACGACGGTGAGTTGCGGGCAGCGACCCTGTGCCTCCCGCTTACGCAGACCTCGGCGTACCCCCTCGGCGCGGGCCCGCTCGGAGCAGGCGACCACCCGGTTGGCGTGCAGCACGGCCACCGGGCTGGTCGCCGGCACCCCGTCGACGATCTCGGCGGCGAGCACCGGCCAGTCCGGGCACCACAACAGCAGGGTGCGTGGTGGAGAACCGGTCACCCCCGACCGACCAGGGCAAGCGGCGCGGCCGGTCGGCCCGCGGTTGACGGCACCGTGCGGGGAATGACCCGGGTCAGCTCGTCACCCGGGAGCCAGACCTTGATCTCCTTGGGTCGGGCGGCCGCCCCGCGCCCGCGCGCCGAGACGGTGACCTCCCGGCGGCGCAGCCGCCCCCGGCCCTGACCGAGCCCTTCCCACACTCCACGGACCACCCGCAGTGTCACGTCCGCGCCGTCCCACCGGCCGTACGGGACGAGCACGCTGCCGCGCTGCCGGGCCCGGGCGGCCAACCGGGTGGCGACCGAGGCGGAGACCGTGGCCGGCACGGTGGTGACCACGACGTCCACCCCGTCGATCAGCGCGGCGACCACGGTGGCCCACTCCGGGCCGGGATTCGGCACCAGGGCCAGCCGGTCCAGGGCGATGCCCAGCTCAGCGGCCGCACCCGCACCGAACGTCGGCACACCGACCACGGCGCACCACGAGCCGGCCCGGGACGCCTCAGCGAGCAGGGCCAGCATCAGCGAGGTGCCGCCGCTGCGCTGGGGCTGGCCGGCGGCGACCGCGATGGTGCTCCCCCGGCGCAGGCCTCGGTTGGGCAGCAGACCGGTCAGCTCGGGTGCCACCGGCAGCACCCGATGGCCACCGACCGGGTCGGGTGCGCTCGCCGGGCGCACCAGATCGGCCAGTGCGGCGGAACCGACCACCATGCGGCCCGCCATTGGACCAACCCCCCGTCGTTGCTGCTGCTGCTGTGGATCACATTCAGGACCGGCACGCCGTGCCACCGCCCGCCCGGCTCCCCCCGCGGGGCGGTCGGTGGCACGGCGGGCTCATGCGGCGAGGCCATCCAGGGCCGGTTGGTGGGCCACGCCGAGCGCGGTCTCCACCACCGTGACGAACTGTTCGGCGGCGCGGAGCAGGTCGTCGGCTTCCCGGGCGCTGACCACCCGGGGGATGCCGGCCTCGGCGGCGGCACGCTTGCTGGCTCCGGCGGCGAAGAATCGGGACCACTCGTCGAGCTCCGGAGCGACGGCGCAGAGGAGGACCCAGACACTGGTGATCCGGTTGCGTCGACTGGGCGCGGGCCGGGCCCGGGCGGCGAGCAGGGCAGCCGCCGCCCGCAGCGCCGCCAGGTGGGCAGCCGCGTAGCGCAGGCCGTCGGGTCGGGTCTGGCCGGCCTCGACCAGCCCGCGCCGCGCCAACATGAGGAGTTGGGCGGGGGTGCGGTGCGGCAGCACGTGCGCCGGCACCGTCGGTGCCTGAGCCGGGTTGATCGGCATGGGTGTCTCTCCTCCACGTGGCCGAGACGTCGCTCCGGCGGCTGATGCCACCGACGAGACGCCGAGGTCGGGTGGTGCGGAGGAAGACGCACCGGGTGTGGCCGGCCGGGTGTGGACGCTTCCCCACACCACACCCGGCCGGCGTACCGGCGGGTGCGTCGCCCGCCGCCCGGGGGTCGTGGGCGGCGAGCGACGCTCCTGCCTGTCGGGACCAGGCTCGCGACTGCCCGGAAACCCAGGTGCGGCCCGCGGAGCCACACCGGCCGGAGCTGGCGCCGCGAAACGCCGCGCTCCGGCTGGTTGGAACGGGCGTTCGAGGCAATCGAACACTCGTTCTAACTGCTGCTGACAGTACACCTCCCCTCCGACGAAAATGCAACGTGTGACGCGCCGCCCGTGCCGGCCGACTGAACCGGGCGCCAGCGGACCGGGAAGAATGGCGGGATGCAGCCACACCCGAACGTACGGGCGGTGCAGGACGCGCTCACCGCCGCCGGCACGCTCGACGGCGCCGGTGAGCCCAGCACGATCCGTCTGCTGCCCGACGCGGTGCCCACGGCGGTGGCCGCCGCCGAGGCGCTCGACGTCGAGGTCGGCCAGATCGCCAACTCGTTGATCTTCGACGCGGACGACGCGCCGCTGCTCGTGCTCACCTCCGGCGCGCACCGGGTGGACACCGCCGGACTGGCCGCGTCGATCGGGGTCACCCGGCTGCGCCGGGCCACCCCGGAGTTCGTCCGGACACACACCGGGCAGCCGATCGGCGGGGTCGCCCCGCTCGGGCACCCGCACCCGCTGCGCACCCTGGTGGACACGGCGCTGGCGACGTACCCCGAGATCTGGGCGGCGGGTGGCGTACCGCAGGCGGTCTTTCCGACCACCTACGCCGAACTGCTGCGGATCACCGCCGGCACCCCGGCCGAGGTGGCGTGAGCGAGCGAGCCAGCAGGCACCGCGGCGACGCGCTCGCGCCGCCGCGAAGCGGCGACGTGAGCGAGCGGAGCGAGCCAACCGGTGAGCCCGGCAGCGCCGTACCGGAGCTGGTCACCCTGCACGTCTGGCGGACCTCCCCCGGCGCGCTGCCCCGGGCGCTGACCCGGATGGCGGTGGACCCGCGCCGGCTGCGGACCCACCCGGGCGTCCGGTTCGGCAAGCTGCTGGGCACCGGGACCGGCACCGGCTTCGGACCCGGCGACGCCGACCTGACCCGGTGGGCGGCGCTGACCGTCTGGGACTCCCCCGCCGCGGCGGCAGACTTCGACGACTCGCCGGTCGGCCGCGCCTGGGCCCGCATCGCCCGCGCCCAGGCCCGGGTCGACCTGCGTCCGCTGACCAGCCGGGGCGAGTGGTCCGGTCAACGACCGTTCGGCGAGCCCGCGGGCGGCCGGGTCACCGGCCCGGTACTGGCGCTGACCCGGGCCCGGTTGCGGGTACGCCGGGCGGCCACCTTCTGGCGGGCGATCCCGCCGGTGGCCGCCGCTCTGCGCGACGCGCCCGGGTTGCTGGCCCGGTTCGGGGTCGGGGAGGCACCGCTGGGTTGGCAGGGCACGGTGAGCGTGTGGCGCGACCCGACAGACCTGGTGGCGTTCGCGTACCGTCACCCGGAGCACCGGGCGGCGATCATGCGAACCCACACCGCGGGCTGGTACGCCGAGGAGTTGTTCGCCCGGTTCGAGGTGCGCGACGTGGTCGGCGACCGGTCGGTGCTCGGGTGGGTCGCCGACGGTGGCCCGGAAACGGTGAAGGGTGGACGGGCATGAGGTTGGTGCGCTGGACGCCGGACGATCTCGTCCGGCGGCTGGACGACGTGGTGGCCGTCTACGGCGAGGCGATGGGATACCGCACCGACCTGCTCGAGGCCCGACGCGGCTACATCGCCACCCACGTCCGCCGGCCGGGTTTCCGGGCGGTCGCCAGCCTGACCAGCGAGGGGCACCTCGCCGGTTTCGGCTACGGCTACCTGGGCGCCTCCGGTCAGTGGTGGCACGACCAGGTGCACCGGGCGCTGGACACCCCGACCCGTACGCGCTGGCTCACCCACTGCTTCGAGGTGGTCGAGTTGCACGTCCGGCCACCGGCGCAGGGCCACGGCCTGGGCACCGGCCAACTGCGCGCGCTGCTCGGCATGGCCGAGGGCGACACCACGCTGCTGTCCACCCCGGAGGCCGACGAGCAGACCTCGCGGGCCTGGCGGTTGTACCGACGCTTCGGCTTCGTCGACGTGCTGCGCAACTTCCACTTCCCCGGCGACGAGCGACCGTTCGGCGTACTCGGTCGGGATCTGCCGCTCGAGCCACCGGCGTCATGACCCGGCGGATCTCCTGGACACTGCTCGCCGTCCTGGTGCTCGCCCAGATCTGCTACCCGCTCACCACCGGCGCCACCAGGGCCGGGCTCACCGTGGCCACCGTCGTACTCGGGTGGCTGCTCTCGGTGGGCCACGCGCTGCTCAGCCGGGGTCCGCGGGTCGCGGCGGCGCTGGTGGCGGTGGCCACCGGCGGTGGGTTCGCGATCGAGGCGATCGGGGTGGCCACCGGTGTGCCGTTCGGCAGCTACGACTACTCCGGGGAGCTGGGTCCCAAGCTGGCCGGAGTGCCGCTGATCATTCCGCTGGCCTGGACCTGGATGGCCTGGCCGGCCTGGCTGGCGGCGGTCCGGCTGACCGGCGGCGGCGCGCCGCGCGCCAGCCGCAACGGCGCGAGGGCCGGCGACAACGGCGCACCGACCGGCAACGGCGGCGGATCGTGGACCGGCCGCGGTGGGTCGGCCGGGCTGTGGGTACGGCGGATCGCGCTGGCCACCGTGGGGCTGGCCGCCTGGGACCTCTTCCTCGACCCGCAGATGGTGGCCGAGGGCTACTGGGTCTGGCGGGACGCCACCGCGGCGTTGCCCGGCCTGGCCGGCATTCCGGTCAGCAACTACCTGGGCTGGTTGCTCTTCGCGGTGCTGATGATGAGCGCCCTGCGTCCGCTGGCCGGGGCGGCCGCCGAGCACACCGACCGGCGCGACGACCCGATGGCCGCGCTCTACCTGTGGACGTACTTCTCCAGCATCCTGGCCCACGCGGTCTTCCTCGACCTGCCCGCGTCGGCGCTCTGGGGGGCCGCCGGCATGTCGGTGACCGCCGTCCCGTTGGCGGTGACCCTGCTGCGTGCCCGCCGGGGCCGGGACATCCGCCGGGAGGACCACCAGCCGCACCGCTCCGGCGTCGACGCGACCCGATGACCGTCCTGCTCGCCCTGCTGGTCGCCGTCGCCGCGCTGACCGGGCACACCTGGCTCAACGCCACCCGCTGGCTGCGCCGGCCCACCGACCGACCCGACGCCCTCGCCGAGCCGGTCGCCGTGCTGCTGCCGCTGCGCGACGAGGCCACCCGGGTCACGCCCTGCCTGCGCGCCCTGCTCGCCCAACGCGGTGTGCCGGGGCTGCGCATCGTGGTCCTCGACGACGGCTCCACCGACGGCACCGCCGACGTGGTCCGCGCGGTGGTCGGCGACGACCCCCGCGTCACGCTGCTCACCGGGGTCGCCCCGCCGCCGGGCTGGCTGGGCAAGCCGCACGCCTGCTGGCAGTTGGCCACCCGGGCCGACCCGGACGCCACCGCGCTGGTCTTCGTCGACGCCGACGTGGTGCTCGCCCCGCACGCGGTGGCGGCGGCCGTCACCGAGCTACGCGACGCCCGCGTGACGCTGCTGTCGCCGTACCCCCGGATCGTGGTGGCGACGGCGGCCGACCGGCTGGTGCAGCCGCTGTTGCAGTGGTTGTGGCTGACCTTCCTGCCGCTGCGCGCGATGGAGCGCTCGCGGCGGCCGTCGCTGGCTGCGGCGGGCGGGCAGTTCCTGGTGCTGGACCGGGCCGGCTACACCGCCGCCGGCGGGCACGCCGCGGTCGCCGACAAGATCCTGGAGGACGTCGAGCTGGCCCGGGCGGTCAAGCGCGCCGGCGGCCGGATCGCCCTGGCCGACGGCTCCCGGCTGGCCACCTGCCGGATGTACGACGACTGGCCGCAACTGCGCGACGGGTACGCGAAGTCGCTCTGGGCGTCGTTCGGGCACCCGGGCGCGGCGGCGGCCGTGGTGGCGGCGCTGCTGCTGCTCTACACCGCCCCGCCACTGATCGCGCTGGGGTTCGCCTCGACAGCTCCCCGGGTGTCAGTGGTTGCGCTCATCGCATATCTGCTCGGAGTGGCCGGACGGGTGCTCACCGCCCGGGCGACCGGCGGCCGGTGGTGGCCCGACGCGCTCGCACACCCCGTGTCGGTCGTGGTCCTCGGTTGGTTGACCCTACGGTCGTACCATCTGCGAAAGCGACGCCGCCTGACCTGGCGGGGCCGCCCGGTCAGCTAGGAGGGCGTGGCATGGCGCGCATCGTGGTCGTCGGCGCCGGGGTGGGTGGCCTCGCCACCGCCGCCCGGCTGGCCGCCACCGGGCACCAGGTGACCGTCTTCGAGGCCGCCGACACGGTCGGTGGCAAGCTCGGCCGGTACGCGCACGACACCCCGGCCGGTCGGTTCCACTTCGACACCGGGCCGAGCCTGCTCACCCTGCCCCAGGTCTTCCACGACCTGTTCGAGGCGACCGGGGCGAAGCTGGACGAATACCTGGACCTGGTCCCGTTGGACCCGATCGTCCGGCACGTCTTTCCCGGCGGCGGCCCGACCCTGGACTCGTGTGCCGACCCGGCGGAGTTCACCACCCGGATCGGGGCCGCCCTCGGTGACCGGGCGGCGGTCGAATGGCAGCGGCTGTGGCACCGCGCCGAACGGGTGTGGCGGGCCTCCGAACGCGACATTCTGCGCCGTACCGTCGACTCCCCCCGCGATCTCGCGTCGTTGGCCTGGCGGCTCGGCGACCTGGCCGCCATCGCCCCGGGCCGCACCCTGCGCGGGTTGGGTCGCGGGCACCTGTCCGACCCGCGGCTGCGGATGATGCTGGACCGGTACGCCACCTACACCGGCGCCGACCCACGCCGGGCGCCGGCCGCGCTGGTCGCGGTCCCCTACGCCGAGCTGGCCTTCGGTGGCTGGTACCTGCGCGGTGGGCTGGGCACCCTCGCCGACGCGCTGCTGACCCGCTGCCTGGACCTCGGCGTGGTCGTGCAGACCGACGCCACGGTCACCCGGATCGATGCCACCGGCGGCCGGGTGCACGGGGTACGCCTCGCCGGCGTCACCGCGCCGGTGCCCGCCGACGTGGTGGTGGCCAACACCGACGCGCTGACCGTCTACCGTGACCTGCTGCCGCACCCGCGCCGGCTGGCCGGGCTGACCGACCGCAGCCTCGCCGGTTTCGTGCTGCTGCTCGGTGTCTCCGGCAGCACCGGGCTGGCCCACCACACCGTCTTCTTTCCGGACGACTACGACGCGGAGTTCGACGCGGTCTTCGGAAACCCCGGGCGCGGCGTACGGGCCCGGCCGGCGGTCGACCCGACGGTGTTCGTCACCGTGGCCGACGACCCGATGGTCCGTCCGGCCGGGCACGAGGCGTGGTTCGTGCTGGTCAACGCCCCCCGCCACGGCAGCGCGGCGGGCGCGGTCGACTGGCGACGCCCGGGCCTGGCCGACGCGTACGCCGACCGGATCCTGGAGGTGCTGGCCCGGCGCGGCGTGGACGTGCGCGACCGGCTGCTGTTCCGCGAGATCCGCACCCCCGCCGACCTGGGCACGGCGACCGGCACGCCGGGCGGTTCGATCTACGGCACCGCCGGCGGGTTGCTCCGCCCCGCCAACCGCGGCCCGGCGAACGGGCTGTGGCTGGTGGGCGGCTCCACCCACCCGGGCGGCGGGTTGCCGATGGTGACCCTCTCCGCGCAGATCGTCGCCGACGAGATCGGCCCCGCCTGGTAGGGCCAGCCGCTCAGCCGACGTCGAGCAGGGCGCGCCGGATGCTGGAGAGCAGTTGCCCGAGGCCGAAGCCGGCCAGCAGCACCCACACCGCGGTCGCCATGGTGATGGTGCCGGCGGCCAGGTCCGCCTCGATCAGCCCGGCCAGCCCGGCGACCACCAGACCGGCCAGCGCCACCGAGACCCGGGTGGGGCGTTCCCCGACGGTGACCGCGCCGATGTCGCGCATGCCGGCGGCGACCGCCCGGGCCCGCACGTACTCGTGCAGCCAGGACAGCGCGCCACCCGCGACGACGAGCGCTCCCGGCGCGCCGACCAGCCAGAACGCCAGCAGCCAGGCCACCTCACCGAGCCGGTCGGCGACCGAGTCGTAGACGTAGCCGAGCCGGGTGGTGCGGCCGGTGGCGACCGCCACCGCACCGTCCACGCTGTCCGCCACGGCGGCGAGCAGCACGAACAACGCACCGAGGAACGGCCCGTCTCCCGGCCGGGTGACCAGCAACGGTACGCAGAAACAGAGCACCACCCCGGCCACGGTGACCGCGGTGGGGCTGACCCGCAGCCGCCCCAGCACGTACCCCAGGTGGTAGGCGAACCGCAGCCAGGCGCGCACCACCGGCGCCGCGACCCGAGGGTCGAACCCGCCGTGCAACCGCGCCCACGCCGTGGCGTACTGGTCCCAGTTCAGCTGTGTGCCCACCACGGATCAACCGTCGTGCCGGGCATCAGGTGTCGCAGGTGGGACATTCACACCCGCGCGCCGACCTTCAGGTTCTGCCAGACCTCACGGGTCGCGGTGGACCGGTTGAGGGTGATGAAGTGGATGCCCGGCACACCCTCGTCCAGCAGTCGGCGGCTCATCTCGCTGGCCTGCTCGACACCGAGCTGGCGAACGGCCTCCGGGTCGTCGGCGACCCGCTCGAAGCGGGCCGCCAGCGCCGGCGGGAAGGGCGCGCCGGACAGCTGCACGGACCGCTCGATGGTGCCGATCTGGGTCACCGGCATCACCCCGGCCAGGATCGGGGTGTCGCAGCCGGCGGCGGCCACCCGGTCCCGCAGCCGCAGGTAGTCGTCGGCGTCGAAGAACATCTGCGTGATCGCGAACTCGGCGCCGGCCCGGCACTTGCGGACGAAGTGCGCGGTGTCGCTGGCCACGTCGGGTGAGCGGGGATGCTTGTACGGGAAGGCCGCCACGCCCACGCTGAAGTCACCGGCGTCGCGGACCAGGCGGACCAGGTCCTCGGCGTAGTCCACGCCCTCGGCGTGGCGGACCCACTCCCCGCCGGGGTCGCCTGGCGGGTCACCGCGCACCGCCAGCACGTTGCGCACCCCCACCCCGGCGAGCCGGCCGATCACGTGTCGCAGCTCGGCGACGGAGTGGTTGACCGCGGTCAGGTGGGCCATCGGCAGCAGGGTGGTGTCGGTGGCGATCCGTTCGGTCACCGACACGGTGGTGTCCCGGGTCGAACCGCCCGCACCGTAGGTGATCGACACGAATGACGGGCGCAGCGACTCCAGCTCGCGGATGGCCTGCCAGAGCAGCGTCTCCCCCGCCTCCGTCTTGGGCGGGAAGAACTCGAACGAGAAGGTCGGTTGGCGCTCACGAATGAGCTCCCCGATCGCCGGCTGCGGATTGGGGAGTACCGAGGGAAGACCGAGCGCCACGACCCGACTCTAGCGGGCGACGCCACAGCGGCCCAGGTGCTTTCCACAGCGCGGTCACCTACCGCACCGACTGCCGGGTCCGACGGGTGGAAGGCGTCGTACCCCGGAGGTAGGAAGGGGTGGCGTGACGCTTCGCCGCACAGAGGGGCGTCTAGCCAACCCTCAGGGGTTTTCTGATTACCGGCTTACGCAGGGTGGGGGTTGGCCTGGGCGGCGGAGAAGGGATGTACTCCACGTGCTCGGGCATCAGGAACAGAGAGCGTCGCGCGACAGCGTCGCCCGTGTCGTCGAGCTGGTAGCAGTCGATCCAGCACCAACCGTCATAGGTGATCCAGTCGAGTTTCCTGATGACCCGGACGGTGATGGGTCGCATGAACTGAACGCTGCACGCTCGGTCTAGCCGCAGGACGTCACCGGCATTCACCGGGACTTCCTTGCACGCCAGATCTTCAACGTCCTCCCCGCTTCGTCCAGCTTCGAGCAGGAACCATCAGGACGGCAAGCGGGGCATTTGGCTCGGTTGTGTAGATCGACGATGAACCCAGCCATGATCACCAAGAACGGTGGCTCTGGTCTGATCTCCTCAAGCATCATGATGGCCGTCTCGTTGGTTACGGCGCTTCGCGGCCTGGCGCTTGCCGGTGGTCTCATCTGGCTTTTGTCGCGACGCGGGAGGGCCGCACGCTAGAGGCTGATAGGCGGAGCGTTCGACAACGTCGATCGGCTCGTCAGATCTCTGAAACCACTTCCAACGGCGCACGGTGCTGCCTCCCGAGAGTCCTTGGGTGGCCGACACGGAGCGCCTACCCCTAGATCACTCTGCGTGCCGGCCACATCGCAACCGTAAACCTGTCTGTGCAACCTGTCTAGACGGGTAATGTTCGTGTCGTGGCACGTGAGCACTTAGGAAGATCGGGAGTACGGTGACGGGCGTGCCTACCCCGCACGTACCACCCCGCCGATACCGGCTGGTCGCCGACGAACTGCGCCGCCGGATCGAGGCCGGCGCGATCCCACCTGGCTCTTTGTTGCCCAGTGAATCAACCCTGATGACCGACTTCTCAGTCGCACGGGGAACCGTTCGTGAAGCCCTGGCGCTGCTGCGGTCTGAGGGCTTGGTCATGACAGAGGTGGGACGCGGCACCTACGCCAGGCCGGTAATGCCTGTGCGGAGGCTCGCCTCCGAGCGGTACCGCAAGGAGCTTGAGCAGGTTCGCAGCGGTGAGCTTGGGACGTCTTTCACCGCCGATCAGCAGGTCGACTGGGCTGCCTACAGTCTGGACAAGGACTTTCGCGAGGTGTCGGCTACTGAGGCGGTAGCCGAGTTGTTCGGCGTAGCGCCAGGCACGATGCTGCTCGAACGTCACCTGCTCTTTCGCACTCATGGTGCGCCGCAACAGATGTCGGTCTCATGCCTACTGCTCGACATGGTTGCTGGCACTCCGGTTGCCGATCCCGATAAGGAGCCATGGCCGGGCGGCAACACGTCGCAGCTCTACAGCCTCGGGCACACCATCACCGGCATCCGTGAACGTCCACGATGGCGGCTGCCTTCGCCTGATGAGGTTGAAGCCCTACGCATCCCCGCCGGGGTTCACGTAGTAGTGATCACTCGACAGACGTACGTTGGCGAGCGGGTGGTTGAGGTGGCACACATTGTGAGGCGTGCCGACCTGGTCGACCTTGACTATTGGATTGATCTTACTTGAGCCGCTCCTGACGTTTTTCACCTCGCGGACAGTGCCGCGCTGTCCGGCGGGCGGAAGGCGTCGTACCCCGGAGGTAGGAATGGGTGGCGTGGGAGGGCGGCGGGGGCGGCGCCCAGATCCCGCGCGGGGGTCAGTACCACGCGGTGACACCGGTCCGTCCGGGCGGGGTCGTCACCGCCGACGCCCGCCAGGAGGACCCATGACCGCGCCCCGATCGTCGCGCCCGACGCAGCTCGGCCCGCTGCTGGCCCGGTGCCGGCTGGCCCGTGGCTGGAGCCAGCAGCGCGCCGCCGCCGAGTTGTGCGCCGCCGCCGGGGTGCCGACGTTGAGCCGGCACGAGGTGTCCCGGTGGGAACGACAGCGTCGTGTTCCCGGTGGGTTCTGGCTGGGCTGGCTCGCCGTCGTCCTGGACGTGCCGCTGGTGACCCTCACCGAGGCCGCCGCGGGCACCCGCCGGGCCGGCTCGACGCGCGCCCCCGGACCGGGCCGCACGGCGGCGGCCGGCACGCGACCGGCGGGGCGCACCGGTCCCGGTCGCACCGACGGGACCAGGGCCTGCGTCACAGTCCTCGGTCGAACCGAGGCGGAGGCCAGGCGGCGGTCCGGCCAGGGGCTTTGACACAGGCCTAAGCGTGGCACTGGGGCGCGGACCGGGGCGACCGGCTAGCGTCGGTACGTGACCCACGCTGCCCCCGTCTCTCCCGTCGACCGCGCCGGCCTACGGCAGCGCATCGACAAAGCCCTCAGCGAGTTCCTGACCGGCCAACGCGTACGACTCGCTGCCGTGGACGACGCCCTGGCCCCGGTGGCCGAGGCGATCGAGGCTTTCGTGCTCGGCGGCGGCAAGCGGCTTCGCCCGGCATTCGCGTACTGGGGGTTTCGGGGCGCGGGCGGGCTCGACGGCGACCAGGTGCTCACCGCCCTGGCCGCGCTGGAGTTCGTCCAGGCCAGCGCCCTGATCCACGACGACCTGATGGACCGCTCCGACACCCGACGCGGCGAGCCCGCGGTGCACCGGCGGTTCGCCGCACGGCACCGGGAGGCCGGCTGGGGCGGTGACCCGGACGGCTTCGGCGACGCCGCCGCCATCCTGCTCGGCGACCTGTGCCTGGTCTGGTCCGACGAGCTGCTGCACTCCGCGGGGCTGGACCTGTGGTCGTTGGCGCGGGCCCGACCGGTCTTCGACGAGATGCGCACCGAGGTCACCGTCGGGCAGTACCTCGACGTGCTGACGCAGGTCACCGGCGACACCTCGGTGGAACGGGCCAGCAAGGTCGCCCGGTACAAGTCGGCGAAGTACACCGTCGAGCGGCCGCTGCTGCTCGGCGCCGCGCTGGCCGACGCGACGGCCGACGTACGGGCGTGCTACTCGGCGTACGGGCTGCCGCTGGGTGAGGCGTTCCAGCTCCGCGACGACGTGCTGGGTGTCTTCGGTGATCCGGCGCTGACCGGCAAGCCGGCCGGGGACGACCTGCGCGAGGGCAAGCGCACCTACCTGGTGGCGGCGGCCGTGGAGGCCACCGACGACGCCGGGCGTGAGCTGCTGCTGGGCCAACTCGGCGACCCTGAGCTGGACGAGCGGGGAGTGGCTCGGCTCCGCGAGCTGATCACCGCGAGCGGGGCGTTGGCCCGCACCGAGCAGCGGATCGTCACGCTGACCGACGCCGCGCTGACGGCCCTGACCGCCGTCGACCTGGACACCGAGGCCCGCCAGGCCCTGGTAGACCTGGCCATAGCCGCAACCCGCCGAGCCGACTAACCCCGGCCCCCGCCCCTGCGTCCCCGCCCCTGGCCCGTTCCTGCGCGTCGATCACGGAGTCATCGCCACTCGCCTCGGCCTGTCGTGGCAATAACCTCATGATCGACGCATAGAAACGGCCGGGGCGGCCGGGGGTGGAGGGCTAGAAGCCCAGGGCTTGGGCTCGGCGTTTTACTTCGCGGGCCTGGTCGCCGGAGAGGGCTGCGGCCGGCGTGTTGCCGGGGAGGGTGTCGTCCGGCTCGTACAGCCAGCGCAGGGCGGCCTCGTCGTCGTAGCCGTTGTCGGTGAGCAGGTTGAGCACGCCGGGCAGGTGCTTGAGCGCGGTCTCGTTGGCGACCAGGTCCGCCGGGATGCGGCGGATGCCGTCGCGGCGGACCGCCAGCAACTCCCGGTCACGGATCATCTGGTGCACCTTGCTGATCGACACGTCGAGGCGCTCGGCGACGTCGGGCAGGGTCAGCCAGCCGGCCGGGTCGGCGGGTCCGGCGAGTTCCAGGCTGGGCACGGCCTGGTCGGGTACGGGTTCGGTCACCCGACCACCCTGCCACGCCACCGTCGCGACGGGCCACCGGCACCCCGGACGACCGCTCTCGTGGCGCCGCTGACCCGCGGATAAGGCAGCGGTGAGCGCAGCGGGACGGACCCGTTCGACGTCCGGCTGTAGCATCCTGTTCAACCTTCACCCCCTGGACACATAGACTCCCTGCCGATGGACACTCAGGTCGCCGACACGTTGCTGGGCTCGCTGATCGACGGGCGCTACCGCATTCGCGGTCGCGTGGCCCGTGGTGGCATGGCGACCGTGTACACCGCCACCGACGAGCGCCTTGAGCGCACCGTCGCTGTAAAGATCATCCATCCGACCCAGGCCCCCGAGGCCAGGGCACGGATCGCCAACTTCGTGGCCCGGTTCACCGACGAGGCGAAGACCATCGCCCGGCTGACCCACCCGAACGTGGTGGCGGTCTACGACCAGGGCACGCACGCCGGTCTGCCGTACCTGGTGATGGAGTACGTCCGCGGCCGTACGCTGCGCGACGTGCTGGCCGAGCGACGCCGGCTCAACCCGGACGAGGCGCTGGCCATCGCCGAGCAGATGCTCGCCGCGATCGCCGCCGCACACCGGTCCGGCCTGGTGCACCGCGACGTCAAGCCGGAGAACGTGCTGGTCGCCGAGGCCCCCACCGGCGGTGTGGCCAACCTGGTCGACAGCGTGGTCAAGGTGGCCGACTTCGGGCTGGCCCGGGCGGTCGAGGCGAGCGCCGACGAGGAGCAGGGCAACCAGTTGATGGCCACCGTGGCGTACGTCGCCCCGGAGCTGGTCACCGAGGGCCGCGCCGATCCCCGCACCGACGTCTACTCGGCCGGCATCGTGCTGTTCGAGATGCTCACCGGCCGCGTGCCGTACGACGGGGACCGCCCGGTGGACGTCGCCTGGCAGCACGTCGACCGGGACGTACCGGCACCCTCGACGCTGGTGCCCGGCCTGCCGCCGGTCCTCGACGACCTGGTGCAGCGGGCCACTCGGCGCGATCCCAACGCGCGGCCCGCCGACGCCGGCGCGCTGCTGGCCGAGGTGCAGGTCGCCCGGGATCGCCTGGGCGACGCCAACAGTCACACCGCCGTGCTCCGCCCGGTGAGCGGCGAGCCGCTCTCCCAGCCGACGATGGTGGTCGCGACGGTCCGCCCTTCCGACCGCCCGTCCTGGGCGCGGTTGCCCGAGGGCGCCGCCCAGGGGCCGGGTCGGCGACGGGCCGCCCCGGAGCCCGAAGCGGGGCTGGGATCCCGGCTCACCGCGCTGCGCAGCACGCTGCTGGCCAGCCCGCGCGGCCGGCTGGCCGTCGCGGCCGTGGTGGTGACGCTCGGCCTGGTGGCCGCGATCGGGGGTTGGTGGTTCGGCGTCGGCCGTTACACGGACGCCCCACAGCTGGTGAGCCTGAGCAAGGCCGAGGCACAGACGCAGGCCGAGCGTGCCGGGCTCACCCTCAAGTACGGTGAGCCACGCTTCGACGAGCAGGCCCCGAAGGACAGCGTGCTGAAGCAGGACCCGGCGTCCTCCACCAAGATCGTCAAGGGTGACGCGATCACCCTGACCCTCTCTCTCGGCCCGGAACGCTTCCCCGTGCCGGACGTGATCGGCAAGGAGTTCGAGCTCGCCGAGGCGGACCTGGTCAACGTGAAACTGGTGGTGGCCAAGGGTGCCCCCCGCTACGACGACAGCCTGCCGGCCGGGGTCGTGCTGGACACCTCCCCCAAGGTGGGCGCCGAGGTCAAACCCGGCGCGAAGATCACCGTCATCCTGAGCCGGGGCAGAGCACCGGTGACGGTGCCCAACCTGGTGGGCAAGAACCTCAACGAGGCTCGCGCCACCCTGGCCCGGCTCAACCTGGTGCTGGCGGAGACCTACAAGGACTCCGACAAGCCCAGGGACGAGATCCTCGGCCAGAGCCCCGCCGACGGCGCCGGCGTGGAGAAGGGCACCCAGGTCAAGCTGGACGTCAGCAAGGGCCCGGCGGCGATCGTCGTGCCCCGGGTGATCGACCTGCCGTGTCAGCAGGCCAAGCAGGCGTTGGAGAGCCAGGGTTTCCCGGTGACGGTCGTGGTCAACCCCAACGCCGTGGCCCGGATCCAGATCCCGGGCGAGAATTCGCAGGTGCCGCCGGGCACCCCGGTCACCCTCACGTGCTTCTGATGCCGGCGGTCACCTCGCGTCCGGTGGGCGCGCACACGCCGACCTCCGGCGGGCTGGCCAAGGCCGCCCTGCCGTACGTCGACGCGACCGGCGCCCAGGTGGTGCAGGTCTACGTCTCCAACTCACGGGGCTGGGCGCTGCCCAGCGGTGACCCCGTGCAGGACGCCCTGTTTCGTGACGGCTGCGCCGAGCGGGGCATTCCGGCGTTCATCCACGCCTCGCTGCTTGTCAACCTCGGCTCGCCCACCCCGGAGACGGTCGGGAAGTCGGCACAGACCCTGGCCCACGCCCTGCGTCGGGGCGTCGCGATCGGCGCACGGGCGGTGGTCTTTCACGCGGGCAGTTCGGTGGACGAGGGGCACGCCGAGGCGGCGATGCAACAGGTCCGCCGGGAGTTGCTGCCGCTTCTCGACTGGTCCGCCGACGCCGGTGGGCCGATGCTGCTCGTCGAGCCGAGCGCCGGCGGCGGCCGGTCACTGGCCTCCCGGGTGGAACAGCTCGGGCCCTACCTGGACGCGGTGGACCGGCACCCCATGCTCGGGGTCTGCTTCGACACCTGCCACGCCTGGGCCGCCGGCCACGACGTGGCCGCCGAGGGCGGCATGACGGCGACCCTGGACACCCTGGTGGCCACGGTCGGCGCGGACCGGCTGCGGCTGGTCCACGCCAACGACTCGAAGGATCTGTGCGGCTCCACCCGGGACCGGCACGAGAACATCGGCAAGGGCACCATCGGCGAGCCCGCCTTCGCCGAGCTGATGACCCACCCGGCGACCGCAGGCGTCCCGATCGTGGTGGAAACCCCCAGCGAGAAACAGCTGGGCCACACCGCCGACATCGCGACGCTAACCCGCCTAACCCACCCCTAACGCCGGGCTTCCACTCCCCCCGCCCCGCCCTGGTGATCATGGGCCAGGGGTGGGCGGGGTGGGGGGTTAGGACGCCGTGAGGATGCGGGGCAGGGCCGCTACCGCGCGGTCGATGTCCGCGTCGTCGAGGCCGAGGTGGGTGACCAGGCGGGCGGTACGGGGGCCGAGCACCGACACGAGTACGCCCTCGGCCCGCGCGGCGGCGGCCAGGGCACGCGCGTCCAGTGCGTGCTTCGTCAGGTCCAGCGCGACCAGGTTGGTGCGGACCGTGGTGGCCAGCACACCGAACGGCGCGACGGCCTCGGCGAGCCGAGCCGCCCTCGCGTGGTCATCGGCCAGCCGGTCGACGTGGTGTGCGAGCGCGTACCGGCCGGCGGCGGCGAGGATGCCGGCCTGACGCATGCCGCCGCCCATCCGCTTACGGATCATCCGGGCCCGTTCGATCTTCTCCGCGCTGCCCACCACCAGCGAGCCGACCGGAGCGCCGAGGCCCTTGGAGAGACACACCGACAGCGTGTCGAACAGCCGGCCGTACTCGATCAGGGGCACCCCGTCGGCGACGTGCGCGTGCCAGATCCGGGCGCCGTCGCAGTGCAACGCGACGCCCGCGTCGTCGGCGACCCCGCGCAGGTCCCGCAGGATGGCCAGCGGGATCACCCCGCCACCGCCACGGTTGTGGGTCTGCTCGACGGCGATCGCGCGGGTGGGGACGGCGAAGTAGCCGTCCGGCCGGATCATCGCGGCCACCCTCTCCGGCTCGATGTCCGCGCCGACCGCGGGCCAGGTCCGCGAGGAGATACCGCCGTACGCGGCAGCGGCGCCGATCTCGTACGTCACCACGTGCGCGTCGGCGTCGCAGAGCAACTCGTCGCCGGGTGACACCAGCAGTTGCAGGGCGATCTGGTTGGCCATCGACCCGCTCGGAGCGAACAGCGCCGCCTCGTGCCCGAACAGCGCGGCGACCTCGGCCTCCAGCGCGTTGACTGTCGGATCCTCGCCATAGACGTCGTCACCGACCTCGGCGGTGGCCATCGCCTCCCGCATCCCGGCCGTAGGTCGGGTCACCGTGTCGGAACGCAGGTCCACGAACAGATCAGCCATGAGATTCCCTTCGGCTGCCGACTGCGGGGCTCGCAGGCTCGCTCCTCGCGTCAGCCACTGTTGTCCCTCCGGCTGCCGACTGCGGGGCTCGCAGGCTCGCTCCTCGCGTCAGCCACGGAGCATCTCCGCTACGAGGAACGCCAACTCCAACGACTGCTGGGTGTTCAGGCGGGGGTCGCAGGCGGTCTCGTACCGGTCGGGCAGGTCGAGGTCCTCGATGCCCTGGGCACCACCCAGGCACTCGGTGACGTCCTCGCCGGTCAACTCCACGTGCAGGCCACCGGGGTGGGTGTCCAGCCCCCGGTGCACCTCGAAGTAGCCGAGCACCTCGTCGACGATGCGGTCGAAGTGCCGGGTCTTGTAGCCGTTGGACGACTCGTGCGTGTTGCCGTGCATCGGGTCGCACTGCCAGACCACCTTGGCGCCGGCGGCGGTGACCTTGGCGACGATCGGCGGCAGGGCGTCGCGCACCCGGTGGTTGCCCATCCGGCTGATCAGGGTGAGCCGGCCGGGGATGTTGTCCGGGTTGAGCTTCTCGCACAGCTCGATCGCCTCGTCCGGGGAGGTGGTCGGGCCGAGCTTGACGCCGATCGGGTTGGCGATCCGGGAGATGAAGTCGATGTGCGCGCCGCTGATCTGCCGGGTGCGCTCGCCGATCCAGAGGAAGTGCCCGGAGAGCCCGTACGCCCGACTGTCGGAGACCCGGGTGAGCGCCCGGTCGTACTCCAGGGCCAGGGCCTCGTGGGAGCAGTAGAGCGTGACGGTGCGCAGCGCCTCGTCGTCGGTCATGCCGCAGGCCCGGATGAAGGCCAGCGCCCGGTCGATCTCCCGGGCGATCGCCTCGTAACGCTCCCCCGCCGGGGAGTTCTTCACGAACCCCTTGTTCCAGTCGTGTACGGCGTGCAGGTCGGCGAGCCCGCCGGCGAGGTACGCCCGGAGCATGTTCATCGCCGCCGCCGAGTTGGCGTACGCGCGGATCATGCGCTGCGGGTCGGCGATCCGGGCGGCCGGGTCGGCCTCCAGTGAGTTGATCATGTCGCCGCGGTACGCGGGCAGGCCGCGCGCGTCGGTGGGCAGCGAGCGGGGCTTCGTGTACTGACCGGCGACCCGGGCGACCTTGACCACCGGCAGCGACGCGCCGTAGGTGAGCACGATCGCCATCTGGAGCAGGGTGCGGGCGTTGGCCAGCAGGTGACTCTCGGTGTTGTCCACGAACGTCTCGGCGCAGTCACCGCCCTGGAGCAGGAACGCCTTGCCCTCGCAGACCAGGGCGAGCTTCTGCCGGAGCTGGTCCACCTCGTAGGGCGCGACGACCGACGGCACGGTGTCGAGGACCTTGCAGACCGCGGCCACGGCCGCCGGGTCGGACCACGGCGGGACCTGCTCGCGGGGCAGCTCCCGCCATCGGTCCAGGCCGAGCGCGGCGTCCTCGGCGGAGTCGACTGTCGGTCGGCTGGTCTGCAGGCCCGGGCTGCCCACCGCGGGATGGCTCAGCTGATGCCACTCATGGCGCATGACAGAAAGGGTACGGCGACGGTCGGGGTGACCGGGCGGCGAGGGGGACGGTTCCGGCAGATGGGAGATCAACCTGCCGGACGCCGGTCAGGACGCGCGGGTGGGGGTGGCCCCGGTCGGCGTCGGGTTGGCAGCCGGGCCGCCGCCGGGCGACTCCCCGGCGATGCACCAGTCGCTGCCCTGACGGGTGACGGTGAACACCAGCGGCCGGGCGACGGTGCGCTTGCCGGCGGTGACCGAGACCGACACGCTCACCTCCTGCCCGAGCGGCCCGGACCGGATGGCGGTGATGGCCGCCTCGGGCACCTGGAAGTGATCGGCGAAGTCGCCGTTGGGACCGGTGGCGGCCAGGTCGAAGCCGTCGTGCAGGACGGCGCAGAGCTGGCTCCGGCCGGCGGCGACGTCCTTCGCGGTCATCGCGTCGAGGTACGCCTGCACGCGCTCCCGGGAGCGGGCGGCGGCCTCCTCGGCGGGGGCACGCGCCGGTTTGGCGGGCGGCTTCTCCTTGGCGTCGTCGCCGATCCCGCAGCCGACCAGGGCGATCGGCAGCAGCACCAGCCCGGCGACGGTTGGCGCCAGCCTGCGGTGGGTCGGGCGCATGACCACCTCCGTCGACGGTGAGATCGAGACCTGCCGAGCCGCGAGTCTGCCACATCGAGCTGACCCGACCCAACGAACGGCGACCCGGCCGACGCTGGGCGTCGACCGGGCCGTCGTCTCACGGGCGGGAAGGAGCGGTGCGGGCCCCTCCCCGCCGTGTGGGTGATGCGTCGACCTTCGGCTCAGCCGAGGCCGCCCTTGATGGCGCCGATGAGCTCGCCGTTGCTCGTGTCACCGGAGAGCTCCCAGAAGAACGCGCCACCGAGGCCCTGGTTGTTCGCGTACGTCATCTTGCCGTTGATGGTCGACGGGGTGTCGTAGCTCCACCAGTTGTTGCCGCACTTGGCGTACGCGGTGCCGGCGATCGTGCCGGTGGCCGGGCAGGTGTTCTTGAGGACCTTGTAGTCCTCGTTGCCCGCCTCGTAGGTGCCCGTTGCCGCACCGGTGGCGCTGCCGCCCGGGGCGGCCTGGGTGACCCCGGTCCAGCCCCGGCCGTAGAAGCCGATGCCGAGCAGCAGCTTGTTGGCCGGTACGCCCTTGCTCTTGAGCTTCTGGATGGCGGCGTCGGAGTAGAAGCCCTGCTGCGGGATGCCGGTGTACGAGGTGAGCGGCGAGTGCGGGGCGGTGGGCCCCTGGGCGGCGAACGCGCCGAAGTAGTCGTACGTCATCGGCATCAGCCAGTTGAGGTTGCCGATGGCGCCGGCGTAGTCGGTGGCGTCGATCTTGCCGCCGTTGGTGCCGTCCGCGGTAATCGCGGCGGTGACCAGGGCGCTGGACCCGAACTTCGACCGCAGCGCGCCGATCACGTTCTTGAACGCGTTCGGGCCGCTGGTGTCACAGGTCAGACCGCAGGCGTTCGGGTACTCCCAGTCGATGTCGATGCCGTCGAAGACGTCCGCCCAGCGCGGGTCCTCGACCAGGTTGTGGCAGCTCTCGGCGAACGCGGCCGGGTTCTGTGCGGCCTGGGTGAAGCCGCCGGACCAGGTCCAGCCACCGAACGACCAGATCACCTTGAGGTGCGGGTTCAGTTGCTTGAGCTTGCGCAGCTGGTTGAAGCTGCCGCGCAACGGCTGGTCCCAGGTGTCGGCAACGCCGTCCACGCTGTCCGCCGCCGTGTACGCCTTGTCGTAGTCGGCGTAGCTGTCCCCGATGGAGCAGCGGCCGCCGGTGGTGTTGCCGAAGGCGTACAGGATGTGGGTGAGCTTGGCGGCAGAGCCGCTGGTCTGGATGTTCTTGACGTGGTAGTTGCGCCCGTAGACGCCCCACTCGGCGAAGTAGCCGACGACCTTCTTGCCACCGGGGTTCGGCGGGTTGGTGGTCGGGGGTGCCGTGGTGGGCGGGGCGGTGGTGGGCGGGGCGGTGGTGGGCGGCGCTGTGGTGGGCGGGGCCGTGGTCGGCGCGCTCGTGGTCGGCGGGCTGGTCGGGGTGCCGCCGCCGCAGGGTGCGCCGTTGACGGTGCAGTTCAGCGGCGCCCTGTACGCGCCGGTGCCGTTGTAACCCCAGCTGAACGAGGCGCCCGGGGCGAGGCCACCGGCCCAGCTCTTCTTGACCGCGACGTAGTGGTTGCCGCTGCTGGTCACGTCGGCGTCCCAGGCGCTGCTGATGGTGGTGCCCGACGGCAGGTCGAACTCGATGCGCCAGGTGGTGACGGTGGCACTCGACCCGTTGGTGACCGTCACCCTCGCCTCGTGACCGGTCCCCCAGTCCTGTGCTCTGGTGAACGTGGTGGTGACACTGCCGGCGCCGAACGCGGTGGTCATCGGCACCGCGGCGACGGTCACGGCGACCACGGCACCGGCCCAGAGGGCCCGGCGGAGCGATCTTTTCATAAGGCGTCTCCCGAACTGTTAGGAAACTTTCCAAAAGGGATGGTGAGACGGTACTCACGGCGTCATCACTTCGTCAAGATGTCCATGTTTCGATTTCCCTTGATGTGTGGATTGCGCCCGCTCCGCCCGCCTCCGGGCCACCGCCCGGTCGGCGCGTAGCCTCGGGCCATGACCGTCTTCGACATTCCGATCGACGCCCTCGACGGCGGCCCTGCCGACCTGGCCCGCTACCGCGGCAAGGCGCTGCTGGTCGTCAACGTGGCCTCCCGCTGCGGCCTCACCCCGCAGTACGCCGGCCTGCAGACGCTCGCCGACACCTACGCCGAGCGCGGTCTGGTGGTGCTCGGTGTCCCGTGCAACCAGTTCGCCGGGCAGGAGCCGGGCAGCGCCGCCGAGATCAGCGACTTCTGCCAGGTCAACTATGGGGTGACCTTCCCGCTGACCGAGAAGGTCGACGTCAACGGCCCCAACCGGCACCCGCTCTACGCCACCCTGGTGGAGACCCCGGACGCCGACGGGCACACCGGGGACGTCCGGTGGAACTTCGAGAAGTTCCTGGTGGCCCCGGACGGCACGGTCGCCGCTCGCTTCGCCCCCACGGTCACCCCCGAGGACACCGACCTCCAGGCGGCAATCGACAAGGCCCTCCCCGCCTGAGGCCCAAGCGCCCGGGCTCGCCCCGGCTCGCCTGGCACCGCCCTGACCGCGCTAAATCCTGGACCTCAACGCCGTCGGGGCTTGTAGAGCAAGCCACGTCGAGCAGGAGAATCGCGCCGATCTTGCACTTTCTGTCGCCGATTTAAGCGGTAACGCACCCTGATGTCGGGGCAGAAAGTGCAAGATCGCGATGCAGGACGATCGGCCGTCACCGTTGGGTGGGATGTCTCCGGGGAGCCGGTCGGCGACAAGCGTGCGCAGTACGTTGTGCAGGGCGGGCTCGCGGCGCGACCAGGCACCCACCGGGACGGCGAAGGCCGCGCGGCCACCCGCCAGCGGGTCATCGAAAATAACCCACCGGACTGGTCGGGAATGCGTCGTGGGTGGACGGAGTTGGGACGAACATGACAACTGTGGGACTGATCGGCAGTGGCAACATCGGCGGCACCCTGGCCCGGCTGGCGGTGGACGCCGGCTACGACGTGGTGCTGAGCAACTCACGCGGCCCGGAGACGCTGAAGGACCTGGTCGAGGAGTTGGGCGAGCACGCAAGCGCCGGCACGGCACAGGACGCGGCGCAGGTCGGCGACCTGGTGGTGGTCACCGTGCCGCTGAAGGCGTACCGCGCGGTGCCCGTCGAGCCACTGGCCGGCAAGGTCGTCATCGACACCAACAACTACTACCCGCAGCGCGACGGGACCTTCCCCGAGCTGGACTCGGGTGAGACCACCAGCAGCGAGTTGCTCCAGCGGCACCTGCCGGACTCGCGGGTGGTCAAGCTCTTCAACAACATCTACTACAAGGGCCTGGCCGCGCTCCCCCGCCCGTCCGGTGCGGCCGACCGCAGCGCCCTCGCCATCGCCGGCGACGACGCCGCCGCGAAGGCCGAGGTGACCGCCTTCCTCGACCGGATCGGCTACGACGCGGTGGACGTCGGCCCACTGGCCGAGGGGTGGCGCTACCAGCCGGACACCCCGGCGTACGGCACGCTCTACTCGGTCGACCCGACCGACTGGGCGCACCCGGCACCGGCGGACGCCGACAAGCTGCGCGCCGCCCTGGCCGCCGCGACTCGCTGAGCTGAGCCGCCGCCCTCCCCTGACCGCCTACCGGGTGACCGTCCGGAGGGCGGCGGCGAGTTCCTCGTCGTAGCTGGCGATCGGCTGGCCGTCCGAGGCGTACGCGACGAGCCGCCCCTGCGCCACGTTCGCCGAGCGGAACGAGAACGTGCGACTGCCCGGGTACGCGTCGAGCAGCGCACGGCAGACGAAGAGGTAGCGCGGGTTGACCACGTCGTCGAGGGCGTACGCCTCGAAGGTGGGTCCGCCCCGGCGGCGGGCGTTCTCGAAGAGGAACTGCACACCCGGCCGTGTCGACACCGGGCTGAGGACCGCACCCACCGAGATGACCATGGCGGCGAGCAGCCCCACGCCGGCGGCCCGCCGGGTGACACCGGACGCGCCGATCAGCAGCATCGCGGCGAGCGGCGGCCCCGACAGTGACAGCCGCCGGCACCTCTGCCCTCGGCAGAACGGGCACCGCGTGCGCGGCACCGATCCCTAGCCTCGAGGGATGGGAACGACGAACGCACCGGCGTACGACGCCCACGCGGACTGGTACGAGGGCTTCGTCTCGGGTGCGGGCGACTATCTCCGCCGGGTGCACGCGACCGTGGCGGAGTTGCTCGGCGCGGGCAAGGGTGTCTGCCTCGACATCTGCTGCGGCACCGGCGCGCACGCGACCGTACCGGCTGGTCTGGGGTGGACGCCGGTGGGCGTGGACCTGTCCGCTGGGCAGTTGCGGCACGCGCGCGGGCGGTTGCCGGTGACCCGGGGCGACGCGACCGCCCTGCCGGTCGTCGACGCGTCGCTGCCGGCCGCGATGTGCGTGCTGGCCAGCACCGACCTGCCCGACTACCCGGCCCTGGTGCGCGAGGTCGCCCGGGTGCTGCGCCCCGGCGGGCGGTTCGTGCACGTGGGTGTGCACCCGTGTTTCGTGGGTGCGTTCGCCGACTGGGGCCAGCACCCGAGGGTGGTGGTCGACGAGCGGTACGCTGACCGGTCCCGCAGCTTCGACAGTTGGCACACCGACGGCGTGCGGGTCCGGGTGGGCGCCTGGCACCTCCCTCTCGCCGACCTGGTCAACGCGACCGCGACCGCCGGTCTGCGGCTGGTCCGGGTCGCCGAGGCAGGCCCGGGCGGAGTTCCCGACCTGTTCGGCCTCCTCGCCGTCCGGGAGCGGTAGCGACAGGCCGCCCGGCCCGAGCCCGCGCGAGCGAGGGTCGGGACGGCGACAGAAAACATCGCACCGGCAACTTGCGTTGCAGTCCCGCACACGGGACCCTGTTCTCTGGGTTGCCGCCCGCTCACCAAACGTGCTTCCGGAGGCGAGATGCTCATGCTCCGTACCGCCCCCCGCCGGCTGCTGGCCGGCTCCGGCGCTCTCCTGCTCAGCACCGCCCTCGCCGCAGCCGGCACGCCGATCCCCGCCAGCGCGGCGACCGGTGCGGACACCGTCGGCTACGTCCGGCTCGCCCACCTCTCCCCGGACACCCCGGCCGTCGACGTCTACCTGGCCGCGCCGGGCGCCGCGAAACCGAGGGTCTTCCCCGGGGTCGGCTACGGCGTGGTCTCCGACTATTTCGAGCTGGCGCCCGGCCGGTACGCGGTGGCGATGCGGGAGGCCGGCGCTCCCGCCAGCGAACCCGCGGTGCTCACCACCGAAGTCGCGGTCACCAGCGGCGACGCGTACACAGTGGCCGGTGTCGGGCGACACGCGGACCTGGGCCTGCGGGTGCTCAACGACGACCTCAGCGCGCCCACGCAGGGCCGCGCCAAGGTGCGTGTCGTGCAGGCTTCCGTGCGTACCCCGGTGCTGGACGTCGCCGCCGCGGACGGCCCGGTGATCGCCAACGACGTGCAGTTCGCCTCCACGACCGAGTATGAGCAGGTCGAGCCGGGCAGTTGGCGGCTGCGGTTGGCGGGTGCCGACGGGCCGAGCACCAACGCCGAGGTGCGGCTCACCGGCGGTGCGGTCTACTCGCTGCTGGTGCTCGACGCGAAGCAGGGCGGGCTCACCGCCGAGCTGCGCCGCGACGCCGAGGGCGGCACCGTCGCTCCGGCGGGCGGGGTGGACACCGGCGCCGGCGGCACCGCCAGTTCCGGACTCGGCGCGTACCCCCTGGTAGCCGGCGGGTTGGCCGCGGCGGCCGGCGCGGTGACCCTGCTGTTGTGGCGCCGGCGGCGGCGCACTACCTGGTGACCACCCGGCCCGATCCGTCGATCCGGCGGCATCGCGACCGCCGGATACTGCCGGCGGCGCTGGTCGCGGCTGGCGCGGCGGTCTGCCTGGCCGCCGGCGCCGGCGTCGGGCTGGCCGACGCCGACCCGCCGCCCCCGGCGGCGACCTGGCACCCCGGCTGCACCGACGACTGCCCACCGACGGCGGCCGCGCCCGCGCCACACGGTCCACCCACGCGGGTACGCGTACCGCGCATCGGTGTCGACTCCACCCTCACCGTGCTCGGCCTGGACCAGGCCGGTGCGCTGATCCCGCCGAGTGACTTCGGCACCGCTGGCTGGTACGGCGGCGGCCCGGCCCCGGGCGACACCGGGCCGGCAGTGCTCGCCGGGCACCTGGACTCGCGCAGCGGACCGGCGGTGTTCGCCCGGCTCGGTGAGCTGCGCCCCGGTGACCGGGTCGAGGTGTGGCGCGGCGGGCAGCGGCTGCCGTTCCGGGTGACCGGCTCGCTGCGGACCCGCAAGGACCACTTCCCGACGGAGGCGGTCTACGGGCCGACGCCCGGCGCGGAGCTGCGTCTGGTCACCTGCGGGGGTGACTTCGACCGGCGGAGCGGGCACTACCGGGACAACGTGGTGGTGTTCGCGGTGACCGAGGCCGCCAACCCGGTACTGCCGGACTCCGCCGCAGGCTGACCGCACGCCCCGACGCCCGCGCACGGCTTGACGCCCGCCGCACGCCCCGACGCCCGCGCACGGCTTGATCAACTCGGTTTCCCGGAAGTCGCGGTGTCCGGCGCGCCCTGATGCCGCGACTTCCAGGACCCCGAGTGGATCAAGCGCTCAACCCGGCCCTCCTTGCCGCCGAGAAGCGGCAGGCGGCGTCAGCGCAGCAGCCGGCGGGCAGCGGGCGGCGCAGCAGCCGGCGGGCAGCGCAGAGGCGGGCGGCGTCAGGGTGACGGCCGGGTCAGAGCGGGCGGCGGCCGGCGAAGCCGCACTCGGCGCGGTGGTACCAGCGCACGTCGGAGTCGCCCTCCAGCCAGCACCAGAGCACGGCGCGGCCGGCGCGTTCGCCGGGAAAGTCGAGCAGGACCGGGGCGATGCCCTTGACCTGGATGTCGTGCTGGTGCAGCTCGTCGACGACGGCGTGCAGTCGAGCTTCCAGCCCCTTGACCTCGGCCAGCCCGCCGAGCGCGCTCACGCCGTGGTCGGCCAGGTCGACTTGCAGCTCAGCCAGGTCGGCCCGGACCCGGATCAACTCGTCGACGCGCGGCTGCAGGGTGGCCACCAGGTGCCGGGCCTGGGCAAGTGTGAACACCGGGCCAGTATGCGGCACACATGGCCCCATGACGCACCCCGACGGCCACCGGCCCACAACGGTCAGCGCTCCACGGGCGAAGACGACCAACCGGACAGGTGCCCGGAACGGTCAGTCGGCCTGGGCGGCCAGCTCCCGGGCGCGATCCCGGGCGGCCTCCAGCGCGGCGAGCAGCGCCGCCCGTACGCCGTGCTTCTCCAACTCGCGGATCGCGGAGATGGTGGTGCCGGCCGGCGAGGTGACCGCCTCGCGCAGCTTGACCGGGTGTTCCCCGGAGTCCCGCAACATCACCGCGGAGCCGATGGCGGTCTGCACGATGAGCTCGTGCGCCACCTGCCGGGGCAGCCCGAGCAGGATTCCCGCGTCGATCATGGCCTCGACCAGCAGGTAGAAGTAGGCCGGGCCGGAGCCGGAGAGCGCCGTGACGGCGTCCTGCTGTGACTCGGGCACCCGGATCGTCTGGCCGAGGGGCTTGAACATCTCCTCGGCCAACGCCAGGTGCGCCCCGGTGGCGTGCGCGCCCGCCGAGATCGCCGTCATCGCCTCGTCGACGAGCGCGGGGGTGTTGGTCATCACCCGGACCACCGGCGTGCCGTCGGGCAGCCGGCGGTTGAAGAAGCTGGTGGGCAAGCCGGCGCAGAGCGAGATGACGAGCTTGTCGGCCGGCACCTTGGGGCCGATCTCGTCGAGCAGCGCGGCGGCGTCCTGCGGTTTCACGGAGACCGCGAGGACCGCCGCCTCGTCCACCGCGGTCAGGTTGTCGACGACCCGTACGCCGTAGCGGGCGGTCAACTCCTCGGCGCGGGCCGGCCGGCGGGCGGTGGCCAGCAGCCGGTCCACCGGCCATCCCGAGCGCAGCAGCCCGGAGAGCATCAGCTCACCGATTTTGCCCGCGCCAATGACCGCGACCGTGTGCACCCCGGCGGACATGTCGGCCCGTACCCCCTCGCGTCGCGCTGCGGCACAGCGGGCCGCGAGCCCGATGCGCCGTCGAACGTCTGGTCGCGGCACGGCGGACCCGCTGGCCCGCCGTGCCGTCAACCGTCGATCAGCTGCCGAAGAAGACCTCGGCCTCGACGTACCGCTCCAGCGGCACGGTCTTCAGCTCGCGGGTGGCCTCCGCGAGGGGCACCCGGACGATGTCGGTGCTCTGCATCGCGACCATCTTGCCCCAGTCGCCGTCGTTGACCGCGTCGATAGCCTGCAGACCGAGGCGGGTGGCGAGCACCCGGTCGAAGGCGGTCGGGGTGCCACCGCGCTGGATGTGACCCAGCACGACGGTGCGGGCCTCCTTGCCGGTCTTGGCCTCCAGCTGCTCGGCGAGCCACTGGCCGATGCCGCCGAGGCGGACGTGGCCGAACGAGTCCAGCTCCTGGTTGGCGAGGACCATCTGGCCGTCCAGCGGCTGGGCGCCCTCGGCGACCACGACGATCGGGGCGTACTGGTGCTGGAAGCGCTTCTCGACGTAGCCGGCCACCTGGTCGACGTCGAACTGCCGCTCGGGCAGCAGGATCACGTTGGCGCCGCCGGCCAGGCCGGCGTGCAGGGCGATCCAGCCGGCGTGCCGGCCCATGACCTCGACGACCAGGGTGCGGTGGTGGCTCTCCGCGGTGGTGTGCAGCCGGTCGATGGCCTCCATCGCGATGTTGACCGCGGTGTCGAAGCCGAAGGTGTAGTCGGTGGCGCCGAGGTCGTTGTCGATCGTCTTCGGCACGCCGACCACGTGCACGCCCAGCTCGTAGAGCTTGGTGGCCACGCCGAGGGTGTCCTCGCCGCCGATCGCGATCAGCGCGTCGACACCCTGGGTGGCGAGGTTGTCCTTGATCCGCTCGACGCCGTTCTCGATCTTGAACGGGTTGGTCCGGGACGAGCCGAGGATGGTGCCGCCGCGGGGTAGGATGCCGCGGACGTCCGCGATGCCGAGGGGCCGGGACAGACCCTCAAGCGGGCCCTTCCAGCCGTCCCGGAAGCCCACGAACTCGTGACCGTAGGTGGCGACGCCCTTGCGGACCACCGCCCGGATGACCGCGTTGAGACCGGGGCAGTCGCCGCCGCCGGTGAGCACGCCGATACGCATGATCCGCTCATCCTCCTGGAGCATCAGGTAAAGCCCGAATTGCCCCAGGGTATGTGTCAGATCAGACCATCGGCGCCGTTGCCGGCCCGGGGCGGGCCGTCACTGCGCACTGTAGTCGGCCCGCCGGTGCGACGACAGCGCGCCCCGGGGCGGCGGGCCGACGCGCGCTGCTCAGAACGTCACCTCGTGGTTCTCCCCGGCCTTCGGCGGGCGCCCGGTGACGGCGGCCTTCGCGAAGCCGAGCAGGTTGACCACGGCGCTGTTCGCCGAGTCCCAGTACTCGGCGGAACTGGCGTGCACCTTGATCAAGGTGAGTCCCGGGGTGTCCAGCCCGTCGGGAAACCACGCCTTGAGCAGCGGGTTCCACAGCCGCTCGGCGCGCTCCCGGTCGAACCCCTCGGTGGCGGTGCCGGAGATCGACACCCAGGCGTTGTGCTTCTGGTCGGAGAAGGCGACGTTGACCTCCGGGTTGACCCGGAGCTGGCGGACCTTGGCGGACTCGGCGGAGGCGAAGAACCACAGCTCGCCGTCGAACTCGGCCTCCTGGAGCCCCATCGGCCGACTCACCTGCCGCCCGTCCAGAGCGGTCGTGGTGAGCATGCAGATCCGCGCGGCCCGGGCCAGCTCGGTGACCCGGGACCGAGCCTCGGCGGCGCTGGTCGGCTGGTTGCTCATGGCACTCTCCCTCGGATCGGCTGGTCGAACCGATGCCCGGGACAGAACCGGTCAAAACCTACGACGGTACGACCGCCGCTCAGCGGATCGTCATCGCCCGCCAGCGGTCATCGCCCGCCAGCGGGCCAGGTTGTGCCGAGCGTCGACCAGAGCGTCGTGCCGGGCCGCGTCCGCGTCCGGCAGCGTGGGCCGGCCACGGTCGTCCCAGAGCTGCCGCAGCTCCTTGGTGTAGCGGGGGATCTCCCGGGGCAGCGCCGGCATCGCACCCCAGAGCTGGGCGAGCACCACGTGGTCGTACGCGGCGAACCAGGCCCACAGCTCCAACTGCTCCCCCGGCCGGTCCCGGATGGGCTCGACCAGGAAGTCGAACAGGTCGTCCCGGATGCGCTCGCGCGACCGCCAGGCCCGGTCCGCCGGGGACGGCAGTTTGTCCAGTACGTTGCGCCGGACCCAGGGCACGGCACGGGAGTCGTCGAACTCCGTGGAGACCGCGTAGAACTCGCGGCCGTACTCGTCGACGACACCGATCGAGACGAGGTCGACGGTGGTGCCGTCCTCGATGAACTCGCAGTCGTAGAAATAGCGGTAGACCATTCCGGCCATCCTCGCCCACCGCCGTCCGGCCCCGCCCGGCGGGGGCCGCCGCACCGCTGGTGACGGGCCTGAGCGGCACTTCCATGACGGTACGTCGCAGCTCGCGACGGTCACGGAAGTGCTTCGAGGGGTGTACAGCAAGCGACCGGACCGTCATGATCTGATGTGTACCGCTACCGGATGCCGAATCGGTGTCAGTTCACCTTGTCAGGGCCATCAGGTTCACCCGGTGAGCGAGTGTGTGGTCCGTGACCGGGGAGGGGTTGGGCCGTGGAGATGCGCCTGCCGGAGCCGGGTGACGCGCTCACGGGTGTCGAGATGTTCGCTGGTTTGGAGCCCGAGGTGCGGCAGCGCGTCATCGCCGCCGCCGTTCCCCGTACCTACCGCAAGGGCCAGTTGCTCTTCGTGGAGAACGACCCGGGCGAGTCGCTCATCGTGTTGCGCCGCGGCGCGGTGGCCGTCTTCCGCACCGCACCCACGGGTGAGCGGGCCGTGCTGTCGGTGATCCGTCCACCGGACGTGCTCGGCGAGGTCTCCCTGCTCGACGCGTCCACCCGGTCCGCCTCGGCCGAGGCCATCGAGGACTGCGCGGCGCTCGCGCTCTCGCGAGGCGCGTTCATGGAGCTGGTGCACTCCAACCCGCGCATCCTGGACGCGGTGATGCGCTCGCTGGGCGGGCTGATCCGCCGGCTGACCGAGCAGAACGCCGACCACGTCTTCCTCGATTTGCCAGGTCGGGTCGCCAAGACGCTTGTGCGGTTGGCTGGTGAGAGCCAGGCACCGATGATCACGATCGAGCTCAACCAGAGTCAACTGGCCGAGATGGCAGGTGGCTCCCGACAGAGCGTCAACCAGGCGATCGGTTCGTTCGCCAGCCGCGGCTGGCTGCGTACGGAGGGGCGTCGGATCGTGGTGACCGACGTGGCCGCGCTGCGCCGCCGCGCCGGCATGAACGACCGCTGACGCCGCACGAGCAACACGAAACGGCCGGGGGGGGCCCGGGGGGGGGCCCCCCCGGGGGGGGGGGGGCGGGGGGGGGGGGGCCCCCCCCCCGCCCCCCCCCCCCCCCCCCCGGCCGGCCCCCCGCCCCGCCCCCCCCCCGCCCGCCCCCCCCCCCCCCGCCCCCCCCCGGCCGTTTCGGCGTCATCGGCGTGGGGTCACACCCCGGAGCTGCCCGGCCCGGCCCACTTGTCCGGGCCCTTGCCGTCGCCACCCGGGCCGTGCACCGGCTCGCTGACGATGCCCTCGGCCTGCAGCGTGGCGAGCGTGGCGGCGTCGACGTCCACCGAGTCGCCCGCGGAGTGGCTGACCCCGTTGCCGTCGGTCCAGTCGCTCTCCAACTTGACGTACACCATTGACCTGTCCCCCTTGGTCCCTGCTCGATATCTGGCCGCCTGAATCTAGTCGGTCGGCACCGTCGGTGACTGTCCACAAGCCAACAGGCCGGTACCTGACATCGGCCGGAGGGGGCGATAATTCCGGTCTGGGGACGCCATCGGCGTCGACCCGCTCGTCTCCTGGGGGGATGTCATCGCCGCGCAGTGTGGACGCTGTGGACGCACGGCCGCCGACGGGGACCGCTTCTGCGGTGGCTGCGGCGCCGAGTTGGGCGCCGTGTGTCCACACTGCCTGCGCCCACTCGCCGCGGACGTCACGTTCTGCACGTCCTGCGGGTCGCCCCGACCGGGCGCGGACCGACCGGCCGCGGTCACCCCGCAGGAGGACCGCCGCCGGGTGAGCGTGCTCTTCGTGGACCTGATCGACTTCACGCCGTACGTCGAGCGCACCGACCCGGAGCAGGTCCGTGGCATGCAGACCGGGTTCTTCTCCGCCGCCCGCCGCGTGGTCGGTCAGTACGGCGGGGTGGTGGAGAAGTACATCGGCGACGCGGTGATGGCGCTCTTCGGTGCCCCGATCGCCACCGAGACCGACGCGCTGCGCTGCGTACGGGCCGGTCTGGAGCTGCAACGGGTGCTCACCCGGTTCGCACCGACCGGCAGCGCCGAGTTGCGGTTCCGGGTCGGGGTGGCCACCGGCGAGGCGCTCGTCGACGTGGCCGCCGCGCGCGACGGCGGACAGGCCATCGTGGCCGGCGACGTGGTGAACACGGCCTCCCGGATGCAGTCGGTCGCGCCACCCGGTGGGGTGCTGGTCTGCGGCAGCACCCACGCGCTCACCAAGGACGCGATCCGCTACGAGGAGCAGCCGCCGGTCACCCTGCGCGGCCGGTCGTCGCCGACCGAGGTGTGGCTCGCCCTGTCCCCGCTGCGTCGCCAACCCACCGACCGGGAGCCGGACACCACACCGCTGGTCGATCGGGAACACGAGCTGGGGATGCTCGTCAACGCGCTGCACCGGTCGCTGCGGGACCGGCGACCGCAGGTGGTCACCATCTTCGGCCGGGCCGGCATCGGCAAGAGCCGGCTGCTGCGGGAGCTCTACCGGCACACCGGCCGGCTGGTCGACGAGCCGCTGACCTGGCGTACCGGGCGCTGCCCGCCGTTCGGGGAGAACGTCACCTTCGCCGCGCTCGCCGACATCGTGAAGTCCGAGGCCGGCATCCTCGACACCGACCCGGCGACAAGCGCCGCGCAACGGCTCGCCGCCGCCGTGGGCGAGCTGATCGGCCCGGGCGAACGCGACCGGGTGGTGGACGCGCTGCGCCCGCTGGTCGGCCTGCCCGGCACGCCGCTGCCGGCCGAGGAGGCGGAGTCGGCGTGGCGTCGCTTCCTGCTGGCGCTGGCCGCCCAGCGGCCCACCGTGCTGGTCTTCGAGGACCTGCACTGGGCCGACGACGCGATGCTGCGTTTCGTGGAGCTGCTCGGGGCGGCGGCCCGCGACGTGCCGCTGCTGCTGCTCTGCACCGCCCGCCCGGAGCTTGTCGATCGGGACCCGAGCTGGGCCGGGACGATCACCGGCTCGGTGACGATCACCCTGCCGCCACTGCGCGACACCGGCATCGCCGCCCTGTACGCGCACCTGTTCGGCCAGGCGGCGTTCTCCGCCGACATGCTGTCCCCGCTGATCGAGGTGGCCGGCGGCAACCCGCTCTACGCGCACGAGTACGTCCGGATGCTGATCGAGCAGGGGGCGCTGCGCCAGTCGGGGCGGGGGTGGTCGCTGGACAAGCAGCTTGAGCTGGCCATGCCGGAGAGCGTGCACGCGGTGATCGCCAACCGGGTGGACCTGCTGGACGCCAAGGACCGCGCGGTGCTGCTGGCCGCGTCGGTGGTCGGGGTGCAGTTCTGGCCCGGCGCGGTCGCCACCGCGCTCGGGCAACAGGTCGAGTCGGTCGAGCGGTCGCTGCGCCGACTCGAACAACGCGACTTCGTGCACGAGCAGGCCGCGTCGACGATGGCCGGGCAGGCGGAGTTCCGGTTCCGCCACGTGCTGGTCCGCGACGTCTGCTACCAGCGGTTGCCGCGCACCGAGCGGGTGGCCCGGCACGAGCGTGCCGCCGACTGGCTCGACGCGCTGTCGCACTCCCGCGACACCGACCTGGCCGAGGTGCTCGCCCACCACCGTTGGGCGGCGCACGAGATCGCCCGCTCGCTGGGCATGCAGGTGCGGCGCTACGCCGGGCCGGCGCGGCAGGCGCTGCACCGGGCCGCCCGGCGGGCGTACGCGCTGCACGGGTTGGACGCGGCGGCCAGCCACGCGGGCCGGGCACTCGGCCTGGCCGACGACAGCGACCCCGTGGGCCGGCTCCAGTTGGAGCTGCTGAGCACGGAGATCTCGTTCTACCGCGACGGCAACGCGTTCCTCTCCGGCGGCGGGCCCGAGCAGGTGCACACACTCGCCGACCAGCTGCTGTCGCACGGCGACAACGCCTGCGCCGCGCGGGCGTGGACGCTGCTCGGTCAGGCCGCCTGGCTGCGGGCCGACCGCGGCGACGCGTTGGCCTGCCTGGACCGCGCGGTGCAGCTGTTCGAGCCCCTACCGGACACCCCGCAGAAGGCGGACGCGTACGCCGAGATGGGCCGGCTGCACATGCTCAACTACGAGCGGGACCCGGCCGTGTCAGCGGCGGACACGGCGGCGGAGATCGCCGAGCAGTTGGGCCTGACCGAGACCCGCACCAACGCCCGGATCACCGCGGCCACCGCCCGTTACCAGTCCGGGGACCGGGTCGGCCTGGACGAGCTGCACGCGATCGTCGAGTTCGCCCGGGCCGGTCAACTGCTGGCGCTGCCCCGGGCCACCCAGAACCTCGCCTGGGCAATCCGGGAGGAGGGCGACTGGCTGCGGTCCAATGCCCTGCTCTCGGCCGCGCCGGCGCGGACCGCCAGCGGTCAGACCCTGACCACCAGTTACTCGGCGGAGGCGATGCGCGCCTGGTTCGACGGCGACTTCGGCCGGCTCCTGGCAGCGGCGGAGGCGTTCGTGGACACGCCCACCGGGAGCTGGGACATGCAGGTACGCGGGTTGCGCTGCTGTCTGCTGGTGCTGCGCGACGACGACGACCCGGCCGACCTGACCGACGCGTTGGACGCCGCGCGGCGCAGCGGGTTCCACCGGCTGCTCTGGACGATGTTGAGCATGGCCGCGTTGTGCCGGGGGTTGCAGGGGCGCGACGCCGAGGCGGCGGAGCTGATCGAGGAGCTGGACGCGAGCTGGTCGGCGGTGCCGGCGCTGGCCAGCGGGGAGTGGATCGCCGCAGCCGCGTACGCCGCCGCCCTGAGCGGTCGGAGCGCGGCGGTGCGGGTCCGCACGATGCTGGGCCGGGTCGGGCACCGCACGCCCTGGTCGGAGGCGGCGTTGCGGACCGTGACGGCGGCCCTGGCCGCCGCGGACGGCGACCACCGGCGCTCCGCCGAGCTGCACCTGGCCGCCGCCGAGACCTACGGGCGGATCCCGGACGTCAGCGACCAGGTGTTGGCGCTCGCGCTCGCGGCGGCGGAGCTGACCCGCGCTGGTGACCGGACCGGCGCGCGGGCGACCCGCGCGGAGGTACGCACCTTCGCGCTGCGCAACGACGCCCCCGGCCTGCTCGCCCTGGCCGGTCGGCCGATCAGCCCGACCGGTCCGGCGGTGGCCTGCTGAGCGGGAGGCCCATCCGGTCCCCGAGTGCCAACGATCACCGAGATGGCGCTGGTCGCGCAAGAACGGACATAGAACCCCGGTCGCGACCTGCGGCGGCAGTCGTGACTTTGGAAGACGCGACACAACGCACTCCCGGAACCAGGCCCTGACGTGTCACGATTCAGAGCACGGCGTGCGGACGGGCGTCGAGGGTCGCGCCGCGAGGCGCTTAAGGGGGATGTCCGGGTGTCAGCGGGTGGTGCCCGCCGGGGACGGCGGGACAACGGGCTCGACGCGAACGAGTACGCCGTCGTCGGCGACGTCGATCCGCGCGTCGGCGAGCACCTGCTCGACGTGCTGGCCGCTGGCGGGATCGCCGCCTACCTGCAGCCCTCGGCCGACCTCAACCCGGTCACCCGCACCACCACCGTTCCGGCCCGGCCGGTCGACCGGCTCTACGTCGACCGCTCACACCTGACCACCGCCCGCGACTATCTGACCCAGCTCGCCGACGAGAGCAGCCCGGAGCAGCCGCCCGCACGCGACGAACCGGACATCGATGCCGAGTGGGCGCGGATCGTGGCCGGCTTCCACACCTCCTCCGCCGTCGTCGGCGACCGCCCCTGGCCGGCCTTGGAAGACGTGGACGAGCGGGAGGCGCGCGACGAGCCGACCGCCGGCCCGCCGGCCCGCTCGGGGACCGACGAACCGGGTCCGACCGCCACCGACACCCGTCGGCTTCCCTACGCCACCGACATCTCCGGGATCTCGGTGGGTCGCGGCACCCGGCCCGACGAGCCGTCGCTGCTGGACGGGCTGGACACCTTCGGGGCCGACCTGCCCGACGACGAGGACGACGAGGGTTACCACCCGCCCCCGCCACCGCCGCTGCCCCGGGTCAGCAAGTACGCGGTGGTCGGTGTGCTCGGCGTGGTCGTCGGATTCGCGCTCTTCCTCTTCCCGTCGCTGATACCGGTGGACCGCTCGGCGGTCACCCTGTTCGGGTTCACCGGCATCCTTGCCGGTTTCGTCACGCTGATCTGGCGGCTGCGCCCCGGCGACGAGGACGACGACGACCCGGACAACGGCGCCGTCGTCTGATCCTGGCCCGCATCCCGGGACGGCGCCGACCCGCCGGGCGCGTAACAGTGGTGTAACTTACTGTCAGTAGGAATACCGCTGTACGTCACTTCCCCCGCTGACTGACCGGTTTTTCCTTGCTCGTGGCGGTCAGTCCTCTGCTGATCGGAATGCCCGAGATGCGACAGAGTTCTCTCGTGGTGGTGGCCAACCGCCTCCCCATCGACGACAGTCAGGCGCCCGACGGGGCCTGCGAGTGGCGGCGCAGCCCGGGTGGGTTGGTCAGCGCGCTGCACCCCCTACTACGGCACACCCCGGCGACCTGGGTCGGTTGGGCCGGCGGCACCGGCCCTCCCCCCGCCCTACCGGACGTCGACGGCGTCCGGATGCACACCGTCGCGCTCAGCCCCGAAGACCTGCGCGACCACTACGAGGGGTTTGCCAACGCCACCCTCTGGCCGCTCTACCACGACGCCGTCGAGCAGCCGCAGCATCACCGCCGGTGGTGGGAGGCGTACCAGCGGGTCAACAAGCGCTTCGCCGAGGCGACCGCCGAGGTGACCGAGCAGGGCGGCGTGGTCTGGGTGCAGGACTATCACCTGCAACTGGTCCCCGGTCTACTGCGGGCGCTCCGTCCGGACCTGCGCATCGGCTTCTTCCTGCACGTGCCGTTCCCACCGCCGGAGCTTTTCATGCAGCTGCCGCGCCGGGCCGAACTGCTCCGCGGGATGCTCGGCGCCGACCTGGTCGGCTTCCAGCGCGTGCAGGCGGCGCACAACTTCGCCCAACTGGTGACGAGGGTGCTGGAGCTGCCGGCCACCGACCGGCGGATCGGCATCGACGACCGGGTCGTCCGGATCGGCGCGTTCCCGGTCTCCATCGACACCGCCGAGATGGGCGCGCTCGCCGCCCGCCCGGACGTGGCCGCCCGAGCCCGCCGCCTGCGCCAGGACCTCGGCGACCCCCGGCAGGTCATCCTCAGCGTGGACCGGATGGACTACACCAAGGGCATCGAGCAGCGCCTCAAGGCGTACAGCGAACTGCTCGCCAGCGGCGACGTCAAGGTCCGCGACACGGTGTTGGTGCAGGTCGCGATGCCGAGCCGCGAGCGCGTCGGCCAGTACCAGATCCTGCGTGAGCGAATCGAGCGCGAGGTGGGCCGGATCAACGGCGAGTTCGGCCGGGTCGGCGAGCCGGCGATCCACTACCTCACCCAGCCCTTCGACCGGGCCGAGTTGGCCGCGCTCTACCGGGTCGCCGACGTGATGGCGGTGACCCCGCTGCGCGACGGGATGAACCTCGTCGCCAAGGAGTACGTGGCCGCCCGGGTGGACGACACGGGCGCCCTGCTGCTCAGCGAGTTCGCCGGCACCGCCGCCGAACTCTCCCAGGCGTACCTGGTCAACCCGCACGACCTGGAGGGGCTCAAGCAGGTCCTCTGTGCGGCGCTGAAGGCCACACCGGCCGACACCACGCAACGGATGCGGGCCATGCGTGCGCACCTGGAGGAGCACGACATCCGGGCCTGGGCGCGCTCCTACCTGCACGCGCTGGACGAGCACGGTGCCCTGGTCAGTCGCCTGACCAGCAACGACGCCTCTCCCGGCGACGCCAACCCGGACGCCGCCACCCCCACCGACGGTGCTCGGGTGCCACGACCCGCCACCCCCACCGCCGCCTCGACCACCCGACAGACCAGCGGCTGACCGCTCGGGGTCGTCGCCGAGCACGACCCATCCCGCCAGGACCGGCGACGCCCGAAGGCGGCGAGCGTCCGGGTGCTCAGCGCGTCGTGGGCTCCTTCTCCAGCCAGTCCAGGATCGCGTCGATCGGCTCCGCCCACCGCGCGTCCAGCATCAGGTCGTGGCCCATCCCGGGAAAGAGCAGCGGGGCCGAATCGTACCGGCGGGCCACCCCGGTCAACGTCGACGCCGGCACCACCCGGTCGTCCGGGCTGCCCAGCACCAGCACCGGCGGTGCGCCCACCGCCGGCTCGGCCGCCGGCTCGCCCAGCAGAGCCCACTGCGCCCGCCGGCCCGCCCGGCCGAGTCGCCCGACGTAGCGCCGGGCCTCCTCGTCGGGCAACTCGCGGCTGAACAACTGCCCACGGTTGAGCCGCAACGGCCCACCGAACACCGCGGGCAACGTGCCCGCCGGGTTGCGGCGCAACGCCGCGCCCAGCACTCCCCAGCCGCCGAAGACCGGCGCCACCAGCACCGCGGCCCGCGCCGGATAGCGGGCCAACGCGTGCGCCACCACCAGGGCCCCGGCGCCGTGCCCCACCAGCACCGCCTGCCGCGGCAGGCTCGCGGCCACCTGGACCACGTCGTGCGCGTACGCGCGCAGTGTCGCCTCCGGCGCGGGCTCGCTGGCACCGTGGCCGCGCAGGCTCACCGCGTACGCCGGGAAGCCCCGCGACGCCGCGTGACCCAGCCAGTGCTCGGCGAACGCCCACGCGCCGTGCCCGAACCCGGGGACGAAGAGCAGCGGCCCTCGCCCCTCCTCCGCTGCGGGAACGGCGCTGAGCACCTCCCGCCGGGCCGGTCGGACCGGACGCGACCACTCCCGACCCCGCATGATCCGCAGTTCACTACTCGCGCTCACCGTGCCAGCCTTTCGTTCGCGACTGCGGGGCTCGCCAGCTCACTGCTCGCGCTCACTTGCCCTCCAGCTCGACCAGGGCGCGTTGGATGGCGCGCAGGTAGTCGGCGTGACCGACCTCGAACCAGTGCCGGCTGCTCTCCTTGACCGGCCCGGAGTACCGCTCCCCCGCCCGGTCCCGCACCCGAGACGCGAACGCCGTGGCCCGTTCCGGCCGATCACGACGGGCCTGGAGCAGCCGGGCGAAGAGCACCGTCTGCCAGTGCGACAGGGTGAACAGCCCGGAGTCCGGCTGCACCAGGCCGGCGACCGCCAGCGTCGGGTGCCCCGGGGTGAACGCGTTGAGCCACAGCGTGGGTCGGCCCGCCCCGGCGCTGTCACCGAACACCGACGCGTCGAGAAACTCGAAGCGCGGCAGGTAGCCGGTGGCGAAGACGACCACCTCGGGGTCGATCTCGCGGCCGTCGGACAGCTCCACGGCGTACGGGCGGAACCGGGCGACGTCCGGCACCGGGCCGATCCCGCCGTGGCCCACGTAGTAGACGAGCTGGCTGTTCGCGATCGGGTGCGTCTCGTACACCCGGTGGTCGGGCTTGGGCAGGCCGAAGCGGGTCAGGTCGCCGACGGTCAACCGCATCGTCCAGTGGTAGAGCCACTGCCGCACCCGCAGCGGCACGCGCAGCGCCAACAGGCTGTCGTTCACCTGGTCGGCGGGGCGGCCGAGCACGTACTTCGGGGCGTACCAGTAGCCGCGCCGGGTGGAGTGCCAGCACCGCGACGCCTGTTGGGCGGCCTCGACGGCGATGTCGCAGCCGGTGTTGCCGGCGCCGACCACCAGCACCCGCTTGCCGCGCAGCTGCGCCGGATCCTTGTAGGACGAGGCGTGCATGATCTCGCCGCGGAACTCCTCCAGCCCTTCGTAGCGGGGCAGCTTCGGCGACCAGTTGTGGCCGTTGGCGATCACCACGGCGGCGTACCGGGAGGTGCGCTCCGGGCCGTACCCGCCGGTGGAGCGGGTGGTCACGTCCCACCGGTCACCCTCGGCGGGCTCGACCCGAACCACCTCGGTGCCGAACCAGATGTGCGAGCGCAGGTCGAAGTGGTCGGCGTAGCGCTCGAAGTACGACAGCAGCTGACTGTGGTGCGGGTAGTCCGGCCAGGAGTCCGGCATCGGGAAGTCCGGGAACTGGGTGAACGGCTTCGACGAGATCAGGTGGGTGCTGGCGTACACCGGACTGCGGTCGTGCCGCCAGTTCCAGGCGCCGCCGACGCCCGTCTCCCGTTCGTAGCAGTCCACGCCGAACCCGTGCTCGCGCAGGTTCTTGATCGCCGTCAGGCCGCTGGCCCCGGCCCCGATGACGCAGACCGTGTCGCCCCGGTCGGAGACCGGGCGACCGTCGCCGCTGTGCGCGGACGAGGTCGCCTCCGGGTCGGGCCGGCCGTGGTCGGTGGAGGTGGACACCGGGACATCTCCTTTTGGTACGGCAGGCGTGCCGGTCGCCGCGAAATCCTCTCCACAACCGAGCCGGATGTCCAGTCCCGGAACGGACGCGTCGACGCCCGGGCCGGGCCGGGTGGTCAACCGGTGGCGGGCAGCAGCAGGTCGACCAGGACCGGGAAGTGGTCGCTGGCCCGACGCGTCTGCGGGGTGTCCACGACGTCGTAGTCGACCACGGTGATCCGCGGGTCGACGAAGAGCGCGTCGATGCGGCGGCGCGGGTCGGCGCACGAGTAGGTGAGCCGCTCGGCCCGGTCGGCTGCCACCGCGGCGTCGGTCAGCCCACGCGACACGGTGGCCCAGGCGGGTCCGTCCGGACCCTCGTTGAGGTCCGCGCCGGCCAGCACCGGGCTGGTCGCCGCGTCCAGGCCACGCTTGAACTCGGCGGCCTGGGAGGGCCGCTCGGCCGGGTCGGTGGACAGGTGCGAGCCGGCCAGGGTGAACTGGGCGTCACCAACCCGGCAGTCGGCGTACGCGGCGCCGCGCAGGTGCCGACCGGGGGTGAGCGGGAAGCGTTGACACCGGGTGCCCCGCACCTGTACCCGCAGGCTGGTCAGCAGCAGGTTGCCCAGCGCGGGCAGCCCACCGGCGACCACCACCAGGCCGAACGACTCGGCCAGCGTGGCGGACTTCTGCCGCCACCGGAACCGGCGCGGCCCCTCCTGCACGATCACCACGTCCGGGCGCGCCGTTCGGACGACCGCCGCCAGCGCGGCGGTGTCGTCGCGCTGGCTGTGGATGTTGTAGGACACCACGCGCAGCGGCACACCCATCCCGGACCGCCTCAGATCCGGCGGGCCAGGTCGGCGGCGCCGATCACCCCGGCGCTGTTGCCCAGCTCCGCCGGGAGCACCTCGGCCACCGGCAGGCGACCGCGCTGGGCGAGCGCGTCGAGGTACGAGCGGCGGGTGGGGCCGAGCAGCAGGTCACCTGCGTCGATCACACCGCCGCCGACCACCAGGGTCTGCGGGTCGAGGATCTGCGCCATGTCGGCGAGGCTGGTGCCCAGCCATCGGCCGATCTGCGCGAACGCCTCGGCGGAGACGGGGTCACCACCCTGTGCGGCGGCGGTCACCATCGGGCCGGTGATCGCCTCGGCCTCACCGCCGGCCAGGTCGAGCAGCGCGGTGGCCCGGGTGGGCTCCTGCCGGGCGCCGGCCCGGGCGAATCGCACCAGGGCGCTGCCGCTGGCGTACTGCTCGATGCAGCCGAGCCGGCCGCAGCCGCACTGGTGCCCGTCCGGCACGGCCAGCATGTGGCCCAGCTCCGCGGCGATGCCGTGCGCGCCGCGCATGAGGTCGCCGCCGAGGACGATGCCGCCGCCCACACCGGTGCCGATGGTAAACATGATCATGGAATCGTCGGCGTCGCGGGCCGCGCCGTAGCGGAACTCGGCCCAGGCGGCGACGTTTCCGTCGTTCTCCACGATCACGGGTAGGCCGACGGCCTCGCTGACGTACTCCCGCAGCGGTTCGTCCCGCCAGGCCAGGTTCGGAGCGAAGAGCACGGTCGAGCGGCTGGCGTCGATCCAACCGGCCGCGCCGATGCCGACGGCCTCGATCGTCCGCCCGGCCGCCAGCTCGCCGACCAGCTCGATGATGACGTCGCGGGTCTTGCCGACGTCATCGGCGGGGGTGTCCCGTCGGGTCTGCACGAGCACCGTGCCGGTGTCGTCCACGACACCACCAGCCACCTTCGTGCCACCGACGTCGACTCCGATGGTCAGCGTCACCGCTGCCGCTCCCCTCTACTGTCCGGCCCGGGTCCCGGCGGCATGCCGGTCCGGGTCGGGATGTCCCGCGCTCAGGCGCCGTCGCCCGGTGCCTGCGCACCGGTGTCGTCCGGCACCCGCGAAGCGGGCACCGCGGGATGAGTGGTCGGTGCCGGTACGGTCGCCGGCCCGGCGTCGTCGACGGGTGGTACGGCGGCCGGGGCGAGTGGGTCCGCCGTCCGGGTGGCGACCGACCAGACATCCCGCTCCGGCGCCGGCTGAGAATCATGCCCGCTGCGGGTGGCATCGCGCCACACGTGTTCGTCGCCGGTCGCGCTGGACGGGTCGCCGAGGGCTGGCTCGGGGTGCACGTCGTCGGTGCTCGCGGCGGCTGCCGGTGGTGGCGCGAAGGGAGGTTCGGAGGTCCCACCGGAGGGACGCGTCGGGGACGGCTGCGCCGGGGAGAACGCGCGGAGCAGGCTGGCGACGCCCGCTGCCAGGTCTCCGGCACCGGTCGCGAGCCGTTCGGCGAATTCCGGACTCGGGTCTCGTAACGCGGCGATGCCCCGACAGACCGGGCAGACGCAGCATTCGGCCGATCCGGTGGCGAAAGCACCACCGGTACCGGGACGTCCCCCCGCGTCGTTACTGTGACCGAGGACACCGGACAGCATCCCGCCCAGCGAGCCGAACGCGCCGCCCGCCGAGCCGGCGGAGGCCAGTCGCGCGCCCGCCAGCAGGGTGGCTACCAACCGCTCCGCCTCTTCCCGGGCCGAACCCGGATCTGTTTCGCCCACCCTCGGCTCCTCCACCGTGCCACCGACCCCGTCAGTGCGCCGCACCGGGTGCTTCTACCCGGCGCTTGAGCTGCTTCAACGCGGTATCCATGATCACCTTCTCGGCCTTGCGCCGAAACATCCCGAGCATCCCCACCGACAGGTCGACCTCCAGCGTGTAGGTCACCGTCGTGCTGCCGTCCGGGTTACCCACCAGGTCGTACGAACCGCGCTGGGACTTCTGCATCTTCGAGGGAGCGACCAGGTGCCACTCGATCCGGGAGAGGTCCTCGGCGTAGGAGTAGGCGAGCACGTACTCGTCGGCCATCACCCCGGCGTCGATGGTGAAGCGCACCTGGCTGGCGTAGCCGTCCTCGTACTCCTCGACGACCTCGGTGTGGCGGACCGCGTCGGTCCACTCCGGGTATGCCGCGAAGTCGCAGATGACCGCCGTCACCCGATCCGGTGCGGCGCCGATGATGATCGACTGGGTGGAGGAGTCCGCCATGGGGGGAGGCTACCCGGCGGGCCGCGGCCGCACGCCGCACCGCCCCCGCCGCGCCGCCAGCGGCCCGCAGGGGCCCGGGACAGCGCCGGGCCTCAGCGGTGTGCCCGTGCTCACCGGGTAGGTTTCGACACAGCCACCGCCCGTCGGCGGTGCCGGCCCGGCCAGTGCGAGCACGAAGGAGTGCAGGTGCGCGAGTTCTCCGTCCCGCCGATCGTCACCGTTGGCGACGCGGCCAACCTCACCGATCCGGTCTGGGACAACGCCGAGGTCGCGCCCGACGCCGTCCAGTTCGCCCGCCCCGCCCCCGGCGCCGAGGGCGCCGTCACCGTCTGGGCCGAGGTGACCTGCCGGCAGTTCCGCGACGAGGTGGCCGCGGTGGCCCGTGGACTGATCGCCGCCGGCATCGAACCAGGTGTCCGGGTCGGGCTGATGAGCCGCACCCGATACGAGTGGACGCTGCTGGACTACGCCATCTGGACCGTCGGAGCGGTCACCGTGCCGATCTACGAGACGTCCAGCGCCGAACAGGCCGCGTGGATCATCGAGGATTCCAACGCGGTCGCCGTCGTGGTGGAGACCGACGCGCACGCCGCCCTGATCGCCGGCGTCCGACACCGGCTGCCCGAGCTGGACCACGTCTGGCAGATCGACCTCGGCGGGGTCGACCAACTGGTCAGCACCGGCGCCACGGTCGAACTGGCCGAGGTCGAGCGGCGACGCAAGGCGGTCGGCGCCGACAACCTGGCCACCATCATCTACACCAGCGGCACCACCGGCCGCCCCAAGGGCTGCGTGCTCACCCACCGCAACATGTACGCCGACATCGCCAACGCCGTGCCGGTGCTGCCGAACCTGTTCCACGCCGGCGCGTCCACCCTGCTCTTCCTCCCGCTGGCGCACGCCTTCGCCCGGCTGATCCAGATCGGCGTCGTGCAGGCGCGGGCCACCATGGCCCACTGCGCCGACCCCAAGAACCTGGTCGCCGAGTTGCAGGCGTTCCGGCCGACCTTCGTGCTCTCCGTACCCCGGGTGTTCGAGAAGGTCTACAACGCGGCCAAACAGAAGGCCGAGGCCGACGGCAAGGGCGGCATCTTCGCCCGCGCCGAGCAGGTCGCCATCTCCTACAGCGAGGCGCTGGAGACCCCGGGCGGACCGGGTCTGGCGTTGCGTGCCCAGCACGTGGTCTTCGACCGGCTGGTCTACGGCAAGCTGCGCGCCGCGCTCGGTGGGCGCTGCCGCGACGCCATCTCCGGCGGAGCGCCGCTCGGCGCCCGGCTCGGTCACTTCTTCCGCGGCATCGGCGTGACGGTCCTGGAGGGCTACGGCCTGACCGAGACCTCGCCCGCCGCCGCGGCGAACCTGCCGACCGGCACCCGGATCGGCACCGTCGGCCGGCCACTGCCCGGCGTGACCGTGCGGATCGAGGACGACGGCGAGATCCTGATCTCCGGCGCGCTGGTCTTCCAGGGTTACTGGCGCAACGAGACGGCGACCGCCGAGACGCTCAGCACCGACGGCTGGTTCCGCACCGGTGACCTGGGCCACCTCGACGCCGACGGCTACCTGAGCATCACCGGACGCAAGAAGGAGCTGATCGTCACCGCCAGCGGCAAGAACGTCGCCCCGGCGGTGCTGGAGGACCTGGTCCGGGCGCACCCGTTGATCAGCCAGTGCGTCGTCGTCGGTGACCGCAAGCCGTTCATCGCGGCGCTTGTGACCGTCGACGAAGAGGCGCTCCCGGCCTGGCTGGCAGGCGTCGGGATGCCCGCCGACACCCCCGTCGAGCAGCTCCGCGAGCACGAGGCCCTGCTCCGGGAGATCCAGACCGCGATCGACACCGCCAACCAGGCCGTCTCCAAGGCCGAGGCGATCAAGATGTTCCGGGTCCTGCCCCGCGACTTCACCGAGGCGACCGGCGAGCTGACCCCGTCGCTCAAGGTCAAGCGCCAGGTCGTCCACACGACGTACGCGGCGGACATCGCCGAGATCTACCGAGGCTGACTACCATCCGTCACGTGCCCGCATCCACAGCAACCGCACCGCACCCGCATCCCCTCGCCGCGGCCGCCCGCCTGGTGATGCTGGCGCTGATCGCCGTCCTGACCCTCTTCGCCACCCGCGACCTCACCCAGCTGTGGTGGATCGCGCTACTGGCGGTGGCCGGGCTCCCGTCCCTGCTGGCCCCGCAGCACCGGCTGATCGCGCCGCTGAGCCGGGTGGCCGAGGTGGTGGTGCTGGGCCTGGCCGCGAGCCAGGTGGCCGCGGTGGCGTCGATCGGCACGGTCGCCGGGCTCGGCGCCTCGGCGGTGCTGCCCTACCTGGCGGTCCCGGTGACCGTCACCGCGCTGCGCCGCCACTTCTCCGAGGGCACCGCCCTGCTCGCGGTCACCGCCGCCACCCTGCTGGTCAGCGGTGCGCTCACCACTGTCGGCGGAGAGCTCCAGCTCGGCCAGCCCGGTTACCTCGCGGTCTGCGCCCAGTGGCTCATCCTGGCGGCGCTGGGGCTCTACGCCGCCGGCACCCTGCACCGGGTGATGGCCGTTCGCGACGAGGGCAAACCCCAGCCGTACGCCGAGGCGACCAGGCTGCTCACCCAGCTGCGGACGGTGGCCCGGCAGTTGCCCGGCGCCACCCTGGACCCGGGCGGCATCTCCGAGCACCTGCTGGAGGAGTTGCGCACGGTGGCCCAGGCCGACCGGGGCGCGGTGCTCTCGGCCAGCGGCGGTGGCCGGCTCGTGGTGCTCGCCCAGGCCGGCGTCGACCGGGTGGACTGGGAGACGACGCTGGACGCCGACTCGGCCATCGCCGACGCCTGGGCCAGCCAGCAGGCCACGACGGCCGTGCGCTCGCAGTCCCGCTCACACCGTGGCGGCGACGTGTCCGCGCTGATCGTTCCGCTGGTCGCCGGGGTCCGCACGGTCGGGCTGGTGGTGCTGGAGGCGGACGCCGCGCACGCGTACCCACCTCCGGTGGTGTCCCGGGTGACCGCGCTGACCCGCCCGGCCGCGCTGCGGCTGGAGGCGGCGCTGCTCTTCGACGAGGTGCGCTCGCTGGCCACCAACGAGGAACGGCAGCGGCTGGCCCGGGAGATCCACGACGGGGTGGCGCAGGAGTTGGTGATGGTCGGCTACGGCATCGACAACGCCATGGCCACCGTCTTCGACGACGCCGACGAGACCGCCGAGGCCCTGCGTACGCTGCGCACCGAGGTGACCCGGGTGATCCAGGAGCTGCGGCTGAGCCTCTTCGAGCTGCGCAGTGAGGTGGACCGGCAGGGCGGGCTGGCCGCCGCCATCGCCGAGTACGCGCGCACCGTGGGCGCGTCCGGCGGACTGCGGGTACACCTCTCGCTGGACGAGTCCACCGCCCGGCTGCCGGCCGCCACCGAGGCCGAGTTGCTGCGCATCGCCCAGGAGGCGGTGACCAACGCGCGCAAGCACGCCGGCGCCTCGAATTTGTGGGTCACGTGTGAGGTCGACCCCCCGTACGCCCAAATAGAAGTGTCGGATGACGGTCAGGGGATGGCTGACCAGCGCCCCGACGGACGGTACGGTCTTGCGATCATGGCCGAGAGGGCGGAACGTATCCGGGGCCGGTTGGAGATCAGGCCGCGGCAACCCAGCGGCACTACCGTGGCCGTGGTTGTTGGCACCTCGTCCCGCCGAGATAACGTGCGCGACAGCGCAGCACCAGAAGGGGAGTAACCCGAGGATGACCACAAGTCCGACACCGGCCACCCGCACCAAGGTCCTCCTTGTTGACGATCATGACCTGATTCGCAAGGGCCTGCGCCACGCCTTCGAGCGCGACCGGCAGTTCGAGGTCGTCGGTGAGGCCGCCACGGCGGCGGAGGGCGTACGCCAGGCCGGCGCCCTGCAGCCGGACGTGGTGATCATGGATCTGCGGCTGCCCGACGGCAGCGGCCTGGAGGCCACCCGCGCGCTGCGTAAGTCCAGCGCGTCGATGGGCATCGTGGTGCTGACCATGTACGCCGGCGACGACCAGCTCTTCGGTGCGCTGGAGGCCGGTGCGAGTGCCTTCGTGCCGAAGACCGCCCCGGCCGACGAGGTGGTGGCCGCCGCGCGGCACGCCGCCTCCTCCCCCAGCGCGTTCACCGCCGCCGACCTGGCCGAGGCGATGAAGCGCCGGCTCGCGCCGTCCGGCCCGCAGTTGTCTCCCCGGGAGGGGCAGGTGCTGCGGCTGCTCGCCGACGGGATGAGCGTGGCCGGCATCGCCAAGCAGCTGTTCGTCAGCGAGTCCACGGCCAAGACGCACATCTCGAAGCTCTACGAGAAGCTCGGCGCGGCCAACCGGGCCCAGGCGCTGATGACCGCGCTGCGGCTCGGCCTGCTCGAAGCACCGGACGCGCCGAAGTTCTGACCCGCCCCGCTCGTTCAGCGGGACCGCACGACCGACGGTCCGCGCCGGCTTCGGCCAGCGCGGGCCGTCGCGCATCGACCGACGTCGGCGGGTAACCTCCCGCAGGCTATGGTCTGGCGTGCGTGGCGGGTGCACAATACCCGCGCGGGCGACGACGCCCGCGTCGCGGACTCGAGGGGTGAATCGCATGCAGCGGCCGGACTGGGCACCCGACACCATCGACATCGAGCGCCCGAGTGTCGCGCGAATGTACGACTACTACCTCGGTGGCTCGCACAACTTCGCCGCGGACCGCGCCGCGGCGCAGGCGATGGTCGCGGCGGTGCCGGAGGCGCCGCTGATGGCCCAGGCCAACCGCGCGTTCCTGCGCCGGGCCGTGCACCATCTCGCCGAGGCCGGAATCCGGCAGTTCCTGGACATCGGCTCGGGCATCCCGACCGTCGGCAACGTGCACGAGATCGCCCAGCGGCTCGACCCGCGGTCCCGGGTGGTCTATGTGGACGTCGACCCGGTGGCGGTGGCGCACAGCCGCGAGATCCTCGCCGGCAACGACCGGACGGTGGTGGTGCAGGAGGACCTGCGGCACCCGGAGGCGATCCTGGCCCACCCGGAGGTCCGCAAGCTGCTCGACCTGAGCCAACCGGTGGCCGTGATGGTCGTGGCCGTCCTGCACTTCGTCCCCGACGACGACCGACCGGCGGAGCTGCTGCGGACGCTGCGTGACGCCCTGGCCCCCGGCAGCTATCTGGTGCTGTCGCAGGCCAGCGACGACGGTCGCAGCGACGACGAACGCGCCGAGGCGGAACGGGTCTACCGACGCACCGACAATCCGTTGTGGATACGCAATCGGGCTGAGCTGACCGCACTCTTCGACGGGTTCGAGCTGCTCGACCCCGGCGTGGTGTGGGTGCCCCAGTGGCGACCGGACACCCCGGAGAGCGCGGAGGACGCCGAGCGCGCGGTCTTCATGGGCGGCGTCGGGCGACTCGGTGACTGAGACGCCCGACGCGGCCACCCGTCCGGGCACCTTCGCCCGCGCCTGGGCGAAGGCGGTCTCCGGCACCAGCTACCTGCCGATGACCCAGGCCCAGCTGGAAACCATGCTGGACCGGCTCACCGCACAACTGGCCGGCGCGTTGCTCACGGAGCCGTTCGACCTGCGCGCCGGGTACCGGGTCGGTGCCGAGTTGGTCGCCGCGCACATCGCCTCCGCGGAGGGGCTTGGTCGTACCGTCGAGGTCATCCAGCTTCGGTTGGTGCGCGACCTGGGGTTGGTGGCCGAGGAGGTCGAGGACCGGATGGCCCGGCTGCTGGCGGCCGTGGCGACCGGTTACGCCCGCGCGCTGCGCGACCGCACCCTCGACGAGCAGGAGTCGATCCGCCGGGCCGCCATGCGGGCCCGGACGCAGGCCGAGCGGGCGCTGCGTGCCAGCGAGGCCCGGTTCCGGCATCAGGCCACCCACGACCCGCTCACCGGTCTGCCCAACCGGACGCTGTTCACCGAGCGGCTCACCGCGGCGCTCAACGAGCCCGGCCGGGGCGCGCAGCGGGTCGGGGTGTGCTTCCTGGACCTGGACCGCTTCAAGGTCGTCAACGACACCCTGGGGCACCAGGTCGGTGACCGGCTGCTGGTCACGGTGGCCGAACGGCTGTGTCGGGCCATGGGTGAGCATCTGGTGGCCCGGCTCGGCGGCGACGAGTTCGTCATCCTGGTGCAACGCACCGGCGGCACCGACGACATGGTGGAGTTGGCCGAGAGCGCGCTGGCCGCGGTCCGGACACCGGCGCTCGTCGACGGGCACGAGCTGCAGATCTCGGCGAGCATCGGCATCGTCGAGCGTCAGGTGGCCGGGGCCAACCCCAGCGACCTGATGCGGGCCGCGGACAGCACCCTGCACTGGGCGAAGTCCGCCGGCGGGGCGCGCTGGGCGCTCTACGACGCCGAGCGCAACCAACGCGAACTGGCCCGGTACGCGCTCTCCGCGGCGATCCCCGCCGCGCTGGAGCGGGGCGAGTTCTACCTCGACTACCAGCCACTGACCTCACTGCGCGACGGCAGCCTGGTCGGCGTCGAGGCGCTGGTCCGCTGGCGCCACCCGGAGCTGGGGGTGCTGCGTCCGGACAGCTTCATCGGGTTGGCCGAGGAGACCGGCCTGATCATCCAGTTGGGCGGCTGGGTGCTGGCCGAGGCCTGCCGCGAGGCGGAGGCGTGGGCGGGCGGTACCGTCGCCGCACCCTTCATCAGCGTCAACCTGGCGGTACGGCAGGTGCACCGGCCCGGGCTGGTGCAGGAGGTTCGCGCGCTCCTGCGGCAGACCGGTCTGCCGCCGGAGCGGCTCCAACTGGAGATCACCGAGAGCACGATGATGAGCACCGCCGAGGAGCCGGTCCGCGCCCTGCGGGTGCTGGCCGACCTCGGCGTACGGATCGCCATCGACGACTTCGGCACCGGCTACAGCAACCTGGCGTACCTCCGGGATCTGCCGGTGACCGAGTTGAAGGTCGCCGGGGAGTTCGTCGCCGGCCTGCGGTCGCCCTCGGTCGGCCGCACCGACGAGCGGATCCTCGCCTCGCTGGTCTCGCTCGCGCACGCGTTGGACCTGACGGTCACCGCCGAGGGTGTGGAGACCGCCGGGCAGGCCGAGCGGCTACGGGCGATCGGCTGCGACGCCGGCCAGGGCTGGCATTTCGGGCGTCCGGCCCCCGCCGACCGGATCCTGGCCCGCATCCGCTGAGTCCTCGGAACGCCCGCCCGGCCGGTCGGCCGCACCGGGCCGCTGGGCCGGTCGGCCGCACCGGGCCGCTGGGCCGGTCGGCCGCACCGGGCCGCTGGGCCGAGCGGCCGCACCGGGCCGACCGACCGGCCGACCGGCCGACCGGCCGAGCTTGATCCACTCGTCTTTCCTGATGTCGGGGTATCTCGGGCACCAGAACACCCCGACATCAGGAAATCGGAGTGGATCATGCGAGGGAGGACGCACCGACACCACACCGACCAGGTAGACAGCGTCTACCGCTACTGGTAGACAATGCCTATGGACGCGGACGAGGCAGGCCTGCGCGGTCGGCTGGTGGCCGCCGGGGTGGACCTGGTGCTGCGCGAGGGTCAGACGGCGGTGTCCCTGCGGGAGATCGCCCGCCGTGCCGGCGTCTCGCACGGCGCACCGCGCCGCTATTTCCCCACCCACGTCGACCTGCTCTCCGCCATCGCCCGGGAGGGCTTCGCCGACCTCACCGCCCGCGTCGAGCAGACGATGCGCGACGTCGACCCGGACCCGCGTACCCGACTGGCCGCGCTGGCCCGGACGTACCTGGACTTCGCGGCTGCCCACCGCGGCATGTTCGAGCTGATGTTCCGCCACGACCTGCTGGACAGCGGCCGGCTGCGGCTGCGCGAGACGAGCCTGCCGCTGTTCACCGCGCTGGCCGACCTGGTGGCGCAGGTGCGTCGGCCCACCGACGCCCCCGCGACGGTGCTCGCCGGCGCGCTCTGGGCGAACCTGCACGGCATCGCCCAGCTCTGGGCCTGGGGCAGCCTGCCCCTGGCCACCGGCGTCACCGACGACGACACCCTGCTGCACGCCGCGCTGGAGGCCCACCTCGGCCCGGCGCGAGCCTGAAGCTCGACCCCGGAGGACACGTGCCCCTGCTGTACGACGTCGCCAAGCTGACCGTCGGCGCCGCGCTCCGGATGGGCTGGCGGCCCCACGTGGAGGGGCTTGAGCACCTGCCCGGACACGGCGGCGCGATCCTCGCCGGCAACCACCTGTCCGTCGCCGACGAGTGGTTCCTCGTCACCTCGACGCCCCGGCACGTCACCTTCTGGGCGAAGGTCGAGTACTTCAACGGCCGCGGTCCGGGCGGCTGGCTCAATCGGCGGATCGTCGCCGGGATGGGCGCCATCCCGGTCGAACGCGCCGGCGGCCGGGCCGCCCTGCGGGCTCTCGACGCCGCCGTACCGGTGCTGCGCGCCGGTGGCCTGGTCGCGATCTACCCGGAGGGCACCCGCTCCCCGGACGGACGGCTCTACCGGGGCCGCGTCGGGATGACCCGGCTGGCCCGCGACGCCGGAGTGCCGATCATTCCGGTCGGTGTGCTCGGCACCGCCGAGGTGCTGCCGGTCGACGCACGGCTGCCCCGTCGACATCCGGTCACCCTGCGGTTCGGCCCGCCGATCCCGGTCGTCGACCGGATCCACGGGCCGCGGGACGTCCGGACGGTCACCGACGAGGTGATGGCGGAGATCCAGAAACTCACCGGCCAGGAGTACGTGCCGCACTACGCGCCGGCCCGGGAGAGCTGACCGGCGATCAACCGGCGAGCAGCGCCGCCATCCGTTCCGCCTGCGCCTCCCAGCGCCACTCCCGCTCCACCCAGGCCCGGCCGGCAGCGCCCAGTTGGCGGGCCAGGTCCCGATCGGCGAGCAGACGGGCCACCCGGTCGGCGAGCTGGGCGACGTCGCGCCCGCGTACGACGTAACCGGTCTCCCCCTCCCGGACCGCGTCCGGTGCGCCCCCGGAGTCACCGGCCACCACCGGCAGGCCGGTCGCGGACGCCTCCAGGTAGACGATGCCCAGCCCCTCCACGTCGAGCCCCCGGTTACGGGTGCGACACGGCATCGCATAGACGTCGCCGGCCGCGTAGTGCGCCGGCAACTCGGCCGACGGCACCGAGCCGGTGAACACCACGTCCCGCTCCACACCGGTCTGTCGGGCCAGCTTCTCCAGGGTCGCCCGGTACGGACCACCGCCGACGATCAGCAGTGCCGCTTCGGGCACCCGGCGGCGGATCTCCGGGAGCGCCCGGATCAGCATGTCCTGACCCTTGCGCGGCACCAGCCGGGACACACAGACCACCACCGGACGGTCGGTCAACCCGAGCCGGGCCCGGACCTGCTCGCCGTCCACGGTCGGGTGGTAGGTGTCCACATCGACCCCCGGGGCGAGCCGGCGCAGCTCGGTCACCCCGTTCAGCACGCGGGCCAGCCGACTGCGGGTGTACTCGCCGAGATAGGTGGTGACATCCACACCTCGACCGATGCGCCGCAGCGCCGGCCGGGCGGCCGGCAACGCCGCCCAACCAACCTCGTGGCCGTGGGTCTGCGCCACCACCCGGCGTACGCCGGCACGCCGACGCAGCCCGGCGGCGAGCAACCCCAGGGGGGCCGCCGCGCCGAACCACACCGTGTCGCAGTCGTACGCGCGCGCCAACCGCGCCGCCCTGCGGGCGATCAACGGGGTGGGCAGCAGCACCCGGGTGCGTTCCCGGATCACCTCGAACGGCTGGTCGGCGTCGAACTTCTCGGCCCCCCGCCAGCTCGACGCGTAGACGACCACCGAACCGGCCGGTTGCCGCACCGCGAGGTTGTGCACGAAGGACTGGATGCCGCCCGGACGGGGCGGGAAATCGTTGGTGATCAACAGCGTGCGGCTCATCGGCCGGCCTCCCGGGCGTACGCGCGCGCGGCGGCCATCCGCTCGACGGTGGACGGATGCGATGCCGAGTAGAGGTATTCCCAGCGTGGCGGATCGGGGTCGCCGAGGTTGACCGACCCGAGCCGGCGCTGCATCGACTCGAACGCCTGCGGGTCGCGGGTCAGCGCGAGCGCGTGCGCATCGGCCCGCGCCTCCACCCGTCGCGACATCAGCGCCTGCACCGGCGCGGCGACCAGGCCGGCCACCGTGACGAGTGCCAGCAGTAACGGAAACGCGCGTGGCTGGGCGACCGAGTCGACGCCGGCCAGCCGCAGCAGTGGCCCCCACGAGCCGAGCAGATAGAGCGCCACCACGGCCGCCGCGGCGCCCAGCGCCCCGGTCAGCGTGCCCACCGTCACGTCGGAGTCCTTTGCGTGCCCAAGCTCGTGCGCGACCACGGCGGTCACCTCGGCCGGGGTCGCCTCGCGCAGCAGCGTGTCGTAGACGACCACCCGACGGGTCGGCCCGAGACCGGAGACGTACGCGTTGACCGCCTTGGTGCGCCGGGACGCGTCGGCGACCAGCACGTCGCGCACCGGCACCCCGTCGCGGGCGGCCATGCTCATCAGCTCGGTACGCAGCGGACCCTGCTCCATCGGCGTGAACTTGTTGAACACCGGCTCCACCAGCACCGGCAGCACGAACGACAGCAGCACCACCAGCAGCGCCGCACCCGCCGCACCGAACGCCCACCACCAGCGCGGCGCGAACCGGATCACCGCGTAGAAGCCGACGAGCGCCACCGCGCCGATCACCGCGCTGACCGCGTACGACTTCAGCAGGTCGACCGCCCAGCCACTCCAGCCGTTGGTGCTCAGCCCGTAGCGGGTGAGTACGCTCTGGCGCCAGGCGGCGAACGGCAGCGTCACCAGGTCGGCGACGAGCATCACGGCCAGCCCGCCGAGCACCGCCTGCGCGACCCAGTGCCCACCGAACGGCCGGCCCACCAGCTCGACCAGGCGACTGCCCAGCGGGGTCAGCCCGAGCGCGAGAGCGACGAGCAGCCCCACGGCGAGCGCGGTGTAACCGCCCGGACGCAGCGCGGCTCGGAACTCCCGCCCCTTGGCCACCTGCTCGGCCGGCAGGTCACGCAGCGCGGCAAGCTGGTCGGCCCGCGGGGCCGGCGGTCGGTGCCACGGGATGAGCAGCGCGGCGATCACGACAAGCGCGATGGTCAGCCCGGCCAGGGTCAGTAGCGCCCACCCGCGCGGAGTCACCGCGTCACCGCCCGTCGTACCCCGCTCATCGCGCCGCTCCTCCCGCCGTGACCGCTCATCCTATGGTCCGCGAGAAGCCCGCTTCCGGGCACGGTGTCGCGCTCAGGCGATCCGGCGGACAGCACGGCGGCGAGCCGCCGCGGTACGCGTGGGCGCGGCCAACACCTCCACGTCGAAACCGGCGCGGGCGAGCACCTCGATCGCCTCCACCTCGGCGGCGACCAGCCCGGCGGCCGGGGACGTCTCGTCGAACAGGGCGGTGAGCGGGCAGCCGGAACAGCCGGCGTCCCGCTTCGCGCACCCGTCGCAGTCGATGAGCATCACGCCTCCTGATCGCTCGTGACGCGCGGTCGGCGCACCCTGTCGTCGCCGGCCGAGCACCGTCGGTCACATCGACGCTAGCCACCGGGTACGACAGAAACCGCGCCCGACCGTCCGTTTGGGGGCGAGATCCACTCCAGATCAGCGATATCGGCCTATCCCGACCGGCCGGACACCCCGACGTTCCCAATTCCGTGTCGACCGACCGGTCGCGGTCACGGCGGCACCGTTGCGACGACCTCCTACGGTGAGGCCGTGACATCGGGGGTGGGTGGGTGACCGAGGAAGACGGCCGTCCCTCGTCGGAGCATCCGGGCGGCGAGGTGCTGCCACGCCGCCGCAGCGGGGCGGCGAGAAGGCCGATCATCGCGGTGGTGGGGATCGTCTGCGCACTGGCCGTGGCGATCGGACTGATCGCGTGGTGGGCGCGTGGTGACACCGTCGGCACCGTCTCGGGCAAGGAGGTGACCTCGACGTCCGTCTGCAACCGCAAAGGCCAGATGTGCCGCCTGCGGACCTGCTACCGGGTCACCTACGTCACCGACAGCGGCCGGGACAGGAACTCGTGCGTGCCGAAAACCCGGTACGACGAGATCCGCATCGGTGACCACTTCGCGGACTAGCGCGCCCGCCCCCAAGGCCCGGACACCGCAACCAGCCCCACCCGCGCCGGTCTGCGGCCCGATCGCGTTTCCCCCTCAGCCCTGCGCGTCGAGGTCACGCAGTGCGAAGCGGAGGTGCTGCCACTCCTCGTCGAAGATCACGTGAAGGCAGTGCAGGACGGTCACCTGCTGCTCGGGCCACCAGGCGGCCGGCCGAGGCTCGGCGAGCTGGTCCGGTGTGACGGTCGCGACGAGGTCGCGCACCATCGCCTGCCGCTCGGCCCGCACCCTCAGGGTCTCGGCGAACGTCGGCTGCTCCGTGGCGAAGATCGACATGTCGAAGCCCTCGGCCTCGTACTCGGCATCTGGTTGCCCGAATGGGTGGAAGGGCTGCGGCAGGCGCAGGATCGCCCTGCCCAGCCAGGCGTCGGCGGCGAACGCGAGATGGCGCAGCGTCTGCGCGAACGACCACTCCCCGTCGATGGATACGTCGACCGCGCCGGGGGGCATCGATCGGACCTGGTCTACTGCGGACGCCCAGGCCTCCTCGATCGCCGCCCACGCCAGGCGGAGACCGTCCGGATCCTCGGCCTGCCGGAGCTCGCGCCCGGGAAATCGTCGGTTGAGCTCGGCCTCGACCAGCGGCGCGACATCGACCCCGTTGACCAGGAGCGTGCCCTCGGCCAGCCACGGCGCATCGATGTCCAGGCCGTTCACGTCGACGCCGCGCATGACCGCACCGGCAAGTGTCGACCTGGTGAACCGGGCACGTCGCAGGTCCTTGTCGACGAAGACCTTGACGTTGTCCTGGGTCATGGCGACCTCCTCCGTCGGCGACAGCGGCAACGCTGGCCCGCACGTTACGTCAGGAATCCGGGTCGACGTGTCACCTCGGGGCGAGATCGACTCGAGTTCACGGGAATCGGATCGTCCGACGCGGTCGGACGCCCCGACATCATGGAGCTCGTGTCGATCATGGTCAGGAGCGGGCGAGCCGCCGCAGCAGCGAGTCGGCACCCAGCGGGTAGGCGCCGTGCCGGCGTACCCCGTCGGCGACCTCACGGTCGGACGAGACCACCACCACCGGCCGCCCCGCCGGCTCGGCGCGGACCAGCCGCCGGATCAGCTCGTCGGCGGTCTCGCCCTTGCGGGAGAACAGCACCCGGACGCCGCGCGGCGCGGGCGGCAGCCCGTGCATCCGCTCGGCGCCGTCGAAGACCACGGTGATCTCGTCACCGGTCTGCGCGGCGATCCCGCCCAGCCCGGTGATCAGGCGTTTGCGCTGCTGCTCCAGGGACATCTCGCCGAAGCCGCGCTTGGTGACGTTGTAGCCGTCCACCACGAGGTGTGCCCGGGGCAGAGCGAGCAGTTGGTCGAGTCGAGCCGGGTCGTCGGTGTCGCGGGCACGTGCGGCGGGGCTGGCCGCAGCGGTGCCCGGCTGCTCGGCGAACGCGTCGGCGACGAAGTCGGCGGGGAGTTTGTCGACCGGGTCGAGCGCCAGCTCGCGGCGCAGCCCGACGGCGGCCTGACCGATGGTCTCCAGCAGCAGCCAGAGCCGGGCGTCGTCGACCGAGCGCGCTTCCTTGGCGCTGGCCCGGGCCACCCCGGCGGCCGCCTCCGCCTCCGCCAGTCGGGCGCGGGCACGGCGCAGCTCGGCGTCGACGTCGGCGCTGGCGCGCGCGGCCCGGCCGCGCTCGGTGGCCAGCAGTTCGGTGGCCTTGCGTTCACGGGCCTGGGTCTCCCGCAGGGTGCGGGCGACCTGCCGGGACTCCTCACGGAGCTGACCCAGTTCCTCGCGGACGCGGGCCAGCTCGTCGCGCAGTTTCTCCGCCTCGACCCGGGCCACCGCCCGGTCGTGTTCGGCGCGGGTGGCCCGCTGCTCGGCCTCGCGGACCAGCTCGGCGACGACCGCGCTGTCCGCCTCGGCACGCACGGCGGCACCGCTGGCGTCGATCAGCTCCCGCCAGCCACGCGGCCGGGCCAGGTAGGCCAGCGCGGCGACCTCGACCGGGTCGGCGGCGGCGGGCGCGGTGCCCTCGACGACGGCGGCCCCGAGGTCGCCGGCGTCGGCCAGGACCCGGGCGGTGACCCGCTGCCGGAACAGCGGGTCGGCGGTGAGCTGGGCGGCGATGGCCGGCGCGCCGAGCCGGGCCCGCCGGTTCGGGGCGAACTTGGCCACCCGCCGCAACGGCACCGGCACCTCGTCGGCGGGCAGGGTGGGCAGGACCGTGGCGGTCAGCGTCACGATCCGCTGCCGGACCGGCTCCGGCAGCGTCGGCTCGGGCAGCGTCGGCTCCGGCTCACCAGCCGCGCCGTCGCCCGCCGTGGTTGGGTCGGATGCGTCGGATGTCGCGCTGACTACGTTGTCGTCCGGGTTGCTGACGGCCCCGTCGAGCGCGACCAGATCCTCCTGCGGGAGGTGGTCGTCGGACGGCTCGGTGAGGGGCATGTGGCAAGTCTCCCACCGCGACCGGGCCCACCGCCCGGTGAGTGAGCCGATCTCTCATCCTAGCCCCATGGTGACTGGTGGGACGGCTGCGACGCGAGTGTCGGACCGACGCGCTAGCGTGCCGCCGATGGCACAGGCGGAGTACGTCCAGGAGTCACTGGCCGGTCTCGACCCGACGGTGGGCGGGGTGGACCCGGCGTTGCCGCTCTACGCGACCACCTTCGTGGTGGTCGACCTGGAGACCACCGGCGGTGCGCCGGACGGCGGCGGCATCACCGAGATCGGCGCGGTCCGGGTGCGCGGTGGCGAGCAGTTGGGGGTGTTGGCCACCCTGGTCAACCCGGGGCAGCCGATCCCGCCGTTCATCACCGTGCTGACCGGCATCACCCAGGCGATGCTGGTGCCGGCGCCGCCGATCGAGCAGGTGCTGCCCAGCTTCCTGGAGTTCATCGCCGACGCGGTGCTGGTGGCCCACAACGCCCCCTACGACGTGGGCTTCCTCAAGGCGGCCTGCGCCAAGCACGGCTACCGCTGGCCCAACCCCCGGGTCCTGGACACGGCGGCGCTGGCCCGCCGGGTACTGACCCGAGACGAGGTGCCCAACCGCAAGCTGGGCACCCTGGCCGCCTACTTCCGCACCGCCACCCAGCCCACCCACCGGGCCCTCGACGACGCGAAGGCGACGGTCGACGTGCTGCACGGGCTGATCGGTCGGCTCGGCGGGCACCGGGTGGACACGGTCGGCGACGCCATCGAGTTCGCCCGCGCGGTCACCCCGACCCAACGCCGCAAACGGCACCTGGCCGAGGGGCTGCCCAAGGTCCCGGGGGTCTACATCTTCCGGGCCGCCGACGACCGTCCGCTCTACGTGGGCACCTCCGTCGACATCGCCACCCGGGTGCGCAGCTACTTCACCGCCGGGGAGAAGCGCGCCCGCATCTCCGAGATGCTGGCGGCGGCCGAGCGGGTCGAGGCGGTGGAGTGCGCGCACTCGCTGGAGGCGGAGGTCCGTGAGCTGCGGTTGATCGCCGCGCACGCCCCGCCGTACAACCGACGGTCGAAATACCCGGAGCGGGTGGTCTGGCTCAAGCTGACCGACGGTCCCTATCCTCGGCTCTCGATCGTCCGCGACCTCTCCCCCACCGACACCGCGTACCTCGGCCCGTTCACCTCCCGGCGGGCCGCGGAGCTGGCCGCCGCCGGTTTCCACGACGCCGTGCCGCTGCGCCAGTGCACGCACCGGCTCTCGCTGCGCACCGTCACGCCGGCCTGCGCGCTGGCCGAGCTGGGTCGCTGCCCGGCGCCCTGCGAACACAAGATCACCCCCGAGGAGTACGACGACAGCGCGGCCCGGCCCTTCCGCACCGCCACGACAAGTGACCCGCAGCCGGTGGTGGACGCACTGCTCGCCCGAATCGACGTGCTCTCGGCCGACCAGCGCTACGAGGAGGCCGCGGTGGTGCGATTCCGGCTGGCGGCGGTGCTGCGGGCCACCGTGCGGATGCAGCGGCTGGCCGCGCTGACCGGGATCGTCGAGCTGGCCGCGGCCCGGCCGGCCGCCCGGGGCGGTTGGGAGTTGGCGCTGGTGCGGCACGGCCGGCTGGCCGGCGCGGGGGTGTCCCCGCCCGGCGCGCACCCGCGACCCACGCTGGCCACCATCCGGGCCACTGCCGAAACGGTGGCCGGCGGGCACGGCCCGGTGCCGGCGGCGACCGCCGAGGAGTCCGAGCGGATCCTGTCCTGGTTGGAACGACCGGAGACCCGACTGGTCGAGATGTCCTCCGGTTGGTCATCCCCGGTGGGCGGCGCGGGGCGGTTCCGTGACCTGCTGGCGAAGGCCGAGAACGGCGCGTCTCACCAACTCTCGACCGAACGCTCATGACCAACTGACCGATCGGACTACGTCGACTCGCTTAGGCTGTTAGAGGAGTGTAGTCCTGCCCGATTCGTGGGCCTGCTCCCGCCGCCGGGTTCCGGCGTCGCGGAGCCGGGGTGAGGAGGTGTCCCTCGTGGACGTCGACGCCGGACACGGCGCCGCCCTGGGGGGCGCCCTGCCGACACAGCCGGGTGAGCTGCCGCTCGCCCGCCGGCTGCGGTCGTTGCTCAGCTGGCCGACCACCGACTCCGACCCGGTCACCCAACTGGTGCGCACCCACCGGGGCATCCACGCCGGCACCGATCCCGCGGTGCTGCGACGTGCGTACACGATCGCGGAAAACATGCACCGCGGGCAGTTCCGCAAGAGCGGTGAGCCGTACATCACCCATCCTCTCGCGGTGGCGCAGATCTGCGCGGAGCTGGGGATGGACACCACCACTCTGGTCGCGGCGCTGCTGCACGACACCGTGGAGGACACCCGTTACACCCTCCAGGCGCTCTCCGAGGACTTCGGCGGCGAGGTGGCCCACCTGGTCGACGGGGTGACCAAGTTCGACAAGGCGTTCTACGGCAAGGCCGCCGAGGCGGAGACGATCCGCAAGATGATCGTGGCGGCCGCCAAGGACGTCCGGGTGTTGATCATCAAGCTGGCGGACCGGCTGCACAACATGCGCACCCTCGGGGTGCGCTCGGCGTCGTCGCGGGAGCGCATCGCCCGCAAGACCCAGGAGGTGCTGGTCCCGCTCTGTGACCGGCTGGGCATCCAGACCCTCAAGCGCGAGCTGGACGACGTGGTGCTGCTGCACCTGGAGCCGGACGAGCACGCCCGGCTGGCCCGGCACGTGCACGACCGGCCGGGCTGGGACGCGTACCTCGACGCCGTGGTCACCCGGACCAAGGTGGCGCTGAAGCGCAGCCGGGTCGACGCCGAGGTGAGCCCGCGCCCCCGGCACCTCTACTCGATCTGGAAGGACACCATCGCCGGCGGCCACACCGCCCCGTTCGACCTGCCCCGCATCGTGGTCGTGGTCGACGGCCCGGCCACCGACTGCTACGCCGCGCTGGGCGCGATCCACGGCACCTGGCGACCCATCCCGGGGCGTTTCAAGGACTTCATCGCCTCACCGAAGAACAACCTCTACCGTTCGCTGCACACCAGCGTCCGCGGCCCCCAGGACCGCACGGTGGAGGTGTTGATCCGCAACCAGGAGATGCACCGCTCCGCCGAGTACGGCATCGCCGCCGACTTCCGCTTCCCCCGCTCGGGGAGCAGCAGCGCCGCGGCCCGCGCCGAGCAGTTGGACTGGCTGCGCCGGGTGCTCGACTGGGAGCCGGACGCGGCCGACCCGGCGCAGTTCCTCGAGTCGTTGCGCTGCGACCTCGCCGAGGGCCAGATCCAGGTCTTCGCCGAGGGTCGGCAGGTCGTGCTGCCGGGCGGCGCCACCCCGGTCGACCTCGCGTACGAACTGGGCAACGAGCGGGGCGACCACTGTCTCGCGGCGCGGATCAACGGTCGGCTGGCCCCGCTGAGTTCGGAGCTGGACGAGGGCGACGTGGTGGAGATCTTCACCGAGAACGACGGCGACAACGGATTCGAGGCCGGGGTCGCCTCGCGTGGCCCCCGGCGGGAGTGGTTGAGCTTCGTCAAGTCGCCACACGCCCAGATGCAGATCAACAGGTGGTTCGCCGAGCACACCGAGCCGGGCATCACGATCAGCGACAAGGTCCGTCTGGGTCGGGCGACCATCGGGCTCACCCTGCGTCAGCACAACCGGGGTCTCGCCAGCGACCTGCCGCTGTTGCGCCTCTCGGAGGAGTTGGGCTATCCCGACCTGGAGACCCTGCTGGTCGCGGTCTTCGACCGGGTGATCGAACCGGACACCGTGGTACGCCAGCTCATCGACCTGGTCGACCATCGACAGTGACCGGGGCCGGCCCAGCGCGTCCGAGGAACATTCGTGACCACTAGCCTGGAGTCATGATCCCCCGTTCCCGCGCCACCGGTCGGGCCATCTTCTACCAGGCTTTCTACCGGCTGCCGCTGCCGGTGCGCCGGCGCCTGGTCAAGCTGGCGATGCCGAAGTACATCGTCGGTGCGGTCACCCTGGTCCGCGATTCCGAGGCACCGGGCGCAGGACGGCTGCTCATGCTGCGCCAGCCGCCCGGCAAGGGCTGGTCACTGCCCGCCGGCCTGCTGGACCGCGGCGAGGCCCCGGTGGTGGGCGCGGCGCGCGAGCTGTTCGAGGAGTCCGGCGTCCGACTCCCCCCGTCCCGGCTACGTCCGGCGGTGCCGAACGCGATCGTGCACGCCAAGGGCTGGGTGGACATGGTCTTCGAGGCGGAGGTGCCGGCGTCCGGCACCGAGCTGGCGGTCGACGGCGCGGAGGTCTTCGAGGCCGCGTGGCACCCGCTGGACGACCTGCCCAAGCTGACCTGGCCGACGGCCCGGCTGCTCGCCTACTACGACATCGGGCCGCTGGCCGGGCAGTTCCCGCCCCCGATCCCCGACGACCTGCCATGACCCCGACGGCGTCCGTGCCGGCGGAGCTGTGCGCGGTGGTGCTCGCCGCCGGTGCGGGCACCCGGTTGCGTCCGCTCACCGAACGGGTGCCCAAGGCGCTCTGCCCGGTGGGCAACGTCCCGCTGCTGGATCGGGCGTTGGCACGGGTCGCGGGGCTCGGCCTGGTCGGCCCCGCCCGGGTCGCGGTGAACGCCTGCTATCTCGGTGACCAGGTGGTCGCGCACGTCGCCGACCGCGCCCACCTGTCCGTCGAGCCGGGCGAGCCACTGGGCACCGCGGGTGGCGTGGCCAACCTGCGGGACTGGATCGACGGGCGGCCGGTGCTGGTCGGCAACGCCGACGCGTACCTCGCCGACCCGGCCGCCTCGCCGGGCCCGGACGTGGCCGCACTGCTCGACGGGTGGGACGGCCACACCGTACGCCTGCTCGGTCAGCCCGCCGCGGACCCGGCGGCGCCCGGCACCTTCGCCGGGCACAACTTCACCGGCTTCTCGCTGCTGCCCTGGCGGCTCGTCCGCGATCTGCCTGTCGTCTTCTCCGACCTGGTCCGCGCCCTCTGGCGTCCGGCGGAGGCGGCGGGCGCGCTGGAGGTGGTGCCCTACCCGGGCACCTTCTACGACACGGGCACCCCCGCCGACTACCTGGCCGCCAACCTGCACGCCGCGCATGGCGGCACCCTCGTCGACAGGTCCGCCACGGTGACCGGTGGCTGCGTGGAGTCGGTGGTCGGCGCGGGCGCACGGGTGGACGGCGACGTGTTCCGCAGCGTGGTGTGGCCGGGCGCGACCGTGCGCGACGACGAACGGCTGCAGGACGTGATCCGGGCCGGGAACGATCTGACCGTTGCCGCCACCGCTCACGCCTGAGCCGAGTCCGGCGCGGGCCGGCGGGCACACCCGGTCTCCGCGCCGCCGGGGAGCATCTAGCATGGGCGACGACGCCGACGAACGGAGAAATGTCCCGTGATCACCGCCATCGTGCTGATCGACTGTGCCACCGACGCGATCCCCGAGGTGGCGGAGACCCTGGCCAGCCTCTCCGGGGTCAGCGAGGTCTACTCGGTGGCCGGGCACGTCGACCTCATCGCCATCGTCCGGGTCCGCGAGTTCGACCAGATCGCCCAGGTCATCGCGGGCAGCATCTCCAAGGTGCCGGGCGTGCTCAACACCGAGTCGCACATCGCGTTCCGGGCGTACTCCCAGCACGACCTGGAGGAGGCGTTCGCGATCGGCCTCTCCAGCGCCGACTGACCACCCACCGCACCCACGGCGGCCGGTCCACCCGCGGGGGTGGACCGGCCGTCTGCTGTCGCTACGTCAGCTCACGCTGGGAGCCGGCGTTTCGGTGGTGCCCGGAGCCGGGGCCTCGGTGGTGCCGCCACCCGGAGCCGGGGACTCGGTGCCGGTGCCACCCGGAGCCGGGGACTCGGTGCCGGTGCCACCCGGGCTGGGTGTACCGCTGGCGCTGGTCTGCGGAACCGGGATGCCCAGCTTGTTGGCGAGCTGCACCAGTTCGTCATAGTGCGCCTGCAGCGTCGGCAGGGCCGTCTGGGCCAACTGGACCACCGACTGCTCGGAGCCCTGCGAGATCTCCGTCTGGGTGGCCTGGATGGCCTGGACGTGGCCGGCCAGCTCACTTGTCACCCAGAGCCGGTCGAACTCCGCCCCGCTGGCGTTGTTCAGCTTGTCGATGACCGCCTGCTGATCGGCACTGGGCTCGTTCGGCAGTTCCACCCCGAGCTGGGACGCGGTCTGCTGCACCGTCTGGTCCAGCTGGGTGTGGTCGGTCTTCAGCATCGCGCCCAGGTCCTTGACCCCCTGGTCCTGACCCTTCTGCTGGGCCAGGTCACCCGCGGTGATCTCGAACAGGTTGACCTGGTGTACCGCCTGCAGGTACTGGGTGTCCTGCGTCGACGGCTGTGCCGCGGCCTGCGCGGCCGCAGCCGGCGCGACACCGACAAGTACCAGCGCGGCCAACAGGCCGAGGCGTTTGATACCCAACATGCTTCCCCCCCTTGAGACGTTGGACCGCACGGATACCCGGCTCACCGGGGTTATTCCTGCGATCGCCCGTCGCGCGGGGTCGACCGGTCCGATCAGGGCCGTCCGACTCCTGGTCGGATGGGCGGGGGGTACGGATACGACGGGGCGCCCGCCGGAATCCGGCGGGCGCCCCGTGACGGTGCGTCTGGGCGGTCAGCGGCGGCTGTCGCCGCTGGTGATCTCCTCGCGTTCCGGTCGGGGCTCGACCGGCGGGTGCCCCGGCGAGACCGGCGCCTCGACCGGCCTCTCGATCGGGTAGAAGAAGCCCCGGATGGCCGGGCCGAGTGCCCCGAGCCGGTTCATCTTCTTCGGCACGACCCAGCCGACGTACTCCAGCTCGCCGTGGCCGTCCGCGTGCCCGTTCGACGCGCTGAGTGGCTGGTGCACCTCGACGAACCGACCGTCTGGCATGCGCCGGATGATGCCGGTCTCCACGCCGTGCGCCAGCACCTCCCGGTCGTGCTGCTGCAGGCCCAGGCAGAGCCGGTACGTCACGTAGTACGCCAGCGGCGGAACCACCAGCAGACCGATCCGGCCGGCCCAGGTCATCGCGTTCAAGCTGATCTGGAACTTGTCGGCGATCACGTCGTTGCCGCCGGAGAGCGTCAGCACGACGTAGAACGAGACGGCCATGGCACCGACCGCGGTCCGCGCCGGAGCGTCCCGGGGGCGCTGGAGCAGGTTGTGGTTCTTGCGGTCCTTGAGCTGTCGAGCTTCCAGGAACGGGTACATCGTCGACAGGCCCACCAGGATGCCGGGCAGCACGACAGTCGGCCAGAACAGCGGCGGAATCACGTACCCGTCGCCGAGCGGGATGTTGATCTCCCAGGCCGGCATGAGTCGGGTCGAGCCGTCGAGGAACATGACGTACCAGTCGGGCTGGCTGGCGGCGGAGACCACCCACGCCTCGTACGGGCCGAACAACCAGATCGGGTTGATCTGGAACAGGCCGCCCATCAGCGCGATGACGCCAAAGACGACCATGAAGAAGCCGCCCTGCTTCAGCGCGTACCGCGGGAACATCCGCTCGCCGACCACGTTGTTGTTGGTCCGGCCGGGGCCGGGCCACTGGGTGTGCTTCTGCTTGAAGACCAGGCCGAGGTGGACGCTGATCAGCGCCAGCAGCAGACCCGGGATGAGCAGCACGTGGGCGATGAAGAACCGGCTGATGATGATCGTGCCCGGGAACTCGCCGCCGAAGATCGACGAGGTGACCCAGGTGCCGATCACCGGGATGGAGAGCATGATCGCCGAGGCGATCCGCAGACCGGTGCCGGACAGGCCGTCGTCCGGCAGCGAGTAGCCGGTGAAGCCGGCCAGGAAGCCGACCCAGAACAGCAGCGAACCGATGATCCAGTTGGTCTCGCGCGGCTTGCGGAAGGCGCCGGTGAAGAAGACCCGCAGCATGTGCACGACGATCGCGGCCATGAACAGCAGCGCCGCCCAGTGGTGCATCTGCCGCATCACCAGACCACCGCGGACGTCGAACGACAGGTCCAGGCTGGAGGCGTACGCGGCGGACATCGGCGTGCCCTGCAACGGCGCGTAGCTGCCGTTGTAGACCACCTCGGTCATCGCCGGCTCGTAGAAGAAGGTGAGGAACACACCGGTCAGCAGCAGCACGATGAACGAGAACAGCGCGATCTCGCCGAGCAGGAAGGACCAGTGGTCCGGGAAGACCTTGTTCAGCAGCTTGCGCAGCGGGGTGGCCACCTGGAAGCGGTCGTCCACTCCCACGGCAGCCTTGCCCGGCGTCGCCGCCAGGTCGAACTTTCGACGCTTCATGGCCGCTCCCAGAAATCAGGCCCGACGGTCTCAGTGTAGTCGGACTTCGCCACGAAGAAACCCTCGGAGTCCACCTCGATCGGCAGCTGCGGCAGCCGCCGGCTGGCAGGGCCGAAGACCGGCTTGGCGTTGTTGGTGATCAGGAACTGGGACTGGTGGCACGGGCAGAGCAGCCGGTTGGTCTGCTGCTCGTAGAGGCTGGCCGGGCAGCCGGCGTGCGTGCAGATCTTGGAGAAGGCCGCGTAGTTGCCCCACATGTAGTCGCCGTGGCCGATCCTCTCGTTGGCCTGACGCGACTCCTGCGCGTCGGAGTCCCGGAGGTGGATCAGCAGCGTCGGGGAGTCGGCGTGGGTGTTGCTCACCCCGTGCTCGATGCCGGGGAAGACCGTCACCTGGCCACCGACGCTGACGTCTGCCGGGCGCACCGGCCGGCCGTCCTCGCGCACCAGGCGGATCGGCTCGCCGCCGCTGGCCGAGGCGAATCCGGTGGTGAACATCTGGTTCTTCTTGTGCGGCTGGGAGATCAGACCACCGACCAGCGGCGCCGCCGCGACCGCGGCGACCGGCGCGAGGCCGGCCAGCAACGAGATGCCGAGCAGTGGACGACGCTTCACACCCAACTCGTCGGCCATGTAGAGCATGGTCTGGCCGGTGATCGTGCGGCCTTCGGAGTCCACCTGCCCCTCGTGCCGGTCCTGGATCGAGACCTCCTTGGGCAGCAACTTCTTGCCCCAGGTCAGGATGCCGAAGCCGACGGCGAGCAGGGCGATGCCGAGGGTGGCGCCCAGCAGCGGCGTGTACCACTTGTCGCCGCCACGGCCCGCCTCGTACTGCCACGGCCACCAGATGTAGATGGCCAGGAACGCGGTCGCGGCCAGGCCGGTGATCAGGAAGAACCCGGCGACCACGCGGGTCAGCCGACGTTCCGCCTTGGTGCCCGGCAGCACCTGCGGCTCGTAGTGGACGATCTCGATGTCGTCCCGACGCGCGCCCTCGCGAACGACGTCGAAACGGGTCAGCTTGGGGTCGTTCACGTCGAGCGGCTCCTGGCCCTGCGGGGCCTGGTGCTCGGTGTGGGTGCTCATGCCGTCACCTCGCTACGAATGGCGCCGAGCGGCGCCACAGCACTGAACCGGATGATCCGCTCGGTCACGACTTGCCCGCAATCCACAGGCTGGCGAAGACGAGCGCCACGATGCCGATCAGGAAGATCGCCAGACCCTCGGTGGAGGGGCCGTACCGGCCGAGGTTGAAGCCGCCCGGGTCCTGGTCGTGCTTCAGCGTCTCCTGGATGTAGGCGATGATGTTCGCCTTCTGCTCCGGAGTGATCTGGTTGTCACCGAACACCGGCATGTTCTGCGGGCCGCTCAGCATCGCCGCGTAGATCTGCCGGTCGGTCGCCGGGTGCAGGCTCGGGGCGAACTTGCCCGAGGAGAGCGCACCGCCGCCGCCACCGAAGGCGTGGCACTGGGAGCAGTTGATCCGGAACAGTTCGCCACCGGCGGCGACGTTGCCGTTCTCGTGGAGGTTCTCCTCGGTGCCCGGCACGACCGGACCGCCGCCGAGCTCCTGGATGTACTGGCCGAGCTGGGTGACCTGATCCGGAGTGAAGACCGGGGGCTTGCGGTGCGCCTGGGCCTCCTGGCGGGCCAGCGGCATCCGCCCGGAGCTGACCTGGAACTCGACCGAGGCCGCGCCGACGCCGATCAGGCTCGGACCGCGACCCTCCACGCCCTGGGCGTTACGGCCGTGACAGGTCACACAGCTCACGTCGAACAGCGCCTTGCCCTCGGCGGCGGCGCCGGTCAGCTGCGGATTGTCCTGCGCCTGGGCACCGGGAGCGAAGACGGTGTAGGCGCCGCCGGCGAGCATCAGCGCGGCGATCAGCCGGACCGCGGCGCCCAGCCGGCGGCGGCCCCTGCTGCGCGCGGCGGGCCGCTCACGCAGCCGCGCGAGCAGACCGCCTCGGCGGTCGTTGTCAGAAGTCATGAGCGGTGTCCTTAACCGGTTGGACCTGTCTCAGGGGACGGAGCAGCAGCACGGAACGTGACGCGCAAGATCACTGAAGCCAGTAGATCATGCCGTACAGCCCGATCCACACGACGTCGACGAAGTGCCAGTAGTACGACACGACGATCGCCGAGGTCGCCTGCGCCGGAGTGAACCGGCCCATGGTCGTACGGACCATGAAGATGATGAAGGCGATCAGACCGCCGGTCACGTGCAGGCCGTGGAAGCCGGTGGTCAGGTAGAACACCGACCCGTACCCGTCTCCGTTGATCTTGATGCCGTCCTCGACCAGGTGCCGGTACTCGTTCAGCTGGCCGAGCACGAAGATCAGGCCCATCACGAAGGTGACGGTGAACCAGCGCCGCAGCGCGTGCACGTCGCCCTTCTCCGCCGCGAAGACGCCGAGCTGGCAGGTCACGGAGGACAGCACCAGGATCACCGTGAAGGTGGTCGCGTACGGGATGTTCAGCGCCTCGGTGTGCTTCTCCCACTGCTCCGGCGCAGCCGCGCGGATCGAGAAGTACATCGCGAACAACGCCGCGAAGAACATGAGTTCGCTGGAGAGCCACACGATCGTCCCGACGCTGACCATGTTCGGTCGGGTCAGAGAGTGGATCCGGCTCTTGTCAATGGCTGGGGCCGCAGTCACGCCGTCATTATTGCCCCTGACCGGGGCCGCCCATCAGCGGGGTGGCAAACCTGCGCCTTCCGTGGCCCGACCGCCAGGGTCCGGTTCGCCTGGCCTAGCCTGAAAAGCGTGCTGCACGTCGATCCGATCTTCGCCGCCACCTCGGCCCCGCCGCCGTTCACCGTCGGCGCGGTGCTGACCGAGACCCGGCTGGACAGCTGGCTGGCCCTCGGCCTGGTGCTCGCCGCCGGCCTGTACCTCTACGGGGTGTACCGGCTGCGCCTGCGGGGCGACCGCTGGCCGGTCGCCCGTACCGTGTTCTTCCTCGGCCCCGGGCTGGGCGGCATCGCGCTGGTCACGGTCAGCGGGCTGCACGCCTACGACACCGCGCTGCTGTCCGTGCACATGGTCCAGCACATGGTGCTGTCCATGGTGGCGCCGATCTTCCTGGCGCTGGGCGCGCCGATGACCCTGGCCCTGCGCACCCTGCCGGTCGGGCCGCGCAAGCGCCTGCTGGCGATCGTGCACAGCCGCGTCGCCCGGGTCTACAGCTTCCCGCTGGTGGCGTTCGCCATCTTCGTGGTCAACCCGTTCGTGTTGTACTTCAGTGATCTGTACCGCTTCACCCTCGAACACGCCTGGGCGCACGAGCTGGTGCACGCGCACTTCATCATGACCGGCTGCGTGTTCTTCTGGCCGCTGCTCGGCCTCGACCCGCTGCCCGGCCGCTGGCCGTACCCGGCGCGTGCGCTCCTGATGCTGCTGTCGGTGCCGTTCCACACGGTGCTCGGCCTCACCATCATGCAGAGCACCACGCTCTTCGGCGGCGACTGGTACCCGTCGCTCAACCTGAGCTGGTCCGACCCCAAGGCGGACCAGGTGGTCGCCGGCGGCATCCTCTGGGCCGGTGGTGAGTTCGTCAGTGTGACCATGCTCGCCGTGCTGGTGGTGCAGTGGGTCAAGCAGTCCGAGCGGGAGGCCCGCCGGGTCGACCGCGAGCTGGACCGCCAGGAGGCTCGCGAGCGCGCCGCCGACGCCGCGCCCGCCTGAGCTGCCCGGACGGTACGCCCGACGGGTGCCGCCGGGCGGGATGTCGGCTACGTCACGTCGACCGGTACGATCGGCGGGCAGCTACGAGGTTGGAAGCGGAGTGCCGGCATGAGCGATCGTCTTTGCACCGTCCTGCTCTACAGCGACGACCCGCAGGTCCGTGATCGGATGCGGATGGCCGTCGGCACCCGGCCCGCGCCCGGTCTGCAGATCGAGTTCGTCGACGCGTCGACCTATGCGGAGACCATCCGGCTGGTCGACGACTACGAGATCGACCTGCTGCTGCTCGACGGTGAGGCGAGCCCGGGTGGCGGCATCGGCATCGCCCGCCAGATCAAGGACGACCGGGACGACGCTCCCCCGACCTGCCTGGTGATCGCCCGCGCCGCCGACCGATGGCTCGCCGCGTACGCCGAGGTCGACGCCACGCTCGTGCACCCGCTCGACCCGGTGACCACCGGCGGTACGGTGGCCGAGCTGCTGCGGACGCACGCACCCGCCTGACGTCTCGCAGCTGTCCGGCACCGTCGCGGCGCCGGATCCGCCGGCGCCCGTTCCAGCCCACCCGCACTTCGCACGCTCGGGAGGCCCGCCATGGGCGATCGGACCTGGCCGCACCTGCTCAGCTCGCTGCTGCACGGCGAGGAGCTGTCCACCGCCGACACCGCGTGGGCGATGGACGAGATCATGACCGGTTCGGCGAGCGCGGCGCGGATCGCGGGCTTCGCCATCGCGCTGCGGGCCAAGGGTGAGACCCCGGCCGAGCTGGCCGGTCTCGTCGAGGCGATGTTGGGTCGTGCGGTGCCGGTGGTGCTTCCCGAGGAGGTGCGCCGCACCGCGCTCGACGTCGTCGGCACCGGCGGTGACCTTGCCCACACGGTGAACATCTCCACGATGACCGCGCTCGTGGTCGCGGGCACGGGCGTCCGCGTGGTGAAGCACGGCAACCGGGCCGCCTCCTCCCTCTGCGGCACGGCCGACCTGCTGGAGTTCCTCGGCATCCCGCTGGATCTCGGCCCCGAACAGGTGGCCCGCTGCGTCGAGGAGGCGGGCATCGGGTTCTGCTTCGCGGCCCGACACCACCCCGGCATGCGGCATGCCGGGCCGGTCCGCCGTGAGGTGGGAGTGCCCACCTTCTTCAACTTCCTCGGCCCGCTGACCAACCCGGCCCGTCCCCGTGCCGGCGCGGTCGGCTGCTTCGACGCCCGGATGGCCCCGGTGATGGCGAGCGTCTTCGCCGCCCGCGGCGACTCGGTGATCGTGATGCGCGGCGAGGACGGCCTGGACGAGTTCACGACGGCGGCACCCACTCGCGTCTGGGTGGCCCAGGGCGGCACCGTGCGCGAGGCCGTGCTGGACGCGACGGACCTGGGGGTACCCCGGTCCACCCTGCAGGACCTGCGGGGCGGTGACGCCGCGTACAACGCCGGTGTGGCCCGTCGCCTGCTGGCCGGTGAGACGGGTCCGGTCCGGGACGCGGTGCTGGTCAACGCCGCCGCGGCGCTGGCCACCCAGGGTCCGCTCGACGGCGACCTGACCGAGGCGCTTCGCGCGGGCATGAACCGCGCGGCCGAGTCGATCGACTCCGGCGCGGCCGCCGCGACCCTGGACCGCTGGATCAAGACCGCCGCCGCCCTCGGGCCGGCGCCCGTCTGACTGAAGCGCCGCCACCGCCGCTCTCCACCGCTTGATCGACTCGGGGTCCTTGAACCCGGGGTATCAGACGGCCGCCCGACCCTTGATCAACTCAAGATCCTTGAATCGGTGCTGTCCGGCAGCCCTGGACACCCCGACCTCAATGATGTCGAGTGGATCATGCGGCAGCGGTCAGCCTGTGTCGGGCCTCCCGGGGCACCCGGCGGAGATTTGTCGGACCCGGGTGGAAAACTACAGGCGAGTACTTCTCCGCTTCCGTTGTGCGTCGTTGTCGCATCCGGGGGCGGTTCACCTGGAGTGAGAAGGAGACACCCGTGTCGCACCGCGAGCTCTACTGCGATGCCTGCCAGGACGTGACGCCGTTCGAGATGCCGCCCTGCGTCGACGGCCATGACACCGACTGTCCCGAGCTGATCTGCACCGGCTGCGGCGTCGCCGTGGTGATCGCCACGTTCACCTTTTCGGTCACCCGGCTGGCTGAGCGCCGACGCCACCAGCCCACCCACCGCTACGCCGCCTGACACTCACCACCCAGCACCGGCACCACACCAACGGCACCGCCCCGCACCCGCGCCGCAGCACCCAGACCACCAACATCTGGGCAGCACCGCCCGGCGCGCGCCACGACGAAGGCCCGCCACGACGAAGGCGCCCCCACGACGAAGGCCCGCCACGACGAGCGCCCCCACGACGAAGGCCCGCCACGACGAGCGCCCCCACGACGAAGGCCCGCTCCCAATGGGAGGCGGGCCTTCGTGGCGTACGGGTCGGTCGCGACGGCGACCGGGTGGATCAGTGCTCGGCGGTGCGCCGGGTGCCGCTGTAGTACTCGAACAGCAACCCGCAGGCGGCGAAGATGACGGCCAACAGACCGGCACCGATCAGCCAGAACTGCCAGAACACCATGCCGAGCGCGGCGATCGCGGCGGCCAGCGCCAGACCGAACGGCCAGTAGCTGCCCGGGCTGAAGAAGCCGACCTCACCAGCGCCGTCGGCGATCTCGGCGTCCGGACGGTCCTCGGGCCGCAGGTCGATGCGGCGGGAGACGAACCAGAAGAAGCCGCCGCACATCGAGCAGAGCAGGAACGACAGCAGCAGGGCCACGGTGCCAACCCACTCGACGCCGCCGGACGCACCGTTGGTCCAGGCGCCGTAGAGGATGGTGGCACCGAAGAGGAACCCGGCGATGACCAGGAAGATACGCCACTCGGTCTTCATGCGGCTGCCTCAGCTTCCCGTGCGGGCCGGAACTTTGTCCGGGTTGAAGTTGTCCTGCGTCCGCCGGGTGTCGAACGGCTGCGTGGTCTCCGCGTACGGCTGCTCACCGATCTGGGTCAGCGCGTCCTGGGTCGACTTGCCGCTCTGCTTGGCAGCCAGGAACTGGTCGTACTTTTCCGGCGAGACCACCCGCAGCTCGAAGTTCATGAACGCGTGGTAGCTGCCGCACAGTTCGGCGCAGCGTCCGACGTAGGCGCCCTCGGCGTCCAGGCTGGAAACCTCGAACACGTTGCGGATCTTGCCCGGCATGACGTCCCGCTTGAACAGCAGCTCCGGCACCCAGAACGAGTGGATGACGTCGCGGCTGGTCTCCTCGAAGCGGATGGACCGGCCGGTCGGCAGCACCAGCACCGGGATGACCTCGCTGGTGCCGAGCGTCGACGCGGTGGTGCGGGCTTCCGTGCCCTGGCCGTCGCGGTAGTTGAACTGCCAGTTCCACTTGAAGGCGACGACCTCGACCGTGACGTCCGGGTTCTTCGACAACTTGTCGACGTCGGTCTGCACGATCGCCGTGTAGTAGAAGAGCACGGAGACGATCAGGATCGGCGCGATGGTGTAGAGGAACTCCATCGGCAGGTTGTACCGGGTCTGCACCGGCAGCGCGTTGCCACGCTTGCGGTAGCGCACGACGCACCAGAAGATCAGGCCCCACACGAAGACGCCGACCGCGAGCGCGGCGATGCAGGAGGCGATCCACAGGTCGTACATCCGCTTGGACTCCGGCGAGATGCCGCCCTGCGGCCAACCGAAGCCGTCAAACGCCTGGCCCACATCACAGCCCGTGAGCAGGATCAGCAGCGCAACGCCACTGAGACCGAGCCCGGCCAACCGACCAGCACCACGCCCCCGGCGTCCACCGACCCCTGGCGAAGCGCTGTGCCGTACGGCCGACGGCCGTACCTCCGAACTCCTTGCGACCACCTGGTCCTGCCTCCCTAGCGCGCCGCGGTGCGTCTTTCCTCAGCACCGGCGGCAAAGGCGTCACCGACGGTCGCAGATTACTCGACCATGGCGGGCTCGGCCGTGGTGGGGTCACTGTCCACCCCCCATTGGGGGGATGATGGGCATACCGCCGCGATACCGTGTCGATCTGTGAGCGCGAGGAGCGAGCCGGGGTTGCGAGCCCCGCAGTCGCGAACAAAAGGCGGATCTGTGAGCGCGAGGAGTGAGCCGGGGTTGCGAGCCCCGCAGTCGCGAACAAAAGGCGGATCTGTGAGCGCGAGGAGTGAGCCGGGGTTGCGAGCCCCGCAGTCGCGAACAAAA
>NZ_JBIAKV010000007.1:0-67732 GCF_042872705.1 Micromonospora sp. NPDC005203 | reverse complement strand
ACAGGCGGATCTGTGAGCGCATCCCCGGTCTACCTGGACGCGGCGACCGCCGCGCCGATGCATCCGGTCGCGCGGCAGGCGCTGCTGGCGGCCCTCGACGACGGCTGGGCCGACCCGGGCAAGCTCTATGCCCAGGCCCGCCGGGCGCGACAGCTGCTCGACGCCGCGCGGGAGGCCACCGCGCTGACGCTCGGCGTCCGCCCGGACGAGGTGTCCTTCACCCCCAGCGGTACGACCGCGGCCCACGGCGCGGTCCTCGGCGGCCTGGCGGCCCGGCACCGGGTCGGGTCGACGCTCGTGCACTCCGCGATCGAGCATTCGGCGGTGTTGCACGCGGCGCAGCGACACGTGGCGGCGGGCGGGACCGCGACCGGCGTGCCGGTCGACCGGTTGGGCCGGTTGGACCTGGAAGCGTGGTCGGCTGCCGTTCGCGCGCCCGGAGTCGCGCTGGCCGCGCTGATCAGTGCCAGTCACGAGGTGGGGACCGTGCAACCGGTCGTCGAGGCGGCTGCCGCCTGCGCCGAGGTGGGCGTGCCGCTCTACGTGGACGCCGCGCAGTCGGTCGGTCGGGTGCCCCTGCCGGCCGGCTGGTCGGTGCTGAGCGCGAGCGCCCACAAGTGGGGCGGCCCTCCCGGGGTGGGGGTGCTGGCGGTGCGCAAGGGCACCCGCTGGGAGTCACCCTGGCCGGCCGACGAGCGGGAGGGTGGTCGTACCCCCGGGGTGGTGAACCTGCCGGCGGTGGTGGCGGCGGCGGCGAGCCTGCGCGCGGCGGCGGCGGACGCGGCAGCCGAGGCGACCCGGCTGGCCGCGCTCGTGGATCGGATCCGGGCGCGGGTCGCGGTGGAGGTGCCCGACGTGGAGGTCGTCGGCGACCCGGTGCGCCGACTCCCCCACCTGGTCACCTTCTCGTGCCTCTACGTCGACGGTGAGGCGCTGCTGCACGCGCTGGACCGGCGGGGCTTCGCCGTGTCGTCCGGTTCGTCGTGCACGTCGTCCACGCTGCGGCCGTCGCACGTGCTGGAGGCGATGGGCGTGCTCTCGCACGGCAACGTGCGCGTGAGCCTGCATCGGGAGACGACCGACGCGGACGTCGAACGGTTCCTCGGCGAGTTGCCCGGGATCGTCGCGCAGTTGCGCGCCGAGGCGGGGGTGGTGGGGCTGTGACGATGCCGGACGAGGTGATCGACTGTCGGGGACAGCGTTGCCCGCTGCCCGTGATCGCGGCGGCCCGACGGTTGCCGCAGGTGCCGGTGGGCGCGGCGGTCCGGGTGCTCGCGGACGACCCGGCGGCGGCGGTCGACATTCCCGCCTGGTGCCGGATGCGCGGCCACGAGTACCTGGGAGCCGTCACCGGACCCGAAGGCCCCGCCTACGACGTCCGCCGCCTGCACTGACGCACCCCACCCCCACCCCCCAACCCCCACCCCCAACCCCCACCCCCCCAACCCCCACCCTCGCCGATCTTGCACTTTCTGCCCCGGCAAAGGGCACAGAAGCCGCGATACGGCGACACAAAGTGCAAGATCGGCGAGGGTGGGGGGTTGGGTCAGGCCGGGATGAGGTGGGGGCGGATCTCTTCTGCTGCCTCGTCGCCGTAGGACTCGGCCAGGCGCTTGACGAACAGGTCGCGGCGGACGTCGTACTCCTGGGTCCCGACGGTCTCCAGGACGAGCGTGGCCAGCAGCGAGCCGACCTGGGCGGCCCGTTCCAGCCCGACCCCCCAGGACAGCGCGGTGAAGAACCCGGCCCGGAAGCCGTCGCCCACCCCGGTCGGGTCGACCGCCCGGATCTCCCGCGCGATCGGTACGTGGATCGGGTCGATGCCCCGCCCGGCGATCTCCACACCGTGCTTGCCCAGCGTGGTGACCCGGACCTTGACCAGGTCCAGCAGTTGGTCGTCGCTCAGCTTCGCCTTGCTCTGCAACAGCGACTTCTCGTAGTCGTTGGTCATCAGGTACTCGGCGCCTTCGATGAGCGCCACGACGTCCTCGCCGGGCATCCGGGCGAGCTGCTGCGACGGGTCGGCGGCGAACGCGTACCCGCGGGTGCGGCACTCGGCCGAGTGCCGCAGCATCGCCTCGGGGTCGTTGGCACCAACCAGCACCAGGTCCAGTCCGCCGACCCGGTCGGCGACCGGAGCGAGCTCGATGTTGCGGGCCTCGCTCATCGCACCTGCGTAGAACGACGCGATCTGGCACATGTCGGTGTCGGTGGTGCAGACGAAGCGGGCGGTGTGCGCCACCTCGCTGACGTGCACGGAGTCGCAGTCGACGCCGTGGCGCTCCAGCCAGGAGCGATAGTCGGCGAAGTCCGCACCCACCGCGCCGAGCAGCACGGGGCGCAGGCCCAGCTGGCCCATGCCGAAGGAGATGTTCGCGGCCACACCGCCGCGACGGAGCACCAGATCGTCAACCAGGAAGGAGAGCGACACCTTGTGCAGCTGATCGGCGATCAGCTGGTCGGCGAAGCGACCGGGGAAGCTCATCAGGTGATCGGTGGCGATCGAGCCGGTCACGGCGATCTTCATGTCAACCTTCGGGGTCGGGAGCAGTGCGCGGTCAGCCTACCGGCCCGGCCATCCGACGGCGTTCGCGTCCCGTCGGTCGGACATCGGTGACCGACCGTCACCGGCCCCGGGACCGCTCCCGGCCAACACGGCGGCGGGGCCGCCCCGGAGGACGGCCCCGCCAGTGCTGCTGTGTGGTGTGACTCAGTTGAACGAGTCACCGCAGGCGCACGAGTTGCCCGCGTTGGGGTTGTCGATGGTGAAGCCCTGGGCGTCGATCCGGTCGGCGAAGTCGATCGTCGCGCCGGACAGGTACGGGGCGCTCATCCGGTCGACGACGACCCCGACACCGTCGAAGTCGGTGACGACATCACCGTCGAGCGAACGCTCGTCGAAGAAGAGCTGGTACCGCAGGCCGGAGCAGCCGCCCGGCTGCACGGCGACGCGGAGCCGCAGGTCGTCGCGGCCCTCCTGCTCGATCAGGGCCTTGACCTTCTGCGCCGCGACGTCGGTGAGGACGACGGAAGTAGGGGCCTGGGCCTCGACGGAAGTAGGGGCCTCGGCCTCGGTCGACTCGGTCTGCGCTGGCGTGGTCACGTGGAAGTCTCCCTGCGCGGTGTGGGTCCGGACGCACTGGCCAACGCCGTGCGCCGTCCAGTCATTCCCGGTTGTGGTCCGCTTCCGATCCTACGCCGCCTCGGCCGGACCCACCCGCGTGGCGTGATCGCCGCCGCAGGTCGACCCCGGTGGTGGGCGGCCGGCGGCCTCAGCGGCTCCACTGCCGGGCCAGCCGGGCGCCCAGCTCGTGCAGCCCCGCCGCGGGCCGGCTCAGGGCGGCGTCGAGCCCTCCGCGCTCCTCGCCGCCGAACTGCTCGACCAGGCTGTACGCGTCGGTCACCCCGGCCGAGGCCGCCTCCCGTCGGCCGGTGCTCACCTGCCCGGCCACCACGACGCAGGGGACCCCCCGGTCGCGGGCGGCGCCGGCCACCCCGGCGACGACCTTGCCGCGCAGCGACTGGTGGTCGAACGACCCCTCGCCGGTGATCACCAGGTCGACGCTGTCCAACGCGGCGTCCAGTCGGGTGGCCTGGGTGACCACGCCGATTCCCGACTCGCAGCCGCCGCCGAGGGCGAGGATGGCCGCGCCGATGCCACCGGCGGCCCCGCCCCCGGGCACCGTGCCGAGCCCCGCCGGGCAGCCGTCAAGATCCCGCTCCAACACCTCCGCGAAGCGCTCCAGCGCGGCGTCGAGCAGCAGCACGTCCGCGCGGTCGGCGCCCTTCTGCGGGCCGAACACGTTGCTCGCGCCGTGCAGGCCGAGCAGGGGGTTGTCCACGTCGGTGGCCGCGACCAGCCGAACACCCCGCAGCCGGGGTACGCCGTCGAGGGCGTCGACCAGAGCCAACGCCGCCCCGCCGTACGGCAGCGCCGCGCCGCCCGGGTCCAGCGGGGTCAGGCCCAGCGCGGTGAGCATTCCGGCTCCCGCGTCGTTGGTGGCGGAGCCGCCCAGCCCGATCACCACGGTCCGCGCACCGCTCTCCACCGCGGCGGCCACCAGCAGGCCCAGCCCGTACGAGGTGGTGGCCTTCGGGTCCCGTTCGGCGGCGCTGAGCAGGTGCAGCCCGCACGCCTGGGCGCTCTCCAGATAGGCGGTCGCGCCGTCGGTGGTGAGGAGGATCTCACCGGCGACCGGCCGGCCCAGCGGGTCGACGGTCGCCACCGGCACCCGCCGGCCACCGAGGGCTCCGGCGAGCACCTCCACGAAGCCGGGCCCACCGTCGGCGAGCGGCCGGATCAGCAGCTCGTCGCGGTCGGTGACGGTGCGCCAGCCGTCGGCCACCGCGGCGGCCACCTCCGGTGCGGACAGGGTGCCGGCGAACTTGTCCGGGCAGAGCAGCACGCGCATGCCGAGCAGTGTGGCAGCCCACACCGAGCGCAGCTGCGGCGCGCTCGTGCTGTGGGACCATGGGCTACGTGACTTCGACCTGGCTGGAACCCTCCAACACCGCGACGGCTCTGCTGCTGCTCGGCCGGGGCAGCGACCCCGACACCGAGCGCGGCGTCGAGTGTCCGGGCGACCTTCCGGCGCCCAGTGACCCGGATCTGGTGGCCCGCGCCACGGCCGCGAAGGCGAAGCTGGGCAGCAGGGTCTTCGTGCTGGGGCACCACTACCAGCGCGACGAGGTGATCCAGTTCGCCGACGTGACAGGTGACTCGTTCAAGCTGGCCCGGGAGGCCGCGGCCCGCCCGGACGCGGAGTACATCGTGTTCTGCGGCGTGCACTTCATGGCCGAGAGCGCCGACATCCTCACCACCGACGCCCAGCGGGTGATCCTGCCCGACCTCGCGGCCGGCTGCTCGATGGCGGACATGGCGGTCCTGAATCAGGTCGAGGCCGCCTGGGACACGCTTACCGACCTGGGGATCGCCGGCGAGACCGTGCCGGTGACGTACATGAACTCGTCGGCCGACATCAAGGGCTTCGTCGGCCGCAACGGCGGCGTGGTCTGCACCTCGTCCAACGCCAAGCGCGCCCTGGACTGGGCGTTCGAGCAGGGTTCGAAGGTGCTCTTCCTGCCCGATCAGCACCTGGGCCGCAACACGGCGGTGCTGGAGATGGGCCTGTCGCTCGACGACTGTGTGCTCTACGACCCGCACAAGCCCGGTGGCGGGCTCACGCCGGAGCAGTTGCGCGACGCCAAGATGATCCTCTGGCGCGGGCACTGCTCGGTGCACGGCCGGTTCACCCTCGACAGCGTCAACGACGTACGCGAGCGGGTGCCCGGGGTCAACGTCCTGGTCCACCCGGAGTGCCGGCACGAGGTGGTCACCGCCTCCGACTACGTGGGCTCGACCGAATACATCATCAAGACCATCGAGGCGGCTCCGGCCGGTTCGGCATGGGCGCTCGGCACCGAGCTGAACCTGGTCCGCCGGCTCGCGCTGGCGCACCCGGACAAGCAGATCATGTTCCTGGACAAGGCCGTCTGCTACTGCTCGACGATGAACCGGATCGACCTGCCGCACCTGGTCTGGGCCCTGGAGGAGCTGGTCGCGGGCCGGGTCGCCAACCAGATCACGGTGGACCCCGACACCGCGTACCACGCCCGGGTGGCACTGGAGGAGATGCTCGCCCTGCCCGGCGCGGACACCCCGCCACCGACGGCGTCCTGATCACGGTCCGTAGCGCTCTTGGTACACAAAAGTGCCGGATCACCGATTAATGCCACACACGCCGATGTGACCGAGTCCTTTTTCGTCACCGAGGGCTATGCTGCCCGGAGCGACGACACAAGCGAGCCGTTTCGACATGGCCGCATCCGGGGTAGCGAGATAGCTCAGGCGCCCCACCAATAACACTGCAGCACCGACGCGCTGGAGGTTGCGTTGACCGACGACGTCCTGGTCGTTCACGGAGGCACTCCGCTCGAAGGGCGGATCCGCGTGCGCGGCGCGAAGAACCTGGTCTCGAAGGCGATGGTCGCCGCACTGCTGGGCGACAGCCCGAGCCGACTGTTCGACGTGCCGAAGATCCGCGACGTCGAGGTGGTCCGGGGTCTGCTCGGCCTGCACGGCGTCAAGGTCACCGACGGCGCCGAGGACGGCGAGCTCGTCTTCGATCCGGTGAACGTGGAGAGCGCCAGCACCGACCAGATCAACGTGCACGCCGGTTCCAGCCGGATCCCGATCCTGTTCTGCGGCCCGCTGCTGCACCGGCTCGGGCACGCGTTCATCCCGGACCTGGGCGGCTGCCACATCGGCCCGCGGCCGATCGACTTCCACCTCCAGGCGCTGCGGGAGTTCGGTGCCACTGTCGACAAGCGGCCGGAGGGTCTGCACCTGTCCGCGCCGAACGGGCTGCACGGCACCAAGTTCGCCCTGCCGTACCCGAGCGTCGGCGCCACCGAGCAGGTGCTGCTGACCGCGGTGATGGCCGAGGGCGTCACCGAGCTGCGCAACGCCGCGGTGGAGCCGGAGATCATCGACCTGATCTGCATCCTGCAGAAGATGGGCGCGATCATCAAGGTCCACACCGACCGGGTGATCGAGATCCAGGGTGTGCCGAAGCTGCACGGTTACACCCACCGGCCGATCCCGGACCGGATCGAGGCGGCGAGCTGGGCGGCCGCCGCCCTGGCCACCCGTGGTCACGTCGAGGTGCTCGGCGCGCAGCAGGCCGACATGATGACCTTCCTGAACGTCTTCCGCTCGGTCGGCGGCGAGTACGAGGTCACCGACGCCCGTGCGCCGAAGCTGGGCGACCCGGGCCAGGAGGGCGGCATCCGCTTCTGGCACCCGGGCGGCGAGCTGAACGCGGTGGCGCTGGAGACCGACGTGCACCCCGGCTTCATGACCGACTGGCAGCAGCCGCTGGTCGTGGCGCTGACCCAGGCCCGCGGCCTGTCGATCGTCCACGAGACGGTCTACGAGCAGCGGCTGGGCTACACCGAGGCACTGAACTCGATGGGCGCCAACATCCAGGTCTACCGGGACTGCCTCGGTGGCACCCCGTGCCGCTTCGGCCGGCGCAACTTCAAGCACTCCGCGGTGATCGCCGGGCCGAGCAAGCTGCACGCCGCCGACCTGGTCATCCCGGACCTGCGGGCCGGGTTCAGCCACCTGATCGCGGCACTCGCGGCCGAGGGCACGTCCCGGGTGTACGGCGTCGACCTGATCAACCGGGGCTACGAGGACTTCGAGGCGAAGCTCGCCGACCTGGGCGCGCACGCCGAGCGTCCGTAACCCCGGTCACCCCACCGTTCGACCACGACGGCTCCAGGTCGCGCTGCGGCCTGGAGCCGTCGGCCGTCGTACCGCGATGTGCACCGGGCGCGGACCGTTGGCTACCCTTGCCGCGTGCCGTCGCTCTTTCGCCGCAAGTCCACCGACCTCGTCGACGAGGCCGTCGCCTCAGTGACCCCCGAGGAGACCGCCGAGCGGTCCCGGGGTTACACCCCGGCCAAGGGTCGGGAGACGCCCAAGCGGCCGACTGTCGGTCGCCGCCCGGCCGGCCCCAGCCGCCCCCTCACCAAGGAGGAGGATCGGGAGCGTCGCCGCCAACTGCGCGCCGAGGCCGCGTCGGAGTTCCGCCGCGAGGGCGGCCCCCGCGACCGCGGCCCGGAGCGCCTGCTGGCCCGCAACGTGGTCGACTCGCGGCGTACCGTCGGCACCTGGTTCTTCGGCGGGGCGTTCATCGTGCTGATCGGATCGAACGGGAACATGCCGCCACTGGTCCGGTTGATCTCCAACGTGCTCTGGGGCGTGCTGGCCCTGGGATTGATCATCGACTCGGTGCTGATCTGTCGCAAGATCGGCAAGCTGGTCCGGGAGCGCTTCCCGAAGACCGGCCAGCGGATGGGCTCGCTCTACCTCTACGCGGTCATGCGGTCGATCACCTTCCGACGGATGCGCGCCCCAGCCCCGCAGGTCAAGATCGGCGACAAGGTCTGAGCCCGACGTCCCACCCGCGCCCCACCATCGGCGAAACCGCTGTCCCCGGCACCCCGGCGGCAGCGGTTTCGCCGTAGCTGCGCTGATCGACTGACGTTTGTGGGCGGGTCGAGGGTAAGCACGCCGTGCGGCATCCGAGCGGGCGCTGTTCGTTGTACCGTACGCAGGGTTCACCCTGCTGAACAGGCTGCTGTTCGTCACCACGAACGCCGAACCGAGGAGCGGACACATGCCTGCGGAACCGGCCGCCCCGTTGGCCACCATCGCGGCCGCCCTGCGTCGGGAGCGGGAACGCGTGGGCATCTCACTGACCGAGCTCGCCCGCCGGGCGGGAGTGGCCAAATCCACCCTCTCCCAGTTGGAGTCGGGCACCGGCAACCCGAGCGTGGAAACACTCTGGGCGCTGGGCGTGGCGCTCGGCGTGCCGTTCAGCCGACTGGTGGAACCCGCCGACGACGCCGTCCGGGTGATCCGGGCCGGGGACGGCTCCCGGGTCCGCTCCGAGCAGGCCGACTTCGCCGGCACGCTGCTCAGCGCCGGGGCGGCGCACCTGCGCCGGGACCTCTACCTGATCGAGCTGGAGCCGGGAGCGGCCCGAACCGCGGACGGACACACCCCGCGCAGCATCGAACACGTGGTGGTCGCTGCCGGCCGGTTACGTGTCGGCCCCGAGACAACCCCGGTCGAGCTCGGACCCGGTGACTACGCGGCGTTTCCCGGCGACGCCCCGCACCGTTACGAGGCGCTCGCCTCCGGCACGTTCGCCGTCCTCATCCTCGAACATCCCTGACCGACCGAAGGGCGACGATCAGCCCGAGCCCGGCGGCCGTCGAATGCGGTAAGGTCGGAGACCAGGTTCGGTTATAGGACTAAATGCCGGAAACAGTACGGATAACGTTTGCCTCGTTGGCGGCACCACAGTGGCGGTGAGCGAGCCCACGCCGTTACCCTCCATCCGCAGCCACGGCCTGCCGGCCTGGGTGACCTGACCGGCACGCGAGGCCCCAGCACGACAATTTGCAACGAGGTGACAACGCCGTGAGCGAGCGGACGCGAGCCGGCCACCGGGGCGTGGCAGGCGGCGACCGGACGCCCGGCGACCAGTCCGCGGCGGCCGCGGACAGCTCACCTCCCGCGAGAGTCGGCCGAGTGGCCGGGTGTGGCGACGGGCGCGGCCGATGAACGGCAGCTACGCCGACCGGTGGTCCGACCCGAACGAGCCGGCCTGGGCGGTCGAACCGACCACCGAGTGGCACCCCCAGTACCCCGGCCAGCGCTATCCCGGCGACATCGGCGTGACCCACCAGCCGCCACCGCGCGGCCGGGCGACGGTGACCGGCCGGGCCGAGGTGCCGCCGCTCGCGCCCACCCGTCCGGACGGCACGTACCTCGGCCGGTCCTGGGCCGACGAACCGCCGGAGGAGCCGGCGGTCCACGGCCGATCCTGGGCGGACGACGAGCCGGGCGAGACACCGAGCTACGGCCGAGCCCGGGGCGACGCGCGCTCGGCCGACGCGTCCAGCTACGGCCGGAACGACAGCACCGACCCCCGCACCTACGACCATGAGCCGTACCGCAGGCCACTACCCGAACCGCCCCGGCGCGACGATCGCCGCTCCTCCGAGTCGGACCGGCGTACCGCCTGGTCCGACCGCCGGCCCGGCGACGAGCGAGGTCCGGCGCGGGAGGCCGCCTGGCACCGGGAACAGCCCTCCCCCGACCGGTACGACGGCCGACGCCAGCGGCCGGAGCCCACCGAACGGGACCAGGGCTACCCGGGCACGCCACCGGGCTCCCCCGCGCCCCGCTCCGATTCCGGTTGGACGCCCGAGCCGGACGACGTGCCGCGTCGACGCGGCACACACGAGCGACCGGCCGCCGGCTACGACCGCCACCCCGTCGACGGGTACGGCAGCCGTCCCATCCGGGACCACGACGGCCGGACGGCCGACGACCGGACCGCCGACGGAGCCGACCAGTGGGCACCCGTGGACGGCCGCACGCGATACCGCGCCGACGGTTACCCGGACCGGACCGGCGACGACGGTCGCCGCCCGGAACGGCGATACCGCGCGGACGAGGCAGCCGGCGCAGCGCCGTCGCCCAACGGGGGACGACGGCACCGGCCCGAGCCGGACCTGCCCGACCATCCCCGGCGCGACGACGATCGGCGTCGGCCCGACAGCGACCCGCGCCGCCAGCAGCCCCGCGAGACCGCGGCCCGCGCCGAGGCGTACCCGGACCGGCGTCCCCGCGAGGAGTCCCGACCGGACGCGTACCGCGAGGACGGACCTCGCGACCACGCGTACCGCGAGGAGCGGCCGTACGACAACGCGTACCGGGAGTCTCGTGCGCAGCCCGGCCCACGTCCGGACGGCACCCTGCCCTGGCCGCCGCCGGGTCCCGTGCGCCCGGACCGCACGCGGGAGCCGGGCCACCGGACCGACCCGCACCGCAGCGCGGACCCACACCGCGGCGCCGAGCCGGTCACCCCGTTGCGGCCGGACGCTCGGCCCGAGCGACAGGCGGTCACCCCGTCCCGCTACGAAGAGCGACAGGCTCGCCCGGCCGCCACGGCCCCGTCGACGGCCGGCCGTGCCACTCCGGTGCCCCCGCCGCCGTCACCGGTCTCCCCCGCCGCGCCCAACCGGGACCGACAGGCCCCGGCCGCTCCGGTCTCCCCCGCCCCGCCCAACCGGGATCGACAGGCCCCGGCCGCTCCGATCTCCCCCGCCCCCGACGTGCCCGTCTCGGGTCCACCAGCCGCACGCCTTCGGCTGGAGTACCTGCCCGCGCCCGACGAGCATTCGGAGGTGCCACCTCCGCCGGAGCGCCGGACACCTGGCGACCCGGCACCGACTGTCGGGGCACACCCCACCGCGCCGCCGCGTTACCCCGGCCCAGACACCACCGCCCGCCCGACAGACCAGCGGCGAGCCGGCGAGCCCACCCCGGAGCGCCGCCAGTTCGGCGACCCGTCGGGCAGCACGACCCCGACCGACCGCCGCCCGACGCCACACTCTCCCGACCGACCGGCCTCGGGGCAGCGCCCAGACTCCACAGACCAGCCGCGCCCCACGGAACGCCCGCACTCCACGGAACGCCCGCACCCCACGGAACGCCCGCACCCCACGGAACGCCCGCACTCCACGGGAGGCCCGCACTCCACGGGGCGGCCGCACTCCTCAGAGCGGCCGCACTCCCCGGAGCGGCCCGTCTCGGGGCAGCGCCCGGACTCGGCGGATCGGATGGCCCCTTCGGCGGACGCACGCCCGCCGGTCGCGCCGCCGCCCACCTGGCAGGTCCCGCACCCGGCGGCGACCCCACCCGCTCCGACGCCTGCCGCACCGGAGCCCCCGGACGCCGACGCGGCGGCACTCCCGCTCGCCCCTGGCACGCCACGCCGCTACGTACCGCCGCCGCCCTCGGAAGAACCGCTCGCCCCCGTTGGAGGCGCGGACGAGGTCGCGGGCGTTCGCGGGCCGGACGCGTGGTTCAGCCCCGCTCAGCCCGCCGACCCGGATCCGCGCGAGCCTGCGCCGGACCGGCAGTCGTCCGCGCCGGCCGACGGCGAGTCGACGGTCAGCGAGCCCGACCTGTCCGCGACACCGACCACAATGGACCACGACCCGGTGGATCGGGACCCGCTGGATCGGGACCCGCTGGATCGGGACCCGCTGGATCGGGACCCGCTGGATCGGGACCCGCTGGATCGGGACCCGCTGGATCGGGACCCGCTGGACCACGGCCCGCTGGACCACGACGCGTCGGCACCACCCACCGACGTCACTCACGAGCCGAGGGACGAGCACGGAGGCGGGTCGACACCGGCTGACGCTCCCGAGCCCGTGTCCACGCCACCCGCACGCCCGACCGTCGACTCCCGGGCCGACGACCCGCAGGACGATGCGCAGACGGCTGGCGGACCCACCACGGCGCCCGACGACCGACCCGTGTCCGGCGCACCCGCCACCGGGACGTCGCACCAGCAGGCAGAGGTCATCGCCGAGGTCGACCAGCCGATGGACACCGCTCAACTGGTCGAGGACACCGATCCCGTCGCGCACGACACCACTGTCGACGCCGAGGCGTACCTCTGGCCGTCCGAAGCCGAGGCCGATCCGCACGCCACCGCCTCGACGGACGGCTCGCGAACCCACGACTGGCTGGACGATTTGGCCCCACCGGCCCCGTCCGCGATGTCTGATGACAACGATGCACCGGTCTCGGGAGCACCGGTCTCGGCCGACCACACGCCGTCGACCCTGACGCCCGTCTCCGCACCCCCGGCACCTACGCCGCCCCTCGCAGCAGCACCGGTCTCCGCGCCACCAATCTCCGCAGAACCGGTGTCCGCCGCACCGGCGTCGGTGCCACCGCCCGTTTCCGCACCACCCGCCACCCCCGCGCCCGTGTCCGCGCCGCCCGCCGTCCTCGCGCCCGTGTCCGCGCCGCCCGCGTCGACAGAACCGGCCCACGCGCCGCCCATCTCCGAACCGCCCATCTCCGCACCGCCCGCGCCGACACAGCCGGCCCACGCAGCACCCGCGGCCAACGTTCCCGGCCCGAGGACCGGCCCGCGCGGCGAGGACGCGCCGGTCTCCGCACCACCCGGCGACACCGCACCGGCGGCGACCCGCCCCTCGCTGGCCGACCCGGGTGATCCGGAGCAGGTCCTCGCGGCGTACCGCTGGCGGTTGGACCCGATCACCCTGCGCGAGGAGTTGACCGAGCCGGACCACCTGCGGGCCATCCGGCGGCGGCTGACCGAGAAGCTGGGCTCGGCCAACGACAACCGCGCCCGGGCCCGGCTGCTCAGCCTGCGGGCGGTGGCCTCGCGGATCCTCGGCGACCTGGACGACGCGCTGGCCGACGGCCGGCTCGCCCTCACCTACGCCGAGGCGACCGGCGAGCTGCGCCGGACCTCGTTGGCCCAGGCCCGGCTGGCCCACGTCCTGCGCTGGCGGGGCAACTTCGCCGAGGCTGACCAACTCTTCACCCAGGCCAACTCGGTCGAGCTACCCGACCGGTTGCGGGCCGCACTTCATGAGCACTCCGGACGGTCGTGTTACGACCAGGGACGGCTCATGGAGGCCTGCCAGCACTTCGAGCAGGCGCTCGACCTGCGTGGCGCCGGCGACGCCGAACTGCTGGACCGGGTCCGGGTGGCTCTCGACGCGGTGGCCGTCCGAGCCACGGCCGACGGCTTCGGGCCGTACCGCCGGGGTCGGGACGAGGTGCTCGACCGGGACCGACCCCCGGTGCCGGAGCGGGACGGGCCGCTGTGGGGTTACACCGGCCAGGGCGGCGACCTGGTGATCCCCGCCCGCTACGCCGAGGCGCAGCCGTTCCACGACGGTCTGGCCTGGGTTCGCCGACCGGACACCGACCGGTGGTCGTTGATCAATCCGCTCGGTACGACGGTGATCCCGCCGTCCTACCGGACGGCGCACCCCTTCAGCGACGGCCTGGCCTGGGTGGTCGGCGAGGGCGGTTGGACGGCCATCGACGCGACCGGCGCGGTCCAGGTCGCGCCCAACTTCGCCGAGGTACGGCAGTTCCGCCGCGGGTTGGCCGCGGTGCGACGCGAGGGGTGGGGGGCGGTCGACCGGACCGGCCGGATCGTCGTGCCCACCCGCTACCACGGGTTCGTCACCGAGTTGGCCGACGGCCAGCGGGTCGACGGTTTCACCGACGAAGGGCTCGCCGTGGTGGACGTGGCGGGCCGGCGTGGGGTGGTGGATCGCACCGGCGCGGTGCTGGTCCCGCCGACGCACCCGATGCTGGTCATCCACCCGGTGGCGTTCCTGGTCGGCAGCGGCGGGCGGTGGGGTGCGCTGGACCGGCGCGGCGAGCCACTGATCGACCTGGTGCACCGCGATCGCGACGAGGTGTTGGCGGAGATCGATCGGCTGCTGACCGACGCCAACCCGGTGCTCTGAGCCGCCGTTCGACGATGGTGATCCACCGGGGCTAGGGTCGGTACATGGAATTCCGACACCTGGGCCGTTCAGGCCTGCTGGTCAGTGAAATCTCGTACGGCAACTGGATCACCCACGGTTCACAGGTCGAGGAGGACGGGGCGTTCGCCTGCGTCCGGGCCGCCCTCGACGCGGGGATCACCACCTTCGACACCGCCGACGTGTACGCCGGCACCCGGGCCGAGGACGTGCTCGGCCGGGCGTTGCAGAACGAGCGTCGCGAGGGCCTGGAGATCTTCACCAAGGTCTACTGGCCGACCGGGCCGGGCCGCAACGACCGGGGCCTGTCCCGCAAGCACATCATGGAGTCGATCAACGGCTCGCTGCGCCGGCTGCGCACCGACTACGTGGACCTCTACCAGGCCCACCGGTACGACTACAGCACCCCGCTGGAAGAGACGATGGAGGCGTTCGCCGACGTCGTGCACTCCGGCAAGGCGCACTACATCGGCGTCTCCGAGTGGACCGCCGAGCAACTGCGCGCGGCCCACCCGCTCGCCCGTGAGCTGCACATCCCGCTGGTCTCCAACCAGCCGCAGTACTCGATGCTGTGGCGGGTCATCGAGACCGACGTCGTGCCGGCCAGCGAGGAGCTGGGCATCGGCCAGATCGTCTGGTCACCGATGGCCCAGGGCGTGCTCTCCGGCAAGTACCTGCCGGGGCAGCCGCCGCCGGCCGGTTCCCGGGCCACCGACGAGAAGTCGGGTGCGAACTTCATCTCCCGGTTCATGAACGACGACGTGCTCACCCGGGTCCAGCAGCTCAAGCCCCTCGCGGAGCAGGCCGGGCTCAGCATGGCCCAACTCGCCGTGGCGTGGGTCCTGCAGAACCCGAACGTCTCGTCGGCGATCATCGGCGCGTCCCGCCCCGAGCAGGTGCACGACAACGTCAAGGCGGCCGGGGTGAAGCTCGACGCCGGGCTGCTCAAGGCCATCGACGAGATCGTCGAGCCGGTCACCGAACGGGACCCGGCGAAGACCGAGTCCCCCGCACAGCGTCCCTGACGCCGCTGCGGTCCGGCCGGCGCGAGATGGTCGCGCCGGCCGGACCGGATCAGCTCAGCCCGTGCCCGGTCAGCTCAGCCCGTGCCCGGTCAGCCCTGCCAGAAGCGGATCAGGTCGAGGCCGGTGGCGTAGAGCCAGGACGGCAGACCCAGGGCGTCGCCGATCGCGAAGACCGCGTCGAAGAACCAGCCACCGATGCGCGGGTTCCACAACAGCGCGAAGAGCAGCAGGAAGCCGTACGGGGCGAACAGGTCGTACATCTTGCGCCACTGCGGGTTGAGCCACGGCTGGATCATGTTGCCGCCGTCCAGGCCCGGCACCGGCAGCAGGTTGAGCACGCTGGCGGTGAGTTGCAGGAAGGCGAGCAGGGCCACGCCGGCCCAGAACTCCACCGGGCCGCCCGCCGACTCGGTGCCGATCCGCAGCACCGCCACCAACACCAGCGCGAACACCACGTTCGTCGCCGGGCCGGCGAGGCTGACCAGGGTGTGCCGCAGTCGACCCGGGATGGCGTGCCGGTCCACCCAGACCGCGCCGCCGGGCAGACCGATGCCGCCGAGCAGCAGCACCACCACCGGCAGCACGATCGACAGCAGCGGATGGGTGTACTTCAACGGGTTGAGCGTCAGGTAGCCCCGGTGGGCGATGTCCCGGTCGCCGGCCCGGTAGGCGACCACCGCGTGGGCGTACTCGTGCAGGCACAGCGAGACCAGCCAGCCGGACACCACGAACAGGAACACGTTGAATCGGGCGTTGCCGTACTCGTTCCAGGCCAGCACCCCGCTCACCGCGAAGAGAGCGACCAGGCCGAGGAAGACCGGGCTGGGCCGAAACGCCGCCTTGGGCACGCCGAGCACCAGCCCGTCGGTGCCCGGCCGGTCGTAGGCCATCACTCGGCCGTGGGCAGCAGGCTCATCCGGTAGTCCACCCGGTCGTCCTCCACGAGTGCGACCGAGGTGACGCCGGACGCCGCGAGCTCCCGCCAGGTCTGACCGATCCAGGATTCGGCGTCGGCCTGGCTGCTGAACGACTCCGCCGGTCCCTCGACCGTCTGGCCGTCCGTGCCCTCGTACCGCCAGCTCCACGCCATGCCGCGTCTCCCCTCGCCGCTGATGTCCCCGTGGGACGAACCCTCGCAAGCGTAGTCGGCCCGGCGCGTGACGGCCGCTCGCTCGCCCCGGGCCAGATCATCCCGCCAGCGACGTCGAACCACCGCGACCCTCCGCGATCTTGCGCTTTCTGCCGCGACATAGGAGGCATTCCACGCATCCCGGCGACAGAAACTGCAAGATCGGCGGGGCGGGAGGCGGGGCGGGAGGCGGGGCGGGAGGCGGGGCGGGAGGCGGGGCGGGTTTTCGACCTTCGCTAGGGCTGGGGCGACGTGCCCGGACTCGGACGAGGCGAACTAAGGTACGGGCATGTCCGTAGACGGGTGGAACACGGTCCTGGTGCTCGGCGGTATCCGGTCTGGCAAGTCCGAGTTCGCCGAGTCCCTGGTCACCGACGCACCGGTGGTCCGTTACGTCGCCACCGCGCCCGAGGGCGACCCGGAGGACACCGAGTGGGCGACCCGGCTGGCGGCGCACCGCGCCCGACGGCCGGGCAGTTGGACCACCGAGGAGACCACCGAGGACCCGCGCCGGCTGGCTGACGTGCTCGCCTCCACCGAGCCCAACGAGACGCTGCTCGTCGACGACCTGGGCGGCTGGGTGACGGTGCTGCTCGACCCGGATTACCAGCCTGCCGACGACGTGGCGACGATCGCCGAGCTGGCCGAGGCGATCCGCACCTGCTCGGCCCGGGTGGTGCTGGTGAGCCCCGAGGTGGGGCTGTCGCTGGTGCCGACCACCCCGCTGGGTCGGGCGTTCACCGACGCGTTGGGCGCTGCCAACCGCGCGGTCGCCGACGCCTGCGACGCGGTGGTGCTCGTGGTCGCCGGCCAGCCGGTCTGGCTGAAGCCGGCCGCCAGCGCGACCGCCCCCGCGGCCCCCGCCAGCGCGAGCGTCCCGGCCACCCTCGGGGGCACCGCCGTCCCGGCCACCACCACCAACAGCGCCGCCGTCCCGGCCGCTGCCAACAGCACCGCCACCAACAGCGCGACCGCACCGGCCATCCCGGGCAGCCTGGCCGACGCCGAACCCACCCCCGAGGTGCAGCTGCCCGACGTGCTGACCCACAAGCCGCCGGTCGTGCCGAACCAGGAGCCCGGCAACCCCTGGGCGGCCCCGACCATGGCGCTGCCGATGGTGGCCACCGGGCTGGTCATCCAGCCGGGCATGGAGCTGCCGATGCCCGACGAGTACGCGGGCCCGCAGGCGGTGGACCGACTGGCCACGCTGGACGTACCGGGCGCCGGGCTGGGCGTGCTGGACCGGGTGGTCGGTTTCGCCGCCGCCACCCAGGGCACCGTCACCCCCCAGGCCTGGGGGTCGGTGCGGGTGTTGCTGCTGCACGGCGACCACGCCGGCGGGGCGTCGGCCGGCACGGTCGCCGGTGAGTCGGCGCGGCGGGCCGCGCAGGCCCGCGCCGGCCGGGGCGCGTTGGCGCGACTCGCCGCCGAGAGTGGGGCCAGCCTTCAGGTGGTGGACACTCCCGCCGCCGCCCCGATGGAGGACCAGCCGGCGCTCTCGCTCGACCAGGTGGAGTCCGCGCTGCGCTACGGCTGGCGGCTCGCCGAGCAGGCCGCCGACGCCGGCGTACAGCTGCTGGTGCTGGGGGCGTGCGGAGCCGGCACCGAGGCGGCGGCCGCGGCGGTGCTCGCGGCGACCGCGGGCGCGGAGCCGCCCGCCGTGCTGGGCCGGGTCATCACCGACTCCGGCGAGATCGACGACGCAGCGTGGATGGTCCGCTGCGCGGCGGTCCGCGACGCGCTGCACCGCACCCGCCGCTCGTCGCGCGGGGCCAAGGACATCCTGGCCGAGCTGGGCGGCGGCGACGTGGCCGTGGCCAGCGGTGTGCTGCTCGGCGCCACCGCCCGCCGGGTGCCGGTGCTGCTCGACGGGCCGGTCGGGCTGGCCGCCGGCATGGTCAGCCGCGATCTGGCCGGACAGGCCCGGCACTGGTGCCTGCTCGCCGACCACGGCGGTCACCCGGCGGTGCGGCTCGCCGCCGACGTGCTCGGCCTCACTCCCCTGCTCGACCTGCGAATGGATCTCGGCGAGGGCGCGAACGCCCTTGTCGCGCTCCCGCTGCTGCGCTCGGTGCTCGCCCTGGCCGCCGCCCTGCCGGTCCACCCGTCGCTCGGCGGCGACGACGACCCGAACCCGGACGCCGACGCGCCGGACCACCTCGACGAGACCCTCGACGAGTCCGACTTCGCCGAGCCGGAGCCGGCCGGTCCAGGCCCGGCCAGCACCGGGGCGGACGAGCAGCCGGCGTCGGGTTGGCGTGCCGGCTGAGTCGCGGCTCCTCGCGGGAACCCGGCTGGCGCTCACCACGTTCAGCACGCTGCCGGTGCGGGCCGGGCGGATCGACCGCCCGGTCGCCGGCACCGCGATGGCACTCGCCCCGGCCGTCGGCGCGCTGCTCGGCGCCCTGCTGGCGGGTGCGCTGCTGCTGACCGGCGCGTTCGCTCCGCCACTGGTGGCCGCGGGTGTGACGGTCGGCGTGGGCGCGTTGCTCACCCGCGGGCTACACCTGGACGGGCTGGCCGACACCGTGGACGCGCTCGGCTCGTACCGGCGGGGGGCGGCCGCACTGGAGATCATGAAGAAGCCGGACGTCGGCCCGTTCGGAGTCGTCGCCCTGGTGGTCGTACTCCTGGTGCAGGCTGCCGTGCTGGCCGACCTGGTGGGACGGTCCGGGCCGGCGTGTCTCGCGGCCGTGGTCGCGGCGAGCGCCGCCGGGCGGTTCGGCGTCACGGTGGCGTGCCGTCGGGGAGTGCCGGCCGCCCGACCGGACGGCCTCGGCGCGCTGGTCGCGGGCACGGTCGGTCCGGTGGCACTGGCCGTCGGCGCGGTCGCCGTCGCAATCCTGGCCGTGCCCGCGGTGCCGGGCCGTCCATGGCAGGGGCCGCTGGCCGTCGTCGCCGCACTCGCCGTCGCGCTCGCGCTGCTGACCCACGTGGTACGCCGGCTCGGCGGGATCACCGGCGACGTGCTCGGCGCGACCGTCGAGGTGGTCACCACGCTGGTCTACCTGGGTCTGGTGCTGTCCGCCTGAACCGGGCGCGGCGGGCCGGGTAGCGTTCGGCTCGACAGCACCGGCACGGCCACCGGGGGACCCAGCATGCTCATCACGGACGACTTCCTGCCCGTACCGGTGCCGGAGTCGCTCAGCGCGACCTACCTGGTGCCGATGGCGGGGCTGCCGAAGGTCAGCGCGAAGACCGCGGTGGCGGCGCTGAGCGGCCGGCTGGCCGAGCCGGTGCACGGGCTGGCCCGGCAGATGCTGGACAGCCCGCTGATGAGCGTCGACACCCGGCCGATCGCCGATTTTCCCGAGCTGCCGCCGGATCTGCTCACCGCGTTCGGCGCCACCGAGGAGCAGTTGGCCCGGCTGGCCGCGGCGACCCACCTGGTGGTCGTGCAGGCCGAGTACCGGCCCGGTTGGCCGCCCGCGCACGAGTGGGCGGCCCGCGCGGTCGCGGCCGCGGTGGCGGAATCCGTCGACAGCGACGTCGTGGACGTCTTCGGCTTGCAGTTCCTCGACCCGGCGACCGCGCTGCGCTCCCTCCCCGACGAGCAGGGCCGCATCCGACTTGTCGACTGGGTGCTGGTGCCCTACTCCTCGGACAGCGAAGGGCTGTGGTTCACCACCAAGGGACTGCGCCGCTTCGGGCTGCTGGAGTTGCAGACCCAGGGGGTGCCCGACCACCTCACCCGCGCCTGGGGTGCGGTGATGACCGGGGCGGCCCGGCGGTTGCTGCGGGACTGGACCGACGGGCTCACCGGCGAGGAGGTGCCGGCGTTCGTGCAACTGCCGGTGCTGGCCACCGTCACCGGGCACGACATCGCGGTGGCGTACGGCAATCCGGAGCAGCACGGCGCCACGGCCCCGGTGCTGCTGCGCCTGGAACTGGACCCGGCGACCGACCCGGAGGCCGACTCGTTCCTGAGCCTGCGCCCGCCGGCCGGGCACCGGGGTCCGGACGGGCGCTACTTCGCCGCCGCCTGCGCCACCCTGTTCTCCGGAATCCAGCCGGACGTGCGCTACGCCCGCTCCGGTGACGCGATGAGCCGGGCGGTCGCCACCGCGCAGGCGGCGCTGGGCGAGGCGCGGGCCCGGTTCGTGGCCGGTCAGCTGCCCGCCGAGTCGCAGTTGGTGGTCAAGTACGGCCTGCCCGGCGACGACGGTCCGGAGTACGTCTGGGCGGGCGTGACCTCGTGGGAGACCCCGGAACGGATCGTCGGCGTGAGCGCCAGCGATGCCAGCACCGACCCCGGCGTGCGGATCGGCGCCCCGGTCGTGGTGCAGGCCACCGATGTTGTCGACTGGGCCATCCTGGATGCGACAGGCGTCATAGAGGGCGGCTGGACGCAGGCAGTCCTGGACTCCGGCGAACCCCCAACCCCAACCCGCTGACCGCCCCACCCTCGTTGATCAAGAGGTTTGCGTCAGAATCCGGTCCGAACCTGACGCAAACCTCTTGATCACCCGGGCGATGCCGGGGGCGGGGGTGGGTGGGGTCAGCGGACTGAGGGGGTTACGAAGGGGGGTTTGGTTACTGTCAGGCGGGCTCGGCGGCCGCGGATGTCGATCTCGACCTCGTCGCCTTCGGACAGGTTCGCGTCCGTGTCCAGCAGGGCCAGCGCGATGCCCTGCCTGCGGGTCGGCGAGAAGGTGCCGCTGGTCACCTCGCCCACCTGCTTGTCGCCCACGTGCAGGGTCATCCCCGGGCGCGGAATGGCCCGGTCGACGGCGACCAGGCCGCGCAGCGTACGCCGGGGGCCGGCGGCCTTCTCGGCGAGCAGCGCGTCGCGGCCCCAGAAGGCCGGCTTGTCCCAACCGACGGCCCAGCCCGATCGGGCCTGCACCGGGGTGATGTCCAGCGAGAGGTCCTGCCCGTGCAGCGGATACCCCATCTCGGTACGCAACGTGTCCCGGGCGGCCAGCCCGCAGGCCCGCAACTCGAACGCCTCGCCTGCGGCGAACAGCGCGTCCCAGACGGTGACCGCGTGCTCCGCCGGCACCACCAGCTCGTACCCCAGCTCGCCGGTGTAGCCGGTGCGGCAGACGGTCAGCTCCACCCCGGCCAGGCTCGCCGCGGAGAAGCTCATGTAGCCGTGTTCGGTGGGCAGGTCGAGGGCGCCCAGCAGCTCCGCCGAGCGGGGACCCTGCACGGCCAGCACGGCGTACCCCTCGTGCTCGTCGGTGACGGTGACCTGCGCGGGCGCGGCGGCGCGCAACCGGCGCACCACCTCGGCGGTGTTCGCCGCGTTGGGGATGAGGAAGACGTGGTCGTCGGCGTACAGGTAGGCGATGATGTCGTCCACCACACCACCGGTGGCGTCGTCGCAGCAGAGCGTGTACTGCGCCCGGCCGGGACCGATCCGGCCCAGGTCGTTGCTGAGGCAGGAGTTGACGAAGTCGGCCGCGCCGGGCCCGCTCACCCGGGCCTTGCCGAGGTGCGACACGTCGAAGACCCCGACCCCGGTACGCACCGCGGTGTGCTCCTTGAGCACCCCGCCGCCGGCGTACTCCAGCGGCATCTCCCAGCCCCCGAAGGGGGCGAACTTGGCGCCGGCGGCGATGTGCCGCTCGTGCAGCGGGGAACGGCGCAGCCGGGTCGCGGCGGCGTCGAAGGTCACGTCGGTCATGGGTGGCAACTTACCGGGGGCAACGTCGCTGGTTAGCATCGGCGGGAGCCCGCTGGCGCTGTCGGCGGGACAGCCATGACGTTCGGCGGGTACGTTCCGCCGGAGACCTTCACCGCTGGTACGCGACGTCGCGACCGGCCCGGCCCGCCCGGAGTAGCTTCAGTGACATCACCCCGCACGACCAACCTGAGCCTGGTCGACACCGACCCGGCCGAGCTCGCCGTCGACGCGATCGTGATCGGCGTGCACAGCCAGACCGGAGAGCAGGGCGCCACCAGCGGCCTCGCCGGCACCCTGCTGCTCGCCAGCGGCGCGGAGAGCCTCGCCGCCGCGTTCGACGGGAAGCTGACCGAGACGCTGGCGCTGCTCGGCGCGACCGGTGGGCCGGGTGAGGTCATCAAGCTGGCCACGCTGGGCACCGTGACCGCTCCACTGGTCGCCGCGGTGGGGCTCGGCCCGGAGCCGTCGGGTGCCGCCCCGGCTCCGGAGACGCTGCGCCGGGCCGCCGGTTCGGCGATCCGGGCCCTGGCGGGAGCGCCCAGGGTCGCGCTGGCGATGCCGCTGCCGGACGACACGGACGCGTCGGCCGAGCTGCGCGCGGTCGCCGAGGGCGCGCTGCTCGGTGGCTACCGGTTCGCCGGTTACAAGACCCGGCCGCAGCCGACCCGGCGCGAGCCGGTGACCGAGGTGCTCATCGCGGTGCCGGACGCGGGCGACGCGGGCGCGCAGGCGGAGGTCACCCGGGCACAGGTGGTGGCGAGTGCGGTCCGGCTCACCCGGGACTGGGTCAACACCGCCCCGAACGAGCTGCGTCCGCCGTCGTTCGCCGACGCGGTCGCCGGTGCCGCCCGGGACGCGGGCCTCGGCGTCGAGGTGCTGGACGAGGCGGAGCTGGCCGCCGGCGGCTACGGCGGCATCGTGGCGGTCGGTCAGGGCTCGGAGGCCCCGCCGCGGCTGGTGAAGCTCACCTACACGCCGCAGGACGGCGGCAACGGCAAGCGGGTCGCGCTGGTCGGCAAGGGGATCACCTTCGACACCGGCGGCATCTCGATCAAGCCGGCGCAGGGCATGTGGGAGATGAAGTCCGACATGGGCGGCGCGGCCGCGGTGGGCGCGGCCATGCTGGCGATCGCCGCGCTGAAGCCGGCGGTGGCGGTCAGCGCCTACCTGCCGATGGCGGAGAACATGCCCTCGGGCACCAGTTACCGGCCGGGTGACGTGATCACCATGTTCAACGGCAAGCGGGTCGAGGTGCTCAACACCGACGCCGAGGGTCGGATGGTGCTGGGCGACGCCATGGCCCGCGCCTGCGCGGACGGCACCGACTACCTGTTCGAGACCTCCACCCTGACCGGCGGTCAGGTGGTCGCGCTGGGCAAGCGGGTGGCGGGCGTGATGGGGACCCCGGAGCTGTGCGAGCGGGTTCAGGTGGTCGGCGACGCGGTCGGCGAGCCGGCCTGGCCGATGCCGCTGCCCGACGACGTGCGCAAGGGCATGGAGTCCGACGTGGCGGACATCTCGCAGGTCAACGCCGGGATGGACCGGGCCGGTCACATGTTGCAGGGCGGGGTGTTCCTGCGCGAGTTCGTGGCCGACGGCGTGGCCTGGGCGCACATCGACATCGCCGGGCCGAGCTACCACTCCGGTGAGGCGACCGGCTACTGGACCAAGGGCGGCACCGGCGTCCCGGTCCGCACGCTGGTGCAGCTCGTCGAGGACGTCGCCGCCAACGGCTGATGATCCGCCGACCCGGGGCGTCCTCCTTCCGGAGGGCGCCCCGGTCGCGTTCAATACCGCTCGGGGCGGCGGGTACGCCGCCTCTTACCGCTCGGGGCGGCGGGTACGCCGCCTCTTACCGCTCGGGGCGGCGGGTACGCCGCCTCTTACCGCTCGGGGCGGCGTTTACGCCGCTCGTTGAAGTCGCGCATCCGCTGCGGGTAACCCATCAGCCGGACGTCGTACACCGGGATGCCCATCCGGTACGCGAAGCGCCGCGCACCGTCCGGGCCGTCGATGCGGCGCCGGGTCCACTCCCCGTCGTCGGCGATCAGGATGACAGTGGTCTCGGTCACCGTCGTCCGGGGCTCGATGAACGCCTCGACGCCGCGCCGACTCCGGATGAAGTTCTCCAAATGGTCCAGGTCGCCGCGACTCGCCGCACGGTCATGGCTCGGTACAGCCGCCTTTTTGCGGCGCCGGAACAAGCCCAACGGATCTCTCCCCCACCGTGCGTCATCGACAACGGTGCCAAGGGTACGTGTCGATGACGTGTCGTTGGGCACCTCGGTACGCACCCTGTGCCCGGTGGTGACAAGATGACCGAGGTGGGGTGTGTCTGTGTTACACCCCTGTGACCCCCCATTGCAGCGACGCGACCTGGGAGTTGGACGTGAGCGAGCCGAACGAAGCGACCTTCGACATTGTCATTCTCGGAGCTGGCAGCGGCGGCTACGCGACCGCGCTGCGCGCCGTCCAGCTGGGCCTGAAGGTCGCACTTGTCGAGAAGGGCAAGCTCGGGGGCACCTGCCTGCACAACGGCTGCATCCCGACCAAGGCGCTGCTGCACGCGGCCGAGATCGCCGACCAGGCCCGCGAGTCGGAGCAGTTCGGCGTGAAGGCCGAGCTGATCGGCATCGACATGGCCGGGGTCAACGCGTACAAGGACGGCGTGATCGCCCGGCTGTACAAGGGCCTGCAGGGCATGTTGAAGAGCAACAAGGCGATCACCATCATCGAGGGCCACGGCAAGCTGGTCGGCAAGAACGTGGTCGAGGTCGACGGCAAGCGCTACACCGGCCGCAACATCGTCCTGGCCTCCGGCTCGTACGCCAAGAGCCTGCCCGGTCTGGAGGTCGACGGCGAGCGGATCGTCACCAGCGACCACGCCCTCACGATGGACCGGGTGCCGTCGTCGGTGATCGTGCTCGGTGGCGGCGTGATCGGCGTCGAGTTCGCCAGCGTGTGGAAGTCCTTCGGTGTGGACGTGACGATCGTCGAGGCCCTGCCCCGGCTGGTCGCCGCCGAGGACGAGGAGTCGTCGAAGGCGCTGGAGCGGGCGTTCCGCAAGCGGAAGATCAACTTCAAGGTCGGCAAGCCGTTCGAGAAGGTCGAGAAGACCGAGAACGGCGTCAAGCTGACCATCTCCGGCGGCGAGACCGTCGAGGCCGAGCTACTGCTGGTCGCCGTCGGTCGCGGCCCGAACACCGCCAACCTCGGGTACGAGGAGCAGGGCGTGAAGATGGACCGCGGCTACGTGCTGACCGACGAGCGGCTGCGCACCAGCGTGCCGAACGTCTACGCCGTCGGCGACATCGTGCCCGGCCTCCAGCTCGCGCACCGGGGCTTCCAGCAGGGCATCTTCGTGGCCGAGGAGATCGCCGGGCAGACCCCCGCCGTCATCGACGAGGTCGGCATCCCGCGCGTCACCTACTGCGACCCGGAGCTGGCGTCGGTGGGTCTGACCGAGGCGAAGGCCAAGGAGCAGTACGGCGCCGACAAGGTCAAGACGTACAACTACAACCTGGGTGGCAACGGCAAGAGCCAGATCCTCAAGACCACCGGCTTCGTGAAGCTGGTCCGGGTCGAGGACGGCCCGGTGGTCGGCGTACACATGATCGGCGCCCGGGTGGGTGAGCTGATCGGCGAGGCCCAGCTCATCTACAACTGGGAGGCATACCCGGCCGAGGTCGCCCAGCTCGTGCACGCCCACCCGACCCAGAACGAGGCCCTGGGCGAGGCGCACCTGGCCCTCGCCGGCAAGCCGCTGCACTCGCACGCCTGATCACCCACAACCGCGGCGTCCGGCGACGGGCGAAGATCCCCCCAGGGGAATGAAGGAGTCTGGAGAACATGCCGGTATCGGTCACCATGCCCCGGCTCGGCGAGAGCGTCACCGAGGGCACCGTCACGCGCTGGCTCAAGCAGGAGGGCGACACCGTCGAGGTCGACGAGCCCCTGCTCGAGGTCTCGACCGACAAGGTCGACACCGAGATCCCGTCGCCCGCGGCGGGCGTGCTGAGCCGGATCGTGGTCGGCGAGGACGAGACCGCCGAGGTCGGCAGCGAGCTGGCGGTCATCGCCGGTGAGGGCGAGTCGACCGGCGGTGGCGAGGCCGCCCCGCAGGAGCAGGCCCCGGCCGAGTCGGTCGAGCCGGTCACCGAGCCGACGGCCGCCGCCGAGGGCACCGCCGACGAGGTGGCCCAGGACGAGGCCCCGGCCGAGGCGCCGGCTCCGGCCGCCGCCTCGTCGGGCGAGGGCACCGCGGTGAGGATGCCGGCCCTGGGTGAGAGCGTCACCGAGGGTACGGTCACGCGCTGGCTCAAGCAGGTCGGCGACACCATCGAGGTCGACGAGCCGCTGCTGGAGGTCTCCACCGACAAGGTGGACACCGAGATCCCGTCCCCGGTCGCCGGCACCGTGCTGGAGATCAAGGTCGCCGAGGACGAGACCGCCGCGGTCGGCGCCGACCTGGCGATCATCGGCGTTTCCGGCGCGGCCCCCACACCGGCGAAGCCCGAGCCGAAGCCCGAGCCGAAGGCGGAGGCGCCGACCCCGAAGGCCGCGCCGAAGCAGGAGCCGAAGGTCGAGGAGCCGACGCAGGGCGCCTCGTACAGCGAGCCGGCCGCGGAGACCGAGCGCTCGGCGCAGCCGGCGAAGACCGAGCAGGCTTCGCAGCCTGCCGCGCCGACGTCGACGCCGCCGCGCCCGTCCGCCCCCGCACAGGGTGGTGGCGAAGAGGCAGCCGGCTATGTCACTCCGCTGGTGCGCAAGCTCGCCAGCGAGCACGGTGTCGACCTGTCCTCGCTCAACGGCACCGGCGTGGGTGGCCGGATCCGCAAGCAGGACGTCCTCGACGCGGCCGAGAAGGCAAAGGCCGCCAAGGCCGCTCCCGCCGCCGCGCAGCCGGCCGCCGCACCGTCGGCCGCCCCGGCCAGGCCGGCCGCGAAGCCGCAGCCGAGCGGCAAGCGGGGCACCACCGAGAAGCTCCCCCGCATCCGTAAGGCGATCGCCAAGCGGATGCACGAGTCGCTGCACGAGATGGCGCAGCTCACCACGGTGGTCGAGGTGGACGTCACCCGGATCGCCAAGTTGCGGGCGCAGGCGAAGGACTCGTTCGTGCAGCGGCACGGCGTGAAGCTGTCCTTCCTGCCGTTCTTCGCTCTCGCCGCCGTCGAGGCGTTGCAGACGTACCCGATCGTCAACGCCCAGCTCGACCTGGACGGCGGCACGATCACCTACCCGGCGGCGGAGCACCTCGGCATCGCCGTGGACACCGAGCGGGGCCTCGTGGTGCCGGTCATCCACGATGCCGGTGACCTCAACCTCGGCGGCATCGCCAAGCGGGTCGCGGATCTGGCCGAGCGGACCCGGACCAACAAGGTCAGCCCGGACGAGCTGGCCGGGGCGACCTTCACGCTTACCAACACGGGCAGCCGGGGCGCGCTCTTCGACACCCCGATCGTGCCGACGCCGCAGTCGGCGATGCTCGGCACGGGTGCCGTGGTCAAGCGGCCGGTCGTGGTCAACGACCCGGACCTGGGCGAGGTCGTCGCGGTCCGGTCGATGGTCTACCTGGCCATGTCCTACGACCACCGGCTGATCGACGGTGCCGACGCGGCCCGCTTCCTGAGCGCGATCAAGGAGCGGCTGGAGGCCGGCAACTTCGAGGCGGAGCTGGGCCTGTCCTGATCCAGCGACAACGCCGAGAAGGGCGCCCCGGTCATCGACCGGGGCGCCCTTCCGTCTGCGCTCCTCAGCTCTTGAGCAGATCGGTCGAGACCTTCCAGAGCCGCTCGGCGGCCTGCGGGTCCAACGCGTACTCCGCGACGCCCGTCCGACCGCCGGGCGTGGCGGGGGCGGCCTCCTGACAATCCTCGAAGTAGCGCCCACCCACACCGTCGAGCAGCGGCGACGCGGCGACCAGCACCGAGGTGGCGGCACCCTGCTCGACGGTCTTCCAGGCCGCCGCGTTCCCGGCGCGCAACCGGTTCAGCTCCTCCTCGCTCACGTAGCGCTGGAGATTGGTCCGGATCGCGCCGGGCATCAGCGAGTTGGCCATGATGCCGTCGTCGCCCCAGCGGCGGCTCGCCTCCACGGCGAAGAGCACGTTTGCCGTCTTGGACTGCCCGTACGCCTGCCACGGCTCGTACTCCCGCCTGTCGTACTGGATGTCCTCGAAGACCACGGGTGAGCGCAGGTGGGCGGCGGAGCTGACCGAGACGATCCGGGCCCCGTCGGCGGCCGCGAGCGACGGGCGCAGCCCGGTGGCGAGCGCGAAGTGCCCGAGGTGGTTGGTGGCGAACTGCATCTCCCAGCCCTGCGGGGTCCGGCTCAGGGGCGCGGCCATGATGCCGGCGTTGTTGACCAGGATGTGCAGTGGTCCGTCCCAGTTGGCGACGAAGTCGGCGACGGATCCCTGGTCGGCGAGGTCGAGTGGCGCGACCATGACCCGGTCGTTGCCGGTGGTGCCGGTGATGTCGTCGGCGGCCTGGTGGCCGGCGTCGGGGTTGCGGACGGCCAGGGTGACCTCCGCGCCGGCGCTGGCCAGGGCACGGGCGGTCGCCACGCCGATGCCGGACGATCCGCCGGTGACGATAGCCCGCCGGCCGACGAGGTCCACGCCCCGGATCACGTCCGTGGCCGTAGAGGTATGGGCGAATGACGTGGTGATCGGGTTATTCGTCGTCATGATCCATCCTTGTCCAGGCTGGGGCGGACCGGCCGACCCGTCTGCCGGGGGCCGCTGGCGGCCATGATTCGGCCTCCGCCCCGGCAGGCGGCGCTCCGAAGCCGAATGACTGCCGGTCCAGGCGTTTTCCCGCCCCGGGCCGGAGGTAACGCTCGACCGCCCCGCCATTGCTGTTCGGGCCTTGGACCAGGCCGGACGCTGCCAGAGTGGGACCGTGGGCAGCTATCGGCGGGGTGGGCAACTGGGTCCTGCCGTCCCGATCGCCCCCGGGGCCCGGGTGGACAAGTTCGAGGTCTTCTTCGACCTGGTCTTCGTCTTCTCGTTCTTCATCATCACCCGGGCGACCGCCGCCAACATCTCCGGCCGACAGTTGCTGCACGCCGCTCTGGTGCTCGCCGTGCTCTGGTGGATCTGGGTGGTGCACAGCCTGGTCGCCACCCGGGTCCGGCTCGGCGAGGGCTACGTGCCGGTGCTCATGGTGATCGCGATGGTGGCCCTGTTCGCGTTCGCGCTGGCGCTGCCGCAGGCGTTCAGCGATCCGAAGGAGAGCGCGGGCGGCCCGATGCTGGTGGCCGTCAGCTACGTCGTGGTCCGGGCCGTCCACATGATCCTCTACCAGCACGTGGTGCGGGACAGCCCGCAGCAGCGGCGGCAACTGCGCCGCTTCGCCCCGGAGCTGGCGGTGAGCATCGTGCTGCTGCTGGCCGCCGCGTTGATCCCGCCGCGGATCACCGAGCCGGACGAGGCCGCGCTGATCCGCGACGCGTTGTGGATCTCCGTGGTGGTGGTGCAGTACGCCACCGGCTTCATCGTCGGCACCTGGGGCTGGGGAGTGACGAGTGCCGAGCACTGGACGGAGCGCTACGACCTCATTCTGATCATCGCGCTGGGTGAGTCCATCATCTCCACCGGAGTGGGTGGCAATCTGCTCGGCAAGCCGGTGACCTGGCCGGCGGTGGCGGCCGCGGCACTGGGCATCGTGATCACGGCCGCCCTCTGGTGGGCGCACTTCGACTTCGTCGGGCCGGCCGCCCGGATCGCCCTGCACGCGGCGGAGGGCGGCCCCCGGGTGGCCATGGCCCGCGACGCCTACGCGTACCTCTACCTGCCGATGATCGCCGGGGTGATCCTGTTCTCGATCGGCAACGAGGAGGTCCTGCACAAGATCACCGACCCGGCCGGCGGGATCGCCGAGCGGGTCGAGGGACCGGCCGTGCCGATGCTGTTCGGCGGGCTGGTCTGCTACTTCGCCGTCAACATGCTGTTCCAACTGCGGACGCTGCACACCGTCACCTGGACCCGGGTCGGCGTCATCGTGGTGCTGACGGCGGCCCTGCCGGTCGGGCAGCACCTGCCGGCGCTGGGGGCACTCACCCTCGCGACAGTGATCTGCGTGGCGCTGGTGGCCGTCGAGGTGATGGTGATGTCGGACTCCCGGCACGCGTTGCGGGCCGCCGTCTTCCAGGAGCGCACCACCCACGAGGCCCACGAGGCCGCCTGGCGTGCCCGCTGGCACGACGTCCGGGAGACCGACGAGCCCACCACCCCGTGATCGGTTCGGGACAGACCCCGGCGCAGCGTCGCGGTGTACCCGGCACGAAGGCCGTCGTGGGCATCAAGGCGCGGGGACAGCATGGGACAAACGTGCACCCGACCGGTTCACCGGCCGACCGGCTCGCTGGTCAGCGCGCTGAACGCGCTCACCGGCCGGCCCGGGACGACCGAGGAACTCCTCGGCCTGGCCGCGCCGCCGCGCGTCACCGGCTGACGGACGAGCCGATCGCGGGGGCGTGCTCGGCCTCCGGCACCGGCTCGGGCAGCCGCTCGTAGAAGCGGATCTTCTCCCGGAGGTGGTCGTACTGGCGCTGGAGCAGGCGCATCTGCTCCTCCACCCGTACCGCGTGCTGTTCCAGCAGCTCGCGTCGCTCGGCGACGGTGTGCTCGCCCTCCCGGGCCAGAGACGCGTAGCGGCACATCTGCGCGATCGGCATCCCGGTGTCGCGCAGGCAGCGGAACAGCACCAGCCAGCCGAGGTCGTCATCGGTGAAGACCCGCTGCCCGCCCGCCGTGCGATCCACCTCGGTGAGCAGGCCGATCTTCTCGTAGTACCGCAGGGTGTCCAGGCTGAAGCCGCTGCGGCGGGCGGCCTCCGAGGGGGCGTAACCGCTCATGTCGCCAGATCGTAGTGCTTGACCTGGAGTGCGCTCCAGGTTGGAGGCTGGTCGCCATGACGACGACACGGACGCTGGGACGCAGCGGCATCGAGGTGAGCGCCATCGGCATGGGGTGTTGGGCGATCGGTGGAACACTCTGGGGCGACGACCGACAGCCGTACGGCTGGGGTGAGGTGGACGACGACGAGTCGATCCGCACCATCCACCGGGCGCTCGACCTCGGCGTGACCCTGTTCGACACCGCGAGCAACTACGGTGCCGGGCACAGCGAGCGGATCCTCGGCCGGGCCCTGACCGGCCGGCGGGACAGCGCAGTGATCGCCACCAAGTTCGGCAACGTCAGCGAGGAGAGCACCCGGCGGGCGCTCGGCACCGACGCCAGCCCGGCGTTCGCGGTCCGCAGCCTGGAAGACTCGCTGCGCCGGCTCGGCACCGATCACGTCGACCTGTACCAACTGCACATCAACGAGCTGCCGGTGCCCGCCGCGCTCGACCTGGTCGACACCCTGGAGGGCCTTGTCGACCAGGGCAAGATCCGGGCGTACGGCTGGAGCACCGACAACCCCGCTTCGGCGGAGGCGTTCGCCGCCGCCGGTCGGCACTGTGCCGCGATCCAGCACGACGAGTCGGTGCTGCGCGACAACGCAGGGGTGCTGGCGGTCTGCGACAGCCACGACCTGGCCAGCCTCAACCGTGGGCCGCTGGCGATGGGGCTGCTCACCGGGTCGACCCGGGCGGTCGGGGCGGACGACGTGCGCGGGCGCGCGCCGGAGTGGCTGGAGTGGTTCACCGACGGTCGGCCGACGCCGCGCTGGGCGGCCCGGGTGGACCAGGTTCGGGCGGCGCTCACCGCCGACGGGCGGACCCTCGCGCAGGGCGCGCTGGGCTGGCTGCTGGCGCGTAGCTCGCGTACCGTCCCGATCCCCGGCCTGCGTACGGTGGCGCAGGCCGAGGAGAACCTGGCCACCCTGGCGCTCGGCCCGCTGAGCGCCGAGGCGTACGCCGAGGTGGAGCGCCTGCTCGCCGACCTGCGCCCGGCCCACGCAGCCTGACCCCGCAGGCCGGTCCGCGCGGCCGGACCACCTGTCGGCCCTCGCCCCGGGCCTCGTCAGCGAAAGTCGTCCGCGTGCTCGGCGGCCCACTGCCGGAACGTACGCCCGGGGCGTCCGGTCACCTGCTCGACGTCCGGGGCGACCCAGCCGCTGTCCTCGGCATAGCTACCCATCTCCAGGAACCACTCGATCACCTCGGTCGGGTAGAGGTCCTTCCAGTGCTCGCGGGCCTGCTCCGGGGTCAGTTCGTCGAAGCGCACCGGGCGGCCTACCGCCTCGCCGATCATCCGGACCGCGTCCCGGCGGCGGACCGGTTCCGGCCCGGTCGGCTGGTACACCCGGCCGGCGTGGCCGTCCTCGGTCAGCGCGGCCACGATGACCGCGGCGATGTCCGCCTCGTGGACCAGCGCGCTGTTCCAGTCCCCGAACGGCGCCCGCACCACCCCCTCGGTGCGGATGTCGGCGGCCCAATCGCGGGTGTTCGCCATGAACTCGCCCGGGAAGACGTGCGTCCACTCCAGGCCCGAACTCTCGACGGCCCGGTGCAGCGGCCGGTGGGGTGCCTCGATCGGGTCGTCGTCCGCGCGGCTCGGATCGTTGTGGCCGAGGTGGGTGACCCGGCGGACGCCGGCCTGCCGGGCCAGCTCCAGGATCTCCGCACCGGTGCTCAGCGGCCCGTACCCGTCCATCGCCACCAGGTGCATCCGCGTCACGCCGCGCAGCGCGGCGACAAGCGTGTGGGGGCTGGCGAAGTCCCCCGCCACCACCTCCACCCCGGTGGGCAGCGCGGTGGCCGCCGGCGACGCGGGGTCGCGGGTCAGCGCGCGTACGTCGTGCCCGGCGCTGACCAGTTGCCGAACCAGGCTGCCGCCGACGGTCCCGGTCGCTCCGGTCACCAGGATCGGCATGGTTCCTCCTCAGTTTCGCCCGACGGCGGGCACGGCGAGCCGACCCCGCCAATCGGGAGCGCTCTCGGATGACTCATGGTCAGCCAGATCGATGCCGGAAGCAATCGTGAACACCGCATTCACGTTCGCTCTGACCTGCGGAAACGCGGTGACCGTCGAATCTGCGTGGAAGCCATTTTTCGGTGGGCGGGAGCCCGTTGACCTGCGTTTTCCAGGCGGCACCGCGTGGGGGCGCAGATTTCTTGCCGGAACACCCCCACCGTCGCCGACTCGACGCATCCGTCGGTGGCGCTGTGGACGAAGATGGGGGTATGCGCATCCTTCTGGCCGGCGCGTCCGGCTTCCTCGGCACCCGGCTGGCCGACCGGCTCACGGCGGACGGGCACCAGATCACCCGGCTGGTCCGTCGGTCGCCGCGCGATCCCCAGGAACGGCGGTGGGACCCGGCCGGAGGGCAGCTCGACCCGGCCGTGGTCGCCGAGGCGGACGCGGTGGTCAACCTGGCGGGCGCGGGCGTCGGCGACAAGCGTTGGAACGACGACTACCGGCGGTTGATCCGGACCAGCCGGGTGGACAGCACCACCATCCTGGCCGCCACCATCGCCGGGCTCCCCGCCGCCGACCGTCCCCGGGCGTTGCTCAACTCGTCGGCGGTGGGGTGGTACGGCAACACCGGCGACCGGGCCGTCGAGGAGGACGCGCCCGCCGGCGAGGGCTTCCTGGCCGACGTCTGCCGGGTGTGGGAGGCCGCGACCAGGCCGGCCGAGGACGCCGGGGTACGCGTGGTGCGGCTGCGCACCGGCCTGCCGCTGCACCGCGACGGCGGGTTGCTCAAGCCGCAGCTGCTGCCGTTCAAGCTGGGCATCGCCGGCCGGCTGGGCAGTGGCCGGCAGTGGCTGCCGTGGATCTCGATGACCGACTGGCTGGACGCGACCCGCTTCCTGCTGGACCACGACGACATCGCCGGCCCGGTCAACGTGGTGGGCCCGAACCCGGTGACGAACGCCGAGTTCACCCGGGAGTTCGCGCGGCAGCTGCACCGCCCGGCGATCATCCCGATCCCCGCACTGGCGCTCAAGGTGGCCCTCGGCGGCTTCTCACACGAGGCCCTGACCAGCACCAGAGTCCTCCCGGCAGTCCTCACCCGGGCCGGCTACCCCTACCACCACTCCGACCTGTCCAGCGCCCTGCACGCCGCCCTCAACGACTGACCAGCGCGTTGATCAAGAGGTTTGCGGCATCCGGGAGCCGGAATCTGACGCAAACCTCTTGATCAACGCGGCACCGGAGGGGTCAGCAGCCGATCACCCAGTAGTTGGGGGCGGTCTGCTTGAGGGCGCTGGTGTAGAAGGTGTTGTAGAGGCCCATGCGCTGGTTGGAGCCGTTCGCGTAGGCGTAGCCACCGGACTGGTACGCCCGGCCGGCCGACACGTGGGCGTAGTTGCTGGCCGTCACGCAGGTCGGGGGCGTGGTGGGGGTCGCCGTCGGCGTCGGGGTGGCCGTGGGGGTGGGGGTGGCCGTGGGCGTCGCCGTGGGGGTGGGGGTCGGGGTGGTGCCGCCGCCGTTCAGGCCGAAGAAGAGCGCGTCGCGGTAGGTCGAGCAGATGGTGTCGAGCAGGTACGCCCCGGCGGTGCCGCACTGGTCGGCCCCGGAACCCGGGTCGACCGGAGTGCCGTGGCCCATGCCGGAGACCCGGTAGAGCCGTACCTCGTCGTTGCCGTACACCTCGAGGCTCGTGTTGGCGGGCAGCGACGAGGTGCTGGTCGGGGTCTGCGAGATGCCGCGCACGTTCGTCCACTGGTCGCGGGACTCGGTGCCGTTGAGCGGGGCGACCGTCGGGTCCGAGGTGCCGTGCCAGATGGCGACGCGGGGCCGCGGACCGGTGTAGCCGGAGTACGCCCCCCGCACCAGGTCGCCCCAGGCGACCGGGGTCTTGTCCGCGCCCGGGTTCATGCAGCTGAAGGCGTTGACCATGCTGGTGGCGCAGCGGTACGGGATGCCGGCGATGATCGATCCGCCGGAGAAGACGTCCGGGTACGTGGCGAGCATGACCGCGCTCATCGCCCCGCCCGCGGACAGCCCGCTGACGAAGACCCGGGAGCCGTCCACCCCGAAGTTCGCCTTGGCGTGGTCGACCATCTGCTTGATGGACAGCGCCTCACCCTGGCCGCGGGCGGTGTCGCCGGCCTCGAAGAAGTTGAAGCAGGAGTTGGCGTTGTTGCCGGACGGCTGCTGGGCGACGATCAGGGAGAATTTCCACTGGTCGGCGTACTTCTGCCAGCCGGAGCCGGAGAAGTAACCGGCGGCGGTCTGGGTGCAGCCGTGCAGCAGCACCACCGCCGGGGAGTTGGCCGGCAGGCTGTCCGGCCGGTAGGCGTACATGGCGAGGTTGCCCGGGTTGGAGCCGAACCCGGTGACCTGGGTGAGGGTCGCGGCCTGGGCGGGTGCGGCGATGGCGACCGCGCCGGCTGCGGCGAGGACGAGCCCGGCGCCCACGCCGATCAGGCGGGTGAGGATGGACGAGGAGCGGCGCACGGCGGCCTCCTGGAAGGGGCGGACTGTGAACTGGGTCACGGTCGAATTGCCGTGACGTTACGACGATGTGTCGCTGCCATGACATGGGGCGCGCTCACACATTCACGGCCGCCGAGGTGTACGCCGGACCGTCGACGCGAGTCCTCCCCAACCCCACGCGACAACAACGGTCCCCTCCTTGCAGGTCTGACCGGCCTGTCCAGGTCCGGTTGGTAACGTCCGCTGCGTGCCGTCCTCCCCGTCGCTGGCCACCGGGCCCGCACCCGCGTCACCGCCGCGCGTCGTCCGGGACCGCCGGGCCGACCTGATCGTCGTGCTGGTGGCGTTCGCGCTCGCCGTCTGGGTGACGAGTGGGCTGTGGCGGGACCCGAACGTCCGCACCATCACCGTCAACTCCAGTGACCAGGCGCTCTTCGAGTGGCTGCTGGCGTTCGGCGGGCACGCGGTCACCCACGGCGACAACCCGCTCTTCACGTACCTGATCAACGTCCCGGACGGCGTGAACCTCGCGGTGAACACCTCGATCACGGTGTACGCGGTGGTCTTCGCCCCGCTCACGTACCTGATCGGGCCGCCGGCCACGTTCCTGGTGATCCTCACCCTGAACCTGCTCGCCACCGCGCTGGCCTGGTACTGGCTGCTCTCCCGGCACCTGGTGCGCAGTCGGCTGGCCGCCGGGGTCGGCGGCCTGTTCATCGCCTACTCCCCCGGCATGGTCTCGCACGCCAACGCCCACCTGAACTGGACCGCCGGCTGGCTGGTGCCGCTGCTGATCTGGCGGCTGTTCGCGCTGCGCCGAACGGGGCACTGGCTGCGCGACGGGGTGATCCTCGGGGTGCTGGTCGCGGTGGCGTTCTCGATCGCCGCCGAAGGGCTGTTCTTCACGGCGCTGGCGCTCGGGGTGTTCGTCGCCATCTGGGCGCTGCACCCGGCGAACCGGGCCGAGGCGCGCGCCGCGCTGCCCACCTTCCTGCGCGGGCTCGGGGTGACCGCCGCGGTGGGCGGCGTGCTGCTGTCGTATCCCCTGTGGTTGCACTTCGCCGGGCCGCAGCGGTTCCACGGCACCGGCTTCGACCCGGTGATCCACTCCGAGGACATCGCCGCGTTCGCCGCCTTTCCACGCCGCTCGCTGGCCGGCGAGGCGGGGCTGGGCACCTCGTTGGCACCGAACCCGACCGAGGAGAACTCGTTCTTCGGCATCCCGCTGCTGGTGCTCACCGTCGTCTGCTTCGTGGCGCTCTGGCGGCGTGCCGACCCCAGCCGCCGGGCCACCCTCTGGGCGCTGGGCGTCCTCGCGCTGATCTTCTCGGTGCTCTCCTTCGGCCCGGTCGCCAAGGTCGACGGGCGCCGCACCGACCTGCCCATGCCGTTCGACCTGCTCGGGCAACTGCCGGTGGTGAACGCCGCGCTGCCGGCCCGGCTGGCGCTCGTGGTCGCGCCGGTGATCGGCCTACTGCTGGCGTACGCCGTCGACCTCCTGCGCGCCGCACCACCCCGGCACCGCTCCACGGAGTTGGCCTGGCTGATCGGGTTCGCGGTGGCCCTCGTGCCGCTGCTGCCCACCCCGCTGCTGACCGACGAGCGGGAACCGATCCCGGAGTTCATCACCTCCGGCACCTGGCGGGACTACGTCTCACCGGACGGCGTGCTCACCCCGGTGCCGTTGACCGTGGACATCTACCCGGACGGTCAGCGCTGGCAGGCGTACGCGTTGTCGCACCGGCAGGGTGAGTTCGCCATTCCGGGCGGCTTCTTTCTCGGCCCGGGTGGACCGGACGGGCGCGGCCGGATCGGCCCGGTGCCGCGCACCCTGAGCGCACTGATGGACCAGGCGGGCCGTACCGGGTTGGTGCCGATCGTCACCGACGGGACGATCCGCGAGGTGCAGTCGGACCTGCGGCACTGGCGGATCGAGACGGTGGTGCTCGCCGACCGGGTGCACGGCGCGAAGTTCGAGGTCGACGAGGAGGCGCTGCGCCGGACCGGCACCGCCCTGTTCGGCGAGCCGCAGCGGGTCGACGACGTCTGGCTCTGGCGCATCCCGCCGGCCGACCGATAGCCGCGGCGCGACCGACGGGGGCATCGCGCCCGGCCTGCGTCGCGTCTAATGGACCGATGGAAATGACCGGCCGGCGACTGCGCCGTGCAGCCGCGATCGGTGTCGCGCTGGTCCTCGTGGCACTCAGCGCGCCAGCCGCCGCGGCCGGGACCAGCACTGTCCCCGGCAGCACGGCCGGCGTGGTGCCGACCCGGGTGCACAATCCGTGGCTGTGGCAGGCCACCGTGGGGCAACGCGCGGCCGGCCCGGCCGCGCTGGTGTTCTTCACCGACCGCACCCGCTACTTCGAGTCGACAGGTGTGCTCGTCGACCGGGACGGCGCGTACCGACTGATCCCGATCTCCATCGGCGAGGGGCACGGGCTGCTCTCCCCGGATGGACGGCACTACCTGCGGCCGTACTCCGGCGAGCTGCTGGACCTCACCACCGGCCGGCAGCGCCGCACGATGAGCACCGGCGTCCACCTGATGGCCTGGTCGCCGGACGGGCAACAGGTGCTGGGCACCCGCAGCAACGACGACGACGTGATCACCTACGGGCCGGACAACCAGCAGCTCAACGACCCGGAAAAGCCCGACGACCTGCTCGTCGTCGACCCGTTCCGGGACACCGAGCGGGTGGTCGACGTCGGCACCTTCGCCGCGCACAACGCTGCGGCCTGGTCCCCCGCTGGCGACCTGGTGGCCGTCACCGGCTCGCCGGACGTGCCGGCCCTGCTCGCCGAGCACCAGCGACTGGTGGTCGTCGACCCGGCCGGCGGCGGCCCTCGTTGGCAGGTCGACCTGGGCGACCGGCGGGTCCTGGCCGGCCCGGCCGCCTGGCATCCCGACGGCCGGCGGCTCGCGCTGCTCGCCTTCGACGGCTGCGCCGGGCCCCGGTGCACATCCGAGGAGGCGGCGGCGCGCACCTGGCGGATCGAGTTCCTGGACACGGCCACCGGCCACGCCGTCGGCCAGCCCCTGCCGGCCGGCACCTCGGCCAGCGGGATCATCGGCTGGCGCGGCGACGACCCCGTCCTGCGCTACGTCAGCGCAACCGAGCAGGACACCGACCGGCAGGCCGTTCTCGCCGCGCTGTCGCCCGACGGCGGTCGCGAGGTGCTGGTGACCACGCCGGTCGGGTCGACCGACGTGATGGTGCCGGGCGACCTGCTGACCCGGGCCGCGTTCGGTGGGCCGGAGCCCCGGCCGTCACCGTTCGCCGCCCCACTCTGGGTCTACCTCACGCTGGCCGTGCCGCTGCTGCTCGCCGTCGCCCTCGTCGTTCGGCGTGTTCGTCGCCGCCAGAGGGCCGACCCGCCAGCGTCGAACGCCTGAGCCCGGCGGAGCCGGCGGAGGCAGCCCCGGTGAGGCGGCTCACCAGGGACGATCGCCTTGCGCGGGACTAGGCTGGAAACCGTGACAGCGACGATCTCCGGCCTCACCGCCGTCCGCGCCGGCCTGCTCGACTACCAGGCCGCCTGGGACGAGCAGCGACGCCTGCACGAGTCGGTGGTGGCTGGCGAGCGCGGCGACACCGTGCTGCTGCTGGAGCACCCGAACGTCTACACCGCGGGCAAGCGCACCGAGCCGTGGGACCGGCCGACGGACGGCACCCCGGTCGTCGACGTGGACCGCGGCGGCAAGATCACCTGGCACGGGCCGGGCCAACTCGTCGGCTACCCGATCCTGCGGCTGCCCGACCCGGTGGACGTGGTCGCCTACGTCCGCCGCACCGAAGAGCTGCTCATCGACGTGTGCGCCGAGGTAGGGCTGACCGCCGGCCGGGTCGAGGGACGCAGCGGGGTCTGGGTGCCCGAGGACGACCGGGGGCCGGCCCGCAAGGTGGCCGCCATCGGCATCCGGGTCGCCCGGGGCGTCACCCTGCACGGCTTCTCGATCAACTGCGACTGCGACCTGACCTCCTTCGACCGGATCGTGCCGTGCGGCATCCGCGACGCCGGCGTCACCTCGCTCACCGCCGAGCTGGGCCGCCCGATCACCGTCGCCGACGTGCTCCCGGTGGTCGAGCGCCGACTCTCCACCCTCATCGCGGTCTGAGCGGCGGCCCCCGGCGGCAACACCGAGGGCTGATCGGCGGCCCCCGGCGGCAACACCGAGGGCTGATCGGCGGCCCCCGGCGGCAACGCCGAGGGCCGCCGCGCTCACGGGGTCAGCCGGTGCAGGTCCCGCGGGAACGCGGTGACCTCCCGGATGTTGGCCGCGCCGACCAGGCGAGCCACGAAGCGTTCCAGCCCGATGGCGAAGCCACCGTGCGGCGGCATGCCGTGCCGGAACGCGTCCAGGTAACCGGCGTACGGCTCGACCGGCTCACCGCGCGCCGCCAACGCCGCCAGGTAGTCGGCGTGCCGGTGCAGCCGCTGCCCGCCGGTCACCAGCTCCAGACCACGAAAGAGCAGGTCGAAACCGTTCGAGTACGCCGGCCGCGCCGGGTCCGGGTGGGTGTAGAACGGCCGCTTCGCCATCGGGTAGCCGGTGACGAAGAGGAAGTCCGAGCCGTGTTCGCGGCGAGCCCACTCGCCCAGCGCCCGTTCGTGGGCGGGCGCGAGGTCCGGCTCGTCGGCGGGCGCCCCGGCGATCCTCAGGGCCTCGGTGAAGTGCACCGCCGGAATCTCCGTGGGCACCTGCGGTGGTGTGACGCCCAGCGTCGCCAGGGCGGCGCCGGCCCGATCGCCCACGGTGCCCAGCATCCCGGCCAGGGTGTCGCGCAGCACCCGCATCACGTCGCGGTGGTCGGTGACGAAGCCCAATTCGGCGTCGAGCGACGTGTACTGCGCCAGGTGCCGGACGGTGTCGTGCGGCTCGGCCCGGAACACCGGCCCCACCTCGTAGACGCGTTCGAAGACGCCGACCATCAGTTGCTTGTAGAACTGCGGCGACTGGGCCAGGTACGCGGGACCACCGAACCAGTCCAGCGCGAACACGTTCGCCCCGCTCTCGGTGGAGGAGCTGACCACCTTCGGAGTGTGGATCTCCACGAAGTCCCGGGCGTCGAGCGCGGCCCGGAAGCCGGCCACCGCCGCCGCCGAGATCCGCAGCGCGGCCGACCGGGTGGGGTGGCGCAGCGCGGTCGGCGCGTTGTCGAGTTGGGTGGGCAGGCTCGCGGTGAGCGCCGGCCGGTACAGGTCGAACGGTGGTGGCACGGCGGGCGGCCCGAGCGGGCGTACCTCCGGGTCGGTCAGCTCGACCCCGGCGGGCGCCGTGTCGTTCGCGGTCACCGTCGCGGTGACCTCGACGACCGTCTCCTCGGGGAGTTTCTCCAGCTCGGCGCGGACGGCCGGGTCGGTCACGACCACCTGGGTCAGGCCGGTGGCGTCCCGCACGATCAGGAAGGCCACCGATTTCAGCAGTCGGCGTCGGTGCACCCACCCGGCGATCCGCACGGTCGTGCCGATCTGGGCGGGCAGGTGGTGGGACAGGGTTCGTTGCATGGCGGGCTGCTCCTCGGTCGATCGCCACGCCGTCGCCGCCCGGGGGAAGCGATGCGTCGCATCAGCCCCAGGGAGGTGTGGGCGAGCGGGATCCTCGCGGTGCCACCACACCTTCACCCCCGCCGAAGCGGGAGCCTCGTTCGTCGCCTGATGACCGGGGCCAGCCGGGCGGGCTCTACTAGGCGTTTCGGCCGTTCTGCCCGCAGCTCGGGAGGGTCTTCACGCACCGGCGCCAGACCGCCTCTCAGCACCGGCGGCTCTCTGCACTGGCGGGTCGGGGCGCTACTCGGCTCCGTCGTCGCTGTTGGCGGAGACCGTAGCACCAGATCCCTACGTGTGTGACGCTCATTTTCGACTATCCGGTGTCCGGCGTCACAACGTTTGGAGCGTGACGCCGGTCGCCTGGCGTACATAGACACCTGCCGTCCGGCGTAGGCTCAATTTCGTGACGATCGAGCACTCCGCGCCGACGACCGGCCAGGCAGCGCGCACCGCAACCGCGGCCCCCGAGGGGCGGCGGCTGCTGCGCATCGAGGCGCGCAACGCCGAGACGCCGATCGAGCGCAAACCCCCGTGGATCAAGGTCAAGGCCAAGATGGGACCGGAGTACACCCAGTTGCGCGGGCTCGTCTCGCGCGAGGGGCTGCACACCGTCTGCCAGGAGGCCGGCTGCCCCAACATCTACGAGTGTTGGGAGGACCGGGAGGCCACCTTCCTCATCGGTGGCGACCAGTGCACCCGGCGCTGCGACTTCTGCCAGATCGACACCGGCAAGCCGGCCGAGTTCGACGCCGACGAGCCGCGTCGCGTGGCCGAGTCGGTGGTCGCGATGGGGCTGCGCTACGCCACCATCACCGGTGTTGCCCGTGACGACCTGCCCGACGGCGGCGCCTGGCTGTACGCCGAGACCGTCCGACAGATCCACCTCCTTCAGCCCGGCTGCGGCGTCGAGTTGCTGATCCCGGACTTCAACGCCGTGCCCGAGCAGCTCGCCGAGGTCTTCGGCTCCCGCCCGGAGGTGCTGGCGCACAACGTGGAGACCGTGCCGCGCATCTTCAAGCGCATCCGGCCGGCGTTCCGCTACGACCGTTCGCTGGATGTGATCCGCCAGGCCCGCGCCGACGGTCTGGTCACCAAGAGCAACCTCATCCTGGGTATGGGCGAGGAGCGCGCCGAGGTCTCCCAGGCGCTGCGCGACCTGCACGACGCCGGTTGCGAGCTGATCACCATCACGCAGTACCTGCGTCCCACCCCCCGCCACCACCCGGTGACCCGCTGGGTCAAGCCGGAGGAGTTCGTGGAGCTGCGCGAGGAGGCCGAGGAGATCGGCTTCGCCGGGGTGATGAGCGGGCCGCTGGTGCGTTCGTCGTACCGGGCGGGCCGGCTCTACAAGCAGGCGCTCGACGCCCGCGCCGCCACCCCGGTCGCCACCGCGGGCTGAGCCCGCTGAGGGATCGATCGAAGCGGCGAGAGGGCATCTAACACGAGCCCTCTCGCCGCTTCTCTTCCGTCACGCGCTTACCGTTGGCAACTTACTCAGACGCTCGCGGCGGATCGATGCGCTTGGCCCCACGTCGACGCCGATGCCAGACAGAGTTGGCGAACTGGGTCGCCAGGACGACCATCATCGCGCCGGCCAGAATTCGCGAGAGCAAATTCTCGTGGGTAAGAAAAAACGCCAGCGCAACCAGGAAGTACACCACCAGAAACGCAGGATGCTGAATCCACTCCGGGCGACGCGCCTGCGCCTCGGTCGGATCTTCGTTACCCATACGACACTCACCTGCATCCTGAGTACATTCCGCGGGAAGCCCAGCGGCTCACCTTACGGGCGAATCTGCAGTATTTCGCGCCACCAGCGCTCTTGGTGTCACCCCAACTCGCCGATATCCCCGCCAGTCATTCTTGAAATCGTGGTAACCCATCTAAGATGCGCCGGCGGACACGCCGTATTGGAAGCGCTCTTTCCAGCTCATTCTCTTGATCGGCCGCCAGGTCGCCTTGAAACCGCTCTTTTTGATGGACTTGTAGGTCTTGTAGCGCCGCTCGCTGCTTGGAGCCGAGCCACCCGTACCGCTGCGACCCGACGTTCTGTGGATCGCGCGGGGTGCCGTACTCGTCGGCCTCGCTGGTGCTCGACAGGCCCTCGTCGCCACCGTGGATCGCCGCGACCAGGTCCCCATGCAGGTTGGTGATCTGCCAGTCGACCTCAGCGCTGCCACTGTCGAAGATGCCGGCCATCGCCGAAAGGCCCGACACCGGCCGGGTGAACCGGCCCGCCGTCTCCTGCGTCCACGACGGGCTGTCCTCATCTCCGTCGTAGTGGTGGCCCGCCTGCACGGCGACACCGCTGGCGTTGTCGGTCCACGAACGAACTCGCTCACCGGTCACGTCCAGGACGTAATCCGTCGTACGCACGCCCTGGGTGATCGTGTCCACCAGGTCCGTCGAGTGGTATGCGACGGTCACGTTCCCGCCCGACGTCATGGCAGTGTCGATAGCAGGTACCGTCGTCGTGCGGCCAAGGGCGTCGTACACGTAACCGGCGCTGTTCACCCGATCGGCCGTGTCGTACGTCCAGGTCCGCGACGACGCCGCAGGTCGACCAGGGGGGCGCGATCTGAAACTGCGCCGGCACGTTGAGGCTTGATGGCCCGATGGATGGCAGCGCTCTTTACATGCTTATCAGCCTCGGGCTCCGAGATGACCGCTCGCGCCGCCGCACGGCCGTTCGGCGTCCGGGTGTCATGATCGTGCGATGACCCTGGGCGTACGCCAGCAGCCGCGTGGCGCGGGCTCCCCGCGCCCACGGCCGGGCTCGCGTCTCGGGTTGGCCGGCTGGCTGACCGGGTTGGCCGTACTCGTCGGGGTGGGTTACCGGCTCTGGCTGCTGGGTCACGCCGCGCCGCCCACCAACAGCGACGAGGCCGCCATGGGGTTGGCCGCGCTGCACATCGCCCGAGCTGAGGACTTTCCGGTCTGGTTCTACGGCCAGCAGTACATGGGCGCGCTGGAGGCGTACCTGGCCGCGCCGGTGTTCGCCCTGGCCGGTGGGCCGTCGCTGCTCGGTCTGCGGCTGCCCACGCTCGCGCTGTACGTGCTGTTCCTGCTGCTGGCCTGGCGGTTGACGCTGCGACTGACCGGAGACCGGTGGTTCGGGCTGCTGGTGGTGGCGCTGCTGGCCCTGGGCTCCGACCGGGTGGTGAAGAACCAGCTGATCGCCGGTGGTGGCTATCCGGAGATGAACGCGTCCGCGATGGCGCTGGCCGTACTCGCGGTGGATCTGGCCACCGGGTGCCCAGGGTGGCGGCTGACGCGCTGGGCGGTGTGGGGATTCCTGGCCGGCCTGATGGTCTGGGTCGACCCGCTGGTGCTGCCGTACGTCGTGGCGCTCGGCGCGGCGCTCGTCGGGTTCTGCCGTCGTGAGCTGCAGGGCGCGGCCGGGGCGCTGCTCGGGGCCGCCGCCGTGCTGGGCGCCGCACCGCTGCTGCTGGACAGCCTGCTGACCGGCCGGAACCCGCTGCACGCGGTCCTCGCCGCCAGCGGTGCGAACGCCAGCGCGGGATGGCCGGACCGGCTGCACGGCGGCCTGGTGCTCGGTCCTGCGCTGGGCATGGGGTTCTGCGGTCCCGGGCGGTGCGCCACCTGGCAACTGTGGTGGGCGCTCGCGCTGCCGCTGCTGCTGGCCCTCGCCGCCGCCACCGCCTGGCACACCCTGCGCCGCGCATCCGCCATCCCGACCGACCCCGCGGCCCCTGCCGCCGGCGGCCCTGGGGGCGGTACAGCCGGTGCCCGCCCGGCGACCGCTGCGGCGGGTCGAGCAGGCCCCGGCGTCGCCGAGGTCCCGGCTCGGGTGGCGGCGGCCGTGTGGCTGGCGCTGGTGCTGGCCGCGGTCGGCACCCTCGGCGCGTACACCGTGAGCAGTTCCGCCGGGCTCACGCCGGTGGAGAGTTCCCGCTATCTGTCCTGCCTGCTCATCTCCCTGCCGGCACTGCTGTGGCCGGTCTGGGCGGCGGCCCGTGGCGGTCTCCGGCAGTCCGCGGGCGACCGTCGCGATGTCGGGTCGGCGCTGGCCCGCCCGGTCGCGCTGGCGTTGCTCGTGTCCACTCTGGGGACCGCCGGCCACGCCACCTGGCAGGCGGCGCGGACCGTGCCCGCGACCCGGGCCGCCGAGGCCCGGCACACCGAGTTGGTGACCACCCTGCGTCAGCTCGGCGTACGACACGTCCGCGCCGGCTACTGGACCTGCAACCGGCTCACCTTCGCCACGGCGGAGCAGGTGGTCTGCGCGGTCGTCGACGACGCGCTGACCCCCGGCTTCGACCGCTACCCCGCGTACCGGCGGGAGGTCGACGGCGCGGCGGCGCCCGCCTGGGTCGCACCGACCGGCTCGCCGTTGGCCCACACGCTCGACGAGCGGTTGCGCGCCGCCCCGGGCAGCCTGGACCTGGTCATGATCGACGGCTGGCGGATCTACCTGCCGTCGGCGTGACGACGCGCCCGGGCGGCGGCGGCGAGGCGACGTAAGGTACTCGATCGGCCGGCACCCGGACGCGGATCAACGGGGCCGGCGGCGACCACTAGACTCTGCGACATGGCAAAGCCCCAGGAGAAGGTCTCGTTCGGCCAGCGGCTGAAGCAGATCGGGATGGTGTTCCAGTTCACCGCCAAGCAGGACCGGTGGTTCGCGCCGTTGGTCGCCGCCGCGGTGCTCATCCCGCTCGCCCTCACCGTGGTCGCGGTCATCCTCTGGAGCTGGATCTGGCTGCCGATCGGCATCCTGTTCGTCCTGCTCGCGGTGCTGATCGTGCTCAACCTGCGGTCCAACAAGGCGATGATGAACGCCGCCGAGGGGCAGCCCGGCGCAGCGGCGCAGATCATGGAGAACATGCGCGGCGACTGGCGGGTGACCCCGGCGGTCAGCTCGACCACCCAGATGGACATGATCCACCTGGTGATCGGCCGGCCGGGCGTGATCCTGCTGGCCGAGGGCAACCCGCAGCGGGTGCGTGGCCTGCTCGGGCAGGAGAAGCGGCGGCTGTCGAAGGTGATCGGCTCCGCGCCCCTGCACGACTACGTGATCGGGCAGGACGAGGGCGAACTGCCGATCCGCAAGCTCCGCACGACGCTGCTGCGTCTGCCCCGCGCGCTCTCCGGCAAGGACGTCAACTCGCTGGACAAGCGGCTCAAGGCCCTCACCGCCCGTCCGCAGATGCCCAAGGGCGCGATCCCGAAGAACATGCGGCCGCCGGGCGCCTCTCGCCAGTCGCGGGGCCGCTGACCCCCAGGTGTACGCGTAAGAGCCGGACCCGGACGGGTCCGGCTCTTTCCCGTCGGCACCCCGTGCCCTTGCACCCGTTCCCCGCCCGCACCCGGCACCCGGCACCCGCACCCGCACCCGCACAACATCCCCGAAGCTGCTGCCTCAGACGTGCCGCAGGCAGCAACTTCCCCGAAGTTGCCTGGATCTTGCCCGGCTGCGGACGCATCGGCCGCCGGAAGGGGGCTGCGATCCGGCAGGGGGCTGCGATCCGGCAGGGGTCAAGATCGTGCTCGATCCTGGATGTAATGGCCTCGAACTGCTGGGACACCACTACATCCTGGATCGAGCGCGATCTTGGGCGGGCGGGGTCGGGCAGCGGGCTGAGGCGCGGGCGCGGCGACGGGCAGCGGGCGCGGCGGGAGGCCGGCAGCGGCGGGTGCGGGCTCAGCCTCGGGGTGCGTCGGCGGGCTCAGCCTCGGGGTGCGTCGGCGATGACCGCGTTGGCGAATCTGTCGTGCAGGCCCCGGCGGTGCTCGTCCATGATCAGCGCGGGGACGACGAGAGCCAGGAGCAGGCCGCGGATCAGGCCGCGGAGCACCCCGATCCGGCCACCGTCGTACCAGTTCACGCAGCGGATCTTCGTGATGTACATGCCCGGCGTCTGGGCGAACAGGCCGAGGAAGAAGCCGTACTCGAGCACCAGCACCAGCACCGGCGCCCAACTGTCGCGCAACGGATCGGCGAAGACGTTTGACACCAGCAGGCTGAGCACCCAGTCGATGACCAGCGCCCCGAACCGTTTGCCGAGGCTGGGTGGGGTGAAGCCGGGGTCGGTGGCCGGCGCGGCCGGGGCGTGCGGATTGGTCACAGCGGTCAAGGGTATCCGCGCGGGGATGAGGACTTGCCGAGTGTCGCCTGCACGGCGTGCTGATTCGGGCCAACGGCATCAAATGTCATTACAATGGCACAGTCGGACGGCGCTCGCGGCGGGCCGGGGGCGTGGACCGGAGCGCCACCGACGCTCCGCGCGGGACGTAACACGGCAGAAACAACGGAGACACGGCCGGGCAACCGCCCGGCCCTAGCGTCGCCAGAAGCCTAGCCACCCCGTGGACGTGCCAGGAGGATGTGTGTTCGCCAATCCCGAGGAACTGCTGCGATACCTCAAGAACGAGGACGTGAAGTTCGTCGACGTTCGTTTCTGTGACCTGCCCGGCGTGATGCAGCACTTCAACCTGCCGGTCGAGTCCGTCAACGACGATCTTTTCACCGACGGCCTCGCGTTCGACGGTTCGTCGATCCGCGGTTTCCAGGCGATCCACGAGTCGGACATGCTCCTACTCCCGGACGTCGCCACCGCGTTCATCGACCCGTTCCGCGCGCAGAAGACGCTCGCGCTGAACTTCTTCATCCACGACCCGTTCACCCGCGAGGCCTACAGCCGCGACCCGCGCAACGTCGCGAAGAAGGCCGAGGCATATCTGGCGGCCAGTGGCATCGCCGACACCGCCTACTTCGGTGCCGAGGCGGAGTTCTACATCTTCGACTCGATCCGCCACGAGACCTCGGCGCACCAGTCGTTCTACTACATCGACTCGATCGAGGGCGCCTGGAACACCGGCCGCGAAGAGGCGGGCGGCAACCTCGGCTACAAGACCGCGTACAAGGGCGGCTACTTCCCGGTTCCGCCGGTCGACCACTACGCCGACCTGCGCGACTCGATCGTGCGCCGGCTCGTCGACACCGGCTTCAACGTGGAGCGCTCGCACCACGAGGTGGGCACCGCCGGCCAGTCCGAGATCAACTACCGGTTCTCGACCCTGCTGCACGCCGGTGACCAGCTCCAGCTCTTCAAGTACATCGTGAAGAACGAGGCCTGGGCCAACGGTAAGACCGCGACGTTCATGCCCAAGCCGCTGTTCGGTGACAACGGTTCCGGCATGCACACCCACCAGAGCCTCTGGCTCAACGGCGAGCCGCTGTTCTACGACGAGACCGGCTACGCCGGCCTGTCCGACATGGCCCGCTGGTACATCGGTGGTCTGCTGCACCACGCGCCGTCGCTGCTGGCCTTCACCAACCCGACGGTCAACTCGTACCGCCGCCTGGTGCCGGGCTACGAGGCGCCGGTCAACCTGGTCTACTCGCAGCGCAACCGCTCCGCCTGCACCCGCATCCCGGTGACCGGCAGCAACGCCAAGGCCAAGCGCGTCGAGTTCCGCGTGCCGGACCCGTCGGCCAACGTCTACCTGGCCTTCTCGGCCATGATGATGGCCGGCCTGGACGGCATCAAGAGCAAGATCGAGCCGCCGACGCCGATCGACAAGGACCTCTACGACCTCCCGCCGGAGGAGTGGGGCGACGTCAAGCAGGTGCCGGGCTCGCTGCCGGCCGTGCTCGACTCGCTGGAGGCCGACCACGACTACCTGCTCGACGGCGGCGTCTTCACCCCGGACCTGATCTCCACCTGGGTGGACTGGAAGCGCGCCAACGAGGTCGACCCGGTGCGCCTGCGCCCGACCCCGCACGAGTTCGCCATGTACTACGACTGCTGAGGCAGCCCTCGGCTGCTGAGCAGTCAACGATCACCGGCCGGGCCGGCTCCGCACCCGCGGAGCCGGCCCGGCCGTTTCGGTCCGACGCGCCGTCCTGCACCCCCCGCGATACCTTCGTGTCCGTTATACTACGGCCATGGATACACCCCTGCGGGAACCCACGTTCCTCATCCTCACCGCGCTCGCCGGCGAGCCGCTGCACGGCTACGGGCTGATCGGCGAGGTCACCGCCCTGTCCGACGGGCGGGTGACCCTGCGCCCGGGAACCCTCTACGGGGCGCTCGACCGGCTGGTCGACGCCGGCCTGGTCGAGGTCGACCGGGAGGAGGTGGTGGACAGCCGGCTGCGCCGCTACTACCGGCTCTCCCCCGCGGGCGACACCACCCTGACCGCCGAGACCGAGCGGCTACGGCACAACGTCGAGGCCGCCACCGCCCGGCTCGCCGCACGGGCTCGCGCCGCCCAACCCGCCACCCCGCGCCTCACCGGAGGGCTGGCATGACCGACCTGGAGCGCCGCTACCTGCGACTGCTGCGCGCGTACCCCGCCGACTACCGGCGTTCCCGCGGCGCCGAGATCGTCGGCACCTACCTGGACCTGGCCGCGCCGGGTCGCCGCTGGCCCTCGCCCGCGGACGCCGCGGACCTCCTCCGCGGCGGGCTCCGCCAGCGGCTGCGGGCCGCCGGCGTCGCCAGGCTGACCCCCGGGGTACGCCTCGCGGCGCTGCTGTCCCTGGTCACCGCGAGCGTCCTCGCCGGTGTCTGGGGCGCGACAGAGCTGCATCCAGCGCCGGTGGAATGGCGCGTACCCCACGTCGGCCCGTTCGTCTCGATCGGGGTCATCGCCTGGGCGGGCTGGCTGCTGGCCGCGATCGCCACCGCCGTCGCGCCGAGCCGGGTGGCCCGGCTGGCCATCGCCCTCGCCCTCCTGCTCACGCTGGCACTGCCACCGTTGGCCGCAGTGCTCGACGCATACCGGCCGCCGCTGTTCGTACTGCTACCGCAGGTCATCCTCGGCCTGCTGGCGTTGGCCCTGCCCGACCGGCCCGCGGCGGCGATCCGCCTCGCGCCGCTGCTGTCCGCTGTGACGGCGGTGGCGGCGACGGAATTCCTGGTGGAGTTGGACGACGGTTTCGGCTCCTACAGCTTCACCGCGTTGAGCTTCCTGCCCACCGTCGGTGGGTTGCTGCTGGTCGTCGGGGCCCTGCTGGCCGTGGGTCTGGCCGTCGGCGGGGACACCCGGGGCGGCTGGGCGCTCGTCACGCTGCTCACCCCCGCCGGATTCCTGGCGGTGCCTGCCCTTGCCGATGCCATCGACCCGATACGCGGCGGCGTCAGCTTCGCGGCGCTGGCCTCGAGCACGATCGCCGTCGCGCTGGCCGGTCCCGCCGTGTTACTCCTGACCATCCTCGTCCGCACCCGCCTGACCCTGGCTGCCAGGCGCGCCGACCACCACTACCCCACCTCCGGCGCGCAGTCCTGATGCACACCGCGCGTTGATCATGAGGTTGGCGGGGCGTTCAGAGATCGACACCGCCGCCAACCTCATGATCAGCGCGGTTGGGAGATCCTGCGCAGGGTGTGCAGGAGCAGAAACACGAGCAGGGCGGTCATCGCCACCGCGCCGGGGGCTTTCGTGAAGCGGGCCAGGTTGGTGCCGTCGGGCAGAGCGAGGAAGGTCGCCACCGCGGCCGGCAGCAGGAACCACGTGGTCCGGGTGGCGGTGAGCGCGAGGAGCACCAGCGGCCAGGTCGCGTACCAGGGGTGGAAGACCGGGGACAGGACCACCGTGGCGACCAGCGCCAGCGCCGCACCGTGCAGCGTGATCCGGGGGCGGGCCAAGGCCGGATCAGCCGAGGCCCGCAGGTCCCGCCAGGCCCGCCACCACAGGAGCACCAGCACGACCGCGAGCAGCAGCAGCGCCACCGCCCGGACCACCGGCACCGCCTGCGGGTCCCGCCCGGCCAGCGCGCCGGCGTAGTCCACCACCAGGCCGACGGCGGTGGGCGGCGACGTCCACTGCTCCGAGTCACCGCTGTGGGTCAACCCGCCCACCCAGCCGAACCCGAGCCCAGACAGGGCGGAGCTGACCAGCAGCGCGGCGATCGACCCGCCGGCCAGCCAGCCACCGTCGCGCGCCAACGACCGTACGGTGTGGCGGCCACGGACCGTGGCCAGCGCGGCGAACGGCAGCACCACCACGGCGCTGGCCTTGACCGTCACCGCCAACCCGAGCAGCACCCCGGCCACCAGCAACGACGCCGGCCGGCCCGGCCGGCGGACCACGATCAGGAGTCCGGACAGCAGCAGGCCCAGCATCACCGCGTCGTTGTGCGCCCCGGCCACCAGGTGCACCCCGACCAGCGGGCCGGCCAGCGCCAGCCAGGCCGCCCGCCGGACCGGCACACCGGCCGCACGCGCCAGCCCCGACAGGCAGAGCGCACCCAGCAGCAGCCCCGCCACGGCGATGACCCGCAGCGCCACGATCGTGCCGGTGAGCCCGCCGCCGAGGCCCACCGCGAGCGCCGCGAGGAGGACGAACACCGGCCCGTACGGTGCCGGGGTGTCCCGCCAGATCGGTGCCACCGCGTCCAGCCACGGGCAGCCCGCCGCCGCCACCGGAACCGCGTACGGGTCGACGCCCTGCGCGTACGTCCAGCCCTGGCAGGCGTAGGAGTAGACGTCGCGGCTGCCCAGCGGCGGTGCGACAAGCAGCGGCAGCGCCCACAGCCCGGCGGTGACGTACGCCCACCGCGTCGACGGCGCTCCCCCGCGCAACGACCACCACGCCCCGACCAGCAACACGCTGCCGACCAGCCAGCAGGTGAGCGACGCCGGGCCGCCCGGGGCTCGCCAGATCGACGCCGGTGTCGCGCCGAGCGGGGCGTCGGGCAGCGCCCCACCGAGGTACGCGGCAACGGCGAGCAGCACCGCGCCGACCAGTCCCACGTACCGGGCCCGGCGCGCCGCCCACAGACGGGAAGGCGGCGGATCGGACGGCGGCGGATCGGACGGCGGCGGACCCGAACGCGGCAGGCCGGGAGGCGGCGGACCGGGAGCGGTCACCGGCGCACCTTCCCTCAGTCGGCGGCGACCGGGTGACGGGCCGCCCGAGCCGACCGTACCAACCAGACGACCAGGGCGATCACCAACAGCGTCATCAGCGGCGCCCCGACCGTCTTGGTGAACCGGGGCAGGCCGGTGCCGTCGGGCAGCACCAGGAACGACGCGACGAGCGCGACGACGGTGAACCATCCGGTCCGGCGGGCGGTGGCCGCGAGCACCGCGAGGGGCCAGACCCAGTACCAGGGGTGGAACAGCGGCGCGAGGGCGACAGTGGCGGCCAGCGCCAGCGCGGCGTACCACAGCGGCTCCCGGGTGCGGGCCCGCCACCAGAGCCAGACCAGCAGCAGCGCCAGCACCCCCACCCCGATCCCCCGGGTGACCGGCAGCGCGTCGATGTGCCCGCCGAACGGCACCGCCAGGTAGCCGACGGTCTGGCCGATCGCGGTGGACGGCGACGTCCAGGCGATCACGTCACTGCCGCTGGCCAGCCCGGCGACCCAGCCGAAGTCCAGCCCCGCCGCGAGGCTCACCCCGGCCACGCCGGCGACCGCGCCGCCGACCACCCACCCGCCGTGCCGGAGCAGGGCCCGGATCGAGTACCCGCCGACGATCGCGGCCAGCGCCGCGAACGGCACCACGACCAGCGCGGTCACCTTGATCGCGGCGGCCAGTCCGAGCAGGGCGCCGCCGGCGAGCAGCGGGCCGGGACGGCCCGGCCGGGAGACGATCACCGCCAGTCCGGCGACCAGCAGACCGACCATCAGGGCGTCGTTGTGCGCGCCGGCGACCAGGTGTACGGCGACCAGCGGGCAGCCCAGCGCCAGCCAGATCGCCCGGCTGGCGGGTACGCCGAGGCGTCGCGCCAGCACCGGCAGGCTGACCGCGATCAACGCCACCCCGGCCACCGCGATCAGCCGGAACACCACGATCGCGCCGGTCAGCGAGCCGGTGGCCTTCACCACCGCGCCGGCGAGCAGCACGAACAGCGGCCCGTACGGCGCGGGCGTGTCCCGCCAGATGTACGAGATGGTGTCCAGCCAGGGGCAGGGCAGCGCGGAGACGCCCTGCTCGTACGGGTTGATGCCCGCGGCGTAGCTGGCGCCCTGGCACGCGTACGCGTACACGTCGCGGCTGGCCAGCGGCGGTGCGATCAGCAGCGGCAGCAGCCAGAGCCCGACGGTGGTCAGCGCCCAGCGCGTCGACGGCACGCAGTCCCGCAGCGCCCACCAGGCGTAGGCCAGCAACGCGGTGCCGACCAGCCAGGCGACGAGGACCAGCGGACCGTTCGGGCCCTGCCAGATGCTGACCGGGGTGGTCCGCAGGGGGGAGCCGGGCAGGGCGCCGCCGAGGAACGCGGCGACGGCCAGCAACGCCGATCCCGCCAGTCCGGTCCAACGCGCGAGGTGGTGAGGCACGCCGGACATGCTGCCAGTACGGTGGTCGCGGTACGGAGGTGGGCATGCGGCACAGTCGGGTGGTGGCGGTGACCACCGGTTCCGCAGTCGTGCTCGCCGCGCTCTGGCTGGCCCTGCCGCTGATGGGGTCGGACCTCGCCGCGCAGGTGGCTCGCGCGGACTTCTTCGCAGCCCACGGCCCCACCCCGGTCGACCTGCGCTGGTACGCCGGCGTGCAGCAGTTCGGCTACAGCCTGCTCTCCCAGCCGGTGATGGCGTTGCTCGGCGTACGGGTGACCGGCGCGCTCGCGCTTGTGGTGTCGGCTGCCGCGCTGGCCGCGCTGCTGGTCCGCGCCGAGGTGCCCCGACCGCTGCTGGGCAGCCTGGTCGGGGTGGTCACGCTGGCCGGCAACCTGGTCTCCGGTCGGGTCACGTACGCCCTGGGTGTGGCGTTCGGGCTGGCCGCGCTGCTCGCGCTCACTCGCCGAGCCGGACGAGGGCGGGTGCGGCTCGTGCTCGCGGCGGTCGCCGCACTGCTGGCCTCGGCGAGCAGTCCGGTGGCCGGCCTGTTCGTCGGCCTGGCGGGCGTGGCGCTGATGCTGACCCGGCGGTACGCCGACGGTCTGGCGCTCGGTGCCGCGGCGGCGGTGCCGCTGGCCGCGACGGCGGTGCTCTTCGGCGACGGCGGCTGGATGAACATCAGCCGCACCGACGCGGTGCGCGCGGTGGTGACCAGCCTGGTGGTGGCGGCGCTGGTGGCGTACCGGCCGGTGCGTTTCGGTGCGCTGCTCGCCGCCGCCGGGGTGCTCGCCGCCGCCGTCGTGCACACGCCTGTGGGGTTGAACGCGACCCGACTGGTGACGATGTTCGCGCTGCCGGTGCTGGCCGCCGCCGCCCGCCCGCCCGCCTGGCTCTCCGACCGCCTGGCCCGCCGCACGGCCGCGCGCGCCACCACCCCGGGAAGCGCCACCCCGACCAGCGCCACCCCGACCAGCGCCACCCCGGCCAGCGCCGCCGCAACGCGCGCCGCGACGGCGGGGCGGTCGCGGTGGGTTCGGCTGCGCGGCGGTGTGGGCCTGACCGCGCTGCTGGTGGCGGTCTGCGCCTGGCAGCCGCCGGCGGTCCCCGCCGACCTACGTGGCATCGGCGACCCGACGAGCGCGCCGGGCTACCACGCGCCGCTGCGCGCGTTCCTGGCCGGGCAACGGCTCACCGGCCGGGTCGAGGTGCCGCCCACCCGCAACTACTGGGAGGCGGCCCGCCTCGGTGAGGTGCCGCTGGCCCGGGGTTGGCTGCGGCAGGCCGACATCGACCGTAACCCGCTGTTCTTCACCACCGTGCCCGGCGCGGCCGGCACCGGCGCACCGCTGACCCCGATCACCTACCGCGCCTGGTTGGCGGAGAACGCCGTGCAGTACGTGGCGCTGCCGGACGCCCCGCTGTCCTGGGTGGGGCGGGCCGAGGCGGAGCTGGTCGAGGGCGGGTTGCCCTACCTGACGCCGGTCTGGTCCGGGCCGCACTGGCGGGTCTGGGCTGTGGCCGACCCGACGCCGCTGGTCGCCGCACCCGCCGAGCTGACCCACGCCGACGGCGCGAGGGTGACCTTCCGGGCGCCGACCGCCGGCCCGGTGGCCGTCCGGGTCCGGCACAGCCGGTGGCTTGTCGCGTCCGGCGACGCCACGGTCACCGCCGACGGCGACTGGACCACCGTCACGGTCCCCCGCCCCGGCGAGTACACGCTCGGTAGCTGACGCCGCTACGCCTCCAGCACCCGTTGCGCGGCGGCGCGCGAGCGGCGGCCGGTGCGCAGGTACTCGTCGAGGAACTCCCCCGGGTCATCGCGCCCCAGCAGCCGGGCCACCCCGGCCAGCTCCACCCCGTGCCGGGGTAGCTGGTCGCCGGCCCGACCCCGGACCAGCATCAACGCGTTGCGAACCTGCGCGGCCAGGGACCACCCGCAGGCCATCTCGGCGGCGTCCGCCGGGTCGATCAGGCCGGCCCGTTCGGCCGCCGCGAGGGCATCGAGGGTACGCGTGCCGCGCAGCGCCGGGACCCTGCCCGCGTGCCGGAGCTGGACGAGCTGCACCGCCCACTCCACGTCGGCGAGCCCGCCCCGACCCAGCTTGGTGTGGGTGGCCGGATCCGCGCCGCGCGGCAGCCGCTCGGTCTCCACCCGCGCCTTGATCCGGCGGATCTCGACGACCTGCTCACGGGTCAGCCCGTCGGCCGGGTACCGCACCGGGTCGATCATCGTCTCGAACTCGGCACCCAGGTCGGCGTCGCCGCAGACGAACCGGGCGCGCAGCAGCGCCTGCGCCTCCCACACCCGCGACCAGCGGGCGTAGTACGCCGCGTACGCGGCGAGACTGCGCACCAGCGGGCCCTGCCGGCCCTCCGGGCGCAGGTCGGCGTCCACCCCGAGCGGCGGGTCGGGGGCGGGTACGCCGAGCAGCCGGCGCAGTTCCTCGGCTATCGCGTGCGCAGCGGCGCTGGCGTCGCTCTCGTTGGCCCCGGCGGGCGGGTCGTAGACGAAGAGCACGTCGGCGTCGGAGAGGTAGTTCGACTCGTACCCGCCGAGCCGGCCCATCCCGATCACCGCGAACCGCAGCCCCGCCGCGGCCGGCTGGCTGGCCTGGGCGGCGCGCAGCGCGGCGGCCAACGTGGCATCGGTGACGTCGGCGAGCGCCGTGCCGACCTCGGTGATGTCGACGAGCCCGACCGCGGGCCGGTGCACGCCGTCCGGCCGGCTCGGGGTGGGCGCGAGCGCGCCGGCCCGGCAGAGCACGTCCGCGCAGGCCACCCGGACCAGTTCCCGACGTCGCAGCGCACGCACCGCACGGGTGGCCTCGACCGGGTCGGTGTGCCGGGCCGCCGCCGCGAGGAACCCCTCCCGGAGCACCTCGGGCGGGCGGGGGGCCAGCTCGTTCTCCTCGGCCAGCAGCCGCAGCGCCTCCGGCTCCCGGGCGAGCAGATCGGCGACGTACCGGGACAGGGCGAGGACCCGGGCCAGCCGTCGGGCCACCGGGCCGCCGTCGCGCAACAGCCGCAGGTACCAGGGGGTGCTGCCCAGCTTGTCGGAGACCTTGCGGTAGTTGAGCAGCCCCCGGTCCGGCTCCGGCGCGTCGGCGAACTCGCTGAGCAGCACCGGCAGCAGTGTCCGTTGGATGGCCGCCGTGCGACTCACCCCGCCGGTGAGCGCCTGCAGGTGGCGCAGCGCCCCGGCCGGGTCGGCGAACCCGAGGATCTCCAGCCGGTGGCGGGCGGCCTCCGGGGTGAGTCGCAACCCGTCGGCCGGTACCCGGGCCACCGACTCCAGCAGCGGCCGGTAGAGCAGTTTGGCGTGCAGTCGGCGTACCTCGGTGGCGTGGGTGACCCACTCGGCCCGGAAGCTCTCCACGGCACTGCGCCCCGTCGTGGCCGTGAAACCCAGCGCGGCGGCGAGCCACCGCAACGCGCCGGGCTCGCTCGGCACGGTGTGGGTACGCCGCAGGGCCTGGAGTTGAAGCCGGTGCTCGACGCTGCGCAGGAAGCGGTAGCCGCGCAGCAGCGCCTCGCCGTCGGCCCGGCCGACGTAGCCGCCGGCGACGAGCGCGCGCAACGCCGGGATGGTCCCGGGTTCGCGCAGCGTCTCGTCGACGCGGCCGTGCACGAGTTGCAGCAACTGGACGGCGAACTCGATGTCGCGCAGCCCGCCCGGACCGCGCTTGATCTCGCGTTCCAGCTCCTTCGGCGGGATGTGGTCGATGATCCGGCGTCGCATGGCGCGGACGTCCTCGACCGCCTCGGGCCGTTCGGCCGCCCGCCACACCAGCGGCGCGAGCTGGTCGATCCACTCCTGGGCCACCGGCACGTCACCGGCGGCCGGGCGGGCCTTGAGCAGCGCCTGGAACTCCCAGGTGCGCGCCCACCGGCGGTAGTAGGCCAGGTGGCTGGCCAGGGTCCGCACCAGCGGACCCCGGTTGCCCTCCGGTCGCAGCGCGGCGTCCACCGGCCAGGCCACGAGCCCGCAGATGTGGATCAGCCGGGTCGCCACCAGGGTCGCCGCCGGCAGGTCGGCGTCCTCGGCCGCCACGAAGATGACGTCCACATCGGAGACGTAGTTCAGCTCGCCGCCGCCGCACTTGCCCATCGCCACGACCGCGAGCCGGGGCCGCTCGGTGCCCTCGGCCAGCTCGGCGACGGCGATCTCGTACGCCGCGGTGAGCGTCGCGTCGGCCAGCGCCGACAGCGCGGCCATGGTCTGCTCCAGGCCGCGCCCGGCGGTCAGGTCGGCCGCCGCGATCCGCAGCAGTGCCAACCGGTACGCGGTCCGCAGCACTGCCACCGCGTCGCCGCCGCCGGTCACCTCCAGCCGGCCCTCGGCGATCGGCGCGAGCCCGTCCGGGGCGGTCCGCAGCGCCAGGCAGTGTGCGGGGTTGGCCACCAGGTGATCGCCGAGCGCCCCCGACGCGCCGAGCACCGCGATCAGCCGCCGCCGTAGCCCCGGGTCGGTGTGCAGCTCCGCGAGCAGCGACGACTCGGTACTGCTGCCGATCGCGCCGCCTCCGGCTCCGGCCTGGCTCGTGCCGCGGTCGGCCCCGGCTCCGCTCGGGCGGCGTTCGGCCCCGGCTCCGCTCGGGCGGCGTTCGGCCTCCACGATGCGGTGCAGCTGCCGCAGCGCCAGGTCCGGGTCGGCGGCCCGGGACAGCGCGGCGAGCAACTCCCCGGCCGACTCGTCCGCGGGCTCCTGCTCGGCCGGCCGCCACAGCCGCAGCCCGTCCGGGCCGAGCAGGTCCGCGGCGCGCGCGCCGCCGTCGCCGTCGGCGGTACCGAAGCCGTACCGGGCGAGCCGGCCCGGTGCCCTGGTCGGCCGGCTCATCAGTGCCCGAGCAGCGGCAGGCCGCGCCGGATCGTGCTGTCGTCCAACTCGCCGAGGGACAGCGCGGCGAACCGGGCGGCGAACGGCTGCCAGACCTCCTCGACGTCGGGCAGCACCGAGGCGCAGGCCGCGACCACCAACTCCGGGTCGTAGCCCAGCTCGGTGAGCTGCGTCGAATCGGTGGCCCAGTCGGCGATCATCGCGGCGTCGCACTCGATGTGGAACTGCAACCCCCAGGCCCGGTCGCCGAGCCGGAACGCCTGGTGCGGGTAGCGGGTGGACGCGGCCAGCAGGGTGGCGCCCCGGGGCAGCTCGGAGATCTCGTCAGCGTGCCACTGGAGCACGTCCGGGATCAACGGCACGTACCGGAACAACGGGTCGTTCTCGGCGGCGTCGCGCCGACCGACCACGCCGGGGCCGATCTCCGGCCCGGACGGGCTCCGCTCGACCAGCCCGGCGTGCGCGGTGGCGAGCAGCTGTGCGCCCAGGCAGACCGCCAGGGTGGGCACCCGATAGCGGACCGCCTTGCGCAGCAGCCCCTCCACGGCGGGAAACCACGGGGCGCCGGGCGAGCCGTCCGGCAGCGGGTACGCCTGTTGGTCGCCGCCGAGCACCACAAGCGCCGCGTACCCCTCCAGGTCGGCGGGGAGTTCGTCGCCGGCGTGCGGGCGAACCACCCGCAGCTCCAGCCCAGCCTCGGTCAGCCACTCACCCAGCCGGCGCGCGTCGTCCGTCGGGTCGTTCTCGATCACCAGCGCGGTTGCCACCCGTCGAGGCTAGCCGGTGCACCGCGTACGGCCACCCCCCGCCACCGGGATGTGCGCGCCGGGCGTCGGTCCCGGATCCGGCGGGGTCGCTAGGCTCTGTAATTGTGATCAACGAGGACACCGCCGCCGTCCGCCCGCCCGTGCTGCGACCTGGTGACACGGTGCTGCTGGTGTCACCGTCCGGGCCGACCTCGCCGGAGCGGGTGGCCCGGGGGATGGAGCTGCTGCTCAGCTGGGGGCTGCGGCCGGTGCCGGCACCTAACGCGTACGCCCGCCACGGCTACCTCGCCGGCACCGACGACCTGCGCGCCGCCGACCTGAACGCGGCGTTCGCCGACCCGCAGGTACGCGGGCTGATCTGCACCCGGGGCGGGTACGGCGCCCAGCGGATCGTGGACGCCATCGACATGGCCGCCGTGCGCCGCGACCCGAAGGTGGTGGCCGGATTCTCGGACATCACCGCGTTGCAGTTCGCGCTGTGGCGAGGCGCCCGGCTGGCCGGGGTGCACGGCCCGGGGGCGGCCTGGCGGGACGAGCGGACCCCGCTTCGCTCCGCCGAATCCCTGCACGCAGCGCTGATGACGACCGAGCCGGTGTCGATCACCGCGCTGCCCACCGAGGAGACCTTCGACGTACGCGTCCCGGGTCACGCCACCGGCACCCTGCTCGGCGGCAACCTGTGCCTGATCGCCGCGTCGATCGGCACCCCGGACCTGCCCGACCTGACCGGCGCGGTGCTGTTGATCGAGGACGTACAGGAACCCCCGTACAAGGTCGACCGGATGCTCACCCAACTGCGGCGGGCGGGCGCGCTGGACGGGTTGGCCGGCGTGGCGGTCGGGCAGTTCACCGACTGCGGCGACGGTTGGGACACCACGATCGTCGACGTCCTCACCGAACGCCTGGGCGACCTGGGCGTACCGGTGCTCGGCGGCCTACCGATCGGCCACGGCCCCAACCAACTGACAGTCCCCTTCGGCACCGAAGCAACCCTGAACACCAACACCAACACCCTGACGGCAGCCCCCGCCGTCCAGTAGCCCCCTCCCTACTCCCCCGGCCGCCTCCCCCGGTGATCATGGCGTTGTCGTCACTCGCGACGGGGCGGGGATGGTCAGGCTGGGGTGGGGGTTCGGGTCAGGTGGGCCAGCGCGCCGGTTTCCAGGGCTGCCCAGATGCCGTTGGGGGTGACAGTGATGCCGTGTGGCTCAGACTCGGGGGTGGGCAGGTCGTAGCCGTCGATCCGTCCGGCGGGATCGAGGTGACCGATCCGGTTGGCGCCCCACTCGGTGAACCAGACGCCGCCCGCCGGCTCGGCCACGATCGCGTGCGGACGGGCTGCCCGGTCCGGCAGCGGCAATTCGCTGATCCGGCCGTCCGGGGTGATCCGGCCGAGCTGACCGGCGGCGATCTCCACGAACCAGATGGCACCGTCGCCACCGAGTGTGATGCCGACCGGGCCGGCGTCCGGGGTGGGCAACGGATGCAGTGTCACCCTGCCATCGAGGTCGATCCGGCCGATCGCGTTCGCCTGATGCAGAGTGAACCAGAGAGCGTCGTCCGCGCCGGCAGTGATCATCGAGGCGAGCCCGCCGGTCACCGGCAGCGGGAACGTGCTGACCGCGCCATCGGTGTCCAGCCGGCCGATCGTGTCGGAGGTCATCCCGGTGTACCAGAGCGCGCCATCGGGGCCGGCGGCGATACCACCCGGCCCGGTGCCGGTCGGCAGGGCGATCGTGCGCTGCGCGCCGTCGAGGCTGATCCGACCGATCTTGTCGTCTCCCGAGCGGGTGAACCAGAGAGCGTCGTCCGGCCCGGCCGTGATGATCAACGGACGGCCGCCCGGCGGATCCAGCGGGTAGGTCCGTACCGCGCCGTCGGCCCCCCGGCGGGCGATCCCGCCGCCGTGGACCAGCGTCAGCCACAGCGCGCCGTCGGGGCCGGCCGCGATGTCGTACGGGCCAGCGCCCGGCTCGACGAGCGGTATCTCCCGAATCTCCACGCTCATCACCAGCTGCGCCCTTCCGTCGGTGGATCGCCAACCCTGCCGGCGCCGCCGACGAGGACGCAACCGAATTAGCCGCCCGCGCGCCCGGATTGTCAGGTCGCTGACAGGTTCGCCACGGGTCGCACCCAGGCTGGCTGGTCACTGTCGGTGGTGACACGAGCGTCACCGACCTCCTGGAGGACAGCATGTCCCGCACCATCCGTCGGCAGCATCTCCTGGCCGGCCTCGCCACCGCTGGCGTCCTCGGCGTGGGGATCGCGGCCCCGACCATCGCCTTCGCCGCGGACACCCCGACGCCGGCACCGAGCGCCAGCACCGCCCCGGCTCCCGGAGCGAAGGTCGACGCCGCTACCGGCGCGAAGGCCGACCGGCAGAACGAGTTCGCCGAGGCACTCGCGAAGGAGTTGGGCGTGCCCAGCGACAAGGTGACCGCCGCGCTGGAGAAGGTCCGCGAGCAGCGCCGGCAGGCCGATCGGCCGCAGCGCCCGTCGGCCGCGGAGCGGCAGGCCGCGCTCAAGCAACGGCTGGACCAGGCGGTCAAGGACGGCAAGCTCACCCAGCAGCAGGCCGATGCCATCACCAAGGCCGTCGAGGCCGGCGTCTTCCCCGGCCCGGGTGGCCACGGCGGCCCCGGCTGGCGCGGCGGCCCCGGCGGTCACGGCCCGGGCGGTGACGGCGGCCCCGGCGCCCCCGCGGCCACGCCCGGCGCGTAGCGCTTCGGGGCAGGCCCAGGCCACACCGGGCCTGCCCCAGGCCTGATCCACTCGACGTCCGTGATTTCGCGGTGTCCACGACGGCCCGACACCCCCGAATCACGAAAACCGAGTCGATCACCGCCCCCGGGACGCCAGTGCGGCCCGCACGGGCGTCAGGCCCGCACGGGCGTCAGGCCCGCACGGGCGTCAGGCCCGCACGGGCGTCAGGCCCGCACGGACGTCAGGCCACACGGGCGTCAGGCCGGCGGGGGCGTGAACACTCCCAGGTGGTTGCCGGCCGGGTCGAGCAGGTGGGCCAATGTGAGCCCGCTCGGGGCCGTCCGCACCGGCACCAGCACCCGGCCGCCGCCCGCCTCGGCCCTTCGGCAGGTCTCCGCCACGTCGGCGACCTCGGCGTAGAACACCGCGTAGTTCGGGGACGTCCCGTCGGTCGCCCGGATGCCCCCGCCGATGCCGGTGTCCCCGCCGGCCCCGGTCACCCGGTAGGACCCGCCGTCGGTCGAGCCCTGCTCCTCGAAGGTCCAGCCGAACAGCTCTCCGTAGAAACGTTCCGTCTCCTCCGGCCGGTCGGTGCCGATCTCGAACCAGGTGATGGGCGTTGTTGACATCTGCTGCCTCCAGGTTGTGCGTGCCGGTCGTTCGGCCGCCGTCCGGAGCAGTCTCGGGGTCGTCCGCGACACCGTCCTGTCGGTGTTTCCAGATCACCCGACGGGGTTCCTTGCGACCGGGCCGTCGGCGCCGCCCGCCGATGCGCCTCAGACCAGGCTCAACGCGCGGACCCGTTCGTGCGGAATGTCCAGATCCGTCGGGCGGAACTCCCGGACCACCACGTCGGGCAGCGCCTGGACGCTCCGGATCCGGTCGGTACGGAAGCAGCGCAACTCGTCGCGCAGCCGGCACCAGGCGAGCAGGTACCAGTGTCGGGGGTTGCCGAGGTAGCCCAGCGGTTCGACGTCGCGCACCGAGTCCACGCCGGCGCGGTCGGCGTACCGGATGCGCAGCACCCGCCGCGCGGTGACCGCGTCGGCGACGATGGCCGGGACGGGCGTGGCGGGTCCGTCGCCGACGAGGTGCACCCGGCCGGCGAGGCGGTGCGCTTCGGCGGCGTCGGCGGCCGGCAGCACCGCCACCAGTTTGCGCAGCGCGGTGGCACCCGGCCCGGCGAACGGCGTGCCGTCGAGCCGGTGCAGCGCGACGGCCATCGCCACCGCCTCCGCCGCCGTCAGGTTGACCGGCGGCAGAGTGCGGCTGCGGTCCAGGACATAGCCGCCGGTGCGCCCCGGCTCGGCCCAGATCGGCACACCGGCCTCCTGGAGAGCGCCGATGTCCCGCTCGATGGTCCGGCTGCTGACCTCGAAGCGGACCGCCAGCCAGCGCGCGCTGCGCGGCCGGGGCGACATCGCCCGCAGCTCCTCGACCAGGGCGTAGAGCCGGTCCGTACGGTTCATTCCCCGCACGCTACGACCGGGGTACGACGCCCGGACCCGCACGCGACCGGACCAGCGACCGGACCGGGACCGACCGCCGTCAGGCGATGCAGGCGCAGACGATCAGCGCGGCGCCGAAGTGGGTGGCGGCGCTGACCCGGGCCGCCGGGTGCGGCTCCGGCGAGCAGATGACCTCGCCGAGCTTGCCCGGGGTGAGCAGGTCCAGCACCACGAAGGCCAGCGCCATGATCGCCAACCCGAGCAGCCCGAACACCACAGTGGAGGCGAGACCCCTGCCGAAGTCGCTGTAGCTGGTCAGGATCGCGGTGAAGACGATCCCGGCGATGCCTAGCTGGTTGGCGGCCAGCAGCAGCCCCGCGTTGGCGTTGCGGTCGACCCAGATCAGGTCCCGCAACCGCCCGGGGGTGAGCAGGTCGACCAGGCCGAACCCGGCCGCCATCAGCCCCACACCGACGATCCCGAACACGACGCTCTGCCAGGCACCGTTGAGCAGATCCTCCAGCACCGACTTGCCTCCCGACTCTCCGCCCGGAGGAGTACCGGCGCGGTGATCGAGACGATAGCGGCAGTACGCAACCGCGTCAGCCCCCGGCGATCAGAGCGCCAGGTAGCGCTGCCGCTCGTACGGGGTGACCTCGCGGCGGTACTGCTCCCACTCGGCCCGCTTGTTGCGCAGGAAGAAGTCGAAGACGTGCTCGCCGAGCACCTCGGCGACCAGCTCGGACCCGGCCATCACGTCGATCGCCTCGGCGAGGTTCTCCGGCAGCGCCTCGTATCCCATGGCACGCCGCTCGCCGCTGGTCAGCGACCAGACGTCGTCCTCGGCGCCCGGCGGCAGCTCGTACCCCTCCTCGATGCCCTTCAGGCCGGCGCCGAGCAGCACCGCGAAGGCGAGGTACGGGTTGGCGGCCGAGTCCAACGAGCGGACCTCGACCCGGGCCGAGTTGGGCTTGCCGTACGCGGGAACCCGGACCAGCGCGGAGCGGTTGAGGTGACCCCAGCAGACGTACGCCGGGCTCTCGGTGATCCGGTCCGGCAGTGCCTGCGGGAAGAGCCGCTTGTACGAGTTGACCCACTGGTTGGTGACCGCGGTGTATTCCCGGGCGTGCACCAGGAGGCCGGCGATGAACGACTTGGCCACCTTGGACAGCTTCATCGGGTCGCCGCTGTCGTGGAACGCGTTGCGCTCGCCCTCGAACAGCGACAGGTGGGTGTGCATCCCACTGCCCGGCTGGTCGGTGAACGGCTTCGGCATGAAGCTGGCCTGCACACCGGTGGAGAGCGCCACCTCCTTGACCACGTGCCGGAAGGTCATGATGTTGTCGGCGGTGGTGAGCGCGTCGGCGTAACGCAGGTCGATCTCCTGCTGGCCGGGCGCGACCTCGTGGTGGCTGAACTCCACCGAGATGCCGATCCGTTCCAGCGCCAGCACACCCTGGCGGCGGAAGTCGCGCGCCACGGCGTGGGTGGTGTGCTCGAAGTAGCCGCCGGTGTCCACCGGGGTCGGCACCGAGCCGTCCTGGGGGCCGTTCTCCAGCAGGAAGAACTCGATCTCGGGGTGGGTGTAGAAGGTGAAGCCCTTCTCGGCGGCCTTGGACAGCGCGCGGCGCAGCACGTGCCGGGGGTCGGCCCAGGACGGACCCCCGTCGGGCAGCAGGATGTCGCAGAACATCCGGGCGCTCTCGCCGCTGACCCCGCCCTCGAACGGGAACACCTGGAAGGTCGTCGGGTCGGGCATGGCCACCATGTCCGATTCGAAGACCCGGGCGAAACCCTCGATGGCCGAGCCGTCGAAGCCGATGCCCTCCTCGAAGGCCGCCTCCAGCTCGGCCGGCGCCACCGAAACACTCTTGAGCGTCCCCAGCACGTCCGTGAACCACAGCCGGACGAACCGGATGTCCCGCTCTTCCAGCGTACGGAGGACGAACTCCTGCTGACGGTCCACTTCCCCAACCCCTCGCGACGCTCTTTTGTCCGCCTTGGTCGGGCTGCACCCGACCTGATCGCCCAGTCTTCCCGGGCCTCATTACGCAGACGTTACGCGAACTGCCGCCCGCCGTCCCCTCGCCTCCCGCTCGGCAGACGCGTGCCCCGCCGCCGACCGGCCAACCCGCTGCGGCTGCGCGCGCGCATCCGGCGCAGCGTGGCGGCCGTCTCGCCGGAGGGTGGCGGTTGTCGCGACGAAGCTGGGGCAAGATGAGGGCATGCCCACCCTGCGTCTCGCCCTGTCCCAGGTCAATCCGAGCGTCGGCGACCTCGCCGGCAACGCCGACCTGGTCCGCAGCTGGACACGCCAGGCCGCCGATGCCGGTGCCCAGTTGGTGCTCTTCCCGGAGCTGATGGTGACCGGTTATCCGGTCGAGGACCTGGTCTTCCGGCGCTCCTTCGTGGCCGCGTCCCAGGCCGCCGTCGAGCGGCTCGCCGCCGACCTCGCCGCCGACGGCCTCGGGGAGCTGCCGGTCGTGGTCGGCTACCTGGACGCCGACGGGCCGCCGCAGGTCAGCGGGGACGCCGAGCCGGGCCGGGGTGCCCGCAACGCCGCCGCGCTGCTGCACCGGGGAGTCGTCGCCGCCCGCTACTTCAAGCACCACCTGCCCAACTACGGGGTCTTCGACGAGGACCGCTACTTCGTCTCCGGCGACACGCTGACCGTGGTCCGGCTCGGCGGCGTGGACGTCGCGCTGACCATCTGCGAGGACCTGTGGCAGGCCGGCGGCCCGTTCGCCGCCGCCCGGCAGGCCGGCGTCGGCCTGGTGGTCAACATCAACGGCTCGCCGTACGAGCTGAACAAGGACGACATCCGGCTGCCACTGGTCCGCCGCCGGGCCGCCGAGGCGGGCGCCACCATCGCGTACGTCAACATGATCGGCGGCCAGGACGAGCTCGTCTTCGAGGGCGACTCGATGATCGTGACCGCCGACGGTGACCTGCTCACCCGCGCCCCGCAGTTCGTCGAGCACCTGCTCGTGCACGACGTCGACCTGCCGGCCGCCACCTCCTCGCCGACCACGGAGACCATCGCCGACGGGATGCGGATCGCGCACCACACGCTGGACGGCGTTGCGCCCACGCCGTCCGGCCCGGCCGCCACCGGCGGGCTGATCGAGCCGGTGGCGGACGAGGCCGAGGTGTGGCAGGCGCTCGTGCTCGGCCTGCGCGACTACGTGAACAAGAACCGGTTCCCGTCGGTGGTGCTCGGACTCTCCGGCGGCATCGACTCGGCGGTGGTGGCCGCGCTGGCCGTCGACGCCCTGGGGCCGGACCGGGTGGTCGGGGTGTCGCTGCCCAGCCAGCACTCCTCCGAGCACTCCCGGTCCGACGCCGCCGACCTGGCCAAGCGCACCGGCCTGGACTACCGCGTCGAGCCGATCCAGCCGATGGTGGACGGTTTCCTGGCCAACCTGTCGTTGTCCGGGGTGGCCGTGGAGAACCTCCAGGCCCGGGTCCGTGGCGTGATCCTGATGGCCCTGTCGAACCAGGAGGGCCACCTGGTGCTGACCACCGGCAACAAGAGTGAGCTGGCGGTCGGCTACTCCACCCTGTACGGCGACTCGGTGGGCGGCTTCAACCCGGTCAAGGACGTCTGGAAGACGCTGATCTGGCGGCTCGCGAAGTGGCGCAACCGGGACGCGGATCGGCGCGGTGAGACCGCCCCGATTCCAGAGAACTCGATCGGCAAGCCACCGAGCGCCGAGCTGAGCCCGGGCCAGCTCGACAGTGACAACCTGCCCGACTACGACGTCCTGGACCCGATCCTGATCGGGTACGTCGATGGTGACCTGGGCCGCGACGGGCTGGTCGAGTCGGGCCACGACCCGGCGGTGGTCGACAAGGTGCTGCGGCTGGTGGATACCGCCGAGTACAAGCGACGCCAGTCGGCGCCGGGCACGAAGATCTCCATGAAGGCGTTCGGCCGGGACCGTCGTCTGCCGATCACCAACCGGTGGCGCGAGCACGGCTGAGTCGTACTCCTCGAAGGTGGCGGGTCGGTGCGGCCGGCCCGGCGTCGCCTCGCGTGGGCCGCGCGGCCCGGACCTCGCGCGGTGCAGTGATATCTCGCACTCGACTCTGCCGTCGCCCGGTCTCGCGGTGCGACGATCGCGGCAGAACCCGGGGACCGCGCAGGCGGCCTCGAGGAAGGGAGACAGAGATGGTGGAGTCCGCTCCGAATGAGGTGACCGCGCTGTACGGCGGGCCGGTCACCCGTCGGGTCCGCACCCGTGACCTGCTCGCCGCCAAGGAGCGTGGCGAGCGGTGGCCGATGCTGACCTCGTACGACCAGTACACCGCGGGGATCTTCGACCAGGCCGGCGTGCCGGTGCTGCTGGTCGGCGACTCGGCCGCGAACAACGTGTTCGGCTACGAGACCACCCTGCCGATCACGGCCGACGACCTGCTTCCGCTGGTCCGGGCCGTGGTGCGCTCGACCCGGCAGGCACTGGTCGTCGGTGACCTGCCGTTCGGCTCCTACGAGGAGGGGCCGGCGCAGGCGCTGCGCACCGCCGTCCGGTTCATGAAGGAGGGTGGCTGCCACGCGGTGAAGCTGGAGGGTGGCCGCCGCTGCGCCGAGCAGATCGCCGCGATCGTCGGCGCCGGCATCCCGGTGATGGCGCACATCGGCTTCACCCCGCAGAGCGAACACACGCTGGGCGGTTACCGGGTGCAGGGTCGGGGCGACACGGCGGACGAGGTGCTCGCCGACGCGCGGGCGGTGGCCGAGGCGGGCGCGTTCGCGGTGGTGCTGGAGATGGTGCCCGGTGAGGTGGCCAAGCGGATCACCCACGAGCTGCCCATCCCGACCGTGGGCATCGGCGCCGGCCCGGACACCGACGCGCAGGTGCTGGTCTGGCAGGACATGGCCGGGCTGCGCACCGGAAAGGCGCCGCGTTTCGTGAAGCGCTACGCGGACCTGGCCGGCGCCCTCACCGACGCCACCCGGCGTTTCGCCGACGAGGTCCGCGGCGGCGAGTTCCCGACGGCCGAACACACCTTCTAGTCCGGCCGGTCGGCCGGTCTCGCGCGGCGCGACCGGCGCGGCGCGACCGGCGCGGCGCGACCGGCGCGGCGCGACCGGCGCGGCGCGACCGGCGCGGCGCGACCGGCGCGGCGCGA
>NZ_JBIAKV010000006.1:258785-377640 GCF_042872705.1 Micromonospora sp. NPDC005203 | reverse complement strand
GACTGCAACGACCGGACCGGGGTCCCGCATTCCCACCCCGGCGGGCGGGGCGGCGGACCGGTGGTCCTGCGATCGTCAGGGTATGTAACGACCCCACCCTGGCCAGCATTCCGGCCCACGAGTGCACCCGACCACACCCCACCAGCACCCACCCTCGGACAAACCACCCACCTTCGGACAAACCATCCACGTAGCGCGGGCTCGGGCGACCCCCAAAGCACCATCACCCGCGTGATCCACTCGGGTTCACGGAAGTCGGGGCGTCCCGGACTCCCGGTGACCCCGAGTTCAGGAAACCCGAGTCGATCAGGACGGGCCAGAGCGCGCCAGCGCGGCGCAAAACGGACAAACTTCGGACTGCTGACGGCCAGGCCGCCGCGCCTGAAGCAGGGCGCTCGGATCGACCTGAGCGACACCTGGTCTGCCGGGCGTTACCCTGACACCATGCAGGCCGTCTCCCCCACCCCGACCGGCGTGGCCTTCCTGGCCCGCCCGGGTCGCCCTGCCGTGGTGGCGAGAACGCTCGCCGAGCTGGCCGGTCCAACCCAGGGTGTCGTCGAACTGCCCGTGCGGTTGATGTGGAACGCCGAGCGCACCTTCGACCTCGGCGACCCGGACCAACTGCTCTGGATGTACGAGAACGTCCTCCGCGAGACCACCCGGGCCGAGGATCTACGAGCGCTGATCAACGGGCGGACGCTGCGCCGGGTCTGGCGCCTGCTCAACCTGCCCCGCGGCGTACGGCAGGCGTGGGAAAGCCGGCACCGCGGCCTGCGCGCGGCGTGATCCAGCCTCACCTACACGAGTTCTACCGGGAGGTGGCCCGGGTGGCGCTGACCGCCGCCGGGCCGTACCGGTTCGTCTTGGGCGGTGGGGTGGCCTGGGCGGCGCACGGACTGGTCGCCCGCCCGACGGAGGACGTCGACCTCTTCGCCGACGTGGAGGGCGCCGCCGCGGCGGCGTCCGCCGGGGTGCGGGTGGCACTGGAACGCGCCGGCTTCAGCGTCACCGACGCGGACCCGGACAGTGAGCTGGCCGAACTGTTCGACGGGTACGGCCAGGACATGAAGGACTTCGTGGTGAGCCGCGACGGCCGGCAGATCCGGCTCAGCCTCGCCCGGTTGGACCGTCAGCAGAGTCCGGTGGTCATGGACCTCGGTCCAGTCATGGACGTCCGTGACCTGGTGGCCAACAAGATCGCGGCACTGGTCAACCGGCGGGAGGTCCGGGACTTCATCGACGTGGCGGCGGCGCTGGAACACTACGACGTGACCGAGCTGTTGATGCTGGCCCGGCAGGTCGATCCCGCGCTGGATCCGGCGGACGTGCGGGCCGCCGGCCGGTACCTCGACCGGCTGTCCGAACAGCGATTCGGCCGTTACGGCCTCAGCGCAGCCGACATCGCCCAGGTCCGCCGGCGCTTCGCCGCGTGGCCGCGCTGACGCGACCGCGGTCGACGGGCCGCGGTCGACGGGCCGCGGTCGACGGGCCGATCGACCAACTCCTGGCAGGGCGCCTCGTCGGTGATGTCGCCGCGGACCGCGATGCCTCGCCGGCCGGCGGCCTCGACCAACTGGATGGTCTCGCGCGCGTCGGCGTCCTCCTCCTCGCTCAGGTAGGGACGAATACGTCGGCACGCCCCAGGCGCGTCGGTCTGCGGAAACCGTGACCACCGTCGGGGCTGGCGTGGCGGGAGTGACAGCTGCTGGTTATGGTGCGCAAGGCGCTCACGAGGCGCGTCCACCCCCATGGAAAGGCACGTCATGACCTCTCCCTCCGGCCCGTCGCGTCGTCAGGTGCTCGTCGCTGCCGCGGCGGCGACGGCCGCCCCGCTGATCGCCGCCACGCCGGCGCAGGCGGCCGGCAGGCCCCGGCCGCGCACCTGGGACCTCACCCTCCTGGGCACGTCGGACACCCACGGCAACGTCTACAACTGGGACTACTACCGCGACGCCGAGTACGACGACAGCAAGCAGAACGACATCGGCGTCGCGAAGCTGGCGACCCTGATCAACCAGATCCGCCGGGAACGGCGCGGCAAAGCGACGCTCGTGCTCGACGCCGGTGACACGATCCAGGGCACGCCGCTGGCCACGTACTACGCCAAGCAGGAGCCGATCACCGCCACCGGGGAGAAGCACCCGATGGCCCGCGCGATGAACGTCATCGACTACGACGCGGTGACGCTTGGCAACCACGAGTTCAACTACGGTCTGCCGTTGCTGGACCTGTGGATCCGCCAGCTCGGGTTCCCGGCGCTCGCCGCGAACGCCGTCAACGCGAAGACCGGCAAGCCGGCCTTCCTGCCGTACGTCATCAAGAAGGTCTCCCTCGGTCTCGCCGCGCCGACCCTGCGGGTCGGTATCCTGGGGCTGACCAACCCCGGAGTGGCCATCTGGGACAGGGGCAACGTCGAGGGCAAGCTGCGCTTCGACGACATGGTCGCGACCGCCGCGAAGTGGGTGCCGATCATGCGGGCGCGCGGCGCGGACCTCGTGCTGATCTCCGCGCACGGCGGGGACAGCGGCACCTCCAGCTACGGCCCGGAGCTGCCGAACGAGAACCCGGTCGCGCTGATCGCCCAGCAGGTGCCGGGGATCGACGCGATCCTCTTCGGTCACGCGCACAACGAGGTCGTCGAGCGGTTCGTCACCAACGAGCGCACCGGTACGCAGGTGTTGCTGTCCGAGCCGTCGAAGTGGGGCCAGCGGCTCACCCGCATGGACTTCACCCTCACCCGCGAGCACGGCCGGTGGACGATCACCAAGAAGGCCGCCAGCATGCTGAACACCAACACGGTGGTCGAGGACCCAAAGGTGCTCGCCGCCGTGCGGGCCCAACACCAGAAGACCATCGCGTACGTCAACCAGGTGGTCGCACAGTCCACCGTCGGGTTGTCGGCGGCGGAGTCGCGCTACCGGGACACGCCGATCCTGGACTTCATCAACCACGTGCAGACCGAGGTGGTCGGCGCGGCGCTGACCGGCACCACGTACGCGGACCTGCCGGTGCTGTCGATCGCGGCACCGTTCAGCCGTACCGCCGTCTTCCCCGCCGGCGACGTGAAGATCCGGGACGTGGCCGGCCTGTACGTGTACGACAACACCCTCGAAGCCGTCGTGCTCAGCGGTGCCGAGGTGCGCGCGTACCTGGAGTACTCGGCGAAGTACTTCCGGACCGTCGCGCCGGGCGCCCCGGTCGACCCGGAGCAGATCAGTGACCCGGCCGTGCCGGACTACAACTACGACGTCTTCTCCGGACTGGACTACGACATCGACATCTCCAAGCCGGTCGGGCAGCGGATCACCCGACTGGTGCTGACCGGCACCGACACCCCGGTGGCCGACAACGCGCAGTTCGTGGTGGCGGTGAACAACTACCGGCGCAGCGGAGGCGGCAACTTCCCCGGCATCGTGAAGACCCAGGTCTACAACGCGCAGCAGGAGATCCGGCAGCTGCTCATCGACTGGGCGCAGGCCAGGGGGACGATCGACCCGGCTGACTTCTTCCAGCCCAACTGGCGGCTCGTCCGCGAGGGCGTGCCGGTCTTCTGATCCCCGATCGTCGGCGGGCCGTGGGTGGCGACACCCGCGGCCCGTCGCGCGTTCGTCAGCCCTGCACGTTCCAGCGGACCGGGTCCTCGGGCTCCGGCTGGTCCCGTCCGGGGTCGGTCTCGGTCGAGGCGACCCGCTCGTCGGGACGGACCGCGGGCGGCAACTCCCCGAAGCGCGTGTGCCGCAGGAACGCGTACTCGTCATCGGTGAACGGCTGTTCGGCCATCGGTACCTCCTGTTGCTCCCCCGTCATTGTCCGGCGTACGCGGTGTTCGGCACCAGGACGGCGTCACACCGCGTAGAGCGTCCTAGGATCCTGGGTGAGCGATGGTGGGCTGTCGACGCCGATCCGGCAGCCGGCCGAGCACCGCGAGGGCCGCCCGGATCGGCCGCCGTCGCAGCATCTCGGCGAAGCTCGCCCGGCCCTGACAGAACTGGACGAACATCCGCCACCCCGGCGGGGTAGCCAACAGCGCGTGGAACACCTCCGGACGCCTGGTGAACACGTCGAGCAGCCGGAACCCCGCCCGCATCTCCGGCAGCAGACGCTCGGCGACCGCCCGCTCGTACCCGGCCAGCTCACCACCGGCGACCGCCGCACCGGCCAACTCACCCGAGCGCAACGCGAAGCTGATGCCCTCCCGGCTCCACGGCTCCAGCAACCCGGCCGCATCCCCCACGACGAGCACCCGACCGTTGCGCAACGGCGAATCCTCCTCGCGGCACCGGGTCAGGTGACCGGAGTCGTGCTCCACCGGCAACCCGGTCAGCCCCAACCGCTCGACGAACCGCCGCAGGTAGTCCCGGGTCCCCTCCCCCGCTCCCCGAGCGGCGATCACACCCACGGTCAACGTGTCGTTCTTGGGAAAGACCCAGGCGTACGAGCCCGGCATCGCACCCCAGTCCAGCAGCAGCCGACCCCGCCAACGCTCCTGCTCCGCGGGCGGCACCGGAATCTCCAGCTCCAGACCCAGGTCCACCTGCCGGTAGCGCACTCCCACGTGCCGGGCGGTCACCCCCGAGGAACCATCGGCTCCGATCACCGCACGGGCCGCGATCGTCGTACCGTCGGCCAACCGCAGGCGTACCCCCTCGGGGTCCTGCTCGATCGCGCGGACCGCGACCCGCTCGCGCACCTGCGCGCCGGCGTCCACCGCCGCCGCGCGCAGCCGGTCGTCGAACTCCTCGCGGCGCACCATGGTCACCACCGGACTGTCGTTGCGGCGGGTGAACTCCCGACGGCCGTCGCGGGTGAACGTGACCCGGTCCACCCGGTCGTGCGCCGGCACCTCGATCCGACCCTGGACCGCCGCCAGCGAGGTGCCGATCAGGCCACCACCGCAGGTCTTGTACCGCGGGTGCGCGGCCCGCTCGACAACCAGGGTGGACACACCCGCGCGGGCAGCGACGTAGGCCGCGGACAACCCGGCGGGGCCGGCGCCGACGACAACGAGATCCCAAATGATCACGAAAGCAGCCTAGGGGATGGCGAGGGTCCCGCCGAGCCGCGCAAGGGCGCACCCTCGACGTGTTCCCACACGGCTATCCTCGGTCGGTCCGCGCCCGCATCCCTTCGCCGGACCGACCGCCATCCGGACGGGGAGTCTGGGTCGCCCCAGCGTTCCACGTGGCGCTGATCGGCACCCTGCCGGTCCTGGCCGCGCTCACCGCCGGCGGCACCGCCGTGGCCAATCAGGCCGTCGTGTCCCTTGTCGTGCTGACCGCGTTCCTCACCGCGCCCGCGACGTCCCGGACCCGTGGACGTCTTGGTCGCCGCGCCCGCGCAGCCGTCAGCCGAGCGGTGACCGTGGTGTGGCGGCTCTGAGCCGCCCGCTGCCGTCGCCCGGCCGCCGCGCCTGATCCGCACCGCCCGATCGGGTGTGCATCTTCGGTCAGCGAGGGGGTAACCGGCGCACGGCAACCGCCGCAGGACGGCGGACGAGCGAAGGAGGAACCATGCAGCAGGTGCAACTGTCGGAGGCCGAGCAACGCGTGTACCAGGCGGTCACCACTCTTGAGGCACGCGGACAGGTGCCCTATCCGGACCTGATCGCCGAGGAGTCCGGGCTGACCGAGGAACAGGTGGGCAGCCCTCTGCACCTGCTCACCGAGAAGGGCCTGCTGCACCGCGAGGACTCACCGATGGCGGGTCTCGACTTCGGTCCCCGGTTCTGCGCCCGCCAGATGGCGTGACCCGCAGAACAAGCCGGGACGATTCGCCCCCCGGTGACCCGGGTAGGGGTCAACAATGCCTGATCAACGGTCAACGGGGGGCACGATGAGTGCGGCGCAGCCGCCGCAGCCGGTGGACGCGGCCGCGAACCGGCGACGCTGGCAGGCCGTCGGCGTCGGGCTGGTCGCCGCGTTCATGACGTTGCTCGACGTCAGCATCGTCAACGTCGCGGTGCCCTCCATCGACCGGGCGCTGCACGCCTCGCCCAGTGACCTCCAGTGGATCCTCTCCGGATACGCGCTCACCTTCGGCCTGGCGCTGGTGCCCGCCGGTCGCTTCGGTGACGCCCGCGGCCGGCGCAACGCGTTCGTCTTCGGCATCGCACTGTTCACCCTGACCAGTGCGCTCGCCGGCCTCGCCACCACCCCGACCTGGCTGGTCATCACCCGCCTGCTCCAGGGTGCCGCCGCCGGCATCGTCAACCCGCAGGTCATCGGACTGATCCAACAACTCTTCCGCGGGCCGGAACGGGCCCGCCCGTTCGGACTGCTCGGCGCCACCATCGGTATCTCCACCGCGGTCGGACCGCTGCTCGGCGGGCTGCTCATCGCCATCGGCGGCGAGGAACACGGATGGCGGTGGGTCTTCTTCGTCAACGTGCCGGTCGGCGTCCTCGCGGTGATCCTCGGCTGGCGCCTCCTGCCCGGCCGCCCCGCCGGTCAGCCCGGCTGGCGCCAACTCGACCCCGTCGGCGTCCTTCTGCTCGGTGTCGGCGTGGTCCTCGTCCTGCTTCCGCTCGTGCAGGAGCAGCAGTGGCGGACCCCCTGGAAATGGGCGCTCATCCCGGTCGGTCTCGCGGTGCTGGTCGCCTTCGGGCTCTGGGAACGGCGATACGCACGCCAGCACCAACCGCTGTTCGACCTCCGCCTGTCTGGCCTCCGGTCGTACACCCTGGGGTCGCTCATCGCGCTGGTCTACTTCGGCGGCTTCACCGCGATCTTCTTCATCTTCACGCTGTTCCTACAGATGGGTCTCGGCTACAGCGCGCTCGTCGCGGGCCTGGCGATCACCCCGTTCGCCCTGGGTTCGGCCGCCGCCGCCGTGCTGGGTGGCCGCATCGTCAACCGCATCGGCCGACCGCTGGTCGCCATCGGTCTGCTCACCATCGTGGTCGGTCTGGCCGCGACGGTTGTCGCGTTGCGCCTCGCCCCGGACGACCCCGCCCCCTGGGTCACCGCCGGTCCGCTGCTCGTGGCCGGCATCGGCAGCGGGTTGGTGATCGCACCCAACCAGACGATCACCCTCGCCGACGTCCCGGTAGCGCAGGCGGGCAGCGGCGCGGGCATGCTCCAGACCGGTCAGCGAATCGGCGCCGCCGCCGGCATCGCCGCCGTCGGCTCGGTGTTCTTCTCGTCGCTGGCCGACAGCCGCGGCAACTGGACCACGTCCTTCGAACGGTCGCTCATGCTGGCCACCGGCATCATCGCGCTCGCGCTGGTCTGCGCGCTTATCGACATCCTCCGCACCCGCCGCCACAAGACCTGACAACACCAGGGGTACGCCGCTGGCCGGCACCCGAGTTGCGGGGTGCCGGCCAGCGGTCGGTGTCGTGCGGGTGGTGCTGGTGCGGTGGTGCTGGTGTCAGCTGTTCCAGTACTGGGCGACCAGGTCGGTGGCCTGCTGCTCCCACTGGGCGTAGGCGTCCGGGTAGGCCGACACCTGCACGGTCTGCGCGGCCTCGGTCAGCGGCATGTCCTGCCACCCGTCAACCTGCTTGAGGCCCTTCAGGAACGCCGTCGTCGAGTAGGCCGGGTCGGTGATCTGCTCCGGCGTGCCCCAACCACTGGACGGGCGCTGCTGGAACAGGCCCAACGAGTCGTGGTCGTTGGCGTCACCGAGGTGGCCCAGGTTGTCCAGCTTCGACTCCTGCAGGCTCGTCGCGATCGAGATCACCGCGGCCCGCTCGGGCAGGCCGGCCTTCTTCGTGGCGGCGATGATCGCCTTGGCGTTGGCGGTCTTCTCACCGTTCAGGTCGATGTGCGACTGCTCGCCCTGCGTGCCGTGCGGGATCAGCTTGCTGGCGTCGGGCTTGTCCGCCTGCACGGCGACCGCGACGGGCTTGCCCTCGACCGGGGTGGCGGCGTGGGCGGCGATCGGACCGGCGAACACACCACCGGCGAAGGCGAGACCAGCAACGGACAGCACGCTCTTACGCATGATCGTGTTCATGGGGGTAGCTCCTTCGGGGGTAGAACACCCCACCACCAAGAGGGGAAACGGCAGCAGGGTGTGAGCACCTCGTCCGGCGCTGCACAAACAAACGGGGAAAGTCTGGGGGATCGGCGGGCCAGGGGCTCACGGCGCCCGGGACGCGGCGACACACACGCGGGAAGGCCGGCCACGGTCGGCGACCGGCAAGCGCGGGGGCTCTCGGTGCCGGGGTCCAGGTGTAACGACCCGGGGGCCAGGATCATTCCGGGGGCGGCCCATCCATCGGCACCCACCTGAAGGCGGTGCCTGCGGTCGTCCGTGGGGACTGCAACGACCGGACCGGGGTCCCGCATTCCCACCCCGGCGGGCGGGGCGGCGGACCGGTGGTCCTGCGATCGTCAGGGTATGTAACGACCCCGGCCCCGCCATGATTCCGGCCCACGGGTGCCGCCGGTCACCGGTCGTTAAAGCCCAGAGCCGGACAAACCACCCAACCCGGACCACCGCCGACGACCCGCCGGCCCCACACCAGGGTCAGACAGGGTCAGACAGTCGCCCCGGGCATGACCTACTCGACTTGACGGATATCGCGGTGTTCGTGACGGTCCGACACCCCGACACCAGGAAAGCCGAGTCGATCACGAACGGCGACGGACGGGTCCGGCGGTGCCGGCGAGGGCCGCCTCGAACGGCACACGGACGGGCTCACCAGACGGCCAACAGGCGCTGGCGCCCGTCGGATCACTCCGACGGGCGCCAGCTTCAGGTGCGGTTCGGGCAGTGCCCGGTGGTGTGCGGACTAGTGCGCGGCCCCACCGAGGCGCTGGCGGCGACGCCAGGCCAGGGTCAGCAGCAGCATGACCGCTCCGGCGCCGACCAGGCCGCCGCCGAGCTTCATGGGCGTGCCGATGCTGTCACCGGTGACCGGCAGCGGCTGCTTCTTGTGCAGCACCCGCAGCTCGGTGCTGGCGGTACGGCCGGACTCCCGACCCGTGGCGGTGAAGGTCAGCAGACCCGTCACCGACGGCTTGTAGCTCTTGGTGAACCGTCCCTGGGCGTCGGTGTACGCCGTGAAGTTCAGCGGCGCGCTCGCCTGGTAGGCCACCGGTGCCATCGCCACGGTGGTGCCGTCGCTGCGGCGAGCCGGAGCCTGGCCGCCGGCCGGAGCGGCAAGCGGGGTCACCGTCACCGCGATGTCGACAGTCTCGTTCGGACCGAACCCGGTGCCGGTCAGGATGACCGTCTCACCGATGAAGATCGTCGGCCGGTTGACGGTGAGCGACGGGTTGGTCGGCGGGTACGGCGGCGGCTGGGTCGGGTCGGTGGTCGCGCTGGGCGTCGGCTGCGGCTGTGCCGCCCCCGCTGCCGTCGGCACGGCCACCACGGCCAGGCCGACCGTGAGCGCCATGATGATGCGGGAAAGCCGCATGATTGGTTCCCTCCTACTGGTCACAGCTTGGTGCGGAATGAACTTGGGTGATCCAGGGGTTGGCGGTGGGGGTCAGCCACAGCTCGGCCTGCCCGACTCCGGTCTTGGCCGTCAGCACGGTGGCCTCCAGCACCTTCTCGGCGCCGGGGCCGACGTCGACACTGGCGGTCGCCACGTGACGGCGGCGTTCGGTGCCGCTGCCAAGCGCCGCCTCGGCCCCGTTGAGCCGGGCCTCGACCACCGCGCCACCAGTCGGGCTGAAGATCGACACCAGGGTGCGAACGGTGTACGGGTCGCCAGCCAGCCCGAGGCCGAGGACGGATTCGCTAAGTCCGGACTTCGGCGCCGTCGAGCGCAGGGTTACCCGCAGCCGTAGCTCGCGGCGACCGTCGGGCCGGCACTCGCCGACCGTCAGGTTTGCCGTCGGCCGCAGGTAGTAGCCGAGCTTCGCACCGCTGCCGTCGTTGAAGAACACGCCGACCGTTGGCACGGTGTCCTGTTCCGGAAGCGTCCCGGCCATCCGGCTCGCGCCGAATGTCCGCTGTTCCTCAGGTCGGGCACTCCAGAACAATATCCGCCGTTCAGTGATAGCACGGTCAAATGCGGACAACAACACACGTGGGTTGACATTCTTCTTGAAAAAGGCGTCGAACACCGACGCGGCGGAGGCCGCGAAGAACTCGTCCTGCTGCCGTAGGTCCAGCCGCTGGTAGCTGTCATTGAGCAGGGTCTGCACGACCTTCTCGCTGGCCAGCGGGACACCTCCGGGCACCAGCACCGGTCCGGTCGCCTTGAGCAGGTACGACAGCACCACCGGGTCGACGGCGAGCACCCCGTCGACGGTGATCTTCGTCGAGCGCCGGAACATCTCGCGGTACAGCGCGGCGGCGCTCGGGAAGTGCGGTGACAGGTTGACGTCGGCGGGATAGATGCCGGGCAGGTCGGTCCAGATCGCCCGGATCTCGGCGGGCACCTTCAGCGGCGGGGTGAACCGGCCGAGCGAGGCACTGCTGCCCTGCTTGCCCATCTTCACCGCGCCGTCCTGGGCCTCGATCATGGCGTACGCCCCGAACATGCCTCCGGTGGCGCGCAGCTCGGCGAGGTTCTGTGAGACCAGCAGGTATCGTCGCGGCCCGTTCGCGCCGAGCAGCGGCGGCAGCAGGCGGGCTCCCTGGTCGGCGGCCGTGGTGAGGCCGGCCAGGCGATCGATCTCGTCGCGCAGGTCCGTCAACGCCTGCCGGACCTGGCTGACCAGGCGGTCGGCCGGCACCGCACCCAGGTCTCGGCGGGTCCGCTGCACCGACTCGTTGACCCGGGTCAGCTCGGTGGACACCGCGGTGAGCTGAGCGAGGTCCAGCCGTCCGCCGCTCGGCACCAGTCGGGTCAGGTCCGTGCGCAGCAGCGTCGGAAACGCCTCCCGGGCCAGTTGGTCGACGGCGAGGGCGATGCGGCGGACGGCGTCGAGATCGTCACCCGCGAGCGGTGTTCGCCGACCGAGTCGCCAACTCGGATCAGCCGTCGCCGCCCGAGCAGCACCGGACTGTTCCTGCAGGGCGGCGAGCGTCCGCTGGGCACGGTCGGTGTCCCCACCCACCACCTGGGCGCTCAGCTCGCGGGCCAGCCCGGCGGCGTTGACCAGATGGGTACGCGCCTGCCAGCCACGGAAGCCGATCCAGCCGCCGGTCGCCAGCACCAGCGAGCCGACGACCAGGGCACCGAGGAGGGCGCGCCGCAGTCGGGCACGCCGACGACGTCGGGACCGGCTCCGCCGTCGGGTCGGCCGTTCGCTCTCCGTCACACCACACTCCCGTTCGCGGAACCGGACAGAAGGTCGGTTCCCTGACGTTCTTAGCACGTGTCGGGGAACTTCGTACCCTTATTAGCTTCTTCGTCCTTTAAACGAATTTCCTTCGCGGATCACCCGCGGGCTCGGTGACTCGTCCCGCCGCCTCGTGCAGCAGCCGCTCGATCCGGTCCACACCGGCGGGCAGCGACATCTCCCGCAGGTACGCCGCCCGCCCCCGGCGACCCATCTCGTTACGCGCCGGCGGCGGGATGGTGGCGGCCAACCAGAACCGGTCGGCCAGCGCCGCCCAGTCCTCCGGTGGGCAGGACAGCCCGGCCCTGACTCGTTCGACCAGGTCGGCGGTGTCGCCGCCGGCCGACGCGACCACCGGTGCGGCGCAGGAGAGCGCCGCCTGCACCTTGCCCGGCACCGTGCCCCGCAGTTCCGGCAGGTCGCGCAGCATGACCAACTGATAGTCGGCGGCGGCGTACAGCTCAGGCATGTCGACAGGCGACCGACGCTCCACGAAGCGGACGTTGTCGGCGCCCAGCTCGGCGGCGAGCCCCCGGACCCGCCGCTCGGCCGAGCCCGAACCGACCAGGACCAGGTCCATCGTCCGGTCCAGCGCCGCGGCCGCCCGGACGGCGGTCTCCAGCCCCTGCCGTGGGCCGATCGTGCCCGCGTGCATGACCACGCACCGACCGTCCCGGCGGACCAACTGGCGGGCTGCCGCACCGGGCGTCGCCGGATAGAAGATCCGCTCGTCGGTCCAGTTGAGCACCAGCCGGACCCGATCCGGCTCGGCACCGGCGGCCACGACCAGATCCCGCATCGACGGCGCCGCGACCGCGATCCGCGCGGCGGACCGGTAGATCCGGGTCATCGCGCTACCCATCCGCGCCACCCAACGCCCCTCGCCCGCCTCGTCGGCGCCGTCGCGGGTCCAGATGTCCTGCACGTGCAGCACCGTCGGCACCCTTCCGAGCAGCCGGAGCACCCCGGCGGCGGCGAACGTCGTGGCCGGGAGTTGAAAGACGTACAGCGCGTCGAGGTCGCTGAAGTACCGGCGGGCGGTCAACGTCGCGCTGCCGGCGAAGGACAGGTAGCTGGCCATCCGGGCGCCGGTGGACGTGGCACCTGCGGGGTAGCGGGGCACCCTCCGCACGGTCAGCCGTTCACTGTGCGTCTCGTGGTGCCACCGCTGTCTCCAGCCGGGATAGACGTGCCCGCCCGGGTAGTCCGGAAACCCGGTGAGCACGCGGACCTCGTGCCCCCGCGCGGCCAACTCCTCGGCGAGGCTGCCGGGGATGAACGCGGGCTCGGGCGGAAAGTGGTAGGACAGAATTCCGATCTTCATAGCCGTGCCCCCGTCGGCCGTGAATCGGCGGCGATCGGCGCGGCACCCGGCCCGACGGGTGGACGGCCCGAGTACGATTCCGACAACCCCTCCCCGCGCGGCCGCCGGCACCGACGCACCGTTCGCACGGTGTGCCCGCGCGCGTCCGCACCCACGAGAGGGGCACCGATGGCTGATCGCGTGTTGTTCGTCTGCCACGCCAACCTGTGCCGATCACCGATGGCCGAGCACCTGGCCCGCCGGCTGCTGGCCGAACAGGTCACGGTGGCCAGCGCCGGCACCGACGCGATCGACGGGCTGTCCATGCATCCGTACGCCCTGGAGGTCGCGACCGAGAGCGGCGCGGACCCGTCGGCGTTCCGGACCCGCGGTCTGCGGCCCGAATACCTCATCGACGCGACGCTGGTGCTGACCGCCACCCGCCGCCAGCGCTCGATCTGCACCGCGCTGGCGCCCAGCGCGCTGCACCGGACGTTCACCCTGCGCCAGTTCGGTCGGCTGGCCGCGGCGGCCGAGCCGCCCGCCGAGCCGGCGGGCGACCCGTTGCGGGCGGCGATCGCCGCCGTCGCCCAGGCCCGGGGACGGCTGCAACCCGCCGCCCCGGACGCGGACGACCTTCGGGACCCGATCGGCGGTACGTCCGCCGACTTCCGACGCTGCGCCGAGGAGATCGAACGGTCGCTGCGACCCCTCGCCGCGCTCATCGGGGCAGCCGGGTGAGTTCCTGGGTGTGGTCGGCGACGCCGTTGACCCCGGTGCTGGTGTCGCTGTGCCGGCCGGCCATCGTCCGCTCGGCCGGCACCGACGCCGGCGGTGTCGCGGCGACCACCCGGTAGGCCTCGTACTGGTACGCCTCGGCCTTCGCCACCTTGGCCATGTTCAGCACGCAGCCGAGCAGGCGGACCGAGACCGAGTGCAGTGCGCGGGCCGCCGCGGCGACCTGGGTGCGGGAGGTACGGCCCTGCTGGCTCACCAGCAGCGCACCGTCGGCCTGCACGGCCACGACCACGCCGTCGGTCACCGCGAGCAGCGGAGCGGTGTCGATGATCACGATGTCCGCCGACTCCCGCAGCGCCAGCAGCAGGTCCGACATCGCCTTGGAACCGAGCAGCTCGCTCGGGTTCGGTGGAGCGGAACCGCTGGGTAGCACGAGCATCGACTTGTCGCCCCAGCGCTGCACCACGTCGCCGACCTTCACATCGCCGACGAGCACGTCGGTGAGGCCGACGCCGGCGTCCAGCCCCAGGTACTCGTCGACCTTCGGCCGGCGCAGGTCCGCGTCGACGAGCAGCACCCGCCACCCCGCCTCGGCCAGCGCGATGGCCAGGTTGCAGGAGAGCGTGGTCTTGCCCTCGCCCTGCAGCGCGCTGGTCACGGCGATGACCCGGGCCGGCTCGTGGACATCCACGAAGCGCAGGTTCGTCCGCAGCTTGCGCACCGCCTCGGCGCGGGCCGAGGTCGCGGCGTCGCCGATGATCAGCGGCTCGGTGCGGGCGCTGCTCTCGTAGGGGATCTCGCCGAGCAGCGGACTACCGGTGGCGCGTTGCAGGCCGGCGGAGTCCCGCAGTCGGACATCGGCGACGCCGCGCAGGATCGCCAGGCCGACGCCGAGCACCAGGCCGATCAGGCCGCCGAGGGTGAGGTTGCGGGTGGGCTGCGGTGAGACCGGGTTGGCGGTGACCCGTGGGCCGCTGACCACCTCGATCTTGATCGGCGCCTTGCCCTCGGATGTCGTCTCGACCTTCTGCACCAGGTCGACGAACTTCGCCGCGAGCGACTCCGTCACCCGCAGCGCCCGGGCCTGGTCGGTGTCGGTGACCGAGGCGCGCAGCAGGACGGTGCCGGTCTCGGTGGAGGTGCTGACCCGGCTCCGCACCTCGTCCGCGGTGAGGCCCACCGGGGTCTCGGCCACCACGCTCTGCGCCAGCCGGTCGCTGGTGAGCAGGTCGGCGTACGACTTGACGCGCTGTTGGAGGAAGAGCCCGCCCTGGTAGGCATCGCTGACGCCGGAGTTGGGGGTGGTGACGAAGAAGGTCACCGAGGCGACGTACCGGGGTTGTGCCCGTACGGTCAGGAACGCCGAGGCGCCCAGGGCCACCATGACCGTGACCAGCACGACCCACCAGTGCCGACGCACGTGGCGCAATTGGCGGAGCAGGTCCATCAGGTGCGCCTCCGCGTCGGTCCGGTTACGCCAAAAAACTTCACAAAAACCCCCAAGGTCGTCTGTCAACTCGTGAAACCATTAAAGCGGCTCTTACGGCCTATGTCCGGAGTTAGGTGGTTCTGACTTCGACACGTGCGCCCGCATAACCAACCGGGCAACGGGGCATTCGGCTGCGGCGAGACCCGGGGGAAAAGTCGGCCGCCGATCGGATACCGACCAAACGACCCCTGCGATCGCCACCGCGCCCGAGCCCGGATAGGGTCGGCAGCGGTGTGCCGGGAAGTCTGGTCGGCGAGTGGATTCCTGCCGTCCCAATTCCCGAGGTGAGCCCCGCCGATGACCTCCCCCACCCCACCGCCCGTCCGGCGACCGAAGGCCCGGCTGTTCTCCCGAACGTCCTGGCCCGAGGCCCGGCAGCTGGCCGACGTCCTGCGCACCGAGACGGTCGGTGGCGCGTTGCTGCTGCTCGGCGCCGTGACAGCGCTGGCCTGGGCCAACTCGCCCTGGTCCGACTCGTACACCCGGCTCGGCGGTTGGGTGCCCTGGCCCGGCGGCGCACCCTGGCACCTCGACCTGGACGTGGCCACCTGGGCGGCGGACGGCCTGCTGGCCGTCTTCTTCTTCGTGGTGGGTCTGGAACTCAAGCGGGAGTTCGTCGCCGGGGAACTGCGCGACCCGCGCCGGGCCGCGCTGCCCGTGGTGGCCGCCCTCGGCGGGATGCTGCTGCCGGCGCTGATCTACGTGGCTGTCGTCGTGGCCGGGGGTGGGCCGGGGCTGCGCGGCTGGGCGATTCCGACCGCCACCGACATCGCCTTCGCGCTCGCCGTGCTCGCGCTGGTCAGCTCACACCTGCCCCAGGGCCTGCGCGCCTTTCTGCTCACCCTCGCCGTGGTCGACGACCTGTTCGCCATCACCATCATCGCGGTCTTCTACACCGCCGACTTCCATCCCGTCCTGCTGCTCGCGGCGCTCGCGCCGATCGGGGTCTTCGCGGTGCTGGTGCGACGCGGCCACACGTGGTGGTGGGCGCTGATCCCCCTCGCGGCGGCGGCCTGGGCACTCGTGCACGCCTCCGGTGTGCACGCCACAGTGGCCGGTGTCCTGCTCGGCTTCACCGTCCCGGTGCTCGCCCGTCAGCGGACGGCGGGCACCAGCGGCACGGAGACGGACGGCGGCGGGCTCGCGGCGCGCCTGGAGCACCGGTGGCGGCCGGTGTCGGCAGGCATCGCGGTGCCGATCTTCGCCCTGTTCGCCGCCGGGGTCACCCTGCGCGGCACCGACCTCGGCGCCCTGCTGACCGACCCGGTGGTGCTCGCCATCGTCGCCGGACTCGTGCTCGGCAAGAGCATCGGCATCTTCGGCTCGACGTACCTGCTGGCCCGGTTCACCCGGGCCGAGCTCGACGAGGACATCACCTGGGCGGACCTGGCCGGGATCGCCCTGCTGGCCGGGGTCGGGTTCACCGTGTCGCTGCTCATCGGCGACCTGGCCTTCGGCACGGGCAGCACGGCCGACGACCGGGTCAAGGTGGCCGTGCTGCTCGGATCGGTGCTCTCCGCCGGGCTGGCCGCCTCGGTGCTCCGCCGCCGCAACGCCGCCTACCGCCGGGTGGCGCGGCGGGAGCGGCTCGACGCCGACGGCGACGGCGTGCCCGACGTCTACCAGCGGCCCGCCGACCGTTGATCGGTGCCGTCCGGGCCACACGGCGGGTCTGCGGTCAGCGGCGACGCTCGGCGGGCGGCAGGTCCTCGGTCTCCTCGGCCAGCGCCTCCGCGGCCGGCGCGGTGAGGTCGTCGCCCGGCACCGCGACCTCCTCGACGCGATCCTGCTCGTCGGGCTTGCCGGCCGGCGGTGGCTCCGGAGCGGTGCCATCGCCGGCGAAGCCGTACTCGTTCGGTTCGTCGTGCCGGCTCATCTGGTCATCCTCCCGCTTTCCCGGTGTCGCCCCTCACCGCCAACGGTAGGTGGTGATCGTCCTCGGCGCAGGGCGCCGGGGATTGTCGGGACCAGGGCGGTGGGGTGCTCAGCGCCGCCCCGAGCAGCTGACGCAGGGCGATGATCGCCACCGCGCCGGCCAGACCCTTCCACCCCGGGTCGCCGGCAAGCCGGAGCAGTCCGGCCGCGGTCAGCAGGTCCAGCAGTACCCGGACGCCACTGCGCAACGCCCCGGTGCTGAGCGTGGTGAGCACCCCGGCGACCAGCGCCAGGGCGGTGACCGCCGTGATCAGCACCCCCGTTCCGTGCGTCGCTCACCCTCGGCCACCTGCCGCTGCTCCTGGCGGATCTCCCGACCCAGGAAGTAGTTGAGCGCCGTCCGGATCGTCGCGATCGCGGCCAGTTGGCCGATCTGGTCGAACGACGGGGACACCGCCGTCCGCAGGACGTCTGCCGCCAACTGGAACTCGAGGCCGAGGGTCAGGAAGCGACCCAGCGAGAGCCGGATCGGCGTGAAGAGGGCGGCGCTGCGGCGGCGCAGCCCTTCGACCACGAACCGCACCGCCGCCCAGACCGCCCCGACGAAGATGACGAGCGCGCCGGCGACCTCCACCACGGCAACCAGCACCTGGTCGCCCTGGCGCAACAGCTCGGCCGCATCCACTCCGGGCCGTTACCCGCCCTCGGGCCAGCTAGTCGGCACTCAGGTCAGCTCGTCGACCGCCTCCAGGATCAGCCAGAGACCGGAGATGGCGAACAGGATCGCGGCGCCGTACTTGATGGCCTTCTCCGGCAGCCGCCGACCGAGCATCCGGCCGACCAGAATGGCCAGCGCGTCCGCGGCCACCATGCCGATGGTGGAGCCGAGCCAGGTGCCGAACCAGCCGTACTTGGTGGCGAGCGTGATCGTGGCGAGCATCGTCTTGTCGCCCAACTCGGCCAGGAAGAACGCCACCGACACCGCCACGATCGCGGTCTTGCTCGTCTTCTCCGCCTTGCGCTTCTCCTCTTCGGTGAGCTTGTCACCGCGCAACGTCCACGCGCCGAAGCCGAGGAACGCCACACCGGCCACCAGGGAGATCCACTCGGTCGGCAACACCGCCCCGAGACCCACGCCGATGGCCACCGACGCCAGGTGCACCACCGCCGTGGCGACCGTGATGCCGATCAGCACCGGGATCGGCTTGAACCGCGTGGCGAAGGTCAGTGCCATCAACTGGGACTTGTCCCCCAGCTCAGCGACGAAGATGACGCCGAAGCTGATCACCAGCGCGGCGAAAAATCCCTCCATGACATCCTTCCCGTTCACGCCGGGAGGAGGTACAGGGGCGCCCTCGACCCGGCTGCAACAGCCTGAGTCGAAGGTCTCGCCCGCCCCGGAAAAACCGGGGCCGCGTGGCCGGATGCGGAACGCACCAGTATGTCGACCACGACATTGGGGGCTACTCCCCTTCGCGGGATCAGCCTAGCCGATCACTTCCGGGCCGGGCCGGGGTGGGTGAACCGGCTCACCGCGCCCTCGCCAGCGTGACCCCGAAGAGCCCGTCCGGGTCGGTCCAGAACTCCGTCGTGGCGAAGCCCGCCGTGGCCAACTCCGCGGCGATCCCCTCCGGGCGGAACTTCGCCGAGACCTCGGTGCGCAACTCCTCCCCGGCGGCGAAGTCCACGATCAGGTCCAGCACCCGTACCCGCATCGGCCGGGTCGCCCGCAACCGCATCTCGATCCACTCGTTTGTCGGGTCCCAGCGGGCCACGTGCGCGAACGCCTCCGGATCGAAGTCGGCGCCCAACTCCCGATTGATCACCCGCAGCACGTTGCGGTTGAACTCGGCGGTGACCCCGGCGGCGTCGTCGTAGGCGGGCACGACCACCGACGGGTCCTTCACCAGGTCGGTGCCGAGCAGCAGCCAGTCGCCGACCTCCAGCGCGCCGCGCATCGCCGTCAGGAACTCGGCTCGCTCGGCGGGCAGCAGATTGCCGATGGTGCCGCCCAGGAACGCCACCAACCGACGGCCGCCGGTGGGCAGCCGGTCCAGCTGCCGGGTGAAGTCGCCCACGATGCCCCGGACCCGCAGGCGGGGAAAGTCCGCGGCGATCTGGGCCGTGGAACTCGTCAACGCGCTGACCGACACGTCGAGCGGGACGAACGTGCCCAGCCCGCCGCGCCGGCTGAAGGCGTCCAACAGCAGCCGGGTCTTCTCCGACGAGCCGGAACCCAACTCGATCAGGGTCTTCGCCCCGGTCAACGCCGCGATCGCGGGAGCACGCTCGGCCAACACCGCCCGCTCGGCCCGGGTCGGGTAGTACTCGGGTAGCCGGGTGATCTCCTCGAACAACTCACTGCCCCGGGCGTCGTAGAACCATTTCGGCGGCAGCCACTTCTGCCCGGCGCTCAGCCCGGCCCGGACGTCGTCGCGCAGGCCGCGCTCCAGGTCGCCCTCTTCGAGGTAGATCTCCAGCGGATCCGCGGTCATCGGTTCGCCTCTCTCTTGGACCAACAGGTGGTGCCTCGACCGGTGCGCTTCACCGGATCGCCAACGGGCGTACCCGTACCTCGCCGGCAGTGGCCAGGACCAGGTGCCCCTCCGGCACCGCCCGCCACCCCGGGTCGTCGTCGTGCGGCTCGGAGGCGAGCAGCACCGAGTCCGGCGTCGCACGGACCGACAACGCGTGCCCGGACACGCTGGCGACCGCCCGGCGGCCGTCGGTGAGCAGCAGGTTGAGCCGCGACCCGGGGGCCGCCGCGGCCACGTCCGTCACCGTCCGCCCGACCGCCTCCGCCGGGTCCTCGCCGGCGCGCAGCCGATGCCGCACCAGCGCCCAGAGCAACGCCGAGTCGGTGGCGGCATCCAGCGTGAGCAGGTCACGCACCGGCAGCCCGGCGGCGAGCGGCACCACCGCGTCGGGCCAGCCGCGGACCACGCCGTTGTGGCTGAACAACCACCGCCCCTCGGCGAACGGCGCGGCCGCCCCGTCGAGCACCGCCATCCCGACGGTGGCCGACCGCACCGCCGCGAGCAACGCGCCGGCGGAGGTGACCGCGGCGAGCTGGGCGATCGTCGGGTCGCTCCAGATCGGCTGCGCCCGCCGGTAGCGCACCGGCTCGCCGTCGCCCGGATACCAGCCGACCCCGAACCCGTCGGCGTTGATGGTGCCGCCGCCGCGCATGTCACGCGGCGCCCAGGACTGCCGCACCAGCGAGTGCGCCGGGTCGAAGAGCACCTCGGCCAGGGTGACCGGCGGCCCCAGGTAGGCCAGGTGACGACACATCAGCGCCCCGTGCGCGCCGGGCCGTTGGCCGCACGGCGCCTCACCGGTACGACTCCTCCGCTCGGACGTCGCGGGCGCAGCGGAAACCACTGAAGATCTGCCGGCGGATCGGATAGTCCCAGTTGCGGAAGGTGCCCCGACAGGCCGAGCGGTCGGTGCCGAACGAGCCGCCGCGCAGCACCCGGTGGTCGCCGCCGAAGAAGACCTCCGAGTATTCGCGGTAGGGGAACGCGGTGAAGCCGGGATGCCCGTCGAACGCGGTCGAGGTCCACTCCCAGACGTCACCGATGAGCTGGTGCACACCCAACGGCGAGGCACCACCCGGGTACGCGCCCACCGGCGCCGGCCGCAGATGACGTTGGTCGAGGTTGGCGTGGGCCTCGGTCGGGTCGTCATCTCCCCAGGGATAACGGCGCGACCGCCCGGTCGCCGGGTCCCACCGGGCCGCCTTCTCCCACTCCGCCTCGGTCGGCAGCCGCTTGCCGGCCCACGCCGCGTACGCCTGCGCCTCGTACCAGCACACGTGCACCACCGGCTCGTCGGCGCGGACCCGGCTCCACCGGCCGAAGCGCCGGTACGACCAGTCGTCACCGTCGCGGCGCCAGTGCAGCGGCGCGCCGAGCTGCTCCCGAACCCGGTGCGACCAGCCCGCCGCGCTCCACCACCGCGGATCGGTGTAACCGCCGTCGGCGATGAACGCCGCGTACTGCCCGTTGCTGACCGGGGCGGCGTCGATGACGTACGCGGGCAGGTCGACGCGGTGTGCCGGGCGCTCGTTGTCCAGCGCCCACGGGTCGCTGTCGGTGCCCATGGTGAACTCGCCGGCCGGCACCAGCACCTCGCCACCAACCCCGACGGTGGGCTCGGGCGGCGGCGGGGCGTGCAGCACCGCCGACCCCGACCGCAGCTGGTGGGTGGCGAGCATGGTCTCGTCGTGCTGCTGCTCGTGCTGCACGATCATGCCGAAGGCGAACCCGTCGGCGACCAGCGGCCGCTCGGTGAACGCCACCCGGTCGAGCAGGTCGTGCACCTTGTCCCGGACGGTGGCCAGGTAGGCGCGCGCCTCGGCGGGCGGCAGCAGCGGCAGCGTGGGACGGTCCCGTCGCGGCTGCTTGAACGCGTCGTACAGCTCGTCGATGTCACACCGGACCGGCTCGCGGCCCCCGACGTCACGGACCAGCCACAGTTCCTCCTGATTGCCCACGTGGGCGAGATCCCAGACCAGCGGCGACATCAGCGGTGAGTGTTGGCGCAGCAGATCCGCCTCGTCGACCACCTCGGTCAGCAGCGTCGTGCGGGCGCGGGCCCGCGCCAACTCTCCCGCGATCCGGTCGCGCAACCGCTCCCCGTCGATGTGTCCCGTCGTGCTCGCGCTCACCACGCCGCCCTTCGCTCGCGTCCCCGGCGCACTCCTCGTGGTCACCTGTGCCGCCCTCCCGTCGCGGCGGACAGCCGCCGTCGTAAACCGTGCTGGATCTCGTCGTGGATGCCCGCCGCCAGGTCCAGCCGGGGCAGTGTGCGCAGGGCCAGGTCGAGCAGCGCCGCCGACGCGGCGGCCAGCGCGGGATCGGCCAGGCCGTGTCGGGCGGCGGCCGACCAGCGGTGCGCCACCGGCGCGGCGACCTCGTGTGCCGCGCGCACCGTGCCCGGATCGGTGAAGAGGGCGGCCAGCACGGCCAGCGGTAGTCGCCAGTCCCGGTCGGACTGGGCGTCCAGGTAGCGCAGCTCCAGATAGCCGCGCGGGCGCACCGGCGGAAAGAGGGTGCTGACGTGGTAGTCGAGGTCGTCAGTGGTGGGCGGTCGGGGCAACGCGCCGTCGAGCCAGTCGGCGAAGGTCACGCCGGGCGGCGCGGTCCAGTTCGTGCCCTGCCGGCGCAGACAGAGCAGGGGCGCGGCCAGCACGTACCGGATCCAGCTGGCCCTCGGGTCGTCGTCGGCGTGGCCGGGCGTCCAGACCGGGCGGGTGCGGGCCGGGTCGATGGCCAGCCAGGCGGCCATCCGCGCGGAAGCCCAGCCGGTGCGCCGCCCGGCGTGCCGGTTGGCCGACGCGAACACCGCGAGCAGCGGCGGTCCGACCGCGTGGGCGGCCGCCCAGCGAGCCGCGACCTGGTCCGGCTCACCGGCGTCGAGGCAGATTTGCAGGCCGGCGGTGCTGTACATCATGGTGCGGCCGGCTGCGCCGTACCTGTCGAAGGCGTCGCGCATCGCGCGGTAGCGGGGAGTTTCCACCACCGGGCGGGGCCGTCGGTGGGGGTCGATGCCGCTGCGGCCGAGGATCAGCCCGGCGGCGGCCAGCAGGTCGGTGACCTGGGCGATGTCGGCCTCGGTGGCCTGGATCAATGCGGTGACCGAGGGGCGGGGCGGGGTGGATATTTCCAACTGGCCACCCGGCTCGAGGGTCACCAGGCCGCCGTGTCGCAGCGGCTCGGCCGGGCTGGTGGCATCCAGCGTGGCGGGGCTGTGCCGCCCCAACGCCGCCCGTAGCCGCGTCGTGTCGACGGGGCGGGCGGGATCGGCGGCGTCGTGCACGGTCCATTCCAGTTCGACGCCGGTGAGTGTCGGTGGGCCGGTCTTGAAGCAGATCCGGGCTAGGTGGTGGCCGGCGGCCCCGGACTCGCGCAGGATGGCGCTGCGATCCAACTCGGGTGACGTAACCAACGGTAGGGACCCCTCTCCGTGTGCCGACTCGGGGACACGGGTGCCACCGTAAACCCACCCACCGACACCGTCGGGGACGTACGAGCGCCACCCACCCCTGTCTAACAGAGGATCTTCCCCACGCAGGGCGGAACGGAAACGCGGCTGCCACCGGCCGTTCACCGACGGGCGGGGTGGCCCGTCGGTGAACGTGGCGCCTTGGGCTTCGCCGGCTCGGAAGGTCGGGACTCGGGCACCAACCGCTGGCAGTACGCCTCGACCTCGGCGACGCCGCCGGCGGCGGCGACCAACCTCTCGAAGGCCGGCGTCCGTAGCGCCTGCTCCCGCTGTTCGGGCTTCTTGGCCTGCCAGGCACGGCACAGGCCGTGCAACTGGCCGGCCGGCGCGCCAGGGGTCGACGGCGTGCCCGGTGACGGCGGGCCGGGCACCGGCGGTCGGTCCGACACCGGCGCACTGGGAGACGGTTGGCCCGTCGCCGGTGGGCCGGGCGGGGTCGATCGACCGGACCCACCGGACGTGGGTGCGCTCCGGTCGGGGCTCGCCGACGTCCGCGACGGCGCCGGCGCGACCGGCTCCGGTGTCCGGTCGAGGTTGACCGCGGCGAAGGCGGCGCCCGCCGTCGCGGTGGCCGCGACCGCGCCGATCCAGACCAACGCGCCGGTGGTCAGGCGGCGACGGCCGGGTCGGTGGGGCACGGACGGCGCCGGCGCGGCCCGGGCGGCCCGGAACGCGGCCAGCGCGGCCTCCTCGCCGGCCAACTCGCCGGGCCGGGCCGGGCCGGAGGCCGCAGCGAGCACGCCGGCCACCGGGTCCGCCGGGGGCACGCGGGCCGGCGACGACGCCGCCTCCCCTCCGGACGACGTGGCCGGTCGCGCCTGGTCCGCCGACGCGTCCACGTCGGCCCGGGCCGAGTCGAGCAGCCGTTCGGTCTCGGCGTGGTCGACGCGCCGGAACGGGTTCATCCAGAATCCCCTCACGTCAGCCGTCCGCCGGCTCGGCGTGCGGTGCCCGCAGGGATGAGCTGCCGCCCGTGCGGGGCGGGGGCACCCCGTCGACCTCGCGGGACGGCTCGGCCGCGCGTTGCGTCTCCAGCACGGCCGCGAGCCGTCGCAGACCGCGGTGGGCGGCCGTGCGGACGGCACCGGCCCGGCGGCCCAGCACCCGGCCGGCGGATCCCGCGTCCAGCCCGATCACGGCCCGCAGCAGGACCGCTTCGGCTTCCCGGGGAGGCAGGGTGGCGATCAGCGCCAGGGCCGTCTCGGTGCCGATCGTCTCGCTGGCACCCTCGGCGGTGTCCGCCGTGCTGGCCAGGTCGACAAGCGCGTGCACCGGGACCGGCAGGGACGGTCGACGGCGCAGCCGGCGCAGGTGGTCCATCGCCCGGTTGCGGGCGATCGTGACGGCCCAGGCGCGGAACTCGCCACCGGTGAAGGTGGGCAGGTCGCGGGAGATCTGCAACCAGGTCTCGGAGGCGACGTCCTCCGCATCCGGGCCGACCAGGGCGGTCAGGTAGCGCAGCAGACCCGGTTGGAGGCTGCGGTAGAGCAGGCGGAACGCGTCCTCGTCCCCCGCCTGCGCCGCGCTGACCGCCTCGGACAGCTCGCCGGTCATCCGCGCCCCGTGGCACGCCCGGCTCGGGCCGCCCTGCTCCGCCGCGACGGAGCAGACCACGCGGTACGCATCGTCCGCCCGCTCACCACCCGCCCCGCCGCCCTCCGCCGATCTGGTCCCGCCCGTGGCCGAGGTCGCCGGCCCGGGTGTCTGTGGGCCGACGCCAGGGTCGTCAGCTCGGCGCGCCGGCGGCCGAGGTGACCGGGGGCGGCTTGAGCCGGGCTAACGCTAGGACGGGGCCAACGACGCGACAAGCCGGGAGGTTGTCACGGAAGAGTGACAATAATCAACCCGGCGAGCCGGCGTGTCGTCATCACTGCCCGTGAGCAGAGCGCGCAAACCTGGCCGCTTCCCACCCTTTCGGCCAGCGTCGATCACACCGACGTGCCGAAATATGTCACTTTTCATCACAGCACGTTGCCGCACCGTCACAGGGCGGCGGTGTCCATCCAGGTCAGAGCGGATACCCCACGGTTGTCACTCGTTCGGCGGACAGCCCGTGTCGCGCCGCCGCGCGCCACTCTGGGTACGGTATTGCGGTGTTGTCATCGGGGGTCGTGCTCAGCGGTCGGTACCGCCTGGAGGAACGTGTCGCCACGGGCGGCATGGGCGACGTCTGGCTTGCCGCGGACCTGATCCTCGGCCGGCAGGTAGCGGTCAAGGTGTTGCTGCCGACGCTGGTCTCCGACCCCGACTTCATCGCCCGGTTCCGGGCCGAGGCCCGGATCATGGCGGCGCTTCGGCACCCCGGCATCGTTCAGGTCTTCGACTGCGGCGCCGACGACCTGCCCGACGGCGCCGGTCGGGCGGACTACCTGGTCATGGAGTTCGTCGCCGGCGAGCCGTTGTCCAAGCGGATCGAGACGGCCGGCCGCCTCGACGTGGGCGAGACGATGTCGATCGTGGCCCAGGCCGCCGCGGCGCTGAACGCGGCGCACCGCGGCGGCATCGTGCACCGCGACGTCAAGCCCAGCAATCTGCTCGTGCTCGAGGACGGTTCGGTCGTCCTGGTGGACTTCGGCGTGGCGCGTTCGCTCGACATCACCAGCATCACCAGCACCAACGCGGTGCCCGGCACCGCCCTCTACATGGCCCCCGAGCAGGCCGCCGGGCGACCGGTCACCGGCGCGACAGACATCTACGCGCTGGGCGCGGTCACCTACTGCTGCCTCACCGGCAGTCCGCCGTTCACCGGCGACAACCCCCTCCAGGTTGCCGTGCGACACCTCGACGACGAGCCGCCGGAGCTGCCGCACGAGATTCCGGAGGCGGTCCGCGCCCTGGTGTCCCGGGCCCTGGCCAAGGACCCGGTCGAGCGTTTCACCAGCGGCGCGGCGATGTCCGAGGCCGCGCGGACCGCGGTGACCGGCGGCGAGCCGCCCACCGCAATGGCGGCAGCCGCTCCGCTGCGCGACGCCGGGCCGGGCACCCGCGGCGACGGGCCGCTTGGCGCGGCGGTGGCGGGTGGGGCTCGGGACGCGCGTCAGCGACGCCGGGGTCCGCTGGTCGGCGCGGCGGTGGCCGTGCTCGTCGCGGTGGTCGGGCTCGCGGTGGCACTGGCCACGACGCGCAAGACCAACGAGGACCCGGCGGTCAACCTGCCGTCCAGCTCGCCGACGGCGGCGCCGAGCGGCCCGTTGGATCTGCCAGCGGGCAACGAGCAGATCGCTACCGGTGGCCCGACCCGGCCCGACCGGTCGGTGGTGCCCGGCAACTCCCCGTCGGCGTCGATCTCCGTCTCGCCGACCACGCGCCCCAGTCAGACGGTCAGGCCGCCGACACCTTCGCTGACGCCGACGATGACCACCCCGCCGACCTCCACCGCGCCGAGCACCCCGACGACCCCGTCGTCCGTGCCCACTCCGACGGCCACGGACAGCCCGCCGGCCGTCCCGGAGGGACCGGCGGTCAACTGAGCGCGCCGGCTTCGCCTGCCGCCGACAGTCCCACCAGCACCGATATTCCCAAAACGGACTTGGGCCGCCGAACACCCCTCTAGGCTCCTCAGCAGGTCATATCCACCGTCTGCTGCGGGAGCCTGGGTGAACGCTGAAAAGCTGGTCGTGATCGGTCAGGGGTACGTCGGGCTGCCGCTGGCGATGCGCGCGGTGGAGGCGGGGCTGGACGTCGTCGGCCTCGACGTCGACGCCGACCGGGTGAAGCGTCTCGCCTCGGGCGAGTCGTTCATCGAGGACATCCCGACCGACCGGCTGGGCCGCGCGTTGGGTAGCGGCCGGTACAACCCCAGCACGGAATACACGGATGCCGAGGGCTTCGACATCTGTGTCATCACCGTGCCGACCCCGCTGCGCGACGGCACCCCCGACCTGAGCTTCGTCGAGCAGGCCGGTGTCGGCATCGGCCCGTACGTCCGCCCGGGGTGCACGGTGATCCTGGAGTCGACCACGTACCCGGGCACCACCGAGGAGTTGCTACGCCCCCTGTTGGAGTCGGCCAGCGGGCTGCGCAGCCCGGGGGACTTCCATCTCGGCTACAGCCCGGAGCGGATCGACCCGGGCAACCCGACGTGGCGGTTGGAGAACACCCCGAAGGTGGTCTCCGGCGTGGACGCCACATCGCTGGCCAGGGTGGACGAGTTCTACCAGCGCCTCGTGGAACGCACCGTGCCGGTGGGCTCGACCCAGGTGGCCGAGCTGACCAAGCTGATCGAGAACACCTTCCGCCAGGTCAACATCGCGCTGATCAACGAGCTGACCATGCTCTCGCACCACCTCGACATCGACGTCTGGCAGGCGATCGACGCCGCCGAGACCAAACCGTTCGGATTCCTGCCGTTCCGGCCCGGTCCCGGAGTCGGTGGGCACTGCCTGCCGATCGACCCGTGTTACCTGTCCTGGCAGGTCAAGCGCCGCCTCGGCCGGCAGTTCCGGTTCATCGAGCTGGCCAACGACATCAACCACGAGATGCCCGAGCACGTCGCGCAGCGGATCATGGCGGGACTGAACCGGGACAGCCGGGCCGTCAGCGGCGCCCGGCTGCTGCTGCTCGGTCTGGCGTACAAGAAGAACACCGGCGACATGCGCGACTCCCCCGCGGTCGACGTGGCCCTCCGGCTGCGGTCGCTGGGCGCCGAGGTGCACGCGGTCGAGCCGTACGCCGAGGCGCACCAGATCCCGGCCGGGGTGACCGTGGTCGGGCTCACCGAGCAGGAGATCCGCGCCGCCGACGCGGTGGTGGTGGTCACCGACCACGACAGCTTCGACTACGACCTGGTGGTCCGGCACGCGCGCTACGTCTTCGACACCCGCAACCGGTGCGTCGGCCCGATGGTCGAGCGCCTGTAGACCCGGCACCGCTGGCCGGTCCCGCCGCCGGGGAAGACGGCGGGACCGGCCGGCGGATGTCCGTTCCCGCCCCCGGCGGCCAGCCCCCGTCGACGGAGCCGGCCAGCCGCAGCGGGCGGCGGCAACCGCTGGACGCAGCGGGCGGCCGCACCGCCGGCGGGTCCAGCGTCGGTCACTGGTCGGCGAGCGCCTCGACGACCGGGCGGGACAGCGCCCGGCGGGCCGGCAGGACCGAGGCGAGCAGGGCGGCCAGCACCGCGACGCCGAGGATCAGCCCGAGCTGGCCGAACGGCAGCACCAGGTGGAAGTCCCCGCCGAGGCGCGTCAACAGGGCCATCGCGGAGGCGCTGACGGCGGTGCCCAGCCCCACGCCGAGCACCGCACCGACCAGTGCCATCAGCACCGCCTCGACGGCGAGCACCGCGCGCATCCGTCCGCGGGTGAGCCCGACCGCCCGCAGCACGGCGTTCTCCCTGGTCCGCTCGACCACCGACAGGCTCAGCGTGTTCGCCACGCCGACCAGGGCGATCACCACGGCCAAGCCGAGCAGCGCGGTGACGAAGCCGAGCACCATGTCCACCGTGCCGGTGAGCATCTTCTTGTACGCGCCCTGGTCCATCAGGTTCACCGTCGGGTAGCGGGCCAGCACCGCCTCGACCACGTCCCGGGCCCGCTCGGCGCTCACCCCGGCGGCGGGGTCGATCTCGGCCAGGAAGCCGCGCTGACCGGGAAAGAGCGCGGCGAAGTCCGCGTCGGCCATGTCGATGACGTGACCCGCGGGCGCGCCGTCGGCGGGTGTGTCGTCGGTGACCACCGCCGCCACCCGGAACGACCGGTCCGCGACGGTCACCGGGGAGCCGACCTCCAGGCCGCGTGCCTGCGCCAACTCCCGGTGGACAAGCACCTGCCCAGGACCCACCCGGGTGGCGTCGCCGGTCAGCACCCCGCCCAGCGTCCGGCTGACCAGCGCCGGGTGGGCCGCCCGGATCTCGACGCCGGCGACGACGGTGTGGCGCTGCTCGTGCACCACCCCCAACTCGGGTCGGGCGGCAAGCTCGCCGGTGAGCGCGGCCGGGAGTTCCTGGCCGATTCCGCTGACCACGAAGTCCGTCCCGATCTGGGCGTCCACGCTGCGCTCGATGCCGTCCTTGGTGCTACGCGCGCCGACCACGAAGGCCGACACCAGTCCGATCCCGATCACCAGGGCGGTGGCGGTCGCGGCGACCCGCCGCGGATTGCGGACCGTGTTGGCCACCGCCAGCGCGCCGGTCGCCCCCAGGACGCGACGGGCCGGCCAGCCGAACACCTGGGCCAGCGCCGGGACGAGCACCGGCCCGAACAGCACGATCCCGAAGAAGGTCAGCACCCCGCCGGCCGCCACCAGCACCAACTGGCCGGCGCTGGCGGCACCGGCCAGCGCGGCGACACCGACGGCCAGCAGCACCGCGCCGAGGGCCAACCGAACCCGACCGGCGCCCCGGCTCGGCTGCACCGCGGCGTCGGTGAGCGCGGCCACCGGAGCGATCCGGGTGCCCCGCCAGGCCGGGAGCAGGGCGGCGCACACGGTGAGCGCGGTGCCCAACAGCAGGCCGGTCAGCACCGTCGAACCGGTCACGGTCAGGCCACCGGTGCCCGGCACGTCCAGGTGGGACATCAGCAGCCGCAGTCCGGCGGCGAGGGCCACCCCGAGCAGCACCCCGAGTGCGGAGGCGGCCAGCCCGAGCACCGCCGACTCCAGCAGGGCGGCCCGGAACACCTGCCCCCGGGTGGCGCCGATCAGGCGCAACAGGGCGGTGCGCCGGGTGCGCTGTGCCAGCACGATCGCGAAGGTGTTGGCGATCACGAAGCCGGCCACCACCACCGCGACCCCCACGAAGATCAACAGCAGCATCCGGAACTGGTCCACATTGCGGACCGACTCCTCGACGGCCTCGTCGAGGATCCGCTGGCGACTCTTCACGGTGGTGTCGCCGCCGGCCACGGCATGCACCCGCTCGGTCACCGCCGCGACGGGGGCGCCCGGTCGGGCCGCCACCATGATGCGGCCGTACCCCCGCTGGCCGGTGAGGGCCAACGCGTCCGGCCCGACCAGACCGACGAACGGGCCTCCCACGTCGCGCACGGTGCCGGCCACGTCGACGGTGCCCACCAGGGTGTAGGGGCGGGCCGCGCCGCCACTGCCGCCGACGCGGACCTCGGCGCCGAGGGCGAAGCCCTCCTCGGTCGCCGTCGGCGCGTCGAGCACCACCTCCCCGGCCCGGTCGGGCAGCCGGCCGGCAACCACGTCGTACGAGCGCAGAGCCTGCTCGGTGGGGATGGCCACGAGCATGGTGAAGCCGAGCACCGGACGGCCGTCGGAGCCGACGATCCCGGCGGTGTTGGTCAGCTCACCGGCCGCCGCGGCCACCCCGTCGACCGCCCGCACCTCATCGACGAGGGCCGGGGACAACAACTGCGCGCCGGTCGCGTAGACGCCCAGGTCGGTGTGCCGGTCGAAGGTGCCGGCCCGCTCGTACGCCCCGGTCCGCATCCCGTCGACGAAGATCATCGTGCCGGCGACGAACGCGACACCGAGCACGACGGCCAGCGCGGAGAGCAGCATGCGCAGCGCCTCGGCACGCAACGAGCGCAAAGTCAGGCGGATCATGCGGGGCTCCCGGTGCAGGTGGCGGATCGGACCCCTCCGACGCTATGGCCGCCGCCGGTCGGTGGATCTCCACCTGCGCTCTCGACCTGCGTGCGTCCCGGGTCGCGGTGCGCCCGCCGCCCCCTACGCCCCAGGTCGTACGCGGCGTCATCCGCCGGGTGTCACCAGCCCGCTCTCGTACGCCAGGACCACCGCCTGGACCCGGTCGCGTAGCTGGAGCTTCGCCAGGATCCGACCGACGTGGGTCTTCACCGTCGCCTCCGCCACGTGCACCCGGGCGGCGATCTCCGCGTTGGACAGGCCCTGCGCGACAAGCAGCAGCACCTCCCGCTCCCGCTCGGTGAGCTGCGTGAGGCGCGGGTCCACGCTCGGGGCGGCGCCGAGCTGCCCGGCGAACCGGTCCAGCAACCGCCGGGTGATCGACGGGGCCACCACCGAGTCGCCCTGGGCCACCACCCGGATCGCGGCCAGCAGCTCCTCCGGCGGGACGTTCTTGAGCAGGAACCCGCTCGCCCCGGCCTGGAGGGCGGCGAACGCGTCCGCCTCGGTGTCGAAGGTGGTCAGCACCAGCACCCGGGGCGGGCCGGCGGGCCGGCCCGCGCAGAGCTGCCGGGTCGCCTCCACCCCGTCCATGGTGGGCATCCGGATGTCCATCACGACCACGTCGGCCTCGGTGCGGGCGAGCACCCGCAGGGCGTCCGCGCCGTCGATCGCCTCCCCGACCACCTCCAGGTCGGGCTGGGAGCCCAGCACCATCCGGAACCCGGCGCGCACCAGCGCCTGGTCGTCCACGATCACCACCCGGACCGTCATGCCGCGATCACCTCCGTTGCCGGCTCCGACGGTAGCGGTAGCCGGACCTCGAGCTGCCAGCCCCCGGCCGGCCGGGGGCCGGCGGTGAGGCTGCCGTCGTACACCGTCACCCGCTCCCGCATGCCGAGCAGACCGTGACCGCCGGACGGCGCCGGGCTGACCAGCGGGCGACCCCGACCGTCGTCGCGCACCCGGACCACGACGGCCTCGGTGGTGTGGGTCAGGGTGACCTCGACGACAGCGCCGACGCCGGCATGCTTGAGCGCGTTCGTCAGCGCCTCCTGCACCACCCGGTAGACGGTCAGCTCCAACCCCGGAGGCAGGGCAGGCTGCTCGCCGGTGACAGTGCTGCGGATGTGCAGCCCGGCGTTCCCGAAGCGGGCCAGCAGGTCGGGCAGCTCGGCCAGCGCGAGGCGCCGGTGCTCCGGGTCGGCGGCCGCCGCGAGCCCGTCGCCGCCGGACGGGGCGGCGTCGCGCAGGACACCGACCAACCGGCGCATCTCCTCCAGCGCCGACCGGCCGGTGTCCGCGACCACCTTCACGGCGGTGCGGGCCTGCGCGGGGTCACGGTCGAGCATGAACCGGGCGCCGTCGGCCTGGACGATCATCACCGCCAGGCTGTGCGCGACGACGTCGTGCAGTTCACGAGCGATCCGGGTGCGCTCCTCGGCGACCGCCGCCCGGGACTCGGCCTCCCGTTCGCGTTCCAGGGTGGTGGCCCGTTCCTCCAGGCTGAGCACGTAGAGCCGGCGGGTCCGCACGTTCAGCGCGACCAGCCACACCGCGCCGGTGACCAGCGCGTACCACAGCGCGGTCACCCACCAGCTGATGACGCCCGGCGTCTGCACGGCGGCGAGCACCACTCCCACGGCGGCGACCGCACCGGCGAGCACCGCCGCGCGCAGCCGCTCGCCGTACTTCACCACGCTGTAGAGCGCGATCAGGACGGCGACGTCGAACGGCAGCGGACCCCACTGGGCGATCACCTGCACCAGGCCGAGCGCGGCGATCACCACGGTCACCGCGCCCGGGTGCGCGCGGCGGAACAGCAGCGCCACGGCCATCCCCAGACAGACCAGCGCCGCCGCCCAACCGCCCGCCAGGTTCGCCGCGCCGGCCAGGCCGATGAAAGCCACCACGACGGAGACGGCCACGTCGAAGGCGACGCCGCGCAGCGGGCGACCGAACATCGTGCGTCTCACGGTCACCCAGCGTACGTGTCGACGGACGTGACCCTCGCGCCTCGGCCGGGTCGACCGGACCGGATCGTGCGGGTCGGCCCGATCGGCGCGGGTCAGCGGCCGAGGACCTCGCGCATCCGGTCGATCTCGACGGTCTGCTCGGTGGCGACCGAGGTGGCGAACTCGTTGAGCGTGAGGTCGGAGCCGACCGTGAGCAGGTTGGTGGCCATCTCGATGGCACCCTTGTGATGCGCGGTCATCATCCGGACGAAGAGCCTGTCGAAGCCGGGGCCACGGCTGGCGGCGAGCTGCCGCATCGCATCGGGTGACTGCATGCCGCGCATGGCGCCGTGGTCGTGCCCCTCGACCTCCGGCGGGAGGCCGCGGGTCTGCAACCAGCCCCGCATCATGCCCATCTCCGGTCCCTGGCTGGCCCGGATGCGCTCGGCGATGGCGCGGATGTCGGGGTCGGCGGCGCGGTCCGCGGCGAGTTCCGCCATCGCGAGGGCCTGCGCGTGGTGCGGGATCATCATCCGGACGAACAAGACGTCCAACGAGTTGTGCGGCGCGGGGCCCGCGTCGCGGACCTCGTGGGCCGCGCGGGTGGCCGCGACCTCACCCGGGCGGCCGGGCGCGATGACGGTCAGGTCGGTGGGGACCGGGCTGACCGTCGGCGAGGCGGAGGTGGCGGGTGCGGAGGCCGACGGGGCAGCGGTTGTCGTGGCGTCGCCCCCGGCACGGCTCACGACGACTGTCACGAGCGCCAGCAGGACCGCGAGTGTGACGATCGCCAGGGTTCGTGCGCGCCGATCGGTCATGGGCCACTCCCTGGAGTCGAGGTCATCGCGATGCTATCCATTGACGCAGGCACTTTGATGTGACCCGCATCACATCGACGTTCTTCGTCGGACGGTAAGGTGTCGACCATCATCTCCCCCTTGCGAAGGGCCTCGCCGATGATCAGACTCCACATGCCACGGCCACGACACCTGCGCATCGTGGCGCTCGCCACCACCGGGCTCCTCGTCGCCAGCGCGCTCGTCGCCCCGCCGGGCAACGCCCAGGTGGCGCCGCCGTCGGCCCCCACCACCAACGCGATCCCCGGCGTCGACGAGATCGTCAGCAGCCCCAACCTGCGGCAGATCGCCAACGTGCCCAAGGTCGCCCCACTGGACGCGACCAACAGCGACATCGCCTTCCAGGGCAGGTACGCGTTCGCCGGCAACTACAACGGCTTCGTCATCTACGACATCTCGCGGCCCAGCGCCCCGACGGTCAAGGCCCGGGTGCTCTGTCCGGGGTCGCAGAACGACATCTCCGTGCACGGCGACCTGCTGTTCCTCTCCACCGACTCGTCGCGCAGCGACGACTCCTGCAACAGCACCACGCAGGGGGCGGACGTGAAGGGGTCCTGGGAGGGCATCAAGGTCTTCGACATCAGGGACAAGGCCAACCCGCGCTACATCAAGTCCGTCGAGACGGCCTGCGGCTCGCACACCCACACCCTGGTGCCGGGCAAGGACCGCAAGGCCATCTACCTGTACGTCTCGTCGTACAGCCCGCGGGCCGAGTTCCCCGACTGCCAGCCGCCGCACGACTCGATCTCGATCATCAAGGTGCCGCTGAAGAAGCCCACCGACGCGGCCGTGGTCGCGACGCCGAACCTCTTCCCGGACGGCGGCTTCCCGGGCAGCCCGACCGGCTCGGCGACCACCGGTTGCCACGACATCACCGCCTACCCGTCGAAGGACCTGGCCGCCGGCGCCTGCATGGGTGACGGCATCCTGCTCGACATCAAGAACCGGGAGGCGCCCCGGGTCATCAACCGGGTGCGGGACACCGTCAACTTCGCGTTCTGGCACTCCGCCACGTTCAACAACTCCGGCACCAAGGTGGTCTTCACCGACGAACTGGGTGGCGGCGGGGCGGCGACCTGCAACGAGGCCATCGGACCGAACCGGGGCGCGGACGCCATCTACGACATCGCCGGCCGCGGTAACGCCCGGACGATGACCTTCCGCAGCTACTACAAGATCCCCCGGGTCAACGCGGCCACCGAGAACTGCGTGGCGCACAACGGCTCGCTGGTGCCGGTGCTCGGTCGCGACATCATGGTCCAGGCGTGGTACCAGGGCGGCATCTCGGTCTGGGACTTCACCGACTCGGCCAACCCGAAGGAGATCGCCTTCTGGGAGCGCGGCCCGCTCTCGGCCGACACGTTCGTCGGCGGTGGCACCTGGTCCGCGTACTACTACAACGGCCACATCTACTCGAACGACATGGTCAAGGGCCTGGACGTCCTGGAGCTGAACGACTGGCGGACCTGGACGGCCAAGCTGACCCGCTACAACGAGCTCAACGTGCAGACCCAGCCCAGCTACCTGGGCTGGTAGGCACCGCGCACCACACCGGGCCCGGTCCCCGACCCTGGGGGCCGGGCCCGGCCATGTGCGGATGTGTACCCAACTCGTCAGACCGCCTGCACCCGGCGACCCGTTTGCCCGTCCTTTGCTCTGCTTCACCGGGCGCAACAGCCGGTGTCCGGATAGCGGACGTCTGGTGTTGCGTGGGGTGAAGCAGAGCAAAGGACGGAGAACCAAGAGGGTCGGCCCGACGTCGACGGTGGGACTGGTCACCAGAGCGTGGGGTTGCCGGGCGATTGACCAGGTGCTGTGCCAACGTGGGCAGACGTGACGCTTGCAGCCCCGCCCGAGCCAACCACGCGCTGGCGACCCCACCCGCTGGACATGGTGGCGGTCGTCCTCGCCGTCCTCGGCCTCACCTGCGCGCTGAGCGGGCTGCTGCCACGAGCGGAGACCACCGCCACCCTGCACCGCATCCTGCCGCTGCTGCTCTTCCTCGGCACCGTGATCGTGCTCGCCGAGCTGACCGCCGTGGCCGGCGTCTTCGACGTGCTGGCCAGCCGACTGGCCATCGCCTCCCGGGGCAGGTGGGCGGCGCTGTTCCTGCTCTGCGGCGGTCTCGCCACGCTGACCACCCTCGTACTCAACCTCGACACCACCGCCGTGCTGCTCACCCCCGTGCTGCTCGCGTTGGCCCGCAACCTGCGCGTCCCGGCCGGCCCGCTCGCGGTCACCACGGTCTGGCTGGCGAACACCGCGAGTCTGCTGCTGCCGGTCTCGAACCTGACCAACCTGCTCGCCGCCGACCGGGTCGGGTTGTCCCCGTTGGCCTACGCCGAGCGGATGGCGCTGCCGCAACTCGCCGCCGTGGCGGTCACCATGGCGTTGCTGTGGTACGCGTGGTGGCGGCGGGACCAGCCGGTCGGCGGGCGTTTCGTACCGCCGGCCCGGCACGTGCCGCCGGACCCGGTGCTGCACCGCGTCGCGCTCGCCGGCTGTCTGCTCTTCGTCGCCGGCATCCTCGCCGGGGTGGAGATCGGTCTGGCCTCCACGGTCGCGCTCGCGCTGGTGCTCGTCGGGTTCGTCGTCCGCTCCCCCGCCACGCTGCGCCCGAAGCTGGTGCCGGTGCGGCTGCTGCTCTTCGTCGTCGGTCTGTTCCTGGTGGTGCAGACCCTCGGTCAGCACGGTTTGGACGACCTGGTCGGCGGCCTGCTGGGCAGCCACGGTGGAACACTCGGCGAGCTGCGCGCCGGCGGTACGGGTGCGTTGCTGGCCAACGTGGTCAACAACCTGCCGGCCTACCTGGCCGGCGAGTCGGTGCTGCCGTCCGGCGATCACACCCGTCTGCTGGCGCTGCTGATCGGCACCAACGTCGGCCCGCTGGCCGTCCCCTGGGCGTCGCTGGCCACCCTGCTGTGGTTCGAGCGGTGCCGGGCGGCCGGGGTGGCGGTGCCGATGCGGCGGTTCGTGCTGACCAGCGCGCTGCTCGCGGTGACCGGCACCGTCGCGGCGGTCGGCGCGCTCCTGCTGGCTAGTTGAGCCACTATTGAGTGGTTGCAACTCCGTTGCGGTGTATGAACCCACTGCTTCGTGTTATCGACCGAAAGCGCGAGATGACCGTTTATGCTGGGTTCGACACCGACACGAGTAGGAGCACCAATGACAGCGCAGCACGAGCTGGACACCGCCCAGACGGCCCCCTCGGACTACCGCCCGCCGACGATCCAGCGCCTGGGCACACTCGCCGAGTTGACCAGGGGCGGCACCGTCGGCCCGGACGACGGCCTGGGCGGCGGCGGTGACGGTTCACTCTGACCCGTCACCGCCCGCCATCGTGGGAGGACCGCCGTTGCTCACGATCCGCCGGGCACAGCGCCGGTTCGGTCGTCGGGTGATCTTCACCGACCTGGACCTCGACGTCCCGGTCGGTGCCCGGGTGTTCCTGGGCGGCAACAACGGCTCCGGCAAGACCACGCTGCTCCGGTGCCTGTCCGGCACGCTGACCCTCAGCGCCGGACAGGCCACCGTCGGCGGCCACCCGGTCGGCTCACTGCCCGCCCGACGCCTGACCGCTGTCTGCCTCGCCCCGGAACAGGGCCTCTACGAGCAGCTGTCGGCGCGGGAGAACGTGACCCTCGTGGCCCGACTCCGGCTGCCCCGGCGAGCCGTCCGCGCGGCCGTCGCCCGGGTCGAAGCCGAACTGGACCTGGCCAGCTACGCGACCGTGCCCGCGCAACGGTGCTCGGCGGGGATGCGGGCCCGGGTCAGCATCGCGCGGGCTCTCGTCGCCGAGCCCGCGCTGCTGCTGCTCGACGAGCCGGGCCGCTCACTCGACGAGACGTCGCGGCTGCTGTTGTGGCAGGCGCTCGACCGGCGGCCCGAGCTGACCTGCGTGATCGCGTCGCACCTCGCCGACGACCGCGACCGGTGCCAGTCCACCCTGACCCTCCCGGCCACCCGATGACGACGCCGACCACACCTGCCGTCTCGGTCGCGACCACCAGCCGACCGGTCGGTCGGCGGGCCGCCGGCGCCAGTCCCCTCGCGATGATCCTCGCCCTGGTCCGCCGTGATCTCGGCGACCCCCGGCAGTTCCGGCTGCCGCTGCTGCTGGACCTCGCCTTCGGGGTGGTGAACCTGATCGTCTTCCTGTTCATCTCCCGGGTGCTCAGCCCGTCGGCGGGCACCGACCTCGCCCGCTCGCCCAGCTACTTCGACTTCGTGGCGGTCGGCATCACCTTCCTGCTCGTCCTGCAGGCCGCCACCACCCAGCTGACCGGTCGGGTGATCCGGGAACAGCGCAGCGGGACACTGGAGGTGCTGGCCGCCCAACCCGTGCCGGTCAGCGCGCTGGCCATCGGGACCGCCGGCTACCCGTTCCTGTTCGCCCTGCTGCGCTCCTGCGTCTACCTGGTCATCCTCGGCACCGTGCTCGGCCTGCACACCGGCCGGGCGGACTGGTGGGGAGTCGCGGTGCTGCTGATCGCCGGCACCGCCTCGGTGCTGGGTCTCGGCATCGCGCTCGCGGCGTTCACCGTCGCCGTCGGGCACGGCGACGCCGCCGCACGGCTGTTCGTCGTCGGGCTCACCTTCGTGTCCGGCACGTACTTCCCGGTCTCCGAACTCCCCGGTCCCCTGCCGGCGCTGTCCGCGGTGCTGCCCAGCCGGATCGCCCTGGACGGCCTGCGCTCCGCGCTTGCCGGCGGCGACTGGGCCTGGTCGGCCGGCGCGCTGCTCGGTGCCACCGCGCTCGTGCTGCCGCTGTCGAACTGGGCCTTCGCGGGGGCGCTGCGGGTCGCCGCCGGCCGCGGCGCCCTGAAACGCGATTGAGGTACGACATGCTCCGTCCGACACCGTTCGACCTCGCCACCGGAACGCTGCTCGGTGTCGCCGCGCCACGGCCGCGTCGCCCCGTGCCGTCCGGCGTGCCGGACCCGTTGGGCGCGCTCGACACCGCCGTGCTGGCCGGCCTGACCCGCCCACCGTGTGTGGTGAGCTTCTCCGGTGGGCTGGACTCGTCGCTGATCCTGGCGGTGGCCGTTCGGGCTGCCCGCCGGGAGGGGCTGCCGGACCCGGTCCCGGTGACCTGGCGGTTCAGCGGGGCTCCCCGGGCGGACGAGTCGGACTGGCAGCACCGGGTGATCGGGGCACTGGGGATCGGCGGTTCGTGGCAGGTCCTGCGGGCCGATGACGAGCTGGATCTGGTCGGGCCGGTGGCCCGCCGGCTGCTGCACCACCACGGAGTGGTCCATCCGGTCAACCTGCACCTGCACCTGCCCCTGGCCGAGTTGGCCGCCGGCGGAGCGCTGCTCACCGGCGGTGGTGGCGACCAGATGCTGGCCGGCTGGCGCCGCCCGCCGGCCACGTCACTGCGCGCCCGGCTGTGGTGGCTGCGGCACACCGCACGGACGAGGCGGGGGCCGGCGGAGGTGTTTCCGTGGCTGCGTCCGACGGTGGCCCGCGAGGTGCACCGGGCGCACCGGGCGGAGCAGCGCGCCGAACCGCGCCGTCTGCGTCACCGGATCGCCTGGCACGCCCGGCGTCGGGACCTGCGGATGACCTGCTCGGCACTGTCGACGCTGGCCACCGAGCACCGGGCGGTGGCGATCCATCCCCTGCTGGACGAGGGATTCCTGGCCGCGCTGACGTCGCGGTTCGGCGATCGTCGGGATGCCGGCCGGGACGACCTGCTCGCCGCCATCGTCCGGGACACCATGCCGGCGGAGGTCACCGCACCGCGCCGTAAGGCCCGGTTCCTCGAGGTGTTCTTCCGGGCGCCCACCCGCGAGTTCGTCCGCTCGTGGGACGGCACCGGAGCCGACCCGGAGCTGGTGGACGTGGACGCGTTGCGCGAGCTCTGGACCCGCTGGCCGATCCCGGGCGGCACGGCCAGCCTGGTGCAACAGCTCTGGCTGGCCGCCAACCCCGCCGGGCCGACGGACCCGGCGCAGAGTTCCACCGATGTGGAGGTCACCTCATGACGCAGCAGGACATCGTGCACCGGGTCGACCCGGACCGGGTCGCTTGGCGGATGGCCGGCGACGAGGTGGTGGTCCTGGACACCAGCAACTCGGTCTACTTCGGGCTGGCGTCCTCCGGTGCGCTGCTCTGGCAACGGCTGGTGCACGGCGCCACCGACACCGAGTTGGTCAGCACGCTGGTGGCCGCCACCGCCGTGGACCGGGACCGGGCCCGCGCCGACGTGGCCGCCTTCCTGGCCGACCTGCGCGGCCACGGGCTGCTGCTTCAGCGACCCTGACCAGCCCTCGCCAGCCAGTGCTCGGGCGTCGGGTGGCGCAGGATCTCGACCATCTCCTCCCGCTCGGCGTCGGTTTCCCCATCCAGCCAGGCGTGGGCGTGGAAGCCGGCGCTGGGCGCGGTCACCCCGATCACCACGGTACGGCGGATACGCTGCCCGGCGTACCAGCGTTGCAGCACCAGCGAGCGTTGCAGGCAGCTCGCCTCGGTGCGGCGCAGCACGCCCAGCACCACCGAGCGGTGTGCTGCCGCGCCCGGTGGCGGGGTCGGCAGCCGGACGGACGCCAGGTCCTGTCGGGTGAGCTGGCGACGGACCGACCACACCGCACGGAGGGTCCACACCGCGGCCCGTACCGCCGGCAGCCCGCCCCGCCGGACCATCCGCACCAAGGCATGCGGCGCGGTCGCTCGCTCAGCCACCGTCGCTCCGGTGGGCTTCGCGCAGTTCGGCGAGCGCGGTCGGCAGCCGCCCGGCGTTCCGGGCGAGCCGGGCCAGGTGCGCCAGCAGCAGCCCGACCGGGCCGCTGCGGGCCAGCGGGCTGGCGTGCCGCATCGACGCTGGCGCCGGGAACAGTCGTGGGCCGAGGTGGCGCAGCCGGTCGGCCACGGTGGGCAGCTCGGCGAGCTGGGCCATCGCCACGGCGGCGGGCGACGCCCGGTGGGCCCGCAACCGCAGCGCAGCCGTGCTGCGCCCGGGTAGGCCCAACGTCGCGGCCAGGGCCACGCCGGCCGGTGCCAGGCGCAGGCCGAGCGCGAACGACGGGGTCGCGCCGACGCGCGCGGCGACGTCGGCAGCCGGCCGCCAGACGTCGACGGGAAAGACGGTCAATGCCCGCAGCAGGTCGGTACGGGGCCGGTCGGACCGGCCTGGCGCGGCGGCGTGCAGCGCCACCAACAGGGCGGCGCCCGCCGGGTCCGGTACGGCGACAGTGCCCCCGGCCAGCGCCATCCGCTCCGCCGAGGTGGACAGCACGCTCCACAGCGCCTCGGGGTCGGTCGCGCCGTGGAAGCCCCGGTGCAGGTCGACGGTGAGCGGCAGCGGGCCGGGCAGCCGCCACGGCCGCTCGTACCAGTGCGACCGGTGGTCGGGGCGGCCCTCGGGGAGGGCGCTGTGGCAGCCGAGGTCGACAAGCGTCCGCTGCGCGAGGTCGAACGAGGCGGGGGCGACCAGCAGGTCGATGTCGGTGTAGAGCCGGTGCCGTTCCTGGCCCAGCCGGCGGGCGAGCCCGGCCCCCTTGAGCAGCACGGCCTGCACACCGCGTTCGCCGAGTGCGGCGGAGACGGTCGCGGCGGCCCTGTCGAGGCTCAGGCAGCGGACGGCCTCGGGCAGCGCGGTCACCGGGTCGCCCCGACGGCCTGGGCGGCGGCGGTCGTGTCGACGAGCAGTCGGTGGGTGTCGTCGAGCGCGGCCCAGTCACGCGGCCGGGTCAGTTCCCACGCCGGCAAGGCCGCGATCGACAGCAGTGCGGCCGCGTCGGAGGGCAACTGACCGAACGACCGCAGGCCGGCGAGCCGGGCCAGCAGGCTCGCGCCCGGCAGTCGCGTGCGGGTGACCGCGGCACCCCAGCGCAGGAAGAACCAGCCGCCAAGCGGAACGCGGGACGTGATCGGCGGCAGCGCGACCCGCAGCCGTTCACCGCCGCGGACCGCCCGGGCGGGCAGCGCCACCCCCGGCACGGGCTGCCGTAGGTCGACGCAGCGTGGGCCGGCGAGGGCATCGGCGCGGTCGACGACCAGGATGTCGTCGGTCAGGATCGGCACACCCCGGGCGGCCAGGGCAGCGACCAGGCTGCTCTTGCCGGCGGTACGCGGGCCGAGCACCGCCCAGGCCCGACCGGCGAGGACGAAGGCCCCACTGTGGAAGGTTTCCCGGCCGACCCAACGGTTGAGCGTGGTCGCCACCGGGGCGAGGTAGGGGTGGGCCAGCACGTCCGGCGTGAGCGGGGGGCCGTAGAAGGTGGCGGTGCCCCGCAGCCGGTCCAGGGCGAGGGTTCGCCCGTCGGCGAGGATCCTCGTCCCCTGACGCCCGTCCAGGGGGACCGGCGGCGGCGCCGGCTGGTCGAGCTGTCGAACGCGCACCGCGGGCCAGTCGAGGGCGTCGTCGTCGACCGGCGAGAGTTCGACGACCTCGTCCAGCCCGTGCACCCGCAGCCCATACACACCTCGGCCGGGTGTCGGCATGCTCCCCCCGTTCACAGGGTCGTCAACGATCATTGGTGGTGACACGGCGCGGGTGGCGCTCGTGGTGACACGCCGCCCGCACCGTCACCGGGCGAGCGTCAGCGCAGCGTGCCGCTGATGATGCTCAATTTCCTGGAGTCGGCCAGCCGTCGGGCGTCGAGAGCGTTCTGCTTGGCAGCGGCCTTGCCGCCCTTCTTGGCCAGCGACGCCTTGGCCGCCTTCGCCACGGCGAGTGACGGCGCACCACCCAGCGCGTCGACGTTGTAGCCGACCCAGAAGGGACCGGGCGTGTCGACGGCGAACGTCAGCGCTATGTGCACCGAAGCGCCGGGAGCCAGCCCGCCCAGCTCGAGCGGAATGCTCAGCGTCGTGCACAGGCCACCACCGGGCGGGCTGGTGGCCGGCGCGTCCATCGACAGGTTGCGCACCACAAGCGTCCGTCCGTCGCTGACCGTGATCGAGCTGCTCGGCATGGCCGGGTTGATCAGTCGCAGGTTGGCGTGCGCGGCCGGACTCACACCATTTTGCAGCGGGGCACCGTTCACCTGACTGAGCGCGGTGATCCGGATCCGGGCCTGCGTGATCGGGGCGAGGGACCGGTTGGTGATGGTCCGCCGGATGACCAGCCGGCCCGGGGCACGCACCCGGTTGGGTTCGGCCGACTGGGCCACGTTCGAGTCGAGCAGGGTCGACTGCATCGAAGCGTTCTGCTCGTAGGTGCCGAGGGTGTTGTGTGGTGACGGCGAGCCCAGGGCGGACGGGACCCCGTTGATCGGCCCGTGCACGGTGGCCGCCAGCCGGAAATCAGTCGCGTTGTCGTTGGTGTCGAACGGTACGGCGGCGACTCTGGAGCGGATCCAGGCGTGGTTCACGAACGGCGGGCTGCCGAAGCCCGGCAGGGCCGCGCCCTCGGCGTAGCCGGGCGTCGATCCCGCGGCGTCGACGACCGTCTGGGCGGCGTCCGGAGCGATCAGCCGCAGGCCACCCTGCCCCAGGCTGGGCACGACGAGGTCGGCCTGGATGTTGGTCAGGGAGTAGTCGGCCCCGGCCAGCAACCAACCGCGCCTCGGTGGCAGCGGGCGCTCGGTGCCGGGGATCACCACGGAGATCCCGCCGGGAGCCTGGAACTTGAACCCCGCGATCGGCAGGTCCAGGGCCGTGTTGTTGACCACCGAAACGAACTGGTCGGCGAGTCCGGAGATGCCGGACTGGGCGAACTGCTCGATCAACAGTTGCCCCGGCGCGGCGGACACCTCGATGGTGACGGTGTTCGACAGCGCCTCGGCGTGCGGGTTGTTGCCGTCGTACTGGGCCCGGAACCGGTTGACGCCGAAGGCCGGCATCTGGAGGTCGAACGAGGCGGCGTTGAGCGTCAGCGGGTACGTCCCGAGCGGAGTCTCGACACCGTTGGGCCGCTCGTCGATGAGCGACACGGTGCCGTTGGCGATGCCTGGGCCCACCAGAACCTCGAAGTGCACTGCCGTACCAAAGGTCGCGGCGTTCGTGGACGCGGTCAGCGTGACCACGCTTGCCGGCTGGATGACCAGGCGGATCGCCTTGGTGGTGCTGAAGCCGTTGGCGTCCGTCACCCGGATGGTGGACAGGTAGGCGCCTGCCACGGTGGGCCGGCCGGAGAGCAGGCCGGTCCCCGGGGCCAGGGTCAGCCCCGGCGGCAGCGCGCCGGAGGCGAGAGACCAGGTGAACGGCGCGGTGCCGCCGGTCACGGTGAGCTGGTCGGCGTACGCGCCGCCGACCTCACCCAGCGGTGGCGCCGGGAAGTTGAGCACGGGCTCGTGATTGACGGTCAGCACGATCAGCCGGGTACCGACCTTGTCGACGGCACCGACCACGCCGATCACCACCGGGTAGATGCCCGCCGTGGTGGGCACGCCGGAGATGCCACCCGACGATGGGTTCAGGATGAGCCCCGGCGGGAGCGTCCCGGACGCCACCGACCAGGTGAAGGGCGGTTCACCGTGGGTGATGTTCAGTGCCACGGCGAAGGCGACGCCGACGGTTGCGGCGCTCGGCGCGTCGAACAGCAGCGTCGGTGAGACGTTGGCGGTGACCTCGTGCGACAGGGCCGACTCCGGGCCGGTGCCCTCGGCGGTACGGGCGGCCACCGTGAATCGGTAGGTGATGGTCGGGGTTAGGCCGGTGACGGTCTGCGTGCTGGCCGGGCCGAAGGTCTGGGCCGCCTGGCGCACTCCGCCGATCCACGGGGTGACCTCGTAGCCGGTGATGGGTGACCCGCCGTCCGGGCCGGGCGTCCAGCTCAACACGGCCATGGCGGTGTCGGCGGTGACCGCGATGATGGTCGGCGCGCCCGGCAGCGCCATGATCTTGGCGGCCTTGGAGGGCTTGCTGGCCGGGCCCGTGCCCTCGGCGTTCTTCGCGGCGACGGTGAAGGTGTAGGTGCCCCTGGCAGTCAGCCCGCCGACCTTCTGGGTGGTCTCCGACGCGTCGAAGACCACCGTCTTCGCCTGCTTGCCGTTGCGGTACGCGGTGACCAGGTAGCCGGTGAGGGCCGAGCCGCGGTCAGCCGGCGCCTGCCATCTCACCGTCGCCGTTCCGGCTCGCCAGGAGGCGGTCGGCTTGGCCGGGGCGGCCGGTGGCTGCGCCGGGGCGGCCGCCCCGGCGATCCGTTCCAGGGTGACGGCAGGCGCTGCCACCGGCGCGGACGCGGGTGTGGGGGTGCGACTCGGGGCGCGGGCCGAGGCCGCCGCGGGAGCGACGAGCAGGCTGACGATCAGCGCCAGTATTGCGGCGCAGGCCGTGACAGCCCGTGGACGGGCACGGAGCACTGGGGACATGAATGTTTTCTCCCTCTCCCGGGACGAGGACCACCGCGGATGGGGGAAGGGGACAGGCGACCGGCTGATGGTGCGTGGCGGCCACGTGCCTGAGACCCCCGGCCGCGGGGCCGACTGGCGGAAATCCGACCGTCACTCACGGAACGGCTTTCACGTACTGAGTGACGTATCTCTATCCATTCCTACCAGTTTTCCCAGCTCAGGCGACATCTAGATAATGGGAGTGTCGTCCCGTGGGTGGAGGCTGTCCGAAACCCGACTGCCGTCGCGTCCCTGGTGGGCGGACGCGACGGCAGGGTCGAGTCAGTCCTGGCGCACCGCGAGCTGAAGCTCGGTGACGCCCTTCTCCGGCTGGTCCGGGCAGTAGTCCAGGTACACCTCGCGGGCGAACCCGTCGGCGCGGTAGCCGTTGTCGTCGATCCAGCGGGCGAGCACCTGCATGCTCTGGTCGACGTCGTCCATCGCGCCATGATGGACGATCGTCGCGGCGGCGCCCAACGCGGGCAGGTCGCGGACCTCGACATCGAGACGGGTCGACACCCCGACGGCGACGATCACCCCGGCGTGCACCAGCACCGCCTCGCCCTCGCCGTCGACGGCTGGCTCGTACCAGGCGACTGTCGGCCCGGTCGGGGTGATCCCGGCGTCGGCCAGCCGGCGGAACAACTCCGGATAGAGCGGCCCGATCACCGGGCCGATGTCCTGGCTCTGGTAACTCGGGGCGACCGCGGTCACCTCCGCGACGCGCACCGCTGCGATCTCCTTCAGAACGACGTCCTGCGTACTCATCGTGCCCTCCGACTCGATCATCCGGAGCCTCGCCTCGACCGCGACCAGCCGGGCGGCGTCCGCGGCCAGTTGCTCTTCCAACTGGGTACGCCGCAACCGCAGCATGCCGCGCAGCTCGACCACGTCGACGGCGTCGTCGACGATGACCCGCACCTGCTCCAGGGTGAGGCCCAACTCCTTCAGGGCGATCACCCGGTTGAGCCGGCGCAGCTGGTCCGCGCGGTAGAACCGGTATCCGGTGTGCCTGTCGACGACGGCCGGACGCAGCAGCCCGATGCTGTCGTAGTGACGCAGCATTCGCACCGACACCCGGCCCAGTCGGGCGAAGTCTCCGATGGTGAACATGGTCCCCTCACGCTCGTCCCTGACACGGTGTCAGAGTCAAGCGTCGGGTCAACCGACCGACGAGCGGCGGGCCGGGCGCGGGCCGACCAACCGGCGGACCATCGGCGCGGCGTTCCATTTGGCGGCGCCGACCAGGTCGCGGGCGTGCTCCAGGACCGTGTAGTCGGGCCGGTCGAGCCCGTCGGCGATCGCCCGTTCGAGGTCGTTGCCGCACCGGCTCAGCACGGTGTCGAAGTCGCGGCGCACCGGCTCCTGCAGGTCGTAGCCGAAGGAGCGGTGCAGCCGGGCGAACAGCGGCTTGTAGAGCCGGACCCGCTCGTGCAACCCCGACGAGTACGACATCGGGTTCTTCGGCCGGCGCAGGATGTAGTCGGGCAGCACGTCGGCGAACGCCCGTCGGACGATCCACTTCTCCTGCCCGTCGCGCAGTTTCAGACTCAGCGGCAGCCGCATGGCCAACTCCACCACGCTGAGGTCGAGAAACGGCACCCGGGCCTCCACCCCGTGGGCCATGGCGGCCCGGTCGACCCGCTGCAACTCGGTGCGGCACAGGTTGCGGATCCGGTGCAGGAACAGCCGGCGGGCCGCGGCCGGGCCGACCTGGTGGTACATCGGGTACCCACCGAACAGCTCGTCGGAGCCGTCGCCGGTCAGCACCACCTTGATGCCCAGGTCACGCAGGCGCCGGAAAATGGGGACCGACACGACGGCGTTGATGATGTCGCCGTACTCCGTCAACTCGGAGATCCGGATCGCCTCGCGCACGTCGGCGAGCCGGATGTCGCGCGGACGCAGCTCGACCACGACGTGCGGCACCTCGAGGTCGGCGGCGAGCCGCCGGGCGTACGCGACGTCGGGGCTGTCCGCGACGCCGACAGTCACCGCGACGCAGTCCGGGTGGATATCGCGCACCTGCCGCAGCATCAGCGAGCTGTCCAGCCCTCCGGAGAGCACCACCCCGACGGTCAGGTCGGTCTCCACCCGCATCCGGATGGCGTCGCTCAGCGCGGCACGCACGAGCAGGGCGGCCTCCTCCGGGTCGTCGATGACCGGCAGGCCCGCGCCGATGGTGAGCAGATCGACGTACGGGCGCAGTCGCACGTGCCCGTCCGCCTCCACCCAGCCGTGGTGCCCGGGCGGCACCTCGACGATCGGGGCGCCGTGCCCGACGAGCGCCTTGACCTCGGAGGCGAGGTGCAGGCAGCCGGGCCGACGGGACCAGTACAGCGGTTTGACCCCGAGTGGGTCGCGGGCCAGGTAGGCCCGGCCGGTGCTGCGCTGCACGGCGGCGAACGCGTACTCGCCACGCAGTCGGGTCACCGCCGCCTCGCCCCACTGTTGGAACGCGGCGAGCAGCACCTCGGTGTCACCCTCGGTGCGGAACGCCTGACCCAGGCGGGTCAGTTGCGCGCGCAGCTCCCGGTAGTTGAAGATCTCGCCGTTGAAGCAGAGCAGCCAGCGCTCGTCGGTCGAGGTCCACGGTTGCACCGCCCGGTCCCGGTCAACGACGCGCAGGCGGCGGGTGCCGGCGAGCAGCCCTCGCTCCGACCGGGTTTCGGTGACCTCGCCGCGTGGGGCCAGGACGGCGAGCATCCGCCGGAAGGTCGCCGGGTCGGCCTCGGGGCCGATGCTCAACGCGATGCCGCACACCGGCTCAGACCCCCATCTCGGCCTCGTACGCGCGGCGGAAGCGACGCCGGGCGGTGGGCGCGAGGCACAGGTGCCACGCCTGCCCCTCGTCGATCACGTTGACCTCACCAGCCTCCTGCCGGGCCAGCAGCAGTTCCGCCAGCGCCTGGCGCGCGCCGAACCGTTCGAACCAGTTCAGCTCGACGTCGACGGAGTAGCCGAGGCAGTGCCCGCTGGGCAACATCGCGGCGTAACCCAGCCGGCGCAGCCGGTACTGGTGTTCGGCACTGCGGACCAGGCTGGTCACCCACAGCGGCGGGGTGTTCGTCGGCGCGGCGGCGGCGAACTCCCGCGCGAGGTCGTTGAGTAGCGCCACCACCTCCCGACGGGCACGACGGAACAGCAGCCCGGCGGTCTGCGGGGCGGCATCCGGGCGCAGTCGACGTCGCAGCCCGCGGGCGGCGCGGCCCAGCAACGTGGCGGGCTGCTCCTGGTAGCGGAACCGCAGCAGGTCGCGGCGGCGCAGCCACTCCAGGTCGACCAACTCGGCGCTGCCGTTGACCTGGTCGTCGGTGACGAACGTCGGGGCGTCCTGCCACCACAGCACGTCGATGCGGGAGAGCAGGTAGATCCGCACCAGCGCGCTCAGGTCACGCGCCGAGGTGCGCTCATTGGGCTGGTAGCGGGCCATCTCCAGCAGCAGCGTCTCGCGCGCCCCGAGCAGCCCCTGGGGGGTGGCGTCGAGGACGGCGGCGAGGGCCGGCTCCCGCAACCGTTCGTCGACGAGCACCTGGCGGGCCCGGGTGCTCGCCGCGTCGGCCAGGGCGCCCACCTCGATCAGCAGTTCGGCGACGGCTGCCCGGTAGGCGGCCAGGTCGGGCTCGGCGGCGGACCGGCGGCGCGCGGTGCTGCCGGAGGGCCGGCGGCGGGGCGGCGCGGTGGGTGAGACGGGCGAACCAGGTTGCTGTCCCGGACTACGGCTGGGCACTCGCATGACGGGGGTCCCTTCTCCGCTCGCGGCACTGGGTGGATCGCCCTGAAACCCACCGTAATCAGCCGGACCGGGATGGATCGAACAATCCTCCGATTCACCCCTAACGGAACTGGACCTCGCGCTCGCCGCTACGCCGAACGGCGGCACCTGGCATACCAGCGAGTGATCAGACGCTGACGGATTGCCGCCATACTTCGTCAATGGCTGACCAATTCGGCGGGGTCAATCCCTTCGCGACGACCGCACTGCGGACCGCTCTGGTGATCGTCGCGCACCCGGACGACGAGGCACTGCTCTGCGGCGGCACCATCGCCCGGATGACCCAGGCCGGGATGGACGTCCACGTCGCCTCCCTGTCGCGCGGGAGTCAGGGCCGGGACAAGGCGTTCGACGCCTGCTGCGAGATCCTCGGGGCAACCGGCGAGGTGGGCGACCTGGCCTCCAACGACCTACGTACCGGCGGGGACCTGGTCACCATCACGGACGCGTTGATCGACGCCCGCCGCCCGGACGTGGTGATCACCCACGGTCCCGGCGCCGGGCAGAACCAGGACCACAGCGCGATCTGCCACGCCGTGCGGATCACCGTCAGCCGCAGCCGGCACCCCGCGATGCTCCTCCTCGGCCACCCGACCTTCGCCACGACGGACTTCCGCCCGACCTTCTTCGTGGACGTCACGAACGTCTGGTGCGCCAAGATGAAGGCGCTCGCCGCGTACCGGCAGATCCTCGATCGGGACTACATGACGGAGGAGTACCTGCGGGTCAAGAGTCGGTGGTGGGCACAGGTGGCAGGCCGCGACCGAGGGCTGTGCGAGGCCTTCGAGGTCGGCCTGTGGCGTCCCGCGCCGGCCTAGCTCCGGTCGCGCTGGCCGAGCGCCAGGCCCTGCACCTCGGCGTACGACGGCAGGCCCGACGGGCTGACCGGCCCGCCCGCGCGGGCCGCGTCGGCGGCGGCGACGGCCGCGGCAAGCGCGGCCCGAAACAGCAGGGAGCCGGTGCTGACCCGGGCGACGCCGGCCGCGCCCAGCTCGTCCAGGGCCGGCCCGCCCGGCTGGTACAGCGCGTTCAGCGGAGCGTCGATCCGCTCGCTGAGCACCCGCAGCGTCCCCAGGTCGACGGTGCCGGGCACGAAGATCCCGTCCGCCCCGGCAGCCCGGTAGGCACGGGCGCGGGCCAGGGTCCGCGGCAACGGGTCCGGCACCCCGAGCCACCACGTGTCGACGCGGGCGTTGACGAACAGGTCCGGCACCGCCGCCTTCACGGCCGCGACCTTCTCCGCGACGCACCCCGGATCGGCAAGCGTGCCGTCGGCGCACCCGTCCTCCAGGTTGATCCCGACCACGCCCAGCCCGGCCAGCTCCGCCACGTACCCGGCGACCGCCGCCGGGTCGTCATCGAACCCGGCCTCGACGTCGACGCTGAGCAGCACCGGCAGGCGGGCCAACCGGCGGGCCAGGGCCAGGGTCTCCCCCGCGGTGGCCGCGGCGCCGTCGGGTCGCCCGGCGGCCGCGGCGACGCCGAGGCTGGTGGTGCCGATCGCCGGGTGCCCGCGCGCCGCGAGGGCCGCCGCCGACGCGTGGTCCCAGGCGTTCGGCAGCAGCAGCGGCCGGCCGCCGTGGTGCAGGGCGCGGAACTGCGCACGCCGTCCGGTCATCGGACGCTCACCTCCAGGGTCGTCGCCACCGCCAGGGTCGGGTGCGGCTCGTGGCACAGCGGGACCCGGGTGCGCTGACAGCGTTCGCGCAGCACGTCGAGCACCCCGGTGGCGAGCGCCAGGGCGTGCCGGTCGCCGGGGCAGCCGCGCTCCCCCGCCCCGAAGGTCAGCAGACCGGCACCGGGACGACCCGGCCGGAACGCCGCCGGCTCCGCGAACACCGCCGGGTCACGATTCGCCGCGTCGAAGCGGAGAAGCACCGGGCTGTCCGCCGGCAGTTCCCGCCCGCCCAGTCGCACCCCGCTCGCGGTGACCCGCCGGGTCGCCCGTACCGGCGGGTCGAGCCGCAGCACCTCGGCCAGCAAATCTGCCGTCCGCACCGCGCCCGCACCGTCGCCGCCCGGCCGGGGCAGCAGGTGGTGGGCGGCGGCGCCGATCAGACCGGCGGTCGCGTCGCACGCCTGGACCAGCAGGCCGATCATGTTCGCGCGTACCTCCGGCGCCGCCGGCGGCACCTCCGCCAGCAGCGTCGCCACCGCCCGGTCGGCCCGCCGGACCGCTGCCACGTCAACCCCCGGGTGGTACGCCGCCGCGACGACCGCGACCGCCGTCCCGGCGGCTGCCGGATCGGCGAGACCGAGGCGCCCGGCCAGCACCCGCAACGGCACCGACCGGGCCAGTTCGCGCATGACGTCGAGGCGGTCACCGGCGCGGTCCAGGACGCCGCCGGTCAGCCGGGCCGCCTCCTGCCGCAGCTCGTCCGGGTCCAGCGCGTCCAGCGCGCTGACCACGATCGAGCGGCGCTCGACGTGCCGTCGCGGCGAGCTGAACCTGCTCACCAAGGCGCGCAGCCAGGCGAGCGTGCCGGGTGGGCCGCTCTCGACCGCCGGAACCCGGAAGGCCGGCTCGGTCAGCGCCGCCCGTACGTCGGCGTGCCGGGTCACCCACCAGCCGCGCTCGGGTGCGAACGAGGGTGGGCCGCACGTCGGCGTTGCGGCGGCGGGTGCGATGTCGGGCCAGGTGTCGGTCACCGCCCGACGGTAGAACCCGGACCCTTCGGCCCCCGCCGAACGATCCCGCCCGGCCCGCGTGCCGGGCGGGCGGGTCAGGCGCGGCCGCCGCCGGGCACCGGGGGCGGGGTGGGCGCGAGGGTCGACGCGGGGACGGCAAGGGTCTCGGCGAGCGCGGTACGGCCGGTCGGGGTGAGTCGGACCGCGCGACCGGTGCCCGAGGTGATCCAACCCAGGTCGGTGAATCGGCCGCGCAACGCCGCGCCGAGCCCTCCGGCCAGGTGCGGGCGGCGCTCGGTCCAGTCCAGGCAGTCGCGGACCACCGGGCGTCGGGCGGTGCGCAGGGCATCCACCGGTACGCCCAACCCGGCCGCCCACGCCCAGCCCGCGGCGGTCACCGTCAGGCCGCTGGAGCGGTCCAGTCGTCCGTCGGCCACCAACGCGTCGTACATCAGCACGCCCACCCGTCCGGCCAGGTGGTCGTAGCAGGTCCGGGCGTACGTCAGGGCGGCGCTGGCGGTGGCCGCGCGCAACGACCCGGCGGGCGCCGGTGGGGCCGGAGCGTGCCCGGCCAGATCCTCGATCAGCTGGGCCACCGACGGCCCGGCCAGCCGCAGGTAGCGGTGGCGGCCCTGCCTCTCCTCGACAAGCAGGCCGCCGTGGACCAGTCGGGTGAGGTGGTCGCTGGCTGTCGACGGCGCGACACCGGCTCGTCGGGCCAGCTCGCCGGCCGTCCAGGCCCGACCGTCGAGCAACGCCACACAGATGCCGGCCCGGGTGCCGTCGGCCAGCAGGGCCGCCAACTCGGCCATCGCGCGACCCTCGGTGCCTGCACTCATGCCGCCATCATCGTCCCGGCGTCCGGCGTACCGACCATCCGGGTCCGGCCCACGCCCGCAGCGTCACCCACTCACGGTCCATCAGCGCACTGGCGGGCGTGGTGTTCCGCTGCCGCGTGCCACCAGGCGGGCGGGCTCGGGTCCGTGGCCGTCGCTGTCGGCTGGTCCGGGTGCAGGCCGAGTCGGCGCAGTGCGGCAGCCTGGACACGAATGCCGACCCAGCCGTGCCATCGACCGTCGTCGCGCACACCACAGGTCAGGTCGACGGCAACCGCGTCTACCGCGAAGGGCAGCCAGTCGATACCCCGATCCCGCAGTCAAGCGCGGACGGCCGCCATCGGCTGCGGGCATCCGCTGGTGTTCGGATAGGCCGCGATGGTGACCCACTCAGTTGGCGCAGCGCTCATGCCGAGCATGATCCCCGATGTCGCCCCGCACCGGAAGTGGGATCCGTGGACCGTCGGCGATGTCGGCGGCCCCGGCAGGTGCCGGCGGACGGGGGTCAGCGCAGGTGGCGGACCAGGCGGGCAATGATTCGGGCGCGGACCCGCCGCACCACGCCCGGCTTCCGTAGGCGGGTCCGCTCCGGCTCATCCCACCAGGTCAGCTTCCGGCGGGCGGCGAGGTCCACAAGGGCCGGATCGACCTGGCCGAGCTGCGCCTCTCCCTCGTGCCACTCGTGCAGGTCCCGGATCGCCGCGCGCAGCTCGTCGCGTTCCAGCGGGTCCGCGGTCTGCTCCGCGGCCTGCGAGAGGGCGGCCTCCGCCTGCGTGGCCCGGACGGAGAACACGCTCAGCAGGCTCATCGAGGCATGACGTACCGCGGGCTGCGCCGCGGTGAGCAGCGCCGCGAAGAGCACATGCGCGTCCTGCACGGCCCGGTGACTCGCGGTCTCCAATGGCACGGTCTCACCCCGGTAGCTGACGATGAAGTCGGCTGGCGCACCCGCCGCGCAGATATGCCAGAGCACCCGCAGACCGCGCACCTGACCGGCGGCGCTCCAGCCGGGCAGGGCGCCCACGATCGCGGCGGCGACCGGCGGCGCCGCTTCGTAGAGGCCCCCGTCCGGTGCCACCTCGCCCACGAGGTGTTGGAAGGCCTGCTCGCCGTCGGCGCTGCCCGGCTGGGCGTCGAGCCGGCTGATGGCAGCGGGCAGCGCCGACGCCCGGCCCGAGGCCGCGCGCAACGAACCCCAGTCGACAACCATCGACCCACGGTACGCGCTGACCGGTCACCGTCGTCGCCGCTGCCGCCAGCCCGCCGTGGTGCGGACGGCCACCCGGCAGGCGTCCACCAGATCAGCGTCGAGTTCGACGGCGTGCCGCGCCCGGTACTCCGCCGGCATCGACACCTTCCGGCCCTCGGACGCGACCCGCTCGACCCAGCCGCCGCGCAGCACGTGCGGCGTGAGCACCTGATCCGCGCTGTCCAGGTCGGCGAGGAGCGTCGGCAGGTCGATCCGGTCCTCCTGCCGACCGCCGAGCCCCGCGAAGATCCTCTGGTACGGGCCGCCCTCGTACCCCACCGTGGACGAGACGCCCAGCAGCACCCGACCCTCGGCCGGCGGGCCGACCGCCGGTGGCACCTCGCCGGCCCGCAGGGCGTGGAACGGGAGCATGGCGAACCACCCGTGCGCCGACCAGAGGATGAGCGTCCTGGCGGGCGGGCTGACGTGCACCCGCCACGCGTCCCCGCGCACACCCGTCCAGTCCGGCCACCGCCGGCAGAAATAGTCACCGGCACCACTCGCCCACCGGCGGGCGAGGCCCGACTCCCGCAGGCACCTGAGGTGGCACTGGCCGTACCGGTCGTCGGTGCCGGACCGGTCCGGTCCGAGGAAGTAGGGCGCCAGGTAGAAGTCCTGACCCGCCAGGCCGAGCGACAGCCGGCCGCAGAAGCAGCACTGTTCAGGGACACCCGCGTCGCGCACCTGAACGTCGTGGGAACCGACATCCCGCACCCGGAACCCCCGCTCCGACGACTGGGCGCTGACCCTAGCGGAGCCGGGTCAGCGGCGTCACCGTCCGGTCCGATCCGTCGTAGCTGCGGGCGGCGTCGAAGTCCCCCGTCGGGCGCTGCCCGCCCGCGACGCCCCGGGCCGCCCGCAGGTCCGCGTCGCGGAACCGCAGGGCCAGGCTCAGGTGCGGCACCCACGCCCCCGGGGCGTGCCACGGGCGGTGCCCGTCGGCCTCGGCGAGGACGTCCCAGACGGCGGCGTGCAGCCGGGTCAGCGCCGGCGTCGGCCGGACGAGCCAGACCAGCGGGGCGCTGCCGTCGAGGACGACGACGCGGTCTAGCGCGACCGGCACCGGCAGCGCGGCGTCGAACACCTCGGCCAGGCGGTCTTCGACCCCGGGCGGAAACTCGTCGACGGCGGCGAGGGTCAGGTGCGGCCGGTTGGTCGGGTGGATGTTGCGAGCCAGGCTGGGCAACCCGGCGGCGGCCAACCGCTGCCAGACCGCCCGGACCGCGACCTCCAGGCCAGGCGAGCAGACCAGTTCCACCGTACGCACGCGCCCACGCTAGCCGGACCGTGGCCGTCATCCGGACGGATCGGTGTCCTGGTTCCTGAGCGGTGCCGGATCGTTCGCTCAGGCGAAGAAGATCTCGTCGGGAACCGCGGTGTCCCCGTGCTCCCCCAGCAACGGGGACGGGTCAGCCGGCGAGACACCGACCTCGGCCCAGTAGACCCGGCCGGCCACCACATAATCCGTGGCCCGGTCGCGATCGAGGAGGAACATCGTCCCGTACGGCCAGCGCATCCCGAGGCGTTCCTCCTCGGCGGCCTTCTGCTCGGCGGAGGCAACCCGGAGTGCGAACCGACGGCAGACGTCCGGAACGCAGATCCGCGAGACGTTGTGGAACACCAGGTCCAGCACCCGGAGGTCGTCGTCGCCCTCCTGGTCGCCGATGATGCCCCGCAGGTGCAGCTTGCTGTGACCGACGTCCATCGACCAGGGCTTGACCACTCCCTCGATCCGCAGGGGCAGATCTCCATGGACGATCCGCGGCCCGCTGACCTGCCGCCACCCGTCGGCTACGTTCACCGCGCGCCCTCGCCCTCTCGTCACTCGTCCAACTGTCGCCGCACGGACCTGCCCGCCCGCCTCGCGCGGCGGGGCAGCCAGAGCCCGCCGACAACCAGCACCACGATCACAAGGAGGAGCAGCCAGCGCATCTCGGCCTCCGATTCCGGGCACCCATGACACCTCGGGACGTCGCTCCTCATTGCCCGGCAACCGGCCGCCCCCAAACCGGTACGCCATCGGCCGACGCCCGACGGGGCGAAGGTCGACGGCCCCTTCCGGTGTGGCCAGTGTCAGCGATCCGAGGTGGCGCGATCCCACGCCACGACGTACGAGCTAGTGCTGGGCTCGCGTGAATGCGACGAAGCCTCGCCACGCCCCCGGCGCGAAGGCCAACGTGGCGCCGTCACGGTCCTTCGTGTCCCGAACCAGGACGACGCCCGGAAGGTTGTCGGCGACCTCCACGCACGATCCCCCGTTGTTGCCGCTCTTGGTGCTCTTGCGCCACCGCGCACCGGTCACGTCCATGATGATGCCGCTTCCCTGAGCAGGTCTAGGGACTGTCCGCGCGAGAGAGTCTCCCCGCGAATGCGTTCCCATCGTCGGTCCAGGGTAGCAATTTCGACCTGCTGCTCCGTTATCTGCGCCTGCGCCTGACCGTCGATGTGGGCGACGCGTCCGCCGCCCTCCAACTCCGCGACGATGAACGGTCCGCCCAGGCCCGGGTACATGCCGACTGTGGTCGGCACGACGTAGACCTGCACCGACGGCAGTTGCCCACACGCGACGAGATGCTCGCACTGCTCACGCATGAGATCGCGATCGCCGTACGCCGAACGCCGCACCACGGCCTCGTCCAGCACGGCGATCAGGAGCGGCGGCTGGTCGCGGTGGAGGATGGTCTGCCGTCCGATGCGTGCCTGCACGAGACGATCGACCTCCTCGCCGGACAGTGATTCCCCCGCCAGCGTCGCCCGCGCGTACGCCTCGGTCTGCAGGAGACCAGGCACCCAGGCCAGCTCGAACCAGCGCAGCGCGACCGCCTCCCGTTCCCAGTCGACCCACGCCCGCAACCAGATCGGATCGCGCCGCTTCAGGACGTCCGGCCACAGGTCGATTACCTCACGGCCGAGGATCGCCGCGACCTGGGCACGGTGTCGTGTCTGCGGAATTCGTCCAGGGTTTGCCCAACGGGCCGCCGTCTTCGGGTCGACACCGGTCTGAGCGGCGAGAGAGTCGGCGGTCTCACCACATTGGGTCATGGCTTCCACGACGGCGTGATTCATCCTCTGTCCTCCCGGGATATCCCGAACACCCATTGACCATAGTGCGACGCTGTGTGATTGCGTCGCAACGATCGGCGGATGTCGGTTGAGAGTGTGGGTCGTCACCGGGGGCACGCTCGCGCCAAGACACGGCGGCGGCGTACGTGGTGGCAACGCGGAGGTAGCCACGGAAGCGGTCAGAGCCAGCCGTTGTCCCGGGCGGCGCGGACCGCCTCGGCTCGGTCGGCCGCGCCGAGCTTCTGCACGGCGGCGGACAGGTGGTTGCGGACGGTGCCGATGGACAGATGCACCCGGCGGGCGATCACCGCGACCGGGGCGCCGAACTCGGCCAGCCGCAACGTCTCCAGTTCCCGAGGCGTCAGCGGGCACGCGGGCAGGGTCAACGCGTCGGCGGCCAGCGACGGATCGACGTACCGGCCGCCGGCGTGCACCCGGCGGATCACGTCGGCGAGCGCGCCGCCCGGCGAGCCCTTGGGCACGAAACCGCGCGCCCCGGCGGTCAACGCCTGCCGCAGGTGCCCGGGACGACCGTGCCCGGTCAGCACGACCACCGCGCACTCGGGACGGACCCGGGTCAGCTCGGCGGCCACCGCGATGCCGTCCAGACCGGGCATCTCCAGGTCCACCACCGCCACGTCCGGACGATGCGCGAGCGTCGCGGTCACCGCCGTGGCTCCGTCGGCGGCCTGGGCCACCACGTCGATGTCCGGTTCGAGGCCGAGCAGCGCGGCGACCGCGACCCGGATCAGCTCCTCGTCGTCGGCGAGCAGGACCCGGATCACGACGGCACCGGCACGGTCGCCTCCAGGGTGAACACCCTGTCCTCCCGGCGGACCCGCAGCTCTCCCCCGACGGCGGCCAGCCGGTCGGCCAGGCCGCGCAGGCCGTGGCTGTGCTCGTCCGGGCCGTTGTCGTCGGCACCGTCGTTGGCGACTGTCATCCTGGCCCCGTTCTCGTCGCGCTCGATGTGGATCCGGCACCACTCGGCCCGGCTGTGTCGCAGCACGTTGGTGCCCGCCTCGCGCAGCACCGCCGCCAGTTCGGTGGCGGCCGGCTGCGGCAGGTCGACGTGTGGCGGCACCGTGCAGCGCACCCCGCAGGAGCGCAGCACGTCTGCCACGGCGGCCAGTTGCTCGCCGAGGTCGACGGCCCGGTAGCCGTGCACGCTCTCGCGGACCTCGGTGAGCGCGGAGGCGGCCAACCGTTGCACCTCGGCGGCCTCCCGCCCGGCTCGCTCCGGGTCGACGGGTGCGAGCCGCGCGGCGAGTTCGGCCTTCAGCGCGATCACGGTGAGACTGTGCCCCAACAGGTCGTGCACGTCCCGGGCGAAGCGCAGCCGCTCCTCGGCGGCGGCCAGCCGGGCCTGGGCGGTCTGACCCTGCCGAGCCTCCACCAGCAGACCCCAGAACCAGACCTGGAACCAGTTGACCGCGGCCACGCCCACCCCGATGCCGCCGGTCACGGCCAGGGACCGCCCCAGGGACCCGCCGGTCCACCAGGCCACCACCGCCGACACGAGCAGGGTGCCGGCGGTGACCGCCAGCGCGCCCGGGAGGCGGACCAGTAAGGGCGCCATCCCCACCAGGGAGGCCCCGATCCACGCCCAGGTCGGCCAGGCCCCGGCCGCCACCGGGGCCACCAACGGCACGGTCAGCGCCGCCACGACGACCAACCCGAGCTGAGCGCGACGTCGCCACCGGTGCGCGAGCCAGGGGGTGACCGCCGCGTACAGCACAGCGGTCTGGGTGGCCGCGAAGAGGAGGATCCCGACCGCGCCGAGCACGACGCGGACGGCGGACGGCTCCCGGGTCAGGCCGACCGCGGGCAGCAGGACGCTCGCCCACACGCCGGTGGCAAGCGACAGCAGTGTCGCCTGCCGGGCCCGGTGCAGCCGGCGGTCCGCCCGGGGGGTCACCGCCTCGTCCGCCACGCACCGATCCTAGGACCGCCCGGCGCACGGTCCACCCGTGCGAGACGTCATGGTTGGACCGTGTGATCCGCACGGCATTCCGGTGATGGACGAGCCTGCCGACCGCACCGGGACACCGGCAGGGTCAACGGTATGGAAAACACACGGGTGTACGCGGACAGCATGGTCGTACCGTCTCCCCCGCCGACGCCGGCGGCGCCCGGCGCCGGCACGCGGCGGCTGTGGTGGCACCTGGCCGAGATGGCGCTGGCGATGGTCGGCGGGATGCTGCTGCTCGGGCCCCTGTGGGACGCTGCCGGCGTCCTGCTCGGGCTGACCGGGACGCTGGGCCGGCCGGACGTCGCCGCGCTGGTGATGGCCACGAACATGACGGTCGGGATGACGGTGTGGATGCGCTACCGGGCGCACCACTGGCGTGGGGTCGCCGAGATGGCCGCGGCGATGTACGTGCCGTTCCTGTTGGTGCTCGTACCGTTCTGGGCGGGCCGGCTGGGTGCGGACGCCCTGATGCTCGGCGGTCACCTGCTGATGGTGCCGGCGATGGTGCTGGTGGCGGTGCGTCATCGGCACGAGACGCCGGTGGCGGTACGCCGGCACCCGGTCGTGACGGCGCTGGCCCACCGCTGGCCGGCCGGGCTGGCGCTGCTGCTGACGGTGGAGCTGTGGGTCGACCCGAGGATACTCAGCCCGTGGACGATGCTGGTGCTGCCCGGCGGGTACCTGCTGATCGGCCTGATCCGACGCACCCTGCGCGGGCCGGGCGTGCTCGCCACCCAACTGGTCGGTCTGGTCGTCTGGGTGGGGCTGACGCTGACCGCGGTCACGGTCGGGGGTCAGGTCGCCGCGTGGCTGGTGGCGCTCGGGTGGCTGGTGCACGCCGGGTGGGACCTGGTCCACCACCGCACCGGCCGGGTGGTGCCACGCGGGTACGCCGAGTGGTGCGGCGTGCTCGACCTGACGCTGGGGGGCATCATGATCGTGGCAATCCTGAGCGGCGCCGCCTGACGGGGGCGACCTTGTGGGGGTGCCGCTGGGCGCCGATCGCACTCTTGTGGCGGTCGGCGCAGTGGCCTGGACGGCGTAATGAAAGGCTTGACCCATGAGTTCCGCACCTGCACAGCACGACGCACCGACTGACGCACCGACTGACGCCGCCCCCGCCGGCGCCGAAGAGGTGTACGCCTTCACCGAGCTCGGGCTGCGTCCCGAGCTGCTGGGCGCGCTGTCCGCCCTCGGCTACGAGGAGCCGACCCCGATCCAGCGGGAGGCGATCCCACCACTGCTCGAGGGGCGGGACCTGCTGGGCCAGGCAGCCACCGGCACCGGCAAGACGGCGGCGTTCGCGCTCCCGCTGCTGAACCTCATGACGCCCCACCGCCGCGACGGCGACCCGGTGGCGCTGGTGCTGGTGCCGACCCGGGAGCTGGCGGTGCAGGTCTCCGAGGCGTTCCACCGCTACGGCAAGGACCTGGGCGCCCGGGTGCTGCCGATCTACGGTGGGCAGCCGATCGGGCGGCAGTTGCGGGCGCTGGACAGCGGCGTCGACGTCGTGGTGGCCACCCCGGGTCGGGCCCTCGACCACATCGCCCGGGGCACCCTGCGCCTGGGTGGCCTGGCCACGGTGGTGCTCGACGAGGCCGACGAGATGCTCGACATGGGCTTCGCCGAGGACATCGAGGCGATCCTGGAGCACGCTCCGGCGCAGCGTCAGACGGTGCTCTTCTCGGCCACCATGCCGTCGCGCATCGACGGGATGGCCCGGCAGCACCTGCGCGAACCGGTCCGGATCGAGATCGGCCGGGAACAGACGGTCGCCGGTGAGGCGCCCCGGGTGCGGCAGAGCGCCTACATCGTGACGCGGGCCCACAAGCCGGCGGCGCTGGGCCGGGTGCTGGACGTGGAGTCCCCCACCGCCGCGATCGTGTTCTGCCGCAGCCGGGAGGAGGTCGACCGGCTGACCGAGACGATGAACGGTCGGGGTTACCGCTCCGAGGCGCTGCACGGCGGGATGAGCCAGGAGCAGCGCGACCGGGTCATGGGCCGGCTGCGGGCGGGCACCGCCGACCTGCTGGTGGCCACCGACGTGGCGGCCCGCGGGCTGGACATCGAGCAGCTCAGCCACGTCGTCAACTACGACGTGCCGTCGGCCCCCGAGTCGTACGTGCACCGGATCGGTCGGGTGGGCCGGGCCGGCCGCGAGGGCGTGGCGATCACTCTCGCCGAGCCGCGCGAGCACCGGATGCTCAAGACCATCGAGCGGGTAACCGGTCAGCGGATCACCATCGACAAGATCCCCACCGTGGCCGACATGCGCACCCGACGGTTGGAGCTGACCCAGGCGGCGCTGCGGGAGAGCCTGCTGGAGGACGACCTCGACCCGTTCCGGGTGATCGTGGAGACGCTCACCGACGAGTTCGACCTGATGGAGGTCGCCCTCGCCGCCGTGAAGCTGGCCCACGAGGTGACGTCGCCGGGCTCCGACGACGAGGTGGAGATCCCGCAGGCGCCGGTGCGCGGTCCGCGCGAGGGTCGACCGGAGAGCGGCGGCCGCGGCGGCGACCGGCGGGGCGGGGGCCGGCCGCGCTCGGGCGGCGGCAACACCGTCCAGGTCTTCGTCGGCCTGGGCCGGCGGGCCGGGGTGCGCCCGCAGGATCTGGTGGGCGCGATCACCGGGGAGACCGGGATCCGTGGCCGGGACATCGGCTCGATCGAGATCGCCGACCGGTTCTCGTTGGTGGAGGTGCCGCAGGGGGTGGCCGACGAGGTGATCTCCGGGCTGCGGCAGAGCACGATCAAGGGCCGCAAGGCCACCGTGCGCCGCGACCGCGGGGGCGAGGACCGCGGGGGCGACGAGCGCTGAGTGCGCCGCCGGCGACCGCCGGAGTACGACGGTCGCCGGCGCGGCGGATCAGAGGGAGTACGGGCCGAACCGACCCCAGGCCACCACGGCGGCGAGCACGAGCAGCACCGCGCAGGTGATCGCGCCTTGCAGCTCCTTACGACGCTGCTCCGCCGTGTCCTGCTTCTTCCTGTCGCGCAGGTGCACGAGGATGCCGCCGATCATGACGATGACCAGCCCGGTGGCGGCGAGCGGGGTGAGCACGGTGGCGATGCCGGTGAGTGGGGGCAGGACCAGCCCGATGGCGGCCAGCACCTCGACGGCGCCGAGCGCCTTGACCTGGGTCGGCGGGACCGGGTCGACCCACCGCATCAGCTCGCGCAGCTTGTCCTTGGGCTGGGTCAGCTTGGCCAGGCCGGCGCCGAGGAAGACGACAGCGAGCAGGATCTGGATGATCCCGAGCACCAGGTTCACGGGGGTTACCTCCGGGGGCACCGCCTCGCGGCGGAGAGGTGGTTGAGGGTTCAGGCGAGACAGTAGACCTGTTCCGCGACAACCAAGGACCCCCGCCGTCTGCACTGACGGCGGGGGTCCTTGGTTGTCGGAGCGTCAGACCGTGAAGAGCGCCGGCCCGTCAAGCGTCGTGACGTCGGCCGGGCGCAACGCCAGGGCGAGCACGTCGGCCACGTCGGCCAGGGTGTGCACGGTCAGCGCCTCGCGCACCTCGGCCGGCAGGTCGTCCAGGTCGGGCTCGTTACGCGCCGGGATGATCACCTCGGTGAGGCCGGCCCGGTGCGCGGCGAGCAGCTTCTGCTTCACCCCGCCGATCGGCAGCACCCGGCCGGAGAGCGTCACCTCGCCAGTCATCCCGAACTCCGGGCGGACCGGCCGGCCGGTGACCAGCGACGCCAGGGCCGTGACCATGGTGATGCCGGCGCTCGGGCCGTCCTTGGGCACCGCGCCCGCTGGGAAGTGGACGTGGATCCGGCGTCCGGCGAGGACGTTCGGGTCGATGCCGAACCGGCGCCCGTTGGAGCGCAGGTACGACAGGGCGATGTGCGCCGACTCCTTCATCACGTCGCCGAGCTGGCCGGTCAGGGTCAGCCCCGGCTCGCCCTCCATGCTCGTCGCCTCGATGAAGAGCACGTCGCCACCGGCCCCGGTGACGGCGAGGCCGGTCGCCACGCCGGGCACGGCGGTACGCTCCGCCGATTCCGGGGTGAACTTCGGCCGCCCCAGGTAGCGGGTGAGGTTGTCGGTGTCGACGCGGACCGGCGACGGGTCGGTCGCCAGCGTCACCGCCACCTTGCGCAGGATCTTGGCGAGGCCACGTTCGAGCTGCCGGACTCCGGCCTCCCGGGTGTACTCCCCCGCGATCTGCGCCAACGCCTCGTCGGCGATCTCCACCTCGTCAGCGGTCAGCCCGGCCCGCTCCCGCTGCCGGGGCAGCAGGTGGTCGCGGGCGATGCCGACCTTCTCGTCCTCGGTGTAGCCGTCCAGGGTGACCAGCTCCATCCGGTCCAGCAGCGGACCGGGGATGGACTCCACCACGTTGGCGGTGGCCAGGAACAGCACGTCGGACAGGTCCAGGTCGACCTCCAGGTAGTGGTCCCGGAAGGTGTGGTTCTGGGCGGGGTCGAGCACCTCCAGCAGGGCGGCGGCCGGGTCACCGGCGTAGCCGGCGGCCAGCTTGTCCACCTCGTCGAGGAGCACGACCGGGTTCATCGAGCCGGCCTCGCGCAGGGCGCGGACGATCCGACCGGGCAGCGCGCCGACGTAGGTGCGCCGATGACCGCGGATCTCCGCCTCGTCGCGGACGCCGCCGAGCGACACCCGGACGAAGTTGCGCCCGAGCGCGCGTGCCACGGACTCGCCGAGGCTGGTCTTGCCGACCCCGGGAGGGCCGGCGAGGGCGAGCACCGCGCCGGAGCCGCGACCGCCGACCACACCGAGGTTGCGCTCGGCCCGTCGGTTGCGCACGGCCAGGTACTCCAGGATGCGGTCCTTCACGTCGGCCAGGCCGGTGTGGTCGGCGTCGAGCACCGCCCGGGCCGCGGCCAGGTCGGTGTTGTCCTCGGTACGCGTGCCCCACGGCATTTCGAGCACGGTGTCGAGCCAGGTGCGGATCCAGCCGGCCTCCGGGGAGGCGTCGCTGGCCCGCTCCAGCTTGCCGACCTCGCGCAGGGCCGCCTCGCGCACCTTCTCCGGCAGCTCGGCGGACTCGACCCGGGAGCGATAGTCGGCCGAGCCGTCCGGCTCGTCCTCACCCAGCTCCCTGCGGATCGCGGCGAGCTGCTGGCGCAGCAGGAACTCCCGCTGGGACTTCTCCAGCCCCTCGCGGACGTCACTGTTGATCTGCTCGGTGACCTCCTGCTCGGCCAGGTAGTCCTTCACCCAGCCGACCAGCAGCTCCAGCCGGGCGGTGACGTCCGGCGCCCCGAGCAGCTCGGTCTTCTGGTCCAGGGTCAACCAGGGCGCGTAACCGGCGGAGTCGGCCAACTCGGACAGGTCGGTCATCCGCTCCACCGCGTCGATGACCTGCCAGGCGCCCCGTTGCTGGAGCACGGAGGTCACCAGGGCGCGGTACTCGCGGGCGAGTTCCCGGGCGCGGCCGGCGGGAGCGGGTTCGTCGAGTTCGGTCGCCTCGACCCAGAGGGCAGCGCCGGGGCCGGGCACGCCAGAGCCGATCCGGGCCCGGGACAGGCCACGGATGACGGCGGCGGGCTCACCCTCGGGCAGCCGGCCAACCTTCTCGATGGTGGCGACGACACCGACCGGGCCGTACTCGCCGTCGATGCGCGGCACGGCCAGCAGTTGGCGATCGCCGGTCGCCCGTGCCGCGTCGATCGCGGCCTGGGTGGTCGGGTCGAGGGTCACCGGGATGACCATGCCGGGCAGCAGCACGGCGTCGGTCAGGGGAAGTACCGGAAGAGTTGCCATCGAACACCTGCTATCGCGTTGAGTTGAGCGTGTCTCACTCAAGTAACAAAGCGTTCCCCTTGTTCCGGACTGTGACCCAGACCACGCGACCCGGGCTCCGGCGGAACGCCCCCGCACCGGTGGGCGGTCCGCCGGGAGACCTCACGTGAGCCTGCTCTTCACCGTGTTCACCACCGAGCCGGCCACGCCCGGACTGGTGCCGTACAACCGTGGGTCCCCCAGTGCCAGCACCGGCTCGGGGACGTTCGCGCGGGGCGTCGTCGTACCGGAACTCGCCCTTGCCGTCCGGCGCGGGACCAGACGCCCACCGTCCCTCGGCGGCGTCCGCGCCCGAGGAGAAGCCCAGGTAGGTGTAGCCGTACTCCTCGGTGAGGTCGCCGGAGTCCGGGAACGCCTCCGGCACCGGCATGTCCTCCAGGCCGTCCTTCTTGACCTGCTCGATCGCCGCCAGCCACATGTTCTGGTGCACCGTGTCGCGGGCCAGCAGGAATCGCAGCATCTGCTTGACGCCCGGGTCGTCGGTCATGTGGAACGGCCGGGGTCCCACCACTGCCGTGGATGAAGTGCGCCGGGTTCGACCCGGCGTGGGTCGCCGCGCCCCGAGTCGGCCCCGGCACGCCGCAGGTCACCCGAGACCGGCTCGATGCGGTGCAACCCTCGCAGCAGACCCCGCAGGCCGTGGCGCGCGTGCATCCACCCGACTCCCCTCGTTCGGTGCGTACCGGCATGATCGGTACCCGCTGGGGAACGGCGCAGACATGCCGGGAGCAGCCACCCTTCGAATCGTCGTCGTGGACGATCACCCCCTCTTCGTCCGCGGGCTGGAGTTACTGCTTCCGACCACCACCGACGGCCGGGCCGAGGTGGTCGCGTCGACCGGCGACGCCGCCGCCGCGGCCGCGCTGACCAGCCGCTGCCGGCCCGACCTGGTCCTGGTCGACCTGCAAATGCCGGCACCCGGCGGGATCCGGGCGGTGGCCTCGATCATGCGGACCACCCCACGGGTACGGGTGGTCGCGATGTCCGGTTCCGTCGACACCGCTGGGGCGGTGGAGGCGCTGCGGGCCGGCGCCGAGGGGTTCCTGCCGAAGACCAGCGAACCGGAGGAACTGCTGCCCCCGCTGCTGGCCATCCTCGACGGCTGGGCGGTGCTCCCAGCCGAGTTGCTCCGTGCCATGCTGCGCCCCGCACCCGCCACGTCCGTCGACCTGGACGGCAAGGAACGGCGACTGCTGCGCGCGATCGCCGCCGGCTGTACGACAGTCGACATCGCCGAGGAACTGCACGTCTCGGAACGGACGGTGAAACGGATGACCGCCGCGTTGCTGCGCAGGCTGCGGGTGTCCAACCGGGCCGAGGCGGCCGCCGTGGCCGGGCACACCGGCCTGCTTGATTGAGGGTTCCGTCATCGCACCGATTCACGGTTTTTCTCGGTAACGGGAATCACGACGCGCCGAATGGGACGCATATTGTTGCGGATTACCGGGGTGATAGGTCAGACTTTGGACACATCCCGCCGGACACAGGGAGTAATCGGCAATGGCGAGAAAAGTAATCACGGTCCTGACCGACGACCTCGACGGCGGCAAGGCCGACCGGACGGTCGAGTTCAGTCTCGACGGAGTGGCCTACACGATCGACGTCTCGGACGAAAATGCCGGCGTCTTGCGCAAGTCGCTGGATCCGTACATCAATGCGGGTCGGCGGATCGGGCGCGGCCCGGTGGAGAGCACCCGATCGATCCGGAGGCCCGGACGACCCGCCGGTGCCGGAATGGATCGGGAGCAGAACCGGGCCATCCGGGAATGGGCCGTCAAGAACGGCTACAAAATCTCCGAGCGGGGTCGGATCCCGGTCGAGGTCGTCGAGGCGTACAAGGCGCGCTGACACTCAGGTTGCCGCCGGGGTCCCGCCGTGCCGGCGGGACCCCGTCGGATTGTTCCGGCATTACACGACGGTGGCCGGTCACCCAGGGCCATCGCCCGGGTGACCGGCCACCGCCGGTCGTGCTGGATCAGTTGACGGTGATCCGCACCGAGTCGAAGGCGGGGGTCTGGTTGGCCCGCTCCATCATCGGCAGGCGGTGCGAGCCGTCACCGGCCCAGACGGAGCACTGCGCGGTACCCGACTCCGGCAGGCCCGGAATCTGGATGGTCACCTCGTCGGGCTGGGCACCACCGCGGCCGTCCTCGGTCGCGACGAAGAACGCGGGCACCTCCTGCGGCTCCGGCGGGGCGGTCAGGCTGTCCAGCATCCGGCACGCGGTGTGGAAGTGACCCCGGACCAGGCCCTGGGCGTTGAGCAGCGAGCTCTCCACGTAGTAGCCACCCTGACCGGCGGCCAGGAAGCGGTCCCGGATCAGGTTGCGGGTGCTGACCCGCAGGGTGAAGGCCTGGTTCTGGCCAACCTGCTGGGGGAACTGGGTGATCAGCAGGGAAGGGTTGTTGGCGGCGGCGCCGACCTCACCGAACTCGGTGCTCACGCAGCGGTTGCCGATCTGGAAACCGTCGTGCGGCTGGAGCCGGCTCTCGTCACAGTCGTTGGCCAGCACGCCGAGCCCGGCGCCGGGGGCGTTGCCACCGTTGTTGCCACCACCGTTGTTGCCACCACCGTTGTTGCCACCATTGTTACCGCCACCGGGAGTGGTGGTGGGCGTGCTGCCGCCGCCGTTGTTGCCGGTCGGTTGCACCTGACAGTCGGCGAGCTGCGCGAGGCCCTGCGGCCGAGGTCCGACCCGGTCGATCGCGGTCGTGATCCGGTCCAGCACCGCGCGCCGCTTGCCGGCCAGCGGCTGAAGGATGGCGTTGCGGATGAACGCCTCACCCTTGTTGCCCTCGGCGGCCAACCGGCGGTCCGCCTCGGCGATCTGGGCCTGCAACTGGGCGAGACCGCGATCCACCTCGGCCCGCGCCTGGGCCGGCACCTGCGGCAACTTCGCCGTCACATCCGGACACGCGATGGCCGTGCCGGTGCCCACCGTGCCGTCCCTGCCGTCCTCGCACTCGGGGACCGACTGCTGTCCGTCACCCCAGTGGTTACGCACCCACCGACCGTTCTGCCAGGTCCGGCTGGTCGAGGCGCCGCCAGCCGGCGCGGTCGAACCCGGGCTCGGCTCCACGCACTGTCCGGCAGCCGGACGCGGCTTATTTGTCCGCCGGTCCTGGGCCGACGAAATCTGGGTCACGGCGACGACTCCGCCGAAGACCACGAGCGTGCCGACAACGGCCAGCAGACGCTTGCTCCGCGCGTTGCCGGATGGCCGGCTCGCCCGTGTGGACCTGCGCATCGAATTGCTCTCCTTCTCGATCCGGTAGTGGATTCCTGCCCTCGGCGGACCGACGGATGTGAGAGGGCACGCCACCGCGGTGAGCACCGTGACCTACCCGGGTAATGCGTCGATGGCCGACGATGCCCTTTCCGCACCGTCTCCCGCGCCCGGTGGACGCGGATGGGGAGATCCTGTTCATTCGCGCAGGAGTACGGGACGGCGACCGGGAAGGTTCAACCGTCGCGCAGGAAATTGCCGCGACCGGATCCGGAGCCGGTGTCAGCAGGAAGAACGGGCGCCGGTCAGTCGGCGCAGAGGTGGTCGAAGGCGAACCCGCCGACCAGTTCGTCACGGCGCCGGCTCAGCGCGACAATCTGCGCGGTCAACTCGGCGCGGGGCAACAGGTCAGTGCCGGCGTTCGCGCGCAGCCGCTCCCCCACCGCGACGGTGGCGAGATCCTCGGCCAGTTGGGCCGCGTCGATGCCGCAGGAGAAGCGGTGCTCGGTCACCGAGACCCGCTCGACGAGGCACGCGTCGGGGCGGACCTGCACCCAACTCCAGCCCTGTGCCGTCCCGTCGGCCCAGCGCACGTGCAGCCCTCGCACGATCGGGTCGGCCACCCGTCCTGCCACGTACGCGTCGACCACCGCCGCGCGGCTCAGCGCGCCGAGGTCGTTGACCGGCCCGGTACGGCCGTCCGGCAGCCGACCGAGGATGTCCCGGAAGCTCACCGGGGCCGGGTCGTCCCCATCGACGGTCGCCCCGGCGGCGCCCGCCACGTAGGCGCGTGCGTCGATGACGTACTCCACCAGGCGCCGGCCGTGCTCGGCGGCCCGCACGGTGGGCGACCCGATCCGCAGCACGGGCAGGCCGGCGGCCGCGCTCACCGCGTCGGTGAGTCGCTCGACGCGCTGCTGCGCCGAGCCGGCGGGGGCGACCGGCCCCATCTGCACGGCGACTATCGCCCGGCCGGTGTCGGCGGCGCAGATCACGACGTCGAAGCTGGCCCGGCTGGCCGAACCCCACTGACTGCCGGTGACCCCGGGCGGGCGACCCTGGACCAGTTCGCTGAGCCGGCGTGCCGGGTGGACCCGGTGGCCGGCGCGACCGAACAGCGGCTCGCGTCCGCCGTCGGCGGGCAGCGCCCGCAGCCAGCCGCGGTCGTCGCTGCCGATGCTCGTCATCTGCCTGATCCATCCGCCGGTCGGTCGAGCCGGGCCGAGTCTAGGGGGTCGATCATGGGACTCCGAGTCGGGCTGTGACCTGAATCACAGTCGACCGACGTTCCAGAGACGGCCGACGGGTGTATCCAGCGACCGCCGGTACCGGACCGGCCGGAGGTGATCATGTCGCGACAGCAGTTCGGCTTCCTCGCCGGGTTTCTCGCCGTGGCGGTCTGGGCACTCGCCGGCATCGGCGTGGCCGCCCTCGCCGTGCTCGCGGGCCTGCTCGGCTGGCTGGTGGTCCGGGTGCTCGACGGTGACCTCACGGTGACCGGCCTCGGCGACCGCCACCCGCACTCGCGGCGCCGCCGATGACCACCCACCCCGCCGACGCGGCCGAGGTCGCGCGGATCGCGGCCCAGACGGCCGGCCACGTGCCGGGCGTGTCCGTCGTCCGCCCGGCGGCGGTCCGCCTCGACGACCGGTCCGTCGGCCTCGACCTACACCTGATCACCTGGTACGGGCACAGCGTGCCCGCCATCGCCGAGACGGTCCGGGCGGTGGTCGCCGACCGGGTGGCCGCCAGCACCGGGCTCCGCGTGGCGGTGGTGACAGTCACCGTGGACGACCTGCTCGTGCCGGGCGTCGACGTCTCCGCCGCCCCCGCGACCGCCGAGGGCGGCTGAGATGCGCAGCGTCAACCGGATCGCCTCGCTGCTGCTGGCCACCGCCCTGCTCGTCGGCGGGACGCTGGTGGCCGTCCAGGCACTGCTTCTCGCCCTGCACCGGCCGGCGCCACTGGACCCCACCGGCTGGCTCGACGCCCTGAGCGGCACCCGGTGGCGCGACCCGGGCGTCCAGGCGGTGGCCGGCGGCACCGTACTGCTGGGCCTGGCCATCCTGGTCGCCCAACTGCGTCCCTGGACGCCCGTGCGGTTGCGCACCGACGACCGCGACGGCTGGCACCTGCACCGACGCAGCGTGGAGCGGCGGCTGGCCGACGCCGCCAGCGCGGTGCCGGGCGTACGCCGCGCCCGGGTCCGGGTCCGACGGCGTGGCGGCCAGTGGCGCCCCCGGGTGCGCGCGACAGGTGACCCGGCCGCCCGGGCGGAGATCGAGTACGCGGTGCACCAGGAGTTGCACCGGCTCACGGCACCCCGCTCCGGCCACATCGACGTCCGGCTCCAACCCCGCCGGCGCCCGGCATGACCAATACCGGACACCGCCTGCTGTGGACAGTGGTCGCGCTGCTGTTGGTGGCAGGCGGCGCGGTGGCGCTGGCGGCCGGCCACGGCAGGCTGCCCGGCGCCGATCCACAGGCGGTGGTGCTCAGCGTCGGGCTGCTGGAGCGGTGGCGGACGGCCACACCGTGGAGCACCCTGGCCGCAGCGGTCGGCGGGGCGCTGCTCGCCCTGGCCGGGCAGCGCCTGCTGGCCCGGGAGCTGCGACGACCCGCCGGGACGCTGCGCGGCACCCTGAGCCACCCTGGGCGGCGACCGGGCCGGACCCGGCTGGCCGCCGAGGTCCTCACCGACGCGCTGGTCCGCGACCTGACCGGCAACCCCGGGGTACGCCGGGCCCGCGTGGTGCTCACCGGCGAGCCACCGCACCCCGACGTGTGGATCCGGGTGGACCTGACCGCCGATGCGGCGACCGCGGGTGTCCGCGAGCACGTCGGCGCCGCCGTCCGCCGGTTCGCGGCGACGACCGACTGCCAGCCGGCGCACCTCGACGTGACCGCCCACATCGAGCCGGGCCGACCCTGACTGACGCCCAGCCGAGCCGCGCCGAGCCGAGCCGAGCCGAGCCGAGCCGGCGAGCATGATCGGTGCCGGGACGGGCGGCGGACGGAGGTGCGCGGGTGCGGGTGGTGGCACTGGTGCCGTCGCTGACCCAGGCGGTGGCGCTGACCCTGCCGGGACTGCTGGTCGGGGCCACCGACTGGTGCAGCCACCCGGCCGGGCTCGACGTCGTCCGCGTCGGCGGCAGCAGGGACCCGGACCTGGACCGGGTCCGTGCGCTGCGGCCGGATCTGGTGCTGGTGACTGTCGAGGAGAACAGCCGGGCCGACGCCGAGGCGCTGCGGGCGGCCGGCGTGCCGGTGCGGGTCACCTACCCGCGTACCGTCGCGGGCGCGTTGGCCGAGCTGGGCGACCTGCTGACCGAGTTGGGTGCGCCGGGCGAGCCGGACTGGCTGCGAGCCGCTCGGCGCGCCTGGGTCACGCCGTCCCGATTGGCCTCCCCGGTGCTGATCGACTGAGGCGGGCGGCCCGGCGGATCAGCCGTCGACGCCGGGTCGGCGCGCGGCCACGACGCTGGCCCCGATGGAGATCGCCAGGGTCGCCACCACCACCGCGAGCGTCGACCAGACCGGCAGCTTGCCCACCGGCGTCTCGGCGAGGATGAGCTTCAGCCCCGCGAAGGCGAGCAGCAGCGCGAGCCCGTACCGCAGGTAGCCGAACTGGCGTAGCAGGCCGGCGAGGCAGAAGTAGAGGCTGCGCAGTCCCAGTACGGCGAAGGCGGTCGCCGTCCACACCAGAAACGTGTTCGTGGTGATGGCGAGGATCGCCGCCACCGAGTCGATGGCGAAGACCACGTCGGTGGCCTCGATGGCGACGAGCGCCACCAGAAGCAACGTCGCGACTCGCCGGCCGCCGACCCGAGCGGTGAACCTGTCGTCGTGGTAGCGGGCATCGGTGGGCACCAGCCGTCGGAAGAGTCGGACCACGACGTTGCGGTCCGGGTCGACGTCCGGCTTTCCGCGTACGGCCAGCCGCCAGCCGGTCCAGATCAGGAAGGCGCCCAGCACGAACCCGGCCCAGGTGATCCGGTCCAACAGCTCGGCGCCGGCGAAGATGAACAGCAGGCGGAAGACGAGCGCCCCGACGACACCCCAGAACAGCACCTTGTGCTGAAAACCCGGTGGCACACGGAAGTAGCCGAAGAGCAGGGCGAAGACGAACACGTTGTCCACCGAGAGCGCCTTTTCCAACAGGTAGCCGGAGAAGTACGCGGTGGCCGGGTCGCCGCCGAGGCCCCACCAGAGGACCAACCCGAACAGCAGACCCGCGCCGATCCAGACGGCGCTCCAGAGCACCGCCTCGGGCAGCTCGATGACGTGGTTGTCCCGGTGCAGGAGCACGTCCACGGCGAGCAGCGCGGCAATCAGCGCGCTGGTCGCCGCCCAGGCCCACAGCGGCACCGTGACCGTCGCCTCAGCCACCGGTGCCCTCCGCCTCGACCACGGCCCACCTAACCCGCGGGCCGCTTCCGAGCCTAAAGGTGCGCCCCCGCCCCCACCGGGGCTCCGAGGAAGTCACTCCCGCCCGCCGATCTTGCATTTACTGCCCCGACGAAGGGCGTGAATATGGACATACCGGCGACCGAAAGTGCAAGATCGGCGCATGGTTGGGGTGGGGCTCGGGTCGGGGTGGGCGGGTCTGCCGCACATCGGTGGGGGGTGATCCGGCAGGATCGAGGTGACCGGACACATCAACCGACACGGCAGGAGATCCCCGCATGAACCAGGCAGCAGGCGCCTCATCCGGCAAGCCCGAGGTGGGTCCGATCGAGGGTGCGCCGCCGGCCGACCTCGTGCTCGAGGACATCACCATGGGTGAGGGACCGCAGGCCCAGCCGGGCCAGCTCGCCAGCGTGCACTACGTCGGCGTGTCGCACTCCACCGGCGGCGAGTTCGACTCGTCCTGGAACCGGGGCGAGGCGTTCGAGTTTCCGCTCGGCGGCGGTCAGGTCATCGCCGGCTGGGACCAGGGCGTCGTCGGCATGCGCGTCGGCGGACGCCGACGTCTGACCATCCCGCCCCACCTGGGGTACGGCGACCGCGGCGCGGGCGGCGTCATCAAGCCGGGCGAGACGCTCGTGTTCGTCGTCGACCTGCTCGGCGTGCGCTGACCGACGCTCGGGGGGTCGTCGGATCGCGCTGACGGCCCCGCAGGTCGGATCGCGCCGACGGCCCCGCAGGTCGGTTCGCTCGGGGGTCGTCGGCGCGCCGACGAGCCCCGCGGCGGACTCCTCGGATCGCGGCGGCCGCTCCGGGCCAGGTCAGGCGGCCAGTTGCAGGTGCGCCGGCTCGACTGTCGGGCGACGGGCGGCCTCGACGACCCGGGCCGGCTGAAGGATCGGCATCACCCGGTGCAGGCCGGCGGCGCGCAGCACCCGGGCCACGACCGGGCTCGGGTCGACCAGGACCAGTGCGCCACCACACGCCCGCACACGCAGGTGCGCGGCGAGCAGCGTGCGGACGCCGGTGGCGGAGAGCAGCCGCAGCCCGGACAGGTCCACCTGGAGCACCGGACGGGGCGGCACCGACCACAGCGCGGACCGGAAGGCGGCCACCGTGGCGATGTCGATCTCGCCGGCCACCCGCACGAGGACCATCTGGTCACTCACGCTGACCTGCACGTCCAGCCGGTCGTTCCGCTCTCCCATGCCGAGAAATCTAGCCGCACCCACCGACAGTTTCGGCCTCTGCCGGAGTGATTCCGGGTACGCCCAGGGTCTTACCCCGAGGCTCTCCCCATCCTCCTCGGGGTGGAGGTCGTGTCGATCATCGGTCGGCCGCCGCCGGCGGTGGAGAATGGGCCGATGCTGGTCCCTCGGCCCCGGCCGCCCCGGTTGATCCGTCCCGTCCGTGAGGCGGCCACCACGCCCCCGCCGTTGGCCGGGGAATGGGCTCCGACCGACCAGAGGCTCGACCGGGCCGAGTTGCTGCCGCTGCCCAACGGCGCCGTCGGCCCGGAGGACGTGCTCGTCGACGACGCCGGCCGGGTGATCAGTGGCGACGAGGACGGCCGGCTCTGGTGCTGGCCGGTCGACGCGCCGGTCGGCACCCGCCCCCGACTGCTGGCCGAGACCGGTGGCCGACCGCTCGGCATCGAGGTGGACACGTCCGGCGAGGCTCTCGTCGTCTGCGACGCGTACCGAGGGCTGCTGCGGGTGACGCCCGACGGCGCGGTACGCGAACTGACCGGGACGGCACCCCTGGTGCACCTGGCCAACAACGCGACGGTGGCGCGCGACGGCACCATCTACTTCACCGACTCCTCCGACCGGTTCCCGGTGTCGCACTGGAAGCGGGACCTGCTGGAGCACCGCCCCAACGGTCGGGTGCTGGCCCACCATCCGGGCAGCGGCCGCACCGACGTGGTGGCCGACGGGCTGTACTTCCCCAACGGGATCGCACTGACCCCGGACGAGTCGGCGCTGATGCTCGTGGAGACCAGCACCCACCGCCTGCTCCGCGTCGAACTGGGCGGCGGCGTCCGGGTGCTCGCCGACCTGCCCGCGTACCCGGACAATCTCTCCGCCGTCGGCGACGGGACGTACTGGATCGCTTTGCCCAGCCCACGGGTACCGATCGCCGAGCGGCTGCTGCCGCACCCGCGACTGCGCCAGATCGCCGCGTTGTTGCCCGACGCGTTGCAGCCGCAGCCACGCCGCTACGGGCTGGTCGCGCTCGTCGACGGCGCGGGCGCGGTCCGCCGGACGCTACACGGCCCGGCCGGGCGGTACCGGATGATCACCGGGGTACGCCAGCACGACGAGCGCCTCTGGCTGGGCAGCCTGATCGGGCCAGGGGTGGCCCGCGTACCACTGAACTGACACGCCCGGGCCGACCCGTCGTGGCAGCGGGTCGGCCCGGGTGTCGGCGCCGGTGTCTCAGCGGCCGCTGACCGAGGGCGCCGGAGCGGGCGAACCGCCGGCCACCGCGCCCGGGTGCGCCGGAGTGACAGGTGCGGGCTTGAGGCCGGGCGGCACCGGCAGGGCGCTGCCCCGGACGAACTCGTCCCAGCTCACGTTCCACGCGGTCCAGCCGTTGCCCGGCTGCAACTCCACCTCGGTGCCCTTGACGGTGATCAGGTCACCGACCTGCGTCATCCCCATCAACCAGTCGGCGGCGGTGGCGGAGACGTTGGCGCAGCCGTGCGAGACGTTGGTGTTGCCCTGGTCGCCCTCCGACCAGGGCGCGGAGTGGATGAACTCGCCACCCCAGGTGTAGCGCTGGGCGTCGTCGACGTCGACCACGTAGCCACCGTTCGGCTCACCCCGGGTGTCGAAGGTGGTCCGCTCGTGCTTCTCCATGATCACCATCTTGCCGCTGGAGCTTGGCGTGCTCGGCTTGCCCAGGCTGACCGGGATCCGCTTGATCTGCTTGCCGTCCCGCAGCACCGTCATCTGCTTGGTGGCATTGTCGATCTCCAGCGCGGTCTGGCGTCCGATCTTGGAGGTGGCCCTCCGCTCGGCGTCGCCGACCCGGTCCTTGCCGATCGGCAGGCCCTCGAGGCCGGCCCGGACACTGATCGTGGTCCCCGGCTTCCAGAAATCGGGCGCCCGGTAATAGACCTGACTGCCGTCCTCGATCCACGACCAGGTGCCCGGCTGCGGCGGATTCGTCTTCACGAACAACCGCCGCTGGACATCTGCTCTGGCCTCTTTCGGAATTGCCGGGTCGAACGCGACGGTTACCGGCATCGCGGTGCCGTACGTCCGATTGCCCACGAAATACAGAGTGCTGGTGATCTGCGGTTTGGTCGATCTGGCCATGGTGGTGAACGACGTGGTGCGGGTGGTGGTCGCACCGGAGTCCCCGGTCGCGGTCACCTCGGCGGTGTACGTCCGCCGCGGTTGCAGGGGCGCCGTCGGCACCCAACCCGAGCCGTCCTCGCGTGGCTCGGCGCCGACCTGCTTGCCCTTGTCGTCGGTGAGGCGTACCCCGGTGACCCGTCCACCCGTGACCACGGCGCCCACCTCGGCGCTGACCGGGACGTCGCGGGCCTTGTCCGCCGGCGTCACGGCGAGTTCCGGGCCGGCGACGTGGTCCTTGGCCGAACCATTGGCCGGATCCCGGTCGGCGGTGCACCCCCCCAGGACGAGTGGTGCGGCTGCGATGGTTACCGCCAACAGCGTCAATCGCCGCCTAGACGTCATGTTGAGTCCCCCCGTTTCGACTTCCCTCCGCCACATTCTCACCTGCTCAGCAGGCCTATCCGTCGCATTCCGAAATAATCGGCGGCGCATTTACCGACGCATTTTCCGATGATGTTCCAGATGGCGGATCAGGCGTTCAACCGACAGGTCTCTCGCCCTCTGCTCCGCTTGAGCCGGCCGGATGCGGTCGTCCCGTTCGTGATCGACTCGGCGTCGGTGCAGCCGGGGTGTCGGGACGTCCCGATGCCGCGAGTTCCGTGAGCGCGAGTGGATCATGCCGGGAAGCGCGGCGATGCCGCTCGGTTCCCGGGTGGATCACGCTCGGTTCACGGCCGGGTCGGGTCCGGTGAGATCGAGCCCGCGCACCTCGGGGGCGGACTTTTGTCGACTGAAGCGAAACTTTTGCCGAACGCGACGAAGCTTTGCCTTCGTCCGGGGGCAAGGGTAAGGTCACTTTCCAGATAGAGGGTTGCCCATTAGTCGATCAGCCTGCCGCCACCCCTGCCGGGTCGCCGTGTTCCGCCCCCGACGGGGGGCCGGGCCGCACCGGAGCGCCGTCCTCACCGTCCAGCCGAAGCCCGCCTTCGGCCGGTTCGGCGCGCCCGGGTGACGACAGCCAGGTCGACCGCCGCCGACGGCGTACCTGCCGTCAGGAAGGGACCACCACCATGGATCAACAGCTCAACCCACCGAGACCGACGTCCGAGCCGATCAGCCGGCGCGGAGTGCTGCGCGCCGCGACCGTTTCCGCCGCCGCCGTCGGCGCCGCCGGCCTGCTCGCCGGCCCGGCCACCGCCGCCCCGGCCGCCCCCGCCGCGCAGTCTCGGCGTCGGGTGCCGGTCGACCGGATCAGCATCCAGCTCTACACCCTGCGCGATCAGCTCACCGCCGACCTGCCCGGCACCCTGGACGCGCTGCGCCGGATCGGTTACCGGCGGGTGGAGCACGCCGGATTCGTCGGCCGCACCGCCGCGCAGTTCCGGGCCGCGCTCGACGAGGCCGGGCTGCGATCCACCTCCGGGCACACCGGCATCCCGCAGCCCTTCGACGCCGCCACCTGGGAGCAGGCCCTCGAGGACGCCAACGTCGTGGGCTGCAAGAAGATCGTCCACCCCTACTTCGGTCGGGACGCCAACGGTCAGGCGATCCGGGACCCCAACGTCTACCGGGCCCTGGCGCGCGACCTGAACAAGGCCGGCCGGCTGGCCGAACGCGCCGGGCTCGACTTCGGTTACCACAACCACCAGCTGGAGTTCACGCCGCTGACCGACGGCTCGACCGGCTTCGACATCCTCACCGGGCAGACCGACCCGCGCCTGGTCCACTTTGAGCTTGACCTCTACTGGACCTGGCGGGGGGCGCACGACCCGGTCGACGTGATCCGGGCCAACCGCGGCCGGATCCGCCAGGTGCACGTCAAGGACCTCGACGTCGAGGGTGGCTTCGCCGACCTCGGCGACGGCCTCATCGACTTCGGCCGCATCTTCGCCCAGGAGCGGGAGGCCGGCATCGAGGAGTACATCGTGGAGCGCGACGACGCGGGCACCGCGCCACGCTCCCCCGCCGACGCCCTGGACACCGCACGGGTCGGCTTCGACTTTCTCGCCTCACTTCGGTACTGAAACACCTCGGGGGACAATTGATGAACAGAACCGCATTCGTGTCCGCCCTGCTGCTGGTGACGGCCGGTCTCTCCGTACCGCCGGCGGCCGCGGCCGCCGCACCGGCCCCGCCGCCGGACAGCAGCTTCCAGAAAGTGACACTCAACGACTTCCCGGGCGAGCCGATGAGCCTCGCCGTTCTGCCCGACCTGCGGGTGCTGCACACCTCCCGCACCGGCGAGGTCCGCATCCACGACCCGCGCACCGGGCTGAACACCCTCGCCGCCGACATCCCGGTGTACGAGCACGACGAGGAGGGCTTGCAGGGGGTCGCCATCGACCCGAACTTCGCCCAGAACAAGTGGGTCTACCTCTACTACTCGCCGCCCATGGACACGCCGGTGGACGACCCGGCGACCCCGGGCGTCAACGAGGGCGACGCGCCGGAGACCGGCACCGAGGCGGACTGGCTGCCGTTCAAGGGCGCGCTGCGACTGTCCCGGTTCAAGCTGGACGGGTCGAAGCTCAACCTCGCCAGCGAGCAGCAGATCATCGACGTGCCGACCGACCGGGGCATCTGCTGCCACGTCGGCGGCCAGATCGACTTCGACAGCTTGGGCAACCTGTACCTGTCGACGGGTGACGACAGCAACCCGTTCGCCTCCGACGGCTACGTCCCGATCGACGAGCGGGCCAACCGCCACCCGGCGTTCGACGCCCAGCGCACCTCGGCCAACACCAACGACCTGCGCGGCAAGCTGCTGCGCATCAAGGTGAAGAACGGCGGCGGTTACACGGTGCCCGCCGGCAACCTCTTCAAGCCGGGCACGGCGCAGACCCGCCCGGAGATCTACGCCATGGGGCTGCGCAACGCGTTCCGCTTCTCCGTCGACAGGCGTACCAACAACGTGTACGTGGGCGACTACTCCCCGGACGCCTCCAACCCGAACCCGGCGCGCGGCCCGGCCGGGCACGGCCGGTGGATGCTCGTCGACAAGCCGGCGAACTACGGCTGGCCGTACTGCGTGACGCCGACGATCGCCTACCGCGACTACGACTTCGCCACCGGCCAGTCCGGCGCCAAGTTCAACTGCGCGCGCCCGGTCAACGACTCACCGCACAACACCGGCAAGCGCGTGCTGCCGCCGGTCGAGCAGCCGCAGGTCTGGTACGCGGCAGCCCCCTCGGCCGAGTTCCCGCAGCTGGGCACGGGCGGCATCTCTCCGATGGGCGGCCCGGCGTACGACTACGACGGGACCAGCACGTCGCGTACCCGCTGGCCGGCCTACTACGACGGGGTGCCGCTGTTCTACGAGTGGAGCCGGGACTACATCAAGGAGTTCCGCCTCGACTCCGACGGCGACGTCGCGGACATCCTTGCGGTGGCACCGTCGCTGGTGGTGGACAACCCGATGGACATGGAGTTCGGCCCAGACGGCGCGCTCTACGTGCTGGAGTACGGTGACGGCTACTTCGCCGAGAACCCGGACGCCCAGCTGTCCCGGATCGACTTCGTCCGGGGCAACCGGACGCCGATCCCGAAGATCAGCGGCACGCCGACCGTTGGGCAGGCCCCGCTGACCGTCGCGTTCTCCAGCGCCGGCACCACCGACCCGGACGGTGACAAGCTCAGCTACGCGTGGGACTTCAACGCGGACGGTTCGGTGGACAGCACCAACCCGAACGCGACCTGGACGTTCTCGAAGAACGGCTCGTACACGCCGACGCTGAAGGTGACCGACCGCACCGGACGGTCCGCCTCGGCGTCACTGCCGCTGGTGGTCGGGCCGACCGCGCCGGTGGTCGAGTTCGTCACCCCGGAGGCTGGGCAGCCGTTCCAGTTCGGGCAGACGGTCGCGTACGAGGTGAAGGTCACCGACGACCTGCCGGTGGACTGCTCCAAGGTGAAGGTCACCTACGTGCTCGGGCACGACGAGCACGGGCACCCGCTCTCCACCTCGACGGGTTGCTCCGGCAGCATTCCCACCTTCCTCGACAGTGGGCACAGCGGTGCGGACAATCTGACCGCCGTGTTCGTCGCCGAGTACACCGACGCGGGCGCGCAGTCGGGCTCGGCCGAGGTCGTGCTGGACCCGACCCCGGTGGCCGGTCTGGCCGGCTGACCAACCCACGATGACAGCGGCGGCGCCCGGATCACTCCGGTCGCCGCCGCTCGTCGTCTCTCCCCCGGCCGGCGTACGGCGCGGACGGTCCTGCGGTCGCCGCTCAGGTCCAGTCACTGTCGACGTGGTTGTCCCGCCAGCGCCCGCCCACCGGCGGGGTGTCCAGCAGCATCCCGTCGCCGGCGTTGCCGGCCAGGTCGTTGTCCTCGACCCGGCAGTCCACGCAACTGCCGCGCTCGGTGATCCACAGCCCGTGCGTCTGGGTCTGGTAGTCGTGGTTGTCCCAGATCCGGTTGCCCCGAACCGTGGCCGAGTCGAACGGCGCGTCGATCGTGATCCCGGCCCGCCGCTCGGGTGCTGGCGACAGTTCGTATCCGATGCCGGGCGGCGGCACGTCCCCGCTCCACGCGGTGAACCCGTCGGGGCGTACCGGGGCGAGGGTGAGTTCATCGCCGGTGTTGGAGGCGACCATGGCGACGGCTCGTCCGACCCGTAGGACCTTGCCCCGGTGCCCGTCGTGCGGCCAGTTGGCCGACCGGTCCACCAGACACCGTTCGCTGTAGCGGACGGCGTCGCCGGTACCGCCGGCCCCCTCGGCACACTGCCGCCCGTTGTTGCGGATCCGGTTGTTGAGCAGCACCGCGTCGGTCATCTGGTGGTCGACGCGGACCGCGTCCAGGCCGTTGCCCCAGAACTCGTTGCTCTCGATGACCACGTCCCGGATCGAGCCCTGGTAACCACGTCCGAGGTCGTGCGCGTGATAGCCGTGCCGCCCGTTGCCGCTGATCCGGTTGCCCCGCACGGTGTACGGGCCGGGGCTGTTGCCGATGCTGACCCCGTCGCGCATGTTGCCGTCGATGACGCAGTCGGTGAGCAGCCCACCCCGGCCGGCCACCGACGAGGTGCCCTGCGCCGACACGTCGAAGCCGGTCTCCAGGTTGCCGGTCATCGTGCAGGCGGAGACGATCAGACCGTCGGCGCCCCAGTCGGAGATGCCGAACCGGTTGCCCTGGCTGTGACAGCCGATGATCCGGTAGCCGCGCGGCGGCGGCCAGTAGTCCTTCTGCAACTCCAGGAAGATGCCGTTGGTGCCGTTGGCCAGGGTGGTGCAGTTGGCGATGGTCAGCCGCTCCACCGTGCCCCACCCGCCGACGCCGACGCCGATGCCGGCGCCGCCCATCTGCTCGCCGTTGTCCAGTCGGCCGCAGCCGACCACCACCACCCCGTCGATCAGGGAGTCCTGGAGGAAGTCGCAGCCCAGCCCGGTGGCGGCGGTGTGGTGGATGTAGAGGTTGCGGAAGACGCCGCGCACCACGTACTGGAGGCCGAGGCCCTTGGCCAGGTAGTTGTACTCGGCCATGGCCACCCCGGAGCCGTCGATCTGGAAGTCGGCGAAGGTGCAGTCGGCGATGTGCCGGTCCCGGTCGGCGCCGTGCTGCACGGTGGTCCAGAAGGCCAACGGGGTCGGGTCGGCCCGGTTGCCCTCGTTGCTGAGCATGAACCGGGTCGCCGCCGGGCCGGCCCCGATCAGCGACACACCGCTGCGCCACACCGTGCCCGCGTCCCGGATCGAGTAGATGCCCGGTGGGCAGTAAATGACCCGGGCCCGCCCGTCCGACGCGTACCCGGCGCCCAGCCGGTCCACGAGGGCAGCCAGCGCGGGCTGGTCATTCGTCGCGCCGTCGCCGGTCAGCCCGTACTCGAGCGCGTCGCAGTAGAGCGGCGCGCCGGCCGAGGCGGGCCGTCGTACCCGGACCGAGTTCAGTAGCAGCTCGTTTGCCACGGCCACAGGCCGGCTCCCTTCGACGCGTTCGGTGCGCTCCGGCGGGGCCGACTTCCCGATGACGCCGCCGGGAAACCCCGGGCGTGCGTCGGTCCCGGCGCCGAGGGGGCAGCGCCGGGACCGAGGGGGTACGCGCCTCAGACGGCGGCGATCAGCAGCGCCGGGCGCTCCACGCAGTCGGCGACGTGCCGCAGGAAGCCACCGGCCACCCCACCGTCGCAGACCCGATGGTCGAAGGTGAGGCTGAGCTGGGTCACCTTCCGGACGGCGAGTTGCCCGTCGACCACCCACGGCTTGTCCACGATCCGGCCGACGCCGAGCAGCGCCGCCTCCGGGTGGTTGATGATCGGCGTGGAGCCGTCGACGCCGAACACCCCGTAGTTGTTGAGCGTGAACGTGCCGCCGGTCAGTCGGGCCGGCGGGAGGCTACCCGCCCGCGCGGCGGCGGTGGTCGCCGCCAGTTCGGCGGCCAACTCGGCGGTGGTGAGCCGCTGGGCGTCGCGCAGCACCGGCACCAGCAGACCCCGGTCGGTCTGCGCGGCGATGCCGAGGTGCACCCCGGCGGACTGGACGATCCGCTGCGCCTCGGTGTCCACCCGGGCGTTGAGCTGCGGGAACCGGCGCAGCCCGCTGAGGCAGATCCGCGCCAGCAGGCCCAGGATGCTCACCGGCGCGTTCGGCGTCGCCGCGTTGATCGCGGCCCGGGTCTCCAGCAGCCCGGTGGCGTCCACGTCGACCCAGATGGTCACCTCCGGGATCTCCCGCCGGCTGCGGGAGAGCTTGTCGGCGATGGCCTTGCGCACGCCGGTGAGCGGGATGATCACGTCGTCGTCCCCGGAGGGCACCGGCGCGACGGGGGCGTCCGGCACGGCGGCGAGCCGGGCGGCGGGTACGGTCAGCGCCGCCTCCACGTCGGCGCGGCGGATCACCCCGCCGGGACCGGTGCCCCGCACCGCGTTCAGGTCGACGCCGCGCTCCCGAGCCAGTCGCCGTACGATCGGCGAGATGACCAGGGCGGTCGGCGCCGGGTGGCCGGACGCGTCGCCCGTACCCGAGGCACCGCCGGCAGCCGCGCGGATTTCACTGGTCGGGGCAACACCACCGGACGAGGCGGGGTCGGTCCGCGCGGGGTCGGCCGGTTCGGGAGCGAGCGTCAGCCGTGGCCGGCGCCGGCGGCGGGTGGCGCCGCCGTGGCCCGTGCCGTAGCCGATCAGCACGTTTCCGGAGCCGGCCTGCTCCTCCTCGCGGTAGGTGGCGTGCCCGGCGGGCTCGTCACCACCGTCCAGCGGCGCGATGGTGATCAACGGCTGGCCGACCGGGCGTACCTCACCGGCCGCGCCGTGCAGGGTGACGACCCGGCCGGCGTACGGGCAGGGCACGTCGACGACCGCCTTGGCGGTCTCCACCTCGACCACGCTCTGGTCGACTGTGACCACGTCGCCCACCGCGACCCGCCACTCGACGATCTCGGCTTCGCTCAGCCCTTCGCCCAGGTCGGGCAGGAGGAAGACCTGCGTGCGCGCGACGGTGGTCATGCCGCCGCCCAACGCGCGTCCGGCTGGTCGTTCCACTGGAGTCGGGCCACCGCGTCGAGCACCCGGTCCACACCGGGCAGGTGGGTGTGCTCCAGCATCGGCGCCGGGTACGGGATGTCCAGCCCGGCGACCCGCAGCACCGGGGCGTGCAGCGCGTGGAAGCAGCGCTCCTGCACCCGGGCGGCGATCTCCGCGCCGACCCCCGCGAAACCCTGGGCCTCCTGGATCACCACGCACCGGCCGGTACGGCGGACCGAGGCGGCGATGGTCTCGTCGTCGAACGGCACGATGGTGCGGACGTCCACCACCTCCAGGTCCCAGCCCTCCTCGCGGGCGGCCTCGGCGGCCTCCAGCGCGACCGGCACCGCCGGCCCGTACGCCACCAGGGTCGCGTCGCGGCCGGGCCGGCGCACGACGGCCCGGCCGAACGGCTCGGTCCGCGTCGGCAGGACCGCGTCGGCGCTGCCGAAGTAGAGCTTCTTGGGCTCCATGAAGACCACCGGGTCGGGGTCGTCGATCGCCTCGCGCAGCAGCGAGTACGCGTCCTCGACGGTCGCCGGGGTGACCACCTTCAAGCCGGGGGTGTGCGCGTAGTACGCCTCGGACGAGTCGCAGTGGTGCTCGACCCCGCCGATCCCACCGGCGTACGGCACGCGGATGACGATGGGCACGCTGAGCTTGCCCCGGGTCCGGTTGCGCAGCTTTGCCACGTGCGAGGCGATCTGCTCGAACGCCGGGTACGCGAACGCGTCGAACTGCATCTCGACCACCGGCCGCAGACCGGACATGGCCAGGCCGACGGCGAAGCCGACGATGCCGGCCTCGGCGAGCGGGGTGTCGAAGCAGCGGTCCTCACCGAAACGGGCCTGGAGGCCGTCGGTGATCCGGAAGACGCCGCCGAGCGCGCCGACGTCCTCACCGAAGACGACGACCCGCTCGTCGGCGGCGAGGGCGTCGGCGAGCGCGGCGTTGAGCGCCTTCGCCATGGTGGTGGCCATCAGGCGTCACCCTCCTCGTCGCGGGCGGCGGCCAGCTCGGCGCGGACCTGCTCGCGCTGTTCGATCAGCTGCGGGGTGGGTTCGGCGTAGACGTGGTCGAAGAGGCTCAGCGGGTCCACGGTGGGCTGCTCGTTCATCCGGGTCCGCAGGTCCGCCGCGTACGCCTCGGCCTGCTCGGCGACCTCGGCGACCGCCGCGTCGTCGAGCACCCCGCGGGCCCGCAGGTAGGTCTCCAGCCGGGCGACCGGGTCGCGGTCGCGCCAGGCGTCGACCTCGGCGCCGTCGCGGTAGCGGCTGGCGTCGTCGGCGTTTGTGTGCGGTTCCATCCGGTAGGTGTGCGCCTCGACGAGGAACGGCCCGTTGCCGGCGCGGGCGTGGGCGACCGCGCGGGTGAGCACGGCGAGCACGGCCACCGGGTCGTTGCCATCGACCTGCTCGCTGGGTACGCCGTAGCCGACGCCCTTGTAGGCCAGCGACGGCGCGGCGGTCTGCCGCGACAGCGGGACGCTGATGGCGTAGCGGTTGTTCTGCACGAAGAAGACCACCGGCGCCTTGAACACCGCCGCGAAGTTGATCCCCTCGTGGAAGTCGCCCTCGCTCGTCGCGCCGTCGCCGATGAAGGCCAGCGCCACGGTGTCCCGACCCTGGTACGCCGCACCGTGCGCGAGGCCGGCGGCGTGCACGCACTGGGTGGCGAGCGGGGTGCACTGCGGCGCGGTGTGCACCTCGGTCGGGTCGTAGCCGCAGTGCCAGTCGCCGCGCAGCAGGGTGAGCACCTCGACCGGGTCGATGCCCCGGGCAACCAGCGCCATCGACTCACGGTAGGTGGGGAAGACCCAGTCGGTGTCGCGGACCGCGAGCGTCGCGCCGACCTGGCACGCCTCCTGGCCCCGCGAGGACGGGTAGACAGCCAGCCGGCCCTGCTTGGTCAGGGCGGTCGCCTGGGTGTCGAACCGGCGGCCGAGCACCATCCGGCGGTACAGCTCGCGCAGCACCTCGGCGGGTGGCTCCGGATAGTCGCTGCGGGCGGGCAGCGGCGTGCCGGTCGGGTCGAGCAGGCGGACGGGTTCGGTGTTCGGCAGCAGCGGGCGCGCCGGGTCGGGCGGGGTGGCCGCTCGACGAGTACGCGGGGATGCCCTGCGGACCGCCTGGGGAGTGGTCGTCACGGCGGAACCTCCTGGGACGTGTGGTGAGCCTATGCTTCCGCGTGTCGGATGATTGACTCAAGATCCACGCAGAACGCGGGACGGTTGGCACGCGGAGGGGGTCACAGTGAGCCAGGAGAGCGGCGACGACGCGGACCGGGTGGTGGGATCGGGACGATCGGTTCGAGCCCTCGACGAGGTGGACCGGCGGATCCTCGACGAGCTGGTCCGGGACGGGCGTACGTCGGTGCGCACCCTGGCCGAACGGATCCACATCTCCCGCACCAACGCGTACGCGCGGGTGGAACGGTTGCTGCGCGACGGGGTGATCACCGGGTTCCACGCCCAGGTGGCGCCCGAGGCGGCCGGGTTGGGCACCTCGGCGTACATGGCGTTGACAATCGAGCAGAACACCTGGCGGGAGGTGTCGGCCGAGCTGGCCCGGGTGCGCTACGTCGAGCACGTGGCGTTGCTCAGCGGCGAGCACGACGTGCTGGCCCTGGTCCGGGCGCCGGACAACGCCGCCCTGCGGGATGTGGTGTTGGACCGGGTGCAGCGCATCGCCGGGGTGTTGTCGACACGGTCCTGGCTCGTCTTCGAGGAGTTCGGCGGTACGCAGAGCCCATGGCAATAGAGGACATAACACGAATTCATTAGCACGATGATGAAATAGCCGACGTACCGTAGAGCGCCGCTACTATCCGCGACGTGGCTATATCGAATGAGTTGTGGGCGCAGGCCCGGGTCGCCGCCCCGCCACCGACCAGGCCGTCGTCGACCAGGCCGACGGCACCCGGTGCGCGGTCCTTCCGCGGGGACATCGAAGGTCTACGGGCGGTGGCCGTGCTGCTGGTGCTCCTCGGTCACGCCGGAGTGCCGTACCTGCCCGGCGGTTTCGTCGGTGTCGACGTGTTCTTCGTGATCTCCGGCTTCCTCATCACCGGCCTGCTGCTGGAGGAACTCGACAATCGTGGACGGCTGTCGCTCACCGACTTCTACGCCCGCCGCGCGAAGCGTCTGCTGCCGGCCGCCGCGACCGTCCTGCTCGCGACCCTGGTGCTGACCTACTTCTTCCTGCCTCGCGGCCGCTGGTCGGCCACCGCCTGGGACGTCATCGCCAGCGCCTGCTACGCCATGAACTGGCGGATGGCCGGGCAGTCCGCCGACTACGTGGCCGCCAACGACGCCGCGAGCATCGCCCAGCACTTCTGGTCCCTCGCCGTCGAGGAGCAGTTCTACCTGGTGTGGCCCCTGCTGCTGATCGCGCTCGGGTGGTTCGCCCGCCGCCGGGGCCACGCTGGCCGCGGCCTCTACCTGCTCGGGTTGGCGCTGATCGCCCTCCCCTCGTTCGCCTGGGCGCTGTACGTCTCACCGACCGACCCCTCGGCGTACTACGTCACCACGACCCGGATGTGGGAGTTGGCCCTCGGCGGTGCCGTCGCCGTCACGGCGATCTGGTGGAGCCGGTCACCGCGCCTGGTCGCCGTCCCGCTGGCGTGGGCCGGGCTGATCGCCGTCGGCGCCTCGGCCGCGCTGATCACCACGGAGGCCGGCTTCCCCGGCTACGTCGCGCTCGGCCCCACCCTCGGCACGGCCACGGTGATCGCGTTCGGGCCGGCCGCCGGTCGCGCCGGGCCCGCTCTCCTGCTGGGCCGGCAGCCGCTGCGCTATGTCGGCGGGATCTCCTACTCGCTGTACCTGTGGCACTGGCCGGTGCTGATCGCCGCGCAGGCACACTTCGGTGACCTCGGTGTCGGCCCCGCGCTCGCTGTCGTGGCCGCCTCGGCGGTCCCCGCCGCGCTCACGTACCACTTCGTCGAGAACCCGGTCCGCCGGTCGCCCACCCTCGCCGACCGGCCCTCCGCCGCCCTACGCATCGGCGCCGTCTGCACCGGCGCGGCCGCGCTCGCCGGCCTGACCTTCCAACTGGCCATTCCGACAACGACGGGTACGACATCCGCGTCGGTCATCATGGGTCAGGTGCCCGGCGGCTCCCCACCGGCGACGCCACCGACCGCGCCCGGCGCCGCCGCGCTCGGCACATCCCCCCGGACCAGCCGGGCCGGGGTGCCCGTCGACAAGGTCGCGTCGATCACCCCCGAGCCGGCGCGCGCAGCCCGGGACGCACCGCTGTTGCAGGCGACGAAGAGTTGCCACGTGTCGCTGGAATCCGACACGCCGGACGTCTGTGTCTACGGGAAGATGAACTCGGCGACCACCATCGCGCTGGTCGGCGACTCCCACGCCGACCAGTGGGTCCCTGCCATGCGGCTGGCGGCGGAGACCAACGGGTGGCGCCTCGCCACGTACACCAAGGGCGGCTGCCCGTTCCTGACGGCGGAGATCTCCCTGAACGACAGGCCCTACTCCTCCTGCACCGAGTGGAACAGGAAGGTGCGGGAGACGTTGCTCGGCGCGGGTCGCCCCGACCTGCTGGTCGTCACCAACGCCGAGTACCCGGTCCACGGCGAACCCGCCTCGAAGTGGCGGTCGGCGCTGGTCCGCGAGCTGCGCAAGACGTGGAGCGGCATGATCGCGGAGAAGGTGCCGGTGGTGGTCCTGCGGGACACGCCGCTGCACCTGAAGGACGTCGCCGAGTGCGTGTCGAAGAACCCGAACCGCCTGACGAAGTGCGCCAACAGCCGCGACGAGACCCTGGGCCGCGGGGGCGGTCCGGCCCAGGAAGAGGCGGCCGACGGGCTGTCCGGCGCCCACCTGATCGACCTGAACGACTGGATCTGCCCCGCGGACCGATGCGCGCCCGTCATCGGAGGGGTGCTCGTCTGGCGCGACGCGCACCACCTGAGCGCCACGTACTCGACGACACTCGCACCCCAGGTGGGCGCCGCGCTCAAGCCCGTGCTCGCCGAGCTGTAACCTGCCGGGCTGGCGGACCTCACCGAACGGGAGGGGCCTCCAGCCCGTCCCGGTCGGCCAACGCCAACAGCGGCTCCAACGAGTGCCGGTCGCCATCCAGGCCGGCGTGCGGGTCGCCGCGCTCGGCGAAGCGGGCCGGCATGCTGAGCACGTCGAAGTCCTCCGGTCGGGCGTCGTCCAGCTCCGCCCACTCCAGCGGCGCCGACACCAGGGCCTGCGGGGTCGGCCGGATCGAGTACGCCGACGTCACCGTGTGGTCGCGGGCCATCTGGTTGTAGTCGATGAAGACCGGCCGGTCGCGTTGGTCGCGCCACCAGGTGGTGGTGACCAGCTCCGGGAGCCGGCGCTGGATCTCCCGGCCCAGGGCGAGCACCGCCCGGCGACACTCACCGAAGCTCCACCTCGGCTCGATCGACAGGTAGACGTGCAGGCCCCGCCCGCCGGTGGTCTTCGGGTAGCCGGTCATCCCCAGCTCGGCGAGGAAGGCGCTGACCTCGCGGGCCACCGGCACCACCTGGTCGAAACCGACGCCGGGCATCGGGTCGAGGTCGATGCGCAGCTGGTCGGGTCGCTCCACGTCGGCGGCGGTGACCGGCCAGGGGTGAAACCGCAGGGTGCCCAGGTTGGCCGCCCAGATCACCACGGCCAACTCGCTGGGCGCGATCTCGTCGGCGGTCCGGCCACTGGGGAAGGTGATGTGCGCGGTACGCACCCAGTCGGGCGCGCCCGCCGGTAGCCGCTTCTGGTAGAACGCGTCGCCCCGGTTGGTCTGCCGGGTGGCGATCGTCGCGCCCTCGAAGACGCCGCGCGGCCAGCGTTCCAGCATCGTCGGCCGGTCCCGCAGGGCGCGCAGGATCCCCTCACCCACGGACAGGAAGTAGCGGACCACGTCCAGCTTGGTCAGCCCACGCTCCGGGAAGTACGGCTTGTCGGGGCTGGAGACACGGACCAGCCGCTCCCCCACCTGAATCTCCTCCGCCACCGTGGCCACGCCCCCGAGCGTACTCGGGGGCGGGCCGGCGGGTTACCGTCCGGGAACCAGTGTGGCGGGTTGCTGTGGCAACTCCTGGGTCGGGCCGCCGACCTGCGCCGGCGGCTCCTCGGCCACCGCGGTCTGCTGCTCGACCGGCACCCGCTGCGACGACCGGCGGGCCACGAAGCCCGGCGTCCAGTCCTTCAACCGCAGCGCGGGGCGCTCGACCAACTTCCAGGACAGGAACGCGGCGGCGAACGCGACCGCTACCGACATCGCCGCGAACGGCAGGTAACCCCAGCGGCTCCAGCCGAGGCTCGTCATCACCTGCTGGAGGACGAACCCGTAAATGTAGATGCCGTACGAGTAGTCGTTCTTGCGGCCCACCCAGTGCAGCTGGCGGGGCATCCGCACCGACAGCCAGACCAGCAGGTACGCGAACGCGGGCAGCCCGATGACGAAGAAGCCACCGAAGAGCAGGGACAATCCGAGCGCCACCGCCGAACCGATGCCCAGCGCGTCGTTGATCGGCACCCGCTCGCGGTAGAGGTCCAGGGTCGCCCCGGCGGCGAAGAGGAAGCCCAGGTAGACGATGTAGTGGAAGGTCATGGTGCCGACCAGCGGCGACACGAAGCTCCAGCTCGCCGTCGACACCGGGCCGCTGATCCGTCCGGAGCTGACCCAGTCCTGCAGGATGCTCAGGTAGAGCGCGACGGTCAGGAACAGCACGAACCGCCGGGCGTTCCGCAGCACCGCGGTCACCGCCAGCACGCCCACCACGACGTAGCAGAACATCTCGTACTTCAGCGACCACAGCGCGCCGTTGAAGACGCTGTAGTTGACCTTCTCGCCCCACGGGGTGGTGTCCGTGAACAGGTCCCGGACGCCGTACTGACGGACGCCGGTCCACCAGTTGGCCTGCAGGTAGGCCAGCGGGCCGCCCCGGTCCCAGGGGTTGTCGAAGAACCCGGCGATGGTGCCGTGCTCCCGCAACGCGACGAGCGGGGCGATCACCAGCGCGCTGACCAGCAGGCAGACCCAGAGACCGGGGAAGATCCGCAGGGCCCGGTGCCAGGCGTAACGGAAGATGCCGGTACGCCGGGCGCTGCGGGTGATCAGCAGGCCGGACAGCACGAAGAAGCCGTACACGGCCATGGTGCCGACGTTCGTCTGCCGACCGGTCAGGTAGTAGCCCAGGTCGTTGGCGCCGAAGCCGAGCGGCTTGGAGTGTGACAACACGACGCCGACGGCGAGGCAGAGCCGGATCAGCCCGATGCCGTTGCTCCGGCCGGAGAGCAGGTCGGCGAGGGTGCCCCGGGACCGGATGAGAGCGGGGGTGGTCATGCGCTCAGGAACCTCCCGGCATCAGGCGGGCACATCGGCGCCGGCGTGCTCCCACAGCTGCTTCATCTCGGTGTGCAGGTCGTCGCTGGGCGACCAGCCGAGCACCTCGGCGGCCAACCCGATGTCCAGCCGCTGCCAACTGGTCTCGGCGGGACCGGTCTGCTCGGCCTCGACGAGGTCGGTCGGCACCTCACTGACCTCGATGAGGAGCCGGACCATATCACGCGCGCTGGCCGCCACACCCCGACCAATGTTGATCACACGACCGGCCGCGTCGGGACGGGACGCGGCCAACTGCACGGCGGCGACCACGTCACCGAGACCGATGAAGTCACGCCGGGAGCCGAGCGGAGCCAGCTCCAGCCGGGCCCGCTCACCGGCCCGCTGGGCGTCGCGCAGCCGGCCCGCGACCACCCCGAGCAGGCTGTGGCCGGGCTGGCCGGGGCCGATGACGTTGCCGACCCGCAGCGTGACGCCCTCGATCAGGCCCTGCCGGTCCGCCGCGGTGACCGCCTCGGTGCAGCGCACCTTGAACTCGCCGTACGGCATCACGGGCGCGGGGGTCAGCCGCTCGGGCATCGACGTGTCGACCGGGACCAGCCCGTACTCGTGCACGCTGCCCATCTGGAGCACCCGGACCCGCCCCGGCAGTCGGCCCGCGGCCGCCAGGAGCCGCTCGACCAGGGTGACGTTCACCGCGAGCATCTGCGCCTCGCTCAGGCCCCACATCCCGCCCGCCGCGTTGATCACCACGTCCGGGGCGAGGTCACGCAGCACCGCGGTGATCTCGTCGACGTCGGCGGCGGCCAGGTCCAGTGCGCGGACCTGGACACCCGGGCCGATCGTCTTCGGGGTACGCGCCACGGCGACCACGGTGTGCCCCTGGTCGGCCAGGGCGCGGCAGATCGGGCGGCCGAGGAATCCGGTGCCGCCGAGCACCACCACCCGTACGGGCGGTTCGGCGTGCTCCGCCGGACGTCGTTGTCGGACGGTCATGGCGCTCCCCTGGCTCTCGTCGGTCATCGGCCCGGCCCGAACGCGTGCCGGGACAGGCTGCGTACGCCGGACATCTTGCCGGAGCGGACCGCCGTCGGCAGCAGGGTGATGGCGTGCAGTCGGGACGAGGTGTAGCTGCGGGCCGCCCGGGCCGCCCGCGGCCAGCCCTGCTCGTCCATCCGCCGGGCGACGTCGAGGAAGAACGCCCGCGCCTCGGTGAACCGGGAGCCGCTGACCGCGTCGGCGGCGGACTTGCTGACCGCGTGCCGCCGGTACTGGAAGCAGAGGGTGTTGTCGACCGCCATCTGCTCACCGCGCTGGATCAGGTCGATCACCAGGGCCAGGTCCTGGATGACCTGGAACTCGTCGCGGAAGTCGACGGCCTTGAGCGCGTCCGTCCGCCAGCACATCGACGGGAAGTAGAACCAGCAGCCCCGCAGCAGGCTGGCTGCCAGGTCCTCGCCGCCCATCAGCTCACGGGAGCCGATCCGCGGGGCGTAGATCCGCCGCTTCGCCTCGTCGACGATGGTGTTGACCACCGTGCCGGTGGCGTCGATGATCTCGACCCCCGGCTGGACCATGCCGACGCCCGGGTACTGCTCGATCACCGATCGCACGGTCGCGACGTAGTTGGGGTGCATGATGTCGTCCGTGCCCATCATCACCAGGTACTCGTGCTCGGCAAGGCCGACGCACTTGCGGTAGTTGGCGGTGATCCCGAGATTGTGCTCGTTGCGCTGGTAACGGACCCGCTCGTCGTCGATGCCCGCGAACCACTCGGGCACACCCGGCTCGGTGCCGTCGTCGACCACGGTGAGGCGCCAACCAGGGTCACTCTGCGCCATCACGCTGCGCACCGCCGCCTGCATGAGGGGCACGCTTCCGTAGTACGGCAGCATAATGTCGACAATCATTGGGTCGGTAGGCCTCACTGTGCGTGGTGGAAATGCGCGACGGGCGCGGCCACATTATCAGGCCCGCCCCCACGATCGGCCAGCGCCGAACCGGGCGGCGCGCCCACCCCGAGCGCACCGAGTCACCGCCCGACGCCCGACTTCGCGGGCGCTATCATCGTCGCGCCCCGTCACCCGCCCCCGATCGGACGCCGATGTCGAACCGCGCCGTCGCCACGGACGCGCAGCCCGCGCAGACCGACGGGAAGAGTCCGCCCCTGCCCGCCGAGCCGGACCGCCAGCCGGTCCCCCTCGCCCGCCGGCTGGCACTCACCGTCTGGTTCTGGCCGAGCGCGTTCGCCGCGCTCGTCGTCGGGTGGCGGATCGGCAGCCCGGAGATGTGGCACGACGAGTTGGTCACCGTCGACGTGGCGACGCGCTCCACCGGACAGATCCGGGCCATGCTGGCGAACGTCGACGCCGTGCACGGGGCCTACTACCTGTTCATGCACGCCTGGACGACGCTGTTCGGCACGAGTCCCGTCGCGGTACGTCTGCCGTCGGCGCTGGCCATGACCCTGGCCACCGCCTGTGTGGCGTTGGTCGGGCGCCGGCTCTTCGATCACGCGACGGGTGTCGCCGCCGGCTTCGTCTTCGCCCTGGTGCCCACGGTCACCCGGTTCGGGCAGGAGACCCGTTCGTACGCCTTCGTCGTCCTGGCCTCGGCGGCGGCCACCCTGTTCCTGCTCCGCGCGCTGGAGCGGCCCCGGTGGCAACGCTGGGTGGCGTACGCGCTCGCGGTGGCCGGCATCGGCCTGGTCAACGTGGTGGCGCTGACCCTCCTGCTCGGGCACGGCACGGTCGTGCTGATCCACACCTGGCGGCAGCGCCACCGGTGGCCGCTGGTCTGGTTCCCCCTCGCCGCCGTCGCCGGGGTGGCGATCGCCGCGCCGGCGATCCTGCGGGGCATGACACAGGCGGGCCGGCAGATCAGCTGGATCCCGGATCTCTCACCCTGGACGGTCTGGGAGCAGGCGTACGGCTCGACGCTGCTCGCCGCCGCGGTGACCGCGCTGGCCACGGTGGGTCTGCTGACCCACCTGCGCGGCGACGGCGTGCATCGGGCGGTGAGCGTGACGCTTGTCGCCGTGCTGCCGGTGCCGGTGATCCTGCTGGCCTCGACCGGCGAGATCAACTACTTCTTCTCCAAGTATCTGCTGTTCTTGCTGCCGGCCTGGGCGGTGCTGGCCGGCGCCGGCATCACCGCGCTGCGCTGGACCCCGCTGATGGCGGCGGGGCTCGTGGTCGTCGCCGCGCTGTCCATGCCCGGTCAGCTCGCGCTGCGCGGCGAGTACTCGCACGGCTGGTACACCTACCCGCGGACACGCGCCTTCGACCCCCTGTCCTACTCCCAGGCGGCCAGGGTCATCGAGGCCGGCTACGAGCCCGGGGACGGCCTCGTCGTGGGCGGTGTCTGGTGGTGGATGACCGAACCCGGGGTGCGGTACTACCTCCCGGAGGACATCTCCCCGCCCAACGTGTTCCGGCACCGGACGGCGGCCCAGCGCAACGAGCTGTACGGCACGGACTGCGGCGAGCCGGCGAAGTGTCTGCCCGACGAGCCGAGGCTCTGGTTGGTGACGCCGACGGTCACCGACGCACCGCTGAGCGGGCTGTCGAAGGATCGGGCCGAGCTGCTCGGCAAGCGCTACCAACTGGCCCGGCTGACCCACGTGACCGGGATGACCGTCGGCCTCCTGCAGCGGCGCGGCTGACCCGCCGCGATTACCGCCGCCGGCACCCGGGTAGGGGGTCGGCATGGCGGAACTGGCGACCCTCTGGATCATCCGACACGGTGAGAGCACCGCGAACGTGGCGGCGACCCACGCCGAGGCGTCCGGCGAGGAGCTGATCGGGCTCGGTCACCGTGACGCCGACGTGCCGCTCTCCCCCACCGGTGCGGAGCAGGCCCGGGCCACCGGCCGCTGGTTGGCCGAGCTGCCGCCGGAGCGCCGGCCGGACGTGGCGGTGGTCTCGCCGTACCTGCGGGCGGTGTCCACCGCGGAGCTGGCGCTGCGCGGCACCGGCGTGCCGGTGAGCCGCGACGAGCGGCTGCGCGACCGGGAGCTGGGCATTCTCGACGGCCTGACCGGGCGCGGGGTGCGTCGGCGTCACCCGGACGAGGCCGAGCGCCGGGAGCGGCTCGGCAAGTTCTACTACCGACCGCCGGGCGGGGAGTCCTGGACCGACGTGGCGCTGCGACTGCGCACGCTCCTCGGCGACCTGCGCCGGGACCACGAGGGCCAACGGGTCCTGCTCTTCGGCCACGACGCGCTGGTTTTCCTGCTGCGTTATCTGGTGGAGGGGCTGACCGAAGAGGAACTGATGGCGCTGACCCGCCAACACGTGATCGCGAACTGCTCGATCACCGACTGGTCCGCCGACGCCCAGGGCCGGCTGACGCTTGGCGGGTTCAACAAGGTCGGTCACCTGCACCGGCAGGGCGCCGAGCCAACCAGGGAGGACGAGATCCATGCCGAACCGGTCTGACGTTCAGGTGATCACACCGGGGCTGCTGCGGGAATGGGCGCTGCCGGTGCCGGTCGGCGGCAAGGAGAGCCGGGGCACCGTGCTGGTGGTCGGCGGCTCCCGTTTCACCCCCGGTGCGGTGCTGCTCGCCGGGGTGGCCGCGCTGCGCGCCGGCGCCGGGGTGCTCCAACTGGCCGCCGCCGAGTCCACCGCGGCCACGCTGAGCATCCAGGTGCCCGAGGCGCTCGTGGTCGGGCTGCCGGAGACCTCCGACGGCGCGGTCGCCGCTGACCGGGACGGCCAGCTCGGCGAGCTGGTCGCGCAGGCCGACGTGGTGGCCCTCGGTCCCGGGCTGAAGGCGATCGACGAAACCAACCGCCTGCTGAGCCTGGTCCTGGACGCGGCCCGACCGCGCACGTCACTGGTGCTCGACGCGTACGCCCTCGGCGCGCTCAGCCACGCGCCGGACCTGCTGGTCGGCTCGGGCCGGCCCGTGGTGCTCACCCCGAACGTCACCGAGGCCGGGCACCTGCTCGGCCGGGAACCGGGCGACGACCTGGACGCCGAGGCGGCCGAGCTGGCCGCCCGTTACGAGGCGGTCGTCTCGCTCTACGGGCACGTGGCCGCCCCGGACGGGCGGGGTTGGCGGGAGGAGAGCGGCGACGCCGGGCTGGGCACCTCTGGCAGCGGGGACGTGCTCGCCGGGTTGCTGGCGGGATTGTTGTCCCGGGGCGCCGACCCGGCGCAGGCCGCCTGCTGGGGCTCGTTCGCGCACGCGGTGAGCGGGCAGCGGCTGATCCCCCGGTACGGCCGCATCGGCTTCCTCGCCCGGGAGTTGCTCGACGAGATCCCCGGAACGCTGTCGATGGTCTGACCGACCGGTGGAGGTCGCCCGGGACGGCCCCGGCCGGCCCGGTAGGATCGGCGCGGGCCGTTACTGGCGCGTGGGGATGGACAACCATCGGGGAGCGGCCCCGTCATGAGGACGTTTGCCGAGCGCCTGGGCCTTCCCGCACGTCTGTTGGAGGTCGCATGTCGCACAACGCCGAGTCCACCGCATTCCGTAGCGCCCTTGAGGTGATCCGGGCTGTCGAGCCGCGGGTGGCCGACGCCATCGGCGCCGAGCTGACCGACCAGCGGGAGTCGCTCAAGCTCATCGCCAGCGAGAACTACGCCTCCCCGGCGACGCTGCTGGCCATGGGCAACTGGTTCAGCGACAAGTACGCCGAGGGCACCGTCGGCCGCCGCTTCTACGCCGGCTGCCAGAACGTCGACACCATCGAGGCGCTCGCCGCCGAGCACGCCCGGGAGCTGTTCGGCGCCGCGCACGCGTACGTGCAACCGCACTCGGGCATCGACGCCAACCTGGTAGCCTTCTGGGCGGTGCTGGCCGACCGGGTGGAGTCCCCCGCGCTGAAGAAGGCGCAGGTCCGCCACGTCAACGACCTCACCGAGGCCGACTGGTTCGCGCTGCGTCGCGAGCTGGGCAACCAGCGGATGCTCGGCATGTCGCTGGACGCCGGCGGCCACCTCACCCACGGCTTCCGGCCGAACATCTCCGGCAAGATGTTCGACCAGCGCAGCTACGGCACCGACCCGACGACGGGTCTGATCGACTACGACCGGGTGGCCGAGGCGGCCCGCGAGTTCAAGCCGTTGATCCTGGTCGGCGGCTACTCGGCGTACCCCCGGAAGGTGAACTTCCGGATCCTGCGGGAGATCGCCGACTCGGTCGGCGCCACCTTCATGGTCGACATGGCGCACTTCGCCGGCCTGGTGGCCGGCAAGGTGTTCACCGGCGACTTCGACCCGGTGCCGCACGCGCACATCGTCACGACCACCACGCACAAGTCGCTGCGCGGTCCGCGCGGCGGCATGGTGCTCTGCCAGCCGGAGCTGGCCGACCAGGTGGACCGGGGCTGCCCGATGGTGCTCGGTGGTCCGCTGCCGCACGTGATGGCCGCCAAGGCCGTCGCCCTCGCGGAGGCTCGCCGCCCCGACTTCGCCGACTACGCCCAGCGCATCGTGGACAACGCGCAGGCGCTCGCCGAGGGGCTGCTGCGCCGGGGCGCGAAGCTGGTCACCGGTGGCACCGACAACCACCTGGTGCTGATCGACGTGTCCGGCTACGGGCTCACCGGCCGGCAGGCCGAGCAGGCGCTGCTCGACTCGGGCATCGTCACCAACCGCAACTCGGTCCCGCAGGACCCGAACGGGGCCTGGTACACGTCCGGCATCCGGATCGGCACCCCGGCGCTGACCACCCGGGGCCTGGGCACCGCCGAGATGGACCAGACCGCGGATCTGATCCACACCGTGCTCACCCAGACCACGGCCGGCGCCAACGCCGACGGCACCCCGTCCAAGGCGAAGTACGTGCTCGACGCCGACCTGGCCGACAAGATCGCCCGGCAGGCGACCGACCTGCTGGCCCCCCACCCGCTCTACCCGGGCATCGACCTGGCCTGACGGCGCAGCCGCGGCGGGTGCGCACGGCACGCCGTCGGGGCACTCGTCAGAATGAGCGATATGCCTCTGGGTCATGGTTATGACTCGGAGGCATATCGCTGCGCGGGGTGACCGGCCTCAGTCCAGGGGGCGCTTGAGGTGATAGCGGTGGACCTCCGTGCTGCCCTGGACGTTGTTCACGTCCTCGGCCGCGGAGACCAGCTCCCACCCCTCCCGACCGGCGCGGTTGAGGTGCGCGATGGCGGTGTCACCGAAGGCGGTGATGTCCTTGCGGGACCCGTCCGGGGCGTACCAGACGAACGAGACGTGGAAATTGCGGCCCTGTCCCTGATAACGGCGGACGAGCAGGGCGTACTCCCAGGCAATCATGCGGACATTATGACCGTCCACCCAGGACGACGGTACGCCGGCCGTCGCGCATTGCCATCCGGTGAACGCGGTGGGTCAGCCGGCCGGCGGCAGCGTCGCGGTCAGCGGGTGAGCGCGATGAGGGTGGCGAGTCGGGCCACGCTGGCCGCCGCGCGGCCGCTGTGAGCGATCTCGGCGATGAGGGTACGAGCGGCAGGCCGGTAGCGAACTTCGGCGGGCGCGATGGTGTCGGCGTCGGCCAGGGTGTAACCGGCTTTGGTGATGTCGCCGGCCTGGAGGTAGGCGCGTGCCACGTCGATGAGGTGGGCGCCGCGATGCTCGGCGGGTAGCAATGGCCAGTCGTCGCGGCGGATGGCCTGCTCGTGGCGGTACACGGCTTCGCCGGCATCGCCACAGTTCAGTGCGGTGAGGAAGCGGGCCAGCAGCACGACCATCGGGCCGAACGCGGTGTGGTGGGCGTCCTCGGTGCCCGTACGCCGGCCGGCCAACGCGGCGGCGTGGTCGATCAGGTCGTCGGCGCGGCGACCCTCGCCGCAACCGGCAGCGGCCATTGCGGCCTGGAGGAGCAGCGTTCCGCGCACCCCAGCGTCGGCGGCCGTGCCCACGGCGGCGACGGCCGCGGTGAGGGCGAGCCGGTCGCGGCCCAGCGCCCGCAACGCCTGCGCGATTCGCGATCGTGGCGGCACCGGTGCGGACGGGGTCGCCCGTGGCGGCGGTGACGGCCCGGTCGGCGGCGAGCCAGGCCAGGTCGGCCTCGCCGAGTTTGACGAGCACCGAGGCGGTGATCCGGTACGCGGGCACCAGCAGGCCGGGTGTGGCCTGGGCGGCGTCGAGCAGAACGGGCAGCGCCCGGAGGAGTTGTGCGTAGTGGGCGTGCTGGTAGGCGAGCCAGGCGTGCTCGACCCGACGGCCGGCCTCATCGGTCGACACCCTTCGGGGACCACGCTGGTGATAATGGGCCAGTGCGGCGCGGACCGCGTCGATGCCGGCCAAGGCGGGCGTCGCCAGCGGTGACGTCTCGCGCGGGTCAAGCAGCATCGCCGGATCGAGGCGTAGCACCTCGGCGATCTCCTGAATGACCGAGTAGCGGTCCAGGCCGCGCACCCCGCGCTCGACCTTTGTCGACCCAACTCTTCGACTTGCCGAGCCGATCGGCGAGCATCTGCTGGGTCATCCGGCGACGCACCCGCCAACGCGCCACCCGTCGCCCGACCGGCTCGACGCGTTCCACCATCGGTCGGGTCACCGATCCCGCTCCTGCGGCAGCGCCTGGGTGGGCTGCCCACAGTGGGGACACCACCTCGTTTTCACCCGGAACGCGAGCAAGCCAGCAAAACCCCGGCACCAGCCCACCAAAAACCATCGCCGACACCACTTCGGAGATCATGCTCACCTTCACTTCTTCGGCTCGCCCCCGTGATTCGATCCGCTCGTCTTGACTTGTCCAGTGGACGCCGTGCACGCAGTCGCGGAGGCAGGTGCGTTCGGTGCCTATCGGTGCTTAGGAGTGCCGTGGCCACCTAATGTCCGACCGAATCGCTACTGTTCGCGTGGCGGTCGCTAGAGATGAGGAGGCTGGAGGGTGGCACCCCGCGGAGAGGCGTTGACGCGGTTGTTGGCCGAGGTGGGCTGGCAGCCGGAGCAGTTCGCTCGACGTCTCAACGAGTGCGCCGAGCGGCACGGTCGGACCGAGCGGCTGCACCTCAAGACGCCGTACAAGTGGAAGAAAGGCGACATTCCCCGAGCGCCGTGGCCTTCGCTGACCTCGGTGCTGCTGTCCGAGCAGTTGCAGCGAACGGTTGATCTCGATGAGCTGGGTTGGCCAAGCGACGGGTTCGAGGCCGCGCCCGCCTCGGTTGGTCTTGATCTGCCCTGGTCCTCGGGCGGGTCGACAACGCCTTCGACAGGTTCACCGACAGCCGGCCCGAGCACGGCGACCCCGACTGGTCTTACTGGATCAACGAGGCGCAGGCTCACGCTCAGGCCGGCTACTGCTTCGTCAAGCTCGAAGACTGGCCGCGCGCCCGCGACCACCTGCGGTCAGCGCTGCGGCTACAGAGCAACGAGTACACCCGCGAGGGCGCACTGCGTAACGCGTTGCTCGCGACCACGTACGTTCAGCAGGAGCACCCCGAGTTGGACAAGGCGCTCGCCCTCGGCGACCAGGCCGTGCAGACCCTGACCGGGCAGGTCACCTCCGCCAGGTGCGTCAAGCACGTCCGCAACCTGGTCGGCGCGCTGACCCCGTACCGGCGCACTCCCACAGTCCGCCGATTCTGTCAGGACGCCAGGGACTTGATCGCCTCCTGAGGGTGGCTCGGTGTCGAACGGGACCCGGGCGAGAGGAGATCGTGCTCGTACCATGAAACAGTGGCCTCGCCCTCGGGCGGAGGCCACTACACCATGGATCGAGCGCGATCATCAAGGTCGCGTCCGGAGCGTCAGACCAGCGCGGCTGTCTGTATGTGCCGCTCGCCCCGGATGATCTGAATGCCGAACTTCGTGAGAGCGCCGACCACGTTCGATCCGGCCTGGCAGGCGGCCCAGGTCCGGCGGGAGGCCCAGGTCCACCGGCAACCACCGGACTTCATCAACAAACTGCTGAGGAGCCGACAGTGAGCGGGCTGCCCGGAGTCACCGACGGCGCGATCCTGGACGCCGCCTTCGCTCCGGCGCTGAGCCTCGTCGTCGGCGTCCCGGATGACCTGCACCCGCAGTGGCGGCCGGTCGTCACGGCGGCCACCGCCGAGGAGCGGATCGCGGCGGCGTTGGACCGGTGGACCCCGGGATTCGCTGGCCTGGTGCCGCGGTTCTTCGGCGCGTTCCGCAAACGGCTGCTGGACGTCCGGCTCGGTCGGGCAGCCGGCGACCTGGCGCTGATCTACGTCGTCCGCGGCCGCGGCGACGAACTGGTCCTCTGGCTGGGCTGGGACTCGCGGCAGTTCCGAAAGCCACGGTTCTGGGACCGCTTTCCCACCGCGGTGCAGACGTTCCTCCAGACCGTGCACGCCGGCTTCAGCCATCCCGATGGCATCTCCGGGGGGCTGGCGCACGTCGGCGAGATGAGCACGTACGCGGAGTGGGCCGAGGAACCGGACGGCCTGGTGGACTGGGACGAAGAGCAGGAGATCGCCTCGACCCGCCTATTGGTCGTCACCACCAACGGGACCAACCTGTTCTACTGCCTCTCGCCCGACCTGCCCACCGGCACCATCGCCCTGGTGTACGAGGGCGACATCGATCCCCAGCCGTTCGACGCCAGCATCGACGCCCTCCTGCTGTGTCCTCTGGGGGACTGAGTTCGTCTTTCCCCGGCGAGCACCCCGGGACCGGGCGTGGACCGTCAGACCAGCGCGGGTGTCTGGGCGTGGATGTGGAAACGCAGCGAGCGGGCGTCGGTGAAGCACTCCCGCATCGGACGCACCAGGTCCCGGTGCTCGGGGGTCCGTTCCCAAGCCTCGAAGTCGGCGAGGCTCGCCCACTCGCTGGTGATCAGCCACTGTTCCGGATCGGTCGACGAGCGGCACACCTGGTCGACCAGGTGTCCCGGCACCCCGTCGGCGACCAGGTGCCGCACCTCCTCGTAGGCGGCGAGGAACTCCTCGGTGCGTGGCACCGGGACCCGCACCAGGAACACCACCCGCGCCCGCTGTCCACTCATGGCGTCTCTCCCCTCATCGGCACGGCCCCGCGCAGGACCAGCGCACTGTTGAACCCGTCGAAGCCCCGCGCGCAGACCAACGCGAGCCGGCTGCGCGGCTGGCGGTGCTCGCGCAGGAAGTCCAGTTCGCACCCCTCGGCGACCTCCTCCGGGCCGGCCGACGCGGGCAGCGTGTCGTGCGCGAAGGCGAGCAGCGCGGTGGCCACGTCCAACGCCGAGCCACCCTGGTACGCCCGCCCGGTCAGCGGCTTCTGCGTCGTCACCGGGACCGGCCGGTCGGCGAACACGGCACGCAACGCCTCGGCCTCGCTGCGGTCGTAGCGGGGCACACCGAGGGCGTCGGGCAGCACCACGTCGATCCCGGCCGCCGCGACGCCGGCCCGGTCCAGGGCCAACCGCATCGCCCGCGCGTACTGGGTCGGGTCGCCGGCACTGTCCGCGGTGGTGTGCGCGGCGTCGTGGGTGGAGCCCCACCCGCTCACCTCGCCGTAGACCCGGGCGCCCCGGGCGAGGGCATGGCCCAACTCCTCCACCACGAACACCGCGCCCCCCTCGGCCGGCAGGTAGCCGCTGGCCGAGGCGTCGAACGGCCGGTACGCCCGCTGCGGATCGGCGACGTCACTGAGCAGCCCGGAACGCAGTTGGCACGCCAACGCGTACGGGCTCAGCGGGCACTCGGTGGCCCCGGCGATCACCACCGGGGTGCCCCGGCGTACCGCGCGGGCGGCGTGCGCGAGGCTGTCCAGCCCACCGGCGGCCTCCGCGACCAGGACCCCGCTCGGTCCCTTGAACTGGTGGTGGATGGACAGTTGCCCGACGCTCGCCGCGTAGAACCAGGCAATCGACTGGTACGCCCCGACCGTGCGTGACGATCCGCCCCACAGCCGTTGCAACTCCCGCTGGCCGAACAGGTTGCCCCCGGACGAGCTGGCCAGGGTCACCGCGTAGCCGTACGGGTCGGGGGCCCGCTCGGGCAGGCCGGCGTCGGCCAACGCCAACCGGGTCGCGGCGAAGCCGAGGTGCGTCCACCTGTCGGTCTGCACCACCTGCCGGCTGTCCGCGTACGAGTCGGCGGTGAAGCCGGGCACCTCCCCGCCGAAACGCGTCGGATAGCCGGCCGGGTCGAACAGGGTGATCGGTCCGGTCCGGCGGGTGCCGGCCAGCACCGTTCGCCAGTGCGCGTCCGCGCCGATGCCGCTCGGCGCGACCACACCGATGCCGGTCACCACCGCCCGCGCGGCGCTCACGCCGCCACCGGGCCGAACGGCGCTCACGCCGCCACCGGCCCGGCCGACCGGCGGAACACCATCGCCGACTGGAAGCCGCCGAATCCACTGCCCACCGACAGTGCCACCTCCACCGGGACCTCCCGCGCCTCGTTCGGTACGTAGTCCAGGTCGCACTCCGGGTCCCGGGTGCTCCAGTTGGCCGTCGGTGGCACCACGCCGAACTCGATCGCGAGGGCGCACGCCGCCATCTCGATCGACCCGATCGCGCCGAGCGAGTGCCCGACCATCGACTTGATCGAGCTGATCGGCACCCGGTACGCGGCCTGGCCCAACGCCCGTTTGAACGCGGCTGTCTCGTGCCTGTCGTTCTGCTTGGTACCCGAGCCGTGGGCGCTGATGTAGGACACCTGCTCGGGCAGGATCCGCCCCTGTTTCAACGCGTCGGTCACGGCGAGGCTCATCTCCAGGCCGTCTGGACGCAGCCCGGTCATGTGGTAACCGTTGCTGCGGCTGGCGTAGCCGGCCACCTCGCAGTAGATGTGCGCGCCCCGCCGGCGGGCGTGCCCGAGCTCCTCCAGCACCAGCACCGCCCCGCCCTCGGCCAGCACGAACCCGTGTCGGTCGGCGTCGAACGGGCGGGAGGCGTGCGCCGGGTCGTCGTTGTCCGGGCTGGTCGCCTTGATCGCGTCGAACGAGGCGACGGTGACCGGCGAGATCGGCGAGTCCGCCGCGCCGGCCAGCATCACGTCCGCCTCACCGTCCACGATGAGCTGGTGGGCGTAGCCGATGGCGTCGATGCCGGAGGTGCAGCCGGTGGACACCACCTGCGCCGGGCCGTGCAGCCCGTGCCGGCAGGCCACGTCGGCGGCGAGGCTGCTGGGCACCAGCGCCTGGTAGAGGTACGGGCCACCGCGCGTCGCGTCGACCAGCCAGCGCTGACCGTGCTCGCTGACGGTGACGTACTCCTGTTCCAGCGCCATCGTGCCACCCACGGCGGTGCCGAGCACCACCCCGGCCCGGTCCCGCTCGGCGTCGCTGAGCACCAGTCCGGCGTCAGCGACGGCCTCCACGGAGCAGGCCAGCGCGAACTGCACGTACCTGTCGGCCCGGCGTTGTTCGGCCTCGGTGAGCCCCGCTGCGGTCGGGTCGAAGTCGCATTCCGCGGCGATCTGCGACCGGAACGCCGACGGGTCGAAGAAGCTGATCCGCCGGGTGGCGGTCCGCCCCTCGGTGATGGTCTTCCAGAACCGGTCCCGGCTGGCGCCGCCGGGCGCGACCACCCCGATCCCGGTCACCACCGTCCGGCGTCCGCTCACGACGCCACCCCGGTTCGCGACTGCGGGGCTCGCAACCCCGGCGCACTCCTCGCGCTCACGACGCCACCTCGGTTCGCGACTGCGGGGCTCGCAACCCCGGCGCACTCCTCGCGCTCACGACGCCACCCCGGTTCGCGACTGCGGGGCTCGCAACCCCGGCGCACTCCTCGCGCTCACGACCCACCGCGCTGTTCGGCCAACTCGGTGTCGACGTGACCCAACTCCGGGCGGGGGGCGAGCGGACCCAGGTGGAAGACCACCTCGGCCGGTTCGACGCCGGTGTTGCGGAGTCGGTGCCGCACGTTCACGGGGACGAACAGGGCCTCACCGGCGGCCAGCAACGTCGGCTGGTCGTCCAGGTCGACGGTGATCGCGCCGCGCACCACGTACAGGAACTCCTCGCTGTACGGGTGGTAGTGCTCGGCGATCCGCTCCCCCGGCGCGAGGGTGGCGACCCCGAGGAAGCCCGAGGTGCTGCCGACCGTGCGGGGGCCGAGCAACACGCGCAGCTCACCGCCGCGTCGCCGGTCGGCGGGTACGTCCCCGGCGGCGATCGGCCGGGTGCTCAGGTCACTCATCGTCGGCCTCCGTCGGCTCGGTGCTGGTCAGGGGGGCGTCCTGGTCGGCGCGCTGCCGGGCGATCCGCTCCACCCGATCCTTGATCACCGTGAGTTGGATGACGCTGTTGGTGTTGATCCGCTCGGTCATCGCGGCGTTGTCCAGCGGCGCGCTCGGCTTCATCGCGAAGTCCTGCGTCCAGGTCATCCGGGTGCCGCCGGCCTCCTCGGTGTAGCGCCAGTGGATCCGCATGTGCTCGAACGGCCCGGTCTCCACCCGGTACGCCCGGACCTGCCTGCTCACCGGGTCGGAGGTGCGCTCGCTGACCCAGCTCCAGGACACCCCGTTCTCGTCGGGGTACATGGTGAGCCGGAACCGCACGGTGTGGCCCTCGCGGTGCAGGATGTCCACCACGGCGTACTCGGTGAACAGTTCGGTCCAGTTCGCCACGTCGTTGGTGACCTCCCAGACCAGCGCCAGCGGCGCGTCGATGACCACGCTGTTCTCGGTATGCCCGGGTGGGTCGACGCGGCGGGCGACCAGGTCGGCCACCGCCGGGATGCTCAGCTCCCCGGCCTGCTCGGGGATGCTCACCTGCCACCGGTCGGCGACGACCGCGGAGAGTTCCAGCAGTGCGAGGGAGTCCATCCCCAGCTCCTCCAGCGACGCGGCAGGCGCCCGGGCCGCCGCGTCGGGGTCCAGCCCGCAGTGCGCCACCAGGATGTCGGTGATCTCGGCGGTCATCGGGCGACCATGGGTGACGGTCATCGGGTCCTCCTGAGGGTTGTGTCGGGTTCCGCGGCGGGCGCGGGGCGCGGAGCGGGGGTGGCCGTCGCCCGCCGCGCGGACGCCGCGTCGGGCGCGGCGAGCAGACGGTCGACCAGGCCGGTCGTGTAGCGGCCCTTGCGGAATGCGGCGTCGTCGAGCACGCGCCGGACGAACGGGATGGTGGTGTGGACGCCCGGCCCGGCGATGTCGAACTCGTCCAGGGCCCGTTCCAGCCGGTTGAGGGCCAGCTCCCGGTCCGGCGCCCAGACGATCACCTTGGCCAGGAGCGAGTCGTACCAGGGGCCGACGAGGTAGCCGGCGCTGGCGTGGGTGTCCACCCGGGTGAACGGGCCGCCGGGCGGGGTGAACCGGGTCAACCGGCCGGGGGTCGGTGCGAAGTCCCGGGCCGGGTCCTCGGTGTTGACACGGCACTCCACCGCGACGCCGTGCAGGCGGATGTCCTCCTGCCGCCAGCGCAGCGGTACCCCGGCGGCGATGTGCAGTTGCTCGTGCACCAGGTCGATCCCGGTGATCATCTCGGTGACCGGGTGCTCCACCTGGATCCGGCAGTTGATCTCCAGGAAGTGGAACTTCTCCTCCGCGTCGACCAGGAACTCCAGGGTCCCGGCACCGACGAAGCCGACAGCCAGCGCGCCCCGCAGGGCCGCCTCGGCGATGGTGTCGAGTACGGCGGCGGACAGCGCCGGCGCGGGCGCCTCCTCGACCAGCTTCTGGTGTCGGCGCTGCACCGAGCAGTCCCGGGTGCCCAGGTGCACCCCGTTGCCGTGGGAGTCGCAGAGCACCTGCACCTCGACGTGTCGCGCCTCGGTGAGGTAGCGCTCGACGTACACCCGGTCGTCGCCGAAGGCGGCCTGGGCGGCGGCCCGGGTGCGGGCGTACGCCCGGCGCAGCTCGCCCGATGTCCGTACGACGGTCATGCCGCGACCGCCGCCGCCGGCGGCGGCCTTCACGATCACCGGGTAGCCGACGGCCGCGGCGACCTCCGCCGCCGCGGCGGCGGTGGGCACCGGTGCGACGCTGCCCGGCGACAGTGGCAGGCCGGCACGGCTCAGCAGGGCCCGCGCCGAGGACTTGTCGGCCAGCGCGGCCATCACCGCCGGTGGTGGGCCGATGAAGGTCAACCCGTTGTCCACGCAGATCTCGGCGAAGTCGGCGTCCTCGGAAAGGAAGCCGTAACCGGGGTGCACGGCCTGCGCGCCCACCTGCCGGGCAGCCTCCACGATCGCGGCCGCGTTGAGGTAGCTGCGCCGACTCGACGCGGGCCCGATCCGGACCGCCTGGTCGGCGAGGCGGACCACCGCCGAGTCGGCGTCCGCCGCGGAGTAGACGACCGCGGTTCGCACACCCAGCTCCCTGCAGGCGCGCAGCACCCGCAGGGCGATCTCGCCCCGATTGGCGATCAGCACGGTCTCGAACATGGTCAACCACCCTGCGCCGTCATGCCGGGTCCAGCTCGACGAGCGGCTGGTCGTACTCCACCGGGTGGCCGTCCTCGACGAGGATCGCGACCACCCGACCGGCACGATCGGCGGTCACCTCGTTCATCAGCTTCATCGCCTCGACGATGGCGACCGGTTGGCCCGGACGGACCAGGTCGCCCACCGCGACGAACGGCCTCGCGCCGGGCTCCGACGCGCGGTAGAAGGTGCCGACGATGGGTGCCCGCACCGCGGCCCGGCCAGGCGTCGGTGGCGGGGCCGGCGCCGGGCCGGCGGGCCGCGCCACGTCGGCAGACCCGGGAGGTACGTCCGCACGGGCCGGCTCCTCCGGGTGCCACTCGACCTCCAGCACCGCCGGTCCGCTGCGCAGCCGGATCCGGCGCACCGGCCCGGCCAGTTCGGCGATCAGGTGTTGTGCCTGCCGGCGCAGGCCGGCGAGCGCCTCCTCGCCCTCCACCCCGGCGTCGTGGGGCACCTCGACTGTCGACACCGTCGTGTCCCCGGCGCTCACCGGGCACCCGCCCGAGCGTTGGCGCGTGCCATCCCGAACCGGCGGAAGCGCTGTCGACGCAGGCGGACCAGCATGGCGGGCGGCACGTCCAGTAGCGGCAGCAGGTTGCTCAGCAGGGCCGCGCGCAACCGGTGGGCGGTCTCCGCCGGGTCGCCGTGCGCGGCGGTGGTCGGCTCCGGCACGACCTCGTCGACCACCCCGAGTCGGCGCAGGTCGGGCGCGGTCAGCTTGAGCGCGCGGGCAGCCTGCGGCGCCGCCGAGCGGTCCGGCCACAGGATTGCCGCGCATCCCTCGGGGCTGATCACCGAGTAGACGGCGTGCTCCAGCATCAACACCCGGTCGGCGACCGCCAAGGCCAGTGCGCCGCCGCTGCCCCCCTCTCCGGTGATCACTGCCAGCACGGGGGTGGGCAGCACGGTGAGGGTGAGGATGTTCTCCGCGATGGCCGCCGCCTGGCCCTGCTCCTCGGCGCTCACCCCGGGGTCGGCGCCAGGGGTGTCCACCAGGGTGATCACGGGCAGGCCGAGCCGGGCGGCGAGGCGCATCAACCGCAGCGCCTTGCGGTGCCCGGCCGGGCTGGCCATGCCGAAGTTGCGGGCCACCAACTCGGCGGTGGTGTGCCCCTTCTGGTGGCCGATGACCATCACGTGCCGGTCGGCCAGCCGCGCCAGGCCGCCCACGACGGCCGGGCAGTCTCCGCCGAGTCGATCGCCGTGCAGTTCCAGGAACCCGTCGAAGACCGAGTCGAGGTAGTCCAGTGTGGTCGGTCGACCCGGGTGTCGCGCCAGTCGGACCGTGTCCCACGCGTCGCGTACCGCCGGGGTGTCACCTCCGCCCGCCGTTGCCGCGTCGGCGAGGCGCTCGCGGCGCGGCGCCGGCTCCTGCCGGGGTACGGGCGGACGGGCCGGGCGGGCGGCGCGGGTGGCGGCGAGCAGCGCCCCCAGCCGTGCGCGCAGTGACCGGCGCTGCACCACCATGTCGACCTGACCGTGGCGGAGCAGGACGTCGGCGCTCTGAAAGCCCGCCGGCAGCGCCCGGCCGGTGACCTGGCGGATCACCCGGGGACCGGCGAAACCCATCCGCGCGCCGCTCTCCGCGAGGACCAGATCGGTGTTGGTGGCGAACGACGCGGCCACCCCGCCGTAGGTCGGGTCGGTGAGGACGCTCACGGTGAGCAGTCCCGCCTCGCGCAGCGCGGCGATGGCCTGGCTGACCGTGGCCATCTGCATCAACGACAGCACGCCCTCCTGCATCCGCGCCCCGCCGGAAGCGGTGACCAGGATGAGTGGGACGCGGTCGTCCAGCGCCCGTTCGGCGGCCCGCGTGATCAGCTCCCCCACCGCGCAACCCAGGCTGCCGCCCAGGAAACGGAAATCCATCACCGCCAGCACGGCCGGGTGAGCGCCGATGGTGGCGGTGGCGCAGACGACCGCCTCGGCCAGTCCGGTGCTGGCGCGGGCGGCGCTGAGCCGGTGCGGGTAGGGCAGCACGTCGACGAAGTCGATCGGGTCCGTCTCGGGAAGCTGGTCGGGCAACAGCCGCAGCGACCCCGGGTCGACAAGCTGACGCAGGCGATCCGGGGCGCCGAGCCGGGCGTGCTCCCCACACTCCGGGCAGACATCCAGGTTGCGGCGCAACCGTTTGCGGTAGAGCAGGCTGGCGCAGCCGGGGCAGCGGGACCAGAGCTGCTCCTCCCGTGGCGCGGTGGCGGTCACGGCCGCCGCCCGGGGTCCGGGGCGTCAAACCGGTAGAAGCACCGCGCCATCGCGTCCCGCGGTGAGCGCCAGGTGGGCAGGTACGGCGACACGTACGGGCGCAGGCGGTCGCTGACCCGGATGAACTCCGGGTGACCCCGGGCGCCCTCCACCGCGTCCGCTGCCGGATGCTCGGTCTCGAGCAGGTGCACATAGAGATCGTGGAGCCGGTACAGCGAACGGTGCCGGACGCCGACCAGGCGCGGCAGCTCCGTCGCGTCCGACTCGGCGAAGATCTCGGCGACCCGCTCCGCGGCGGTCGGATCCACCTTCGCGACGATCAGTGATCGGTCCATACTGCTCCTCCCCCACGGCGTCCGGGCGGCGACGGGTGTGCCCGGACGCGCTGGACGACTGCGGACACGATGCGGCAGTCCTCGTCACGGCGGCGTCACCGTGGCGCATCGGTCAGCGACGTAGGACGGTGACGCTGCGTTGACGCATCCTGTGTACCAGCTATGCGTACGCTGCATCCCACGCGGGCGGACCGACGGACGTTTCCGCAGTTCAGAACCGATCTCAGGTTGACTGTCGGCCAATAGAACATTCACCGCGGCGTTGACTCACCGTTACCGCTATTGATAATCTTCACGGTGGTCAGCCCGGCCGCCCCGGCGGGCGGGGCCGCCCCCGGCAGCCGTGGGCCGCGCCCCCCACCGGTGGGGCCGACAGTGGCGTCACGGGCGAACCGATCCGGGACACAGCAGACAGTCGGGACGAGCGTTCCGCAGGGGGTGCCGCCGTGACCGCTGACCCGTCCGTGCCGACCGCCGGGGAGCCGCCCGGGGAGGGCGTCTCCCTTCACCTGCTCGGTGGTTTCCGCCTGTTGCGCGAGGCGGTGCCGGTCGTGGTGCCCCGCGGGCTGCAACGGGTGATCGCCCTGATCGGGCTGCGCCCGGGCGCCACCCGCAGCCAACTCGCGGGCCTGCTCTGGCCGGACGCGTCGGAGGAACGGGCCCTGTCCTCACTGCGTACCGCGCTGTGGCGGCTGCGGCAGGACCCGTGTTGCCCGATGACCGTGGCCAGCGACACGGTACGGCTCGGCCCGACGGTCCGGCTCGACGTCGACGACCTGGTCGGCACCGCGGCCCGCGTGCGGGACGGCGACGACCCGCGCATCGCGGCGGGAGCGCTCGCCGCCGGCCGGCACGATCTCCTGCCCGGCTGGTACGACGACTGGGTGCTGCTGGACCGGGAGAGACTGCGCCAACTGCGCCTGCACATGCTGGAACAGGTGGCCGGGCAGCACCTGACCGCGGGGCGGCACGGTGAGGCCCTCGAAGCCGCGTTGGAGGCGATGGCCGCCGAGCCGCTCCGGGAGACGCCGCACCGCCTGGTGGTCCGCATCCACCTCGCCGAGGGCAACGCCTTCGAGGCCGTGCACGCCTTCTACGTCTACCGGGACCTGCTGCGCAGGGAGTTGAGTCTGGAGCCGAGCCCCGCGATGAACGCCCTGCTCGACGACACGCTCGCCCCGATCCGCCAGGCCACCCGCGAAGCCGTCACCGACGGCCCGTCACCGGCGGGCCGGCGTACGTGACGGTGATGTGACAGACGCTGCGGCACGGTAGGCGCACAGAGCACGTGGCACCGGTCCGAGGATCGGGAAGCCACCGGCGGAAGGGGTCCCATGAGTCGTCTACTGATCGTCAGCCGGATCATCCCGGGCGCGGAGGGGCGGGTCGCACAGATCTTCGCCGAGTCCGACGCCACCGACCTGCCCGGTCTGACCGGCGTCACGCACCGATCCCTGTACTGCCTGCACGACCTGTGCGTACACCTGCTGGAGACCTCGGACGACATCGACCCGGACGCCCTCGCCGCGGCCCGCAACCACCCGCTCTTCCACCAGGTCAACGAGCGGCTCTCCGCGCACACGTCGCCGTACCTGCCGACCTGGCGCTCCCCCCGGGACGCGATCGCCGGCTGCTTCTACCGGTGGGATGCCCCCGACGCGCCCGCGGCACGTCCGACAGGCACCGACGTGCCCGCGGCACGTCCGACAGGCACCGACGTGCCCGCGGCACGTCCGACCAGCACCGACGCCGCGACACAGCCGGCGGGCTGACATGCCCACCCCTCCACCGCACGTCCTGATCATCGGCGCCGGCACGGGCGGTCTGTGCCTGGCGCACGGCCTGCGCCGTGCCGGGATCAGCGTCGCCGTCTACGAGCGGCACCGCGACCGCGCCGAAGGGCTGCTCGGCTACCGGGTCGGCATCGGCCCCACCGGCAGCCGGGCACTGCGGCAGTGCCTGTCCCCGGAGTTGTTCGCCATCTTCCTGGCCACCTGCGCGCGGCCGCCGCACTACTTCAACGTGGTCACCCAGGGGCTCCGCCAGACCGCGTCGTTCGCCCTACGACCGAACGCCGACCCGGTGCACACCGAACACTCGGTGGCCCGGATGGTGCTGCGGCAGGTGCTGCTGACCGGCCTGGACGACGTGGTGCACTTCGACAAGACCTTCACCCGCTACGAGCAACGCGACGACGGGACGGTCACCGCGTACTTCGCCGACGGCACCAGTGCCACCGGCAACCTGCTGGTCGGCGCGGACGGCACCCACTCGGCGGTACGCCGGCAGTACCTGCCGCACGCCGTCACCCGCGACGCCGGCACCATCAACATCGCCACCCGGATCCCGCTCACCGCGTACACCCGCGGCCTCGTCCCGGAGCGGGTCCGTCAGGGCATCTCGCTGATCTTCGGCAGCGGCGGGATGATGGGCGTCCTGCACGTCATGGAGTTCAAGTGGGACGCCCGGCGGGCCGTCAAACCCGGCGTCAGCGACGCCGACGCCGCGGTGCTGCGAAACTGGCCCGGCCTGGTCCACGACACCACCACCGACAACATCAACCTCATCATCTGGAGCACCGGCCGCCGATTCCCCGCCGACGTCCTGGAGCGTCGCGGTGAGAACCTGGTGAACGTCGCCCTGGGCCTCACCTCCAACTGGCACCCGAACCTGCGGGAGCTGCTGACCCGCGCGGATCCGGCAAGTGCCCTACCGATCAGGGTGTCCACGTCCGAACCGACGCCGCCCTGGAAGAGCAGCACCGTCACCATGCTCGGCGACGCCATCCACACCATGACCCCCGGCCGCGGGGTGGGCGCGAACACCGCGCTGCGGGACGCCCGCCTGCTCTGCGACCAGCTCGGGCACGCGATGACCGGCGACAAGACGTTGGTGCAGGCGGTCGCCGACTACGAGGCAGCGATGGTGCCGTACGGCGTCGCGCGGGTCGCCGAATCGCTGAACCGCAGCGGCACCAGCGGCGACGACCGGATGTACCGGCCGGTGGTGGGTCGACTCGCGCTGCTCGGCGCGCGCGGCTACTTCGGAGTGACGAGCCGGGTGCCGCGGCTGCGTCGCCGGTTCGTCGACGACTTCCACACCTACGAGGGCGACCAGGACTGAGCTGGACATCGACCCGGGTTCGGCGTCCCCCGCCGGGCCCGGGTCTCGTCGTGCCGGGCCTCGGGTGTTGTCCGGTGCGGTGCCGCTTGTTGGTCCGGCGCTGCTCGTCCGCCGCGACGCTGCTTGTTTCGGGGCGACGCTGCTTGTTCGGGGCGACGCTGCTTGTTCGGGGCGACGCTGCTTGTTCGGGGCGACGCTGCTTGTTCCGGGGCGACGCTGCGTCACTCGGCGGACACCGCATGACGTGGTCGCCACACCCGGGTCGCCTGCGGCCGATCCTCTCACTTGCCAGCAACACGCGTGTGCGAAGCTGCGGCGAGTTTTTCTCGTGCCTTTTCCAACGAGCTGAGAGGGAGGTTCGCCGTGGCGTGGTCTATCGGACACTCGCTGATAGTGGTGCTGGCACTGTTGCTGGGCCTGGCCGCCGGGTGGCTGCTGCGCGGCCGGCGGGGCGTGCAGGGCAATTCGATAGTGGACGGAGACCCCGTCGCCGGCCTGGCCGTGATCGAAACGCCGACGCCGGCGGCCACCACCGACGAGGCCCGGCCCGCAGCCGCCGTCGACCCGGCCCCCGTCGCGGTCGCCGACGAACCAGTGCCGGTGGACACGGTCAGCGCGCCGGCCGCCGTCACCGGACCGGACAGTGGACCCACGCCGGTGGAAGTGCCGGCGGAGGCCCCGAGCACCGTCGACCCGGCCGACATCGCGCTGACCGAGGCCCCGCCGCCCGTACCGTCCGACGCGGATGACCTTCCGTCGGAGCCGGTTGTGGAGTCGACCCCCGAGCCGGCCGCGGTCGACGAGCAGCCCGCCCCGGCGGCCGTGATCGCCCCCCGCCAGCCCGCGGACGACCTCCCGCTCGACACCACCCCCGCCGACGGGCCGACCACGGCCAACCCGGCCGACGGACCGGCCGCCGCCAGCCCGATCGACGAGCCGACCGCGACCAGGCCGGTCGACGATGTGGCGGCCGAGGCCGCGGTGCCGACGCCGGTGGACGCCGACGCGCCGCACGCCGAGCCGTCGGAGGCCGACGGCGTGCAAGCAGCACCGACGGACGTGGACGCCGAGCCGGTGGACGCCGAGCCGGAGTCGGTACCATCGGCGGTGGCCGCGCCCGCGGTCGTACCGACCGTGGCCGAGACCCCTCGGGCCGTCCCGACCGCTGCCAGCGGCACGGACTCCGGTCCGGCGGACGACTTCCGCCGGATCCAGGGGATCGGGCCGAAGATGGCGTCGGCGTTGCAGGACGCCGGTGTACGCACGTACGTCCAGCTCGGTGCGCTGGACGAGGCGGCGCTGCGTGACCTGATCCGGGCCGCCGGCCTGCGCGCCGCACCCGCGCTGGCCACCTGGCCGCAGCAGGCGCGCGTACTCGCCGGTGCCGGCGACGAGATGGCCGCCGTACTCCCGGGCGGCAACCCGTCCTGACGCGCGACATCGAGCCCCCGGTCCACCGTCCCAGGCGACGGTAGGCCGGGGGTTCGGCCGTCTAGGTCACTTCACCACGGGCCCCGCCGCCGGCGCGATCGACTCGGAATTCAGAGAACCGGGCCCATCCGAGCGGCCCGGACACCCTGGCTTTCAGGAAGCCGGGTCGATCACCCCCGGTTGGGGGAAGGGCCGGCGAATTCGCGGCCGTGCGGTCGACCGATCGATACCGTCCGTTCAGGTGGACCGGACGGGTCCGTCGAGCCGACCGGTTCCGCAGGAGTAGCCCGTGCACCACGCCGCGCCGGAGCCCGGGTCCCCGCGGTCCCGTCGTCCTCCGGTCCGTGATCCGGAGGCCCCGCGGCGGGTGACCCTCCTCGAACTCTTCTTCGACCTGGTGTACGTGGTCGCCCTGGCGCTCATCTCCCGGGGCATGGTCGACCAGCTCGACTGGCACCGGGCCGGACAGGCACTGATCCTGCTGGCCGCCGTGTGGTGGACGTGGGTGATCACCACCCTGGTCACCGACCTGTACAACCCGGAACGCACCGAGATCAAGCTGCTGATCAGCGCCGTGATGTTCGGCGCGCTGCTGATGACCACGGCGATCCCGGAGGCGTTCGGCGACCGTGGGCTCGCGTTCGCCGGCACCTACGTGGCGATCCACCTCGGGCGCGGGCTGTTCCTGATGCCGGCCGTCCGCCGCGAACCGCAGACCCAGCGCCGCGCGGCACGCATCTTCATCTGGTTCGCGGTGTCCGCGATCCCGTGGCTCATCGGCGCGTTCACCAGCGATGACGCCCGCCTGGCGTGCTGGGCACTCGCGCTCGCCATCGACTACGTCGGCTTCCGGCTCGCGTATCCGGTGCCGGGGCTCGGGGTGGTGCCCGAGCCCCAGCGCAACGTCACCGCGGAGCATCTCTCCGAGCGCTACCAGCAGTTCTTCATCATCGCGCTCGGCGACGCCATCCTGACCATCGGCACCATGTTCAGCACGGCGCACACCGAGGCGCAGAACATCGGGGTGTTCGCGGTGGCGTTCCTGACCACCCTGCTGCTCTGGCGGATCTACGTGCACAAGTCCGGTCAGCTGCTGCCGATGGCCATCAAGGGGTCCGGGTCGCCCAGCAAGTTCCTGTTCACCGCCCCGTACACACATCTGCTGATGGTGGCCGGGGTGGTGACCACGGCGACCGGGTTCGACCTCGTGCTGCACGAGCCGACCGGACGGACGCCGCCGGCCTGGGCCGCGGTGATCCTCGGCGGCCCGGCCCTCTTCCTGGCCGGCCGGGCCTCCTTCGAGTACGAGGTGTTCAGCCGGGTGTCCCTGTCCCGCCCCGGCGGTGTGCTGGCGCTGCTGAGCATCGCTCCCGCCGTGTTGTACCTGCCGCCGGTGTTCGCCTCTCTCGGTGCTCTGCTGGTGCTGATCGGTGTGGCCTACGCGGACTTCCGGCGTAGCTACGGCAAGCCCCCCGAGGCCCCCTCGCCGCCGCACTGAACCGGCCGGCCCGCCCGGCTCAGACCCCGGCGAGCAGCCGTCCGGCGTCCGGCACGTACGGTTCGACACCCAGCCTGGTGAGCAGCTGGTGCACGGTGGCGGTGGCCGCGGTGAGCACCGGACGGCCGAGTCGGGCCTCCACCCGCGGCACCGCCGCCAACGACGGAAGCTGCACGCAGGCGGACAGGACCACCGCGTCCACGTCGGTCACGTCCAGCCGCTGCGCCAGCCCGACCAGGTGAGCGGTGGGGACGCGCCCCACCGCGACATTGTCCGGCTCGCTCAGGCTCACCGCCTGGGTCACCTGCACGCCGTGCGAGGCCAGGTAGGCAACGACGGTCGCGGTCAACGGCGGCAGGTACGGCGCGATCAGGGCCACCCGACGGGCGCCCAGCGCGTGCAGCCCGGCGACCAGCGCCCCCGCGCTGCTCACCACCGGCATGTCGTGCCCGGCGCGACCGGCCGCCCGGCCCAGCCGCCGCTCGGCCCGTTCGTGCGCGCCGGGACCCTCGCACATCACCGCCACCAGGCAGGCGTACGCGAGGACGTCGCAGCGGGCGTCGGCCAGCTCGGCGGCGCAGCGGAGAGCGGAGCGGTTCATTCGGGCCAACTCGTCGGGGGTCACCTGACGCAGGCGTACCCGGCTGGCGTGCGTGGTGAATCGGACCGTCGGGTCGACGGTCTCGCGGCGGCGCAGCATGGTCGGGATCTCGGTCTCCATGGTGGTGTTCGAACTGGGCACCACCAGGCCGACGCGGTAACCGCTCACACCAGCGCCCCGGCGTACGCGCGGACCTGCAGTCGCCGCGCGGCGGTGCCACCCAGGCGCACCTGTAGCCCGAGCGGCGCGGCGGCGCGGCGGACGTCATCCAGGTGCAGCGATCCGTGCCGGTCCACGGTCAGCACCGGCGGCTCCTCGAGTTCGCCGTCGGACGCGTGGAAGGAGAGCAGGGTGACGGAGGTGGTGAGGTAGCCCGGGTACGCGGCGCGGGCCGCCGACTCGTCCCGGTGGGCGAGCACCACCAGGTCGTCGAGGTGGGCGAAGTCGGCGGCGAGAGCCGCGGCCTTCCAGTGCGCCGGTTCCTCGGCCGCGCCGGTGAGGTGCCGGGAGCGGTTCGCCGAGGTGATGTAGAGGTGGTCCGATCCGGTCTCGGCGAGCGCCCGCTCGAAGAAGACGTTGGACGGGCAGGTCAGGCCCGGCGCGATCACCTGGGTGGTGCGCAGCCCCTGGTCGACCTGGGTGAGGTGCTCGGGCAGCCGCTCCGCCGCCGGCCCCCGGAAGCCGAACGGCCCGGCGCCGTACAGGCTGTCCATCAGTGCCCGCACCCGGCCGACCGGCAGCCGCGGTGAGATCCGCGTCCAGTCGAACATCCCGGGGATCCGGCCGATCGCGGTGGTGATGCTGCCGACCTGCTCGGCTGGTCGGCCCTTGGCCAGGTTGACCCGGCGGACGGTGGCCGCGTCGGGACGCGTGACGATGACGTAGAAGTTGGCGAACGCCGCCGCGACGACCGCGCCGCGAGCCAGCGCGCGGGCCGCGACCGCCACGTCCTCGGGACGGTCGATGTACAGGGGTGGTGTCGGGGCGTCCATGAGTCCTCCTCGGCGGGGCCGTGAGGCAGTTCTACGTCCGCCGCGCGGCACGGGGGCCGGGTCGGTCGCCGATCCGATAGCCGACTCGCGTTACCCCGTGCGAGCGGCCGATCCCGGGCGGTACGCAACGGCGGACGGCCTCGGCCGGATGGGGGATCCGGCGTGGCCCCGCCTTCGTGTCAGTTAGCCGCACGACCCAATTGGGTACAACGACTGCACCTCAGATCCACCACATTTCCTTCAGGAGGCAGCGATGCGCGGCACCTCGATACTCGGAGTCATCGTCGTGATCTGGCTGGTGATCGGCGCGGTCGCCGCCGGCCAGCGTGGCTACTACAGCGGCGACGACACCAACTGCGCCGAAGCCGGCACCATCCTGGTCACCATCGTGGCCGGGCCGTTGAACTACATCGGCGCCAACCCCAAGGTCGACTGCAAGCTGCCCGAGCCCTCCAAGTAGGACAGCCGGACACCGGCCCGCGCCCCTCGACCCCCGGGGCGCGGGCCGGTGTCCGTACGGGTGCGGCTCGGCCGTTCCGAGACACTACGCCCCGGCCCGCCGCTCGCGCCCCCAGGCGGCCAGCGGCTCGAGCGCCTCGTTGAGTCGCGTGCCGTCGACGGTCAGCGAGTACTCGACGCGGGGCGGCACCTCGTCGTAGGAGACACGGTGCACGACGCCGTCGCGTTCCATCTCCCGTAGGTGCGAGGCCAGCACCTTCTCGGTGATCCCCGGAAGGAGTCGACGCAGCTCGCCGAAGCGGCGGTACGGGTGCTCGTGCAGCGCCCAGAGGATCAGCACCTTCCACTTGCCGCCGATCACCTCCATCGCGGCGTCGATCCCACAGACGTGTCCCTCTGCTGCGCCCGGCCGGTTCAGCGTCGTCATGCCCACCCTTCCGACGTCCTCGCTCACCCGGGGGTAAGCACCCACTCCGAAGTGCGTACTTGATCACCGGAGTGCTTCCGACCAGCCTAATCGGCATGACACCGAACGCTGTGCAGAAGACCTCCGTCACGATACTGGGGCTCGGCGCGATGGGCTCCGCGCTGGCCCGCGCCTGGCTCGCCGCCGGTCGCCGGCCCACCGTCTGGAACCGCACCCCGACCCGTGCCGCGGTCCTCGGCGCCGAGGGCGCACGGGTCGCGGCCAGCGCCGCCGAGGCGGTCGCGGCGAACACCCTCGTCGTCGTCTGCCTGTTGGACGACACCTCGGTCGACGAGGCGATGGCCGGCGTCGATCTGGCCGGCCGGGACCTGGTCAACCTGACCACCAGCACCCCCGCCCAGGCCCGTGCCCGCGCCGCGTGGGCCCACGAACGGGGTGCCCGCTACCTCGACGGCGGGATCATGGCTGTCCCCCCGATGATCGGCGTGCCGGAGGCTGGCGGCTACGTCTTCTACAGCGGCTCGCGGGAGCTGTTCGAGCGGCACCGGGAGACGCTCGGCGTCCCGGTCGGCACCACCTTCGTGGGCGAGGACCCGGGTTTCGCGGCCCTGTACGACGTGGCTCTGCTCAGCGCCATGTACGGGATGTTCGCCGGGGTCACCCACGCCTACGCCCTGATCCGCGGGGAGGACATCGATCCCGCGGCGTTCGCGCCACTGCTCGCCGACTGGCTCGTCGCCATGGCCCCGGCCGTGCACCAGACCGCCGACCGGCTGCGCAGCGGCGACTACACCACGGATGTCGTCTCCACTCTCGCCATGCAGGTGGCCGGCACACCGACCTTCCTGCGGACCGCCGAGCAGCAGGGTGTCAGCGCGGAGCTGCTCAGCCCCTTCTTCGCGCTGATGGGCCGCCGCTTGGCCGAGGGCGCTGGCGAGGAGGATCTGGCCGGCGTGGTCGACCTGCTGACGCGCCACACACCCCGTACGGCGTCCTAGGAGGCTGGCCTACGGGCGTCGTCGGTGTTTGTCGAGGTCGAGGCCGGGAACCGACCCGCGTCAGTCGGCGGACGAAGAGCGGGGGCGTGGCATGCAGATCGGCTACAAGCTGGCCGCGGAGGGATACGGCCCCCAGGAGATCATCCGACAGGCCGTCCTGGCCGAACAGGCTGGTTTCGACTTCGTCGAGATGAGCGACCACTTCCACCCCTGGCTGGACGCGCAGGGCCACTCGTCGTTCACCTGGAGCGTGCTCGGCGCCATCGCCGCCAAGACCAGCACCCTGCGTCTGGCCACCGGCGTCACCTGCCCGACCGTCCGCTACCACCCGGCGATCATCGCGCAGGCCGCGGCGACCATGGCGCTGATCTCCGACGGACGGTTCACCCTCGGGGTGGGGGCCGGCGAACGACTCAACGAGCACGTGGTCGGGCAGGGCTTCCCTTGCGTCCGGGGCCGGCACGAGCGGCTCCGCGAGGCGCTGGAGATCATCCGGCTGCTCTGGCAGGGCGGCTACCAGTCCTATGAGGGCCGGCACCTGCACCTGGAGGACGCCCGGATCTTCGACCTGCCGGACACCCCGCCGGTGATCGCGGTGGCGGCCAGCGGCGAGGCGTCGGCCCGGCTCGCCGCCGAGTTGGGCGACGGGTTGTTCGCCACCGAGCCGGACGCCTCGATCGTCGAGCACTACCGCCGGGCCCGCGGCTCCGGCCCGCGCTACGCCGAGGTTCCGCTGGCCTGGGCCAGTGATGAGGACCAGGCGGTGCAGGCGGTGTTGCAGACCAGCAGATGGATGGTCACCGGCTGGAAGGTGATGAGCGAACTGCCGAACCCGGTCAACTTCGACGCGGCCAGCGCGCACGTGGAGGAGAAGCACATCCGCCAACTCTTCGCCATCGGCCCCGACCCGGAACCGCACGTGGCCAAGGTCCGGTCGTACGTCGAGGCCGGCTTCGACCACGTCGTCCTGCAGAACGCCGGCCCCGACCCGGACGGTTTCCTCGACTTCTTCGCCGGCACCCTCGCCGACCGGCTGCGCGCCATGTCCTGACGCCGCCGGCAGGGCCACCGCCCGCACGGTCACAGCGGTACGGCGGGACAGCGGACGGGGGCCCGGGGGGGAGGCACGCAGGGGGGGGGGGCGGGGGGGGGGGGGGGGGGGGGGGGGGGGGGGGGGGGGGCGGCGGCGGGGGGGGGGGGGGGGGGGGGGCGGGCGCGCGGGGGGGGGCCGGGCCCCCCCCCGCCCCGCGGCGGCGAGGCGGC
>NZ_JBIAKV010000006.1:122677-258775 GCF_042872705.1 Micromonospora sp. NPDC005203 | reverse complement strand
CGCCCCCCCCCCCCCCGGGCCCGGGGGGGGGGGGGGCGCCGCGCCCCGCCCCCCCCCCCCCCCCCCCCGCCCGCCGGGCCGCCCGGCTGTGCGCTCCGGATGGGTGCGCGGGTCGGCTCAGCGGAAGCAGTGTGCGACAGGTACCGCGCTGCCCTCGCAGTTGGTCGGCTCGTTCTCGATGACCACGCTCTCGTCGTCGATCTTGACCTGGGCGTGGGCGGCGAAGATGCCACCGGGCTTCACCGTCGACGCGTTGTGGGTGATCTTGCTGGTGTAGATCGCCACCGAACCCGCGGACGCGTAGATGCCACCGCCGCTGGACGCCGCGCCGACTGCCTCGTTGCGGGTCACGTCGCTGCCGCGGACCAGCAGGTTCGCCTTCTCGGCGTAGATGCCGGCGCCGACGCCGTGGGTGGTGTTGCCGTCGACCACGCTGTCGTCGAGCGGTGTCAGGCCCTTCACGGTGGAGATGCCGCCGCCGTTGACGGTGGACGTGTTGCCACGGATGGTCATCGTGCGCATCACCAGCACCGCGTCGGAGTTGGCGGCGCCGCCGCCGACCTGCGCGGTGTTGTTCAGCAGTTCGGTGTCGGAGACCTTCGTCCGGGCCGAGAAGCTGGCCAGCCCGCCACCCTGGCCGGCGCTGTTCTGGGTGAAGGAGACGCTCTCCACGTCGGCGGCACCACGGTAGTTGCCGAGCCCGCCGCCGTAGGCGTTGGCGCTGTTGCGGTGGAACTCCGAGCGCTTCAGCGTCAGCACGCCACCGTTGAGCAGGCCCCCGCCCTTGCCCGCGGCGCCGGAGGCGCTGTTGCCGACGAAGGTGGAGTCGGTGACCACCATGTTGCCGTCGTTGAAGATGCCACCGCCGCCGCCCTCGGGCGACAGCGAGGTGCTCTGCGTGACGGTGACCCGCTCCACCACGGCGGTCGCCCCGTGCACCACGTGCACGCTGCCGCCCTCAATGTTCGAGCGGCCGTTGTGCAGTTCCACGTCGCGCAGGGTCAGCTCACCGCCGTCGCGGACGGTGAAGAATCGGAACGGCGCGGCCTGGGCGTCGCGGGCGATGGTGGCGCCGGCGCCGTCGATCGTGATGGCCTGGTAGATCACCGGCAGGCCAGCGGTGTCGTCGGCCGGGTTGTGCGGCGGCGCGTCAGCGTCACCAGGGGTTTCCGCCGCGTCGGCCGCCTCCCGTGCGTCGCGGATCCCGCCGTCGTACTGGTCGGTCTCGTGGAACGCCTCGGTGAGCAGGTAGCGGCACCTGGGCGCGAGCCGCAGTTCCGCGCCGCCCTCGGCGTTGGCCGTCACCAGCGCCGCCACCAGCTTCGCGGCGTCGCAGGGCACCGACACCACGCCCCGCTTGCCGGTGCCCGGGCTGGGGGCGCGGCCCCGCTCGGCGCCGTCCGGGTCGCGCTGCGCCCCGCCCTGGTCGCCGGCACGGCGGTCGTCGTCGCTTCCGGCCGCCGCCGCGTTCAGCCGGCCCAGACCGGGGAGGGAGAGCTCACGGTCGGCCGCGGCGGCCACGCCGGCCACGCCGGCCGCTCCCACGACCAGACTTCCCGCCAGCAACCCGCTGGCCAAGAACCATCGGGACCGGCGTCTGGGTCGGATCTCGCGGTCTCCTGCGTGGTACGTGGACATAAAAGGTGCCTGCCTTCCTGCCTGCAAGACGTGACCGCGCCCCGAACCGGGCGCGGAGGGCTCGACGTTGCGTCGACCGCCAAACGTCACGATAGGTCCGCAATACGGACAGGAAGGTGTGAACGTGAATAGTGCCCCTATTCATCTTTTCACCCCGTCAAACGGGCAGCCGGTCACCCGCCGACGTGGATGCCGGGACGACGCAGCGGGTCCCGCTCGGTCCGCCGGATGATCTCCCGCACCACCGGCGGGGTGTCCCCGCGACCGAGGATGAGATAGCGCGCCAGGTGCGCGATCGGGCTCCCCTCCGACCACTCGAAGTGGGCGTGCGGCCGCACCCCGGTGGTGTCGCGCAGGGCCAACAGGATCGCGGCGATCGCGTTGGGCACGGCGGGGCTGCTGGCCCGCAACACCCGGAAGCCACCCACCTCGATCCCGTGCACCCGCAACACCTGGCTGAATTCCGACGGGTCGACCACGTCGATCTCCAGGAACAGCACGTCCGCGGCACCGGGCACCGGATTCATCCCCCGCTGCGCCCGTTCCTTGATCGTGTACTCCTTCACCGATCCGCTCTGCCGCTTGTTCGCGATCAGGTGCAGCTGCCCGTCGTGGGCCAGCGACTCGGTGATGAATCGACGGGCCGGCTCGTCGAACTCGATCCGCTCGGCGCGCAGTTCGGTGGTCCGGGTGACCCGGGAGACCAACGAGACCACGATGATGCCGAGGATGAACAACGCGGAGATGGTGATCCCGTCCGGCTGCTCGATGACGTTCTCCAGCAACGCGTACAGCAGCACCAGGGTCAGCAGTGTGAACCCGACTGCCCCGGCGCGCTGGCGATGGCGGGCGGCGGAAATCGTCACCGCCACCGCGCCGGAGACCATCATCGCCAGGATGCCCGTCGCGTACGCCCCGGCCTGGGCGTTGACGTCGGCGCGGAAGGCGATCGTGATGGCGACGCTGACGACCGTATAGACGATCACCACCGGACGCACCGCCCGCGCCCACTCCGGTGCCATGCCGTACGAGGGCAGGTAGCGCGGCACGATGTTGATCAGCCCGGCCATCGCCGAGGCGCCGGCGAACCAGAGGATGAGCACGCTGCTGACGTCGTAGACGGTGCCGAAGGCCTCGCCCAGCTGGGCGTGCGCCAGGAACGCCAGGGCCCGCCCGTTGGCCGCCCCTCCGGGCCGGAACTCATCCTGCGGGATGAGCGCCGTGGTCACGAATGTCGTCGAGACGAGGTAGACCGACATGATCAGCGCGGCGGTGGTGAGTAGTCGGCGTGTGTTGCGGATCCGGGCGGCGAGCCGGGCCTGCTGGTCCGCCCCGTCGGCCCGGACCAGTGGCATCATGCTCACCCCGGTCTCGAAACCGGACAGGCCCAGCACCAGCAGCGGGAACGCCAGCACGGCCGTGAGCAGCACGCGACCCGGTCCGCCGCCGCCCGTGGTCAGCGCGGCGGTCCAGTCCGACACGATGCCCGGGTCGTCGACGATCCGGGCCAGGGCCACCACGACGATCACCGCGTTGAGCGCCAGGAAGACGGCGACCAGCGGGATGGCCACCACCACCGCCTCGCGGAAGCCGAGCAGGAACACCCCGCCGAGGATGAGCAGCAGCACCACGGTGACCACGACCGGGACGGCGGGGCCGTGCAGCGCGTCGGGCAGGTACGGGTTCTCCAGCAGGTGCACGGTGGCGTCCGCCGAGGAGAGGGTAATCGTGATGATCCAGGAGGTGGCCACGAAGCCGAGCAGCACGAGTACGAAGATCTTTCCCCGCCAGAACGGCAGCAGTCGCTCCAGCATCGCCACCGACCCCTGCCCGTGCGGGCTCTCCTGGGCCACCCGCCGGTACATCGGCAGCATCCCGAACAGGGTGAGCGCGACGATCAGCAGGGTCGCCAGCGGGGACAGCGCACCGGCCGCCACCGCCGCGATACCCGGCAGGTACGACAGCGTGGAGAAGTAGTCGACGCCGGTCAGGCACATCACCTGCCACCAGGCGTGCCGGCGGTTCTGTCCCTCGCCCGCCTCCGGGCCCGGCGGCTGCACCTGGTGCTGGAAGAGCCACCGGCGCAGTGGACTGGCCGGCGGCGCCGACCGCGCCGCCGTCGCCACGCGTTCGGGCACCACGACACCCGGCCGGCCGCCCCGGTGCGGGCGGGCCGGATCGCGGGCCGCCCGCAGCGCCGGGTCCGGCCCCGTTGGCGCGTGGCGGCGTCCGCCCCAACGTCGTGGTTTCGCCCGGTGCTCGTCAGCCATCGCCAGTCCCACCCTCACAGGTCCTGATCCGACGGTAGGCGGTGGCGCGGGACCCGACCGGCGGAACCGGGCAGGTGGATGGCCAGCTCAGGACAGGTCCGGTACGGCGAGCAGGCGGGCCAGTGCGGGCGGGTCGGCCACGGTCACCGTGGCCGCCGGATGTCGTGGCCGCCCGCCCGGCACCACTGCCGGCACCGGGGTGCCGAAGCGCAGGCAGATGCCGCCGGCCGTGCTGCTGCCGAAGCTCGCGCCCCCGTCGGCCAGCGACACGTGTGGCCCGATCACCCGCCACCAGCGGTACGGGCCGCTCAGCTCGACGGCTGTCACGTTCTCCCGGTCGGTCCGCAGCTGCCACGGCCCGTACCGGATCAGCAGATCCCGGTCGGTGACGGCGACCCAGGCCGTCGCCGGGCGAACCCCCAGCAGCGCCAACACCGGGCGGAACAGCGGGTCGAAGCGGAACGCGAACCGCGTCGCGGCAGCGGTCATCGCGCACCGGGTCGGACGGTGGGTCGCGGCACCGGGCCACCTGGCCGCAGCGGGCCGGGCCGCGCGGGCCGGGGTCGGGCGGCGGGCCGGCGCCGGGCCAGGACGGTCATGGCGCGGGCGTACCCGTTAAGCGCCCGCCGACACCCCCGACATCCGCCACCGGCGCGACGAGCGCGACGCCCCTCCCCCACCGCCGGCCGGCACCCCCCCGGGCCGGCCGACGGTGGCAGACGGTCGGCACCCCCCGGAGCCGACCGGCTGCACCCCTGGGTCGACCGGCTGCGGCCGGCCACCCGAGGGTGGGTGAATCTGATGGGACGCGCCCCCGCGCTCCGCCACCCCCCACGGGGCGGAACGCGGGGACCCCCCGTCCCGGCTACTGCAGAAACGCTCCCAGGGGCGACAGCAGTAGCCGGCCGAGCGCCGCGGCGTTGTCGTCCAACCGCGTGCGCTCACATTCGCGGGCGTCCGGATCGTGCCGGCACCGCCAGATCTTCTGCGCGTTACGCCAGGCGACATTGCGGGTGTACTCGACCAGCTCCCCCTGGTACCAGTCGTCGATGTCGCCGTTGAGCATGTCGATGAGCAGCTGCCACTGCTCCAGATAGCCTCGGCGCAGACCGGGGATCTTGTCCGCGAAGATCTTGTTGATCTCCAGGTAGTCGTGGTGCTGGTCGCTGCCGTCGACCGGCTCCGACTCCAGGTGGTCGAACGTGGTCACCAGCGCGAAGGGCAGGTCGAAGTTGATGTGCGCGTTGACCCCGGCCGCCGCCGACGGCAGCGGACGGGCGTCCGGTCCGCGCATCCGCTCGAAGAGGCACGACCACGCCTTCGGGGTGCCCGGGCTGGAGTCGGTCCAGAGCCGCATCGCGTCGAAATACCGCGCGGCGAACTCCACGTCCAGCCGGGACAGGAAGGCCGGGTCGATGAAACGATCCTCGTACAACCCGTCCAACACACTGCTGGTGATGGTCAGGTAGAGCCTGTTGAAGTCGGCCAACGGGCAACTGGCCTCCAACGGAGGAAGCCGCACCAGCATGTCCTGAAGTTTGGTGAGGTGATCGACCACGGCCGGCACGTCCGCGGGATGATCGGCGAGCAGGTCGACGATGTCCCGGTGCACGGGCCCCCAGACCGGAGCGGTCATCTCTCCTCCATAGTGGTCGGCGGCATCCCCCGCGCCGTCGTCGACGCGGCCCAGCCTCTCAGCCGACACCCACTCACCGAATCAGTAGAACGACGTATCCCGGTGCGCACACGCGCCAGTGGACGGTGCGGATCGTCAGCTTCGGACGTTGCGCAACTGGATCGCGCTGGCCTGGACCCGGGTACGGACCTGGAGCTTGTCGAAGATGTGCGACACGTGCACGCCGATGGTCCGCTCGCTGATGAACAGCCGCTGTCCGATCTCCTTGTTGGTGAGGCCCTCCGCGACAAGCGCGAGCACCTCCCGCTCCCGTGCGGTGAGCGGCGCCAACTCGTCGTCGGACGCCTCAGCCGGCGCGCTCCTCGTGCCGCCGAGTGCCTCGTGCTCCTCCAGCGACACCCGGGCCCGCCCGGCCAGCTCGCGGATTTCCGAGGTCAGCGGCACCGCGCCCAGCCCCTGCGCCACCCGGTACGCCTCCCGCAGCAGCTTGCCGGCGGTGGCCAGCCGGCTGCGGCGGGCCAGCAACGCCTCGGCCTGCCGCAGCCGCGAGTACGCCGCCGGGTAGGGGTGGTGGCGTCGGTCCCACTCGACGACGGACGCGGCCCACAGGTCCGGGTCGCTGCTGTCGAGGCGGCTCACCTCGGCGGCGCAGAGCGCCAGGAACCCCTCCACCACCGAGCGCACCGGACCGGCCGCGCCGACGCTCTTGCGGGCCACCCGGTCCGCCACGTCACGCAGCCGGCGCACCATTGTCGGGTCCACCGCCACGGCACGACTGGCGTGCGCCTCGGCCTCGGCTCGCAGGCCGTGCCAGACCAGCGCCGACAGGATCGTCACGTCGTCGGACCGGCTCTCGGTGAGGCCCCGTTGCACCGCCAACCGCGCCACATCGTGCCGGCCTTCCCACATGGCCAGCCCGGCGCGCAGGGTGAGCAGCGGAATGACGTGCCGCGCCCCACCACCGGCGAGCAGGGTCGCCACCGCGTCGAGGTCACGGCTGGCGGCGTCGATGTCGCCGTAGCCCACCGACAGCCGGCACCGGGCCAGCAGCAGCTCGACGGCGTCCGCACCGGACGGTCGGTGCCGCAGGGCGGCGGCAACCACCTTCTCCGCCTCGGCCCACTGACCCACCCGGAACAGGCCGTTGATGGCGACGGCCAGCAGCCGGGTCTCCCAGGTGCGGCCCAACCCCAGTTCGGCGACCCGCTCGGCGCCACGACGGGCGACCACCACACCCTCTTCGAGAATGTTCAGTGGCCCGGTCAACAGCTCCGCCAGGTGCAGGTACGCGCAGGCCACATCCTCGGGCTGGCCGGCGCGCTCGGCGGTGTCGAGGGCGTCACGCATCACCGCGAGCCCCGCGTCCGGGTCCTCCAGGTAGGCGTCGCTGAAGCCCAGCGCCGAGCTGGCCAGCACCACCTCGGTGGCGGAGCCCTCCACGTCGGCGGCCAACGCCAGCGCCTCCCGGGCCCACCTGCCGGCGTCGGCGTAGCGGCCCAGGTGCAGGAGCAGCTCGGCGAGGCGGGCGGCGGCGGTGGCCCGGTCGCGCGGGGAACAGTCGGCGGCGGTCAGCGCCCGCTGGTACTCCTCCTCGGCCAGCGCCGAGCGGCCGGCGGCGGCCAGGTAGCGGGCCCGGCGGATGTGCAGCGCGCTGGGCTCGCCACCCGGCAGCGCGGCCACCTCTTCCAGGAGGACCAGCGCGCGGGCGTGCTCCCCGCAGTGGTGGGCCGCCTCGGCGGCGTTCCTGAGCAGCTCGACCCGGTCCACCGCCAGCGGTCCCGGGTCGGCTGCCAGTTGCAACGCCGCCGACCAATGCCGGTGCGCCTCGGCGTAACCGTGCAGCCGCTCGGCCTCCTGCGCCGCCGCCACCGCGGCCGGCAACGCGCGCGCCGGCTCACCGGCCAACCGCCAGTGGTGCGCCAGCCGGGCCTGGTGCAGCTCACCCGGCGCGGCGGTCAGCGCCTCGGCGTAACGGCGGTGCAGCCCGGAACGTTCGGCCGGCAGCAGTTCGTGCGCGAGCACCTCGGCAACCAGGCGGTGCCGCAGCCGGTAACCGTCGTCGGCGCCGACCAGCAGCCGGTGGGCCACCGCGGCGCGGGCCGCGTCGATCAGCTCGTCCTCGGGCAACCGCAGCACCTGCGCCAGCAGCCAGTGCTGGACCGGCTCGACACCGGCGGCGACCGCGTGCACCACCGCGTGGGCGTGCTGGGGCAGCGCGTCGACCCGGTCGAGGAAGATCTCCCGCAACGTCTCGGACAGGCCGTCGCGGCCGTGGCGGAGATCGCGGGCCAGCTCCTCGATGACGAACGGATTGCCGCCGCTGCGCTGCCAGATCTGCTCGGCCGCCTCGGCGGGCAGCGTCCGGCCGACCACCGCGGCAGCGAGCTTCTCGGTGTCGGCCCGGCCCAGCGGAGCCAGGTCGAGCACCCGCACCGTACGCAGCCGACGCAGCTCGGTGAGCACCCGGCGCAGCGGGTGCGCGCCCTGCAGCGACTCGGCGCGCACCGCCGCCAGCACGGAGAGCTGGAGGTCGCCGAGCCCGGCCAACAGGTAGAGCAGCAACTGTCGGGTGCTCCGGTCGACCCACTGCAGGTCGTCGAGGATGAGCACAAGTGGTCTGCCCTCGGCGATCAGGTGCAGCCCGCGGCTGGCCCGCTCCAGCAACGCGCCCGCGCCGTCCGGGCTGGCGGTCTCGTCGGCGAACATCTGCAGCAGCCCTCGCACCGCGGCGGAGGTGCGGGCGTGCGAGGTGGACAGATCGGCGTCGAAGCGGCGCAGCGCCTGCAACAGCGGGTGCAGTGGGGAGGCGTCGCCGATGTCCAGGCAGCTGCCGGTGAGCACCACGGCACCCTGGGCACGCAGTTGGTCGGCGACCTCACTCAACAGCCGGGTCTTGCCCACACCGCTCTCACCGGTCAGGAAGACGGCGGCGGTCTGCCCGTGCGCGGCGTCACCGTGCAGCGCGGCCCGAACCGTCTGCACCAGCTCGGCCCGGCCCACGAGCGGTGCGGTGTCCCCATCGCTGGCCATGGCACGCAGCCTAATCACAGGTCCCCGAACTGTTCTACGGCCAACTGCCGCTTCTGGTACTCCTCGCGTCGACTTTGCGACAAAAGGTTGCGGGTGGCCGACATACGTCGTTCGGCAGATCCCCGGTCAGCTCAGGGATGCCAATCTCCGGAGGTCACCTGGCATCAGCGGGGGGAAGGGTTGGTGCGAAGCCATGACCACCATCGCTACTACCAGCATCATCATCGCCGGCGACGCACGGCGGCCCGTGACCCCGCACTGGCCCGTGCCGGAGGAGAGACGCACCGTCTCGGTGCTCTTCGCCGACATCGTCGGCTCCACGACCCTGGTGAGCCGACTCGACCCGGAGGACGTCCGCGCGCTGCAGCGGGTCTACTTCGACACCGTCACCGGCGTGCTGCACCGCTGGCAGGGAGTGGTGGAGAAGTACGTCGGCGACGCCGTGATGGCGCTCTTCGGCGCTCGGCGCTCCGACGGCTTCGACGCGTACCGCGCGGTGCGGGCCGGACTTGAGATCCAGGCCGCGCTGGACCGCCGGCCGATGGTCGGGGACATCCGACTGCGGGTGCGCGTCGGTGTCGCCACCGGTGAGGTCGTGGTCGACCTGGGCGGTGCGGTCAGCGGCGGGCACGGCGTGGCGAGCGGCGCGGTGATCACCACCGCCGCCCGCCTTCAGGAGTACGCGCCACCGGGTGCCGTCGCGCTCTGCGCGGCCACCGCACGGGCCACCGCCGGCCTGATCACCCAGCGTCAACTGGCACCGGTGCCGGTCGCCGGCCGGATGTCGCCGGGGCCGCTCTGGCACGCCATCGGCCCCGTCCCACCCGGCCCGGACCGGCACGACGGTCCGCTGATCGGTCGCCGCCGGGAGCTGGCCACGATCCGCGACCAGCTGACCCTGGCCATCCGGGAGCGGAACCCGTGCTGGGTCTCGCTCGTCGGGCCCACCGGCAGTGGTCGCAGCCGGCTGCTGCACGAGTTGACCCGTGGGCTGACCACGGTGGACGGCGCTTCGGTGCGCTGGTCCGTGGCGGCCTGCCAGCCGTACCCCGATCAGGTCCTGGAACCGGTCGCCGAGCTGCTCCGCGGTGTCGTCGGGGTCCGACGCGGTGACGGCCCGGCGGCGGTCCATGACCGGCTCGTCGCCGTCCTGACCGCCCTGTTTCCACCGGCGCGGGTCGCCGCCGCGGTCCCGACGCTGCAGCGGATGCTGACCAACCCGGACGACTGCGCCGCGGCGATGGCCGGCGCGGCGATCTGCCGCGACGTCCTGCTGCGGCTGGCCACCCAGGCGCCGCTTGTCGTCGCGGTGGACGACGTGGACCGGGCGGCGCCCGCGGTGAGCGGATTCCTACGGGCGCTGCTCGACGCGGCGACGGCACGGCGGCTACCACTGGCCGTGGTCACCCTGCACCAACCGCAGTGGGCCGACACCGGGTCTGGCCCAGCCCGGCGGATGGCGATCCGACCGCTGGCCACTGTGCAGTCCGGGCGACTGCTGCGCCATCTCCTGACCCGGTCCGGTCAGCCGGTGACCCTGGTGGACCGGCTGCTGCCGTTGGTGGGCGGCCGGCCCGGGCACGCGACGGCGTACGTCGCGTCGATTGCGGCCGGGGCCGACCCGGCGGTGCTCCCGCTGCCCGAGGCGGTCCGCCGCAGCGTCGGCGCCGAGGTGGACCACCTCGATGGTGAGCGGCGGGCGGTCCTGATGGCCGCCGGTGTCCTGGGCGGCGTGGTCTCCGGCGCGACGGTCGACCGCGCGCTCGGCTGGACGCCCGGCCGGTCCGTGTCGGCGCTACGCCGGCTGGTCGCCGCCGGACTGCTCATCCCCCAGCGCACCGGGGGGTACGCGTTCGCCTCGCCCGCGCTGCGCCAGGTCGCCGCCGAGCGGTTGCCCCGCGCGCTGCGGGCCGTCTTCACCCGCCGGGCCGCCGACGCCCCACGCCGCGACACCGCCCGGCGGCCCCACGGCGCTGCCGCGAACCCCGCTGGTGCCGCTCGCACGGCCGGCAGCGGCTCGGCCGGGCGGTCCGTCGAGGTCGTGCGGCTGGACGCCGTGCGCTCCCGGGTCGGCCGCGACACCGCCCTCGTGGCGTTGGCCCCCGCACCAGGATCCGGCCCGCTGCGCCTCCCCGCCCCGACGATGGCGACTTCGCCGGCCGCGCCGCCCCGCGGAACCAACCGTGCGCCGGGCGTCAACCGGCTGCGATCCGTCGCGCCGGCTGGTGGCGTGCCGCCGACCTCGGCGGTGCCGGCGGCGGTGGCGCAGGCTGTTACGGGCGGTCACTGGCCTTCGGCCATCGACCGCATCCCGGTGGCGATCCGCGCGGTGCCCGCCGTGGCGAAGTCGACGAGACCCGGCACCGGCGTCGGCGGGCTGCCCGATTGGGTACGCGCCTTACCCGTCCCACCGTTGATCCGCCAGCCGGACAGCCTGGGCTACGGGCAGCCCGCCTCAGGCGGGTACGTCACGACGAACGACTGACCCCGGGCGGTCGCCCGCCGAACCGCCAGTTGTGCACCTCCACGTCGGCGTACCGGTCGACGGTCAGGATGGCGCGCGCCTCGTCCGGGGTCGGCGCCCGGACCAGCGCGGCGGTGCCGAGCCACGTGTCGCCGTCGTCGGACAGCAGCGGCCCGTACGCGATCAGCTCGTTCGGGTCGGGTGGCACGGGCAGGTCGACGGCCTGCCCCGCGCCGAGGCCGAGCACCAGGTAGCGGTTGCCGCCGTCCCGACCACCGGGGAAGTCCCACATGGTGCGGCCCAGCGAGTTGCGCCATCGGCGCAGCAGCACATCCCGGTACACGCCGGCCTGGTAGTTGGGCTCTTCGAAGGCGAACGTCCGCGCGGCAGCCGGATCGGGCAGGTCGACGATGTGCACGCTGCCGGTGGCGGTGTCACCGGACAGGGTGGGGCCGCGGGCGATCAACTCCTCGGCGTACCGGTCCATGTAGGACCAGTGTTCGGCCAACAACTCGTCGCGCAACGTCCCCGAGTCGGGCCGGTCGCGGTGGTAGCACAGGAACTCCATGCCACGCATTCTCGCCGTGGGGCCGGACCTCCGGGTGGCCGGGTCTCGCCCGCGGCCTACGGCACGGACGCCGCGGCCAGCAGCGCCGCGGTCGGCAGGACGAGCAGGCCGTCCGCGTCGCGGTAGGCGGCGGTCAGCTCGTCGTAGGCGGCACGGATGCGGGTGATCACCTCCGGCGGCTGGGCCGCCAGCACCAGACCCGCCTTGCTGATGCCGTTGGCCGGACCGCTCCACCAGGCATCCGGGTGGGTGCGGTGCGCCCAGGTGATCGTGCCGCAGCGCGCGTCGGCGAGACCAGCGGCGTCCAGCAGAGCTACAAAGCCGTCCGGGGTACGCGGGAAGTCCCGCTCCGCGTCCACCGTCGGGACGGTGGTCGGACGCTCGACCCCGGCGGCGTCGAACACCGCTGCCCACAGCCGCTGCGCCTCGGGTGGCGGGTCGGGCCAGATCGTCACCGCGATCCGACCGGCCGGCCGGACGACCCGTCGCAGTTCGCTGATCGCGGCCAGCGGATCGCCGACGTGATTGATCACGAAGTTCGCCACCGCCGCGTCGAAGTGCCCGGTGGGAAACGGCAGGTGGGGCAGAGCCGCGAGGCGGACCTCGACGGCGGACGGGACCCGGCCGCGCACCATCTCGACCATGCTGGGCTCGGCGTCGACGGCCACGACGGTGGCGCCCCGAGCGCTGGCCAGCGCGGCCACGGTGCCGGAGCCGGTGCCCGCGTCCAGCACCCGCAGGCCCGCGACGACGCCCGCGGCGTCCAGCAACGCCGGGGCGGGATGGGCGCAGAGGGCGGCGAAACTGCCGTCGTACGCCGCCGCGCGCCCGGCCCAGCGCGACCGCTCGTGCTCGTCGAACGCTGTCGTCGGCACCGCGTCACCCCCGCTGAGGATCTTGATGGTGGCGCCACGATAGCGAACCGGAGGTGCTGGCGCTCAGCGGGCAGCGAGGAAGGCCAGCACCCTCGGCCAGGTCGCCGCGTCGGCGCCCCTGTCGTACCCGCCCAGGTCCGGGTCGGTGAACAGGTGCCCGGCGCCGGGATAGCGGAAGACCGTCAGATCGGCGCCGGCGTCGGTGAGCGCCTGCTGCCACTCGTCGACCTCGTCCGGCGCGTCGTACGGGTCGGGGTCGGCGAGGTGCAGCTGCACCGGCAACCCGGGCCGGACCGCGTCGGGTGCGCCGCCGGTGCCGTGCAGCAGGAGCAGACCGGCGGCGGCGGGGCGCTCGGCCAGCAGCGCCCCGGCCACGCCCGCGCCCATCGAGAGGCCGGCGAGCACCGTCTCCGGTGGCAGGTCGCGCAGCGCGGCTCGGGCCCGGTCCAGCACCACCTCGTGGCCGACCTTGTCGAGCAGCGCGAAGCCCTCCTCGACGGTGTCGGTGGCCGGTACGCCGTACAGGTCGGGGACGGTGACCCGGTGCCCGGCGGCGCGTAACCGGTCGGCGGTCGCGCGCACGGCGGGCCGCAGCCCGTACACGGAGTGGAACAGCACGACGTGTGGCATCACGTCATCCTGCCGCAGCCGATGGTCCGTCCGGTGCGGGCACGCGGGGCGGACGTCAGACCAACGCGGTCAGCCGCGCGACAGGTCGCTCGGCGGCGGCATCGCGGCGATCTCGCGACTGACCTGGCCCGCGGCGGTACGCAGGCGCTCGTCGGTGAGCAGCCGGGTCAGCGCCTGTGCGGTGATGTCCCGGGGGCGCAGACCGTCCGGCACCACGAGCGGAAGAAGCTGTCGCGCTCGGCGATCGTCAACTCGGATATCGGGAGCCGGTGACGCCGGAGCTGATCGAGCGCAGCCGCGAACACGCGACCGCCGTCGGTGCGAACCTGGCCGGTTGACCATCAGCACGGTGTACGGCGTCGCGTTGCCGGACGAGTGGACTCTCTTCAGCGTCTGGTTCGTTGTCGGTAAGCGGGCACGGCGACGCTGTCCAGCCAGGCGCTGAGGACGGGTGCGACGGCGTGCAGGTCAGGGCCGTCGACAGTCTCGATGGCGGCGGCACGAGCTTCGGGGGTCGCGTTGAATGCGATGGCGCAGCCGACCACGCCGAACAGCGGTACATCCGAGCGCCCGTCGCCGATGGCCGCGCAGTGCCGGAGTTCGACGCCCAACTCGGTGGCCATCCTGATGGCGAAATCGCGCTTGGCCTGCTCGTCGAACTGCTCGGCGACCTCGCCGCTAAAGCGGCCGTCGACAACGCGCAGGCGTGGTCCGCACGCTCTCTCGAAGCCGAAGCGGCCGCACAGGTAGGTGCCGACGAAGTCCCACGCCAGCGTGCTCAGGACGGGCACGAGCGAGTGTGCCCGGCACCACGAAACCGTCTCCGCGATGCCGTCCACCAGCGGCATCGACTCCAGAAACGCCTGCGCTTCGGCGGGTGTCCTGCTTGCCCAGCCGCGAGCTTCGAGCACGCACGCCTCGTCACTGCTCAAGGCACCGGCCGCATAGCCGGCTTGTATGTCCGCGATCTCCTTGGCATTGCCGACGAGATCGGCGAGGTGCTGGCCGCTACTGGTCGGCGTCAGTGTTCCATCGACGTCAAAGAACACCGCTCCACGGATCATGGCCGAGACAGTACCCGTCAGGCGTGGGCGGGGTGGGTCAGTCGGCCGGCCGCTGGTCGACGACGCGGCGCATCTTGCCCACCGACCGCTCCACCGCGTCCGGGGCGAGGACGTCGACCGCCACGCTCACGCCGATGGTGTTCTTCACCAGCTCCACAAGCGTCGCGCCGGCCCGCTCGGCGGCGAGCACGTCGACCCCGGTCCGTCGTTCCACCCGCACGGTCAGGGTGTCCAGCCGGCCCTGCCGATCGAGGACGCACTGGAAGTGCGGCGACAGCTGCGGGGTCCGCAGGATCAGCTCCTCGATCTGGGTGGGGAAGATGTTCACCCCGCGCACGATCATCATGTCGTCCGTGCGGCCGGTGATCTTCTCGATCCGGCGCATCGGGCGGGCGGTGCCGGGCAGCAGTCGGGTCAGGTCGCGGGTGCGGTAGCGCACGACCGGCATCGCCTCCTTGGTCAGCGAGGTCAACACCAGCTCACCGCGCTCACCGTCGGGCAGTACCGCCCCGGTGGGCGGGTCGATGATCTCCGGGTAGAAGTGGTCCTCCCAGAGGTGCAGGCCGTCCTTTGTCTCGACGCACTCGGTCGCGACGCCGGGGCCCATCACCTCGGAGAGCCCGTAGATGTCGACGGCGTGGATGTCCAGCCGCTGCTCGATCTCGCGGCGCATGTCCTCGGTCCACGGCTCGGCGCCGAAGATGCCCACCCGCAGGGAGGTGGCCCGCGGGTCGATGCCCTGGCGCTGCATCTCGTCGACGATGGCGAGCAGGTAGCTGGGCGTGACCATGATGACCTCGGGTTCGAAGTCGCGGATCAGCATCACCTGACGCTCGGTCATGCCCCCGGAGACCGGGATGACCGTGCAGCCCAGCTCCTCGGCCCCGTAGTGCGCGCCCAGGCCGCCGGTGAAGAGTCCATAGCCGTACGCGATGTGCACGCGGTCGCCGCGACGGCCGCCGGAGGCGCGGATCGAGCGGGCCATCAGTCGTGCCCAGGTGCGCAGGTCGTCGCGGGTGTAGCCGACCACCGTCGGTCGGCCGGTGGTGCCGGAGGAGGCGTGCAGGCGGGCCACCCGCTCCCGGGGTACGGCGAACATGCCGAACGGGTAGTTCTCCCGCAGCTCCGCCTTGCCGGTGAACGGGAAGCGGGGCAGGTCGTCGAGATCCCGGCAGTCGTCGGGGTGCACCCCGGCCGCGTCGAACGCCCGACGGTAGTGCGGCACGTTGTCGTACGCATGCCGCAACGACCAGCGGAGTCGGTCGCGTTGCAGGGCACGCAGCTCGTCGATGCCGGCGCGCTCGATCGGCTCCAGCTCCTCGCGACGAGGGGTGCGGTCCTGCATCGGCTGCCTCCTTGGCGCGGCGGTCCCGGTGGGGCTGCGGGTACCGTACGCCCGCCGTCGCCAGGTCCGGCGGGGCGGTCAGCGGGTGGCAGGCAGCCGGTGCAGGGCGTCGACCAGCGGGGCCAGCTCGGGGGTGGCCTCCGCCTGGGCGAGCGCGTCGCTGAGCACCCGGTCATGGGTGGGGCGGGTCCGGGCGAGCAGCTCGGAGCCGGCCGGCGTCAGCTCGGTGTAGATCCCGCGCCGGTCGTCGGCGCAGAGGATGCGGGTCAGCAGCCCCCGCTGTTCGAGGCGGGTGACCAGCCGGGTGGTGGCGCTGCCGGAGAGCGCGGCGGCGCGGGCGAGCTGGCTCATCCGCATGTGCCAGCCGTCCTGGCGCGAGAGCGCGTCGAGCACCGTGTATTCGACGACGGACAGGTCGTGGCCGGCCTGCAACGCCCGTTCCAAGGAAGTCTCGATCAACCCGTGCAGGGCGGCGAGGGTGCGCCAGCCCTGCGCGCGGATCTCGACCGCGTCGTCGGCGATGCCCATGCCGGCCTCCTCGGGTGTGCTCTCGACGGCTCAGGCTACCACGCTTGCGCCGATATCCAGCGCGTGCAAGTATTTCGTTGTCGACGCGCGTAGTTGCACGCGCCGTACATCTGCCCTCTTCCCGATGGGAAAGCCATGTCCGTACGCCACAAGTCCCTGCCACCCGGCCTGATCGCGCTGGCCATCGGCGCCTTCGGCATCGGGCTCACCGAATTCGTGATCATGGGGCTGCTGCCCGAGGTGGCCGCCGACTTCGACGTCACCGAACCGGTCGCCGGCTGGCTGATCTCCGGCTACGCGCTCAGCGTGGCCGTCGGCGGGGTGGCCCTTACCGCGGCGGTCACCCGACTGCCGCGCAGGCCGGTGCTGCTCGGCCTGATGGTGCTGTTCATCATCGGCAACCTGCTCTCCGCCGTCGCCGGCGACTACGCCGTGATGATGGCCGGCCGGATCGTCGCCGCGCTCTGCCACGGCGCGTTCTTCGGCATCGGCGCCGTGGTGGCCGCCGGCCTGGTCGCGCCGGCCCGCCGGGCGGGCGCCATCGCCATGATGTTCGCCGGTCTGACCATCGCGAACGTGCTCGGCGTGCCCTTCGGCACCTTCCTCGGGCAGCACTTCGGCTGGCGGTCGACGTTCTGGGCGATCACCGCGATCGGCGTGGTGGCACTGATCGGGCTGGCCCTGCTCATCCCGGCCGGCGACACCGCGAACGCCGACCGTCCGGCCGGTGGGCTGCGCGGCGAGTTGCGGGCCTTCACCCACTCGCAGGTCTGGTTGTCGCTGGTGATCACGGTCCTGGGCTTTGGCGGCATGTTCGGCGCGTTCACCTACATCGCCTACACCCTCACCGAGGTCAGCGGCTTCGCCAGCAGCACCGTGCCGTGGCTGCTCGTCCTCTTCGGCGTGGGGCTCTTCGTCGGCAACCTGCTCGGCGGCCGGGCTGCGGACAGGTCACTGTCGCGCACCCTGGTCACCGTTCTGGCGGTGCTCACCGTGGTGCTCGTCGGCTTCGCGCTGACCGCCACCAACCCGGTGCTGACAATCGTCGCGTTGGTGCTGATGGGTGGGTTCGGCTTCGCCACCGTGCCGCCGTTGCAGATGCGGATCATGCACTACGCCCACCAGGCGCCGACCCTCGCGTCCGGGGCGAACATCGCGGCGTTCAACCTCGGCAACGCGCTGGGCGCCTGGATCGGCGGGGTGACGATCGCCGCCGGGCTCGGCTACACCTCGCCGATCTGGGCCGGCGCGGCGCTGACCCTGGTCGGCCTGGGCGTCCTGCTGGCAGCGCTGCGGCTGGCCCGCCGCCAAGAGCCGGCGAACGCCGACGCGGCCCTGGTGGACACAGCGGCCTGACCGGGCAGACGCGCGGACGCGGGGCCGGGCATCCGCCCGACCCCGCGTCACTCTGATCATCGCCCTGCCATCTTCCCGCAATTGCAAGTTATGTGCAACAAGACCTGGACAACGCGGTCGGTACGTAACTAGCCTGCTTGCCATGAGTCCTTACATTTTGGAGCCCTGGTCCTGGCAGGAGAGCTGGGATCGCCAGCAGGAGGCGTTCATGCCGGACCGGGAACACCGGTTCGCCATCATGCTGGACACCGTCGACGCGGTGCTCGACGGTCGGCCGCCGCGCGTGCTCGACCTGGCCGGCGGCACCGGCACGATCTCGCTGCGGACACTGGCGCGCTTCCCCGACGCCGAGGTGACCCTGCTGGACCTCGACCCGGCACTGCTGGCCATCGCCGGGGCCACACTTGCCGACCGGGCCGCCATCGTCCCGGCCGATCTCGGCACCCCCGAGTGGCGCGCCGCGCTCCCCCACCGCGACTACGACGCCGTTCTCACCGCCACCGCCCTGCACTGGCTGCCGGCCGACCGGCTCGGGCACCTCTACGCCGAGCTACGCGACGTGCTGCGGCCGGGCGGAGTCTTCGTCAACGCCGACCACATGCCCGACGACACCCTGCCGGAGCTGACCAAGCGGCTGATGGACCGGGCCCGGGACCGGCGCAACGCCCGCTACGCCGCCGGCGCGGTGCTGTCCTGGTCGGACTGGTGGGAGCGGGCCGGGGCCGACCCGGCGCTGGCCCCGCTGGTCACCCAACGGCAGGACATCTACCCGACCGGGCACAGCCCGGACTGGAGCCCGCCGGCCTCCTGGCACCTGGCCGCACTCACCGCCGCCGGGTTCAGCGAGGTCGGCACGGTGTGGCGTGGCGGTCCGGACGCCGCCGTCGCAGCGGTGCGCTGAACCGGCCGTCGCGGCAACGCGCTGAACCCGCCGTGGCCGCAGGCTCGCTGACGCGGCCGTCGCCGGCACTACGCTGAGGACTCGTGCCAGAGCCATTCGAGCCGCGTACCGACCCCGACGTCGACCTACACCTCCCCGCCGACCGCCACGAGCTGACCGCGCGCCCCGCGACGATTCTCGCCACCATCGCGGCCGGCGGGGTGCTCGGTGCGCTGGCCCGGGCCGGCCTGCAACACGCCGCCCCGCACCCGCCGACCGGTTTCCCCTGGGCGACGTTCGGCATCAACCTGTCCGGTTGCCTGCTGATCGGGGTGCTGATGGCGACGCTCGGGCAGCTCGGTGGTGGGCATCCTTTGGCCCGCCCGTTCCTCGGGGTGGGGGTGCTCGGCGGGTTCACCACGTTCTCCGCCTACGCGGTCGACATCCAGCAGGCGCTGGTCGCGGGTGCTCCGGGCACCGCGCTGGCGTACCTGGCGGCGACGCTGCTCGGGGCGCTCGTCGCGGTCGGGCTGGGCGACGCCGCCACCACCGCCCTCCTGGGCCGGCGGGCAACCCGGTGACCGTGCTGCTCATCGCCCTGGGGGCGGCCGTCGGGGCGCCGTTGCGCTACCTCGCCGACCGGGCCGTGCAGTCCCGGCACGACTCGGCGTTTCCCTGGGGCACACTCACCGTCAACGTGGTCGGCTCGCTGCTACTCGGCGTGCTCGTCGGGTGGCCGAGCGGCCCGGCGGTCACCGCGCTGCTCGGCACCGGATTCTGCGGGGCGCTGACCACCTACTCCACCTTCAGCTACGAGACGCTGCGGCTGACCCGGGGCGGTCACCGCCTCCTCGCGCTGGCCAATGTCGTGGGCAGCGTCGTCGCCGGGCTCGCCGCGGCCACCGCCGGTTATGCCCTGGCCCGCGCCCTGACCGGCTGACCTGCGCGAATCGCGCCCTGAACAGGGAACACACCGGGGGTATATACCCGAGGTATACCCCCGGTGTAGTCTCCTCCCATGAGCGTGCCACTGACCCTTCTCGGCCTCCTCGAACGAGAGCCCAGCCACGGCTATGACCTGAAGCGCGACTACGACGCCTTCTTCGGCCGGGGCAAGCCACTGCCGTTCGGCCAGGTCTACTCCACCCTCAGCCGACTGGCCCGCGACGGCAAGGTGGTGATCAGCGACGTCGCGCCCGGCTCCGGCCCCGACCGCAAGCGCTACGTCATCACCGACCTGGGCGCGACCGAGGTCCAGCAGTGGCTGACCCAGCCGGTCGACCCGGAGCCGCACCTGCAGACGGTGCTCTTCGCCAAGGTCGTGCTCGCGCTGATGCTCGAACGTCCCGCCGACGAATACCTCGACACCCAGCGCAGCGCACACCTGCACCGGATGCGCGAGCTCACCGAGATCAAGCGCGCCGGCAACCTGGTCGACGCGCTGCTGGCCGACCACGGCCTCTACCACCTGGAGGCGGACCTCCGATGGATCGAGATGACAAGCGCCCGGCTGGACGCCCTGCGCAAGGAGGTGCGGCCGTGAGCGTCGTGATCGAAGCACGGGACGTGCAGTTCTCGTTCGGCCAGACGCCCGCCCTGCGTGGCGCACGCGTGGCCGTCGGCGCGGGCGAGATTCTCGCCATCATGGGTCCCAGCGGCTCGGGCAAGTCCACCCTGTTGCACTGCCTGGCCGGCATCCTCGTGCCCGACTCCGGCGAGATCCTCTTCGACGGGACCCGGATCGACACCATGACCGAGACCCAGCGCAGCAGCCTGCGCCGAGACCGCTTCGGTTTCGTGTTCCAGTTCGGTCAGCTCGTCCCCGAGCTGACCGCCGTGGAGAACGTCGCCCTGCCGCTGTTGCTCAGCGGCGTACACCGCAAGCAGGCGCTGCCGAAGGCGAGCGCCTGGTTCGCGCGCCTGGGCCTGGACGGCCTGGAGCAGCGGCGCTCGGGTGAGCTGTCCGGCGGGCAGGCGCAACGGGTCGCCCTGGCCCGCGGCCTGGTCGCCGAGCCGCAGGTGCTCTTCGCCGACGAGCCGACCGGCGCGCTCGACTCGCTGACCGGCGAGCAGGTGATGGACCTGTTGGTCAGCGCTGCCCGCGAGCAGGGCACGACTGTCATCCTGGTGACCCACGAGGCCCGGATCGCCGCGTACGCCGACCGCGAGGTCATGGTCCGCGACGGGCGCGTGAACGCGCCGGACCGGATCGCCTCATGATCCGCTTCGGGCTCCGCCTCGCCGTGGCCGGCGGCCGTGAGGCGCTGACCCGCCTGCTCGTCATCGCCGCCGCCGTCGCGATCGGCAGTGCGCTGCTGCTGACCACCCTGGCCGGAGTCAACGCGGTCAACGCCCAGCTCACCCGGTACGCCTCGATGTATCCCCAGGCCTCGGCCGGCGACGCCGACCCGCTGTGGTGGTCGACCCGGTTCGACTACTTCCACGGCAAGCAGATCATCCGGATCGACGTCGCCGCCACCGGCGCGACCGCGCCCACCCCGGTCGGTGTCCCGACCACCCCTGGTGCCGGCGAGTACTACGCCTCGCCCGCGTTGCGCGACCTGCTGGCCGCCCACCCGGCCGACCAACTGGGCGACCGCTACCCCGGGCGGGACCTGGGCACCGTCGGACCCGCCGCGCTGACCTCGCCGGACACCCTGCTCGTCATCGCCGGCGGCACGCCCGACCAGGTCGCCAAGCTGCCCGCCGCGAAGCAGGTCACAAGCGTCGGCGACACCCCCGCCCTCCCCGAGACCACAGTGAACCTCATCCTGGGCGTGATCGCCGGCGGGCTGCTGTTCCCGGTGCTGATCTTCATCGGCACCGCCACCCGGCTCAGCGCCGCCCGCCGGGAGCAGCGCTTCGCCGCGATGCGGCTGGTCGGCGCGACACCCCGCCAGATCGCGATCGTCGCCGCGGTGGAGGCGACCGCCGCGGCCGTCGCCGGAACCGCCGTCGGCTTCGGCCTGTTCTACGCGTTCCGCGGTCCGCTCGCGGGCATCCCGTTCACCGGCATGCCATTCTTGCCCAGCGACATGTCGCTGGGCGTGCTGGACGCCCTGCTGGTGGCGCTCGGCGTCCCGGCCGGCGCCGCGGTGGCGGCCCAGGTCTCGCTGCGCCGCGTACGGATCTCGCCGCTGGGCGTGACCCGCCGGGTCACCCCCCGCGTCCCGCGAGCGTACCGGCTGATCCCGGCCCTGCTCGGTGTCGCCGTGCTGTTCTTCGCCATCGGCTTCAAGCCGGAAACGTCCGACGGCCAGGCCGCGATCTTCCTGCCCGGCCTGCTGCTCATCATGGCCGGCCTGGTCCTCGCCGGCCCGTGGCTCACGATGGTTGGCGCCCGGGTCCTGGCCCGGTACGCCAACCGTCCGGCCACCCTCATCGCCGCGCGACGCCTCGCCGACAACCCGAAGGCCGGCTTCCGGGCGATCAGCGGCATCATGCTCGCGCTCTTCGTGACGAGCGTGGCCGTCGGCGTGATCACCACGATCATCGCCAACCGCGGCCCGGCGCCGGTCGGCTCGACCGAGGCGGGACAGGTGTCGCTCTACCTTCCTGAGGATGCACCGGCGACGCCTGACTCGCTCTTCACCGACCTACGCTCGATCACCGACGTGCGGTCCGTGTTCGCGGTGCGCCAGAACCCGGACTGGATGGGCGCGAGCGAGCCCGGCCTGATCGCGTGCGCCGAGATCCCGAGCGCGTACGGCCGGTGCGCCGAGGGCGCCACCGTCGCCGAGGTGGCGACGGGTCTCATCCCCTTCCGGCAGTCGGCGTCGTCCACCCGGGTCTGGCCCGCCGCGTCGGTCCCGCTCAGCGATCTCCAACGACTGCCGGTGATGTCGATCCTCGTCGACACGGACGGATCGGCAGCCGCCGTCGAACGTTCACGCACCGTCCTCGAGGCCGCCTTCCCGGCCTTCTGGGTGGCGCCGAACGTGCCCGGCGACTTCGAGTCGGACTTCGCCAACACGCTGCGTGGCTGGGAACAGCTGGCCAACGTCGTCATCGTCGCCAGCCTCGCGCTCGGCGGGTGCAGCCTCGCGGTCAGCGTCATCGGCGGTCTCACCGAACGCCGACGCCCGTTCAGCCTGCTGCGCCTCAGCGGCGCTCCGGTGCGCGTCCTGCGACGGGTGGTGGCGCTGGAGAGCGCCGTACCGATGCTCGCCGTCGCCGCCGTCGCCATCGGGATGGGCCTGCTCTCCGCGCACCTGTTCCTGCGGGCACAGATGCACTACTCGCTCGTCGCGCCGGAGCCCCGCTTCTACGTGATCGTGGTGATCGGGTTGGCCGCCTGCCTCGGTGTCATCGCCTCCACCCTGCCGCTGCTGGAACGCCTCACCGGCCCGGAGACCGCCCGCAGCGAGTAGCCGTCAGTCCGTCGGCCCGGTGGTCGTGAGAGCGACCACCGGGCCGAGGACGAAGACGGCCGGCGGACCGATGTCCTCCCGGGCGGCGAGCGCGCCGATCTCGTCCAGCCGGGCCGGCACGGACCGCTGGCCGGGATGCCCGGCGTCCTGCACGGCGAGCACCGGAGTCTCCGGGGGGCGGCCGTGCTCGATCAGCACTGCGGCGATCTTGGCGATGGTGTCGACGGCCATCAGGAGCACGACGGTCCCCCGGGCCCGGGCCAGCGCCGCCCAGTCGACGAGCGAGTCGGGGTGCCCGGGGGGCAGGTGCCCGGAGACCACCGTGACGTCGTGCGCCACTCCCCGGTGGGTGACCGGCACGCCGGCGAGGGCCGGTGCGGCGAGGGCGCTGCTCACCCCGGGGACCACTGTCACCGGCACACCGGCCGCCACGCAGGCCTGCACCTCCTCGTGGCCGCGTCCGAAGACGTACGGGTCGCCGCCCTTGAGCCGGACCACCCGGCGGCCGGCGCGCGCGTGCGTCACCAGGGCCTCGTTGATCGCCTCCTGGGCCATCGACGGGCCACGGGGCACCTTCGCGGCGTCCACCACCAGCACGTCGGGGCGCAGGCCGGCGAGCAACCCCTGCGGGGCGAGCCGGTCGACCACCACCACGTCGGCGGCGTCGAGCAGGGCCTTTCCTCGTACGGTGATCAGGTCGTCGGGTCCCGGCCCTCCGCCGACCACCGCCACCGACCCGTGACCGTGGTGCTGGTCGTGGTCGTGGTGCTGGTCGTGGTGCTGGCCGTGGTCGTGCCCGTGGTGATGGTGGTGACCGACCGGGTCGTCGGGGTGGTCGTGCGGGCGTTGCGGGCGGCCCACCTTGTCGGCGAAGCCGGGCATCAGCACCCGGTACGCGCAGGTGTCGCAGTTCATCCGGATGTCGCCGCCCAGCGCCTCGGCGTAACGCTCCCGCACCAGGTCGGCGAGGGCGTCGCAGTCGCCGATCACCTCGGCGACCCGCACGTCCAGGTCGGGGTGGGCGGCGGCGAACTCCGCCGACTGGGCGACGATCCGGTCGGGCAGCACCCCGGCGAACAGGAAGTACGGCGCCACGACGATCCGCCGCGCGCCGAGGCGGCGCAGCCGCTCCAGCACCGCCGGCACCGATGGTTGCGCCAGGGAGACGAAGCCCGGCTCGACACCGGCGTAGCCGCGCCCCTCCCAGAGCAGCCGGGCCACCTTGGCCACCTCGGCGTTGGCGTCCGGGTCGGTGGAGCCCCGCCCGATCAACGCCACCCACGTGCCGGCCCGGTCGGCCGTGTCCGGCTGAACCGTGCCGGCCAGCGCCGCGTCGGCCCGGTCGGTGCCTGCCAGCGCCGCGTCGATGCGTTCTTCGAGGGCTTCGTGCAGCAGCGGGTGCGGGCCGAGCGGGCGCCCGTAGCGGTAGGTCAGGCCCGGGTGCCGTTCCTGTTCCCGCGCCATCGCGGCGGGGATGTCGCCCTTGCCGTGCCCGGCGGCGGTGAGCACCAGGGGCAGCGCCACAAGGGCCCGGTGCCCGCGCGCGACGAGCGCGCCGACCGCGTCGGTCAGCGGCGGGCGGGACAGCTCGATGAAACCGCCCTCGACGTCGCCGACGTCACCGCGCCGACGGACCCGCTCGACGAGGGCGGCGAACTGGTCGACCCCGGCCGCGCTGCGCGTACCGTGCCCGACGATGACCAACCCGGTCATGACTTCTCCTCGATGTAGAGCAGGGCGTTGAGGGCGGCGGCGGCCACCGCCGAGCCGCCCTTCTCCCCCACGTTCGACACGGCGGGCAGGCCGCTGGCCCGCAGCGCCGCCTTCGACTCGGCGGCCCCCACGAAGCCGACCGGCAGGCCGACGACGAGCGCCGGCGCGGCGTCCAGGGTGAGGAGTTCGACGAGCGCGGTCGGCGCGCAGCCGACCACCCAGACCGCGCCCGGACCGACCCGGTCGAGGGCGATCCGCACGGCCGCCGCCGAACGGGTGATGCCGGCCGCGCGGCCCAGCTCGGCGGCGGCCGGCTCGGCGACCGGGCAGACCAACTCCCGGCCGGCGCGGGTGATGCCGGCGGCGACCATCGCCACGTCGGTGACGACGGGCGCCCCGGCGCGCAACGCGGCCAGCCCCGACCCCAGCGCGGCCTCGTCGCAGACCAGTTCGTCGACGTACGCGAGGTCGGCGCTGGCGTGCACCACCCGCTCGGTCACCGCGCGGCTCAGCGGCGGCAGGTGCGACAGGTCGACGCGTTCGCGCAGGATGCGGTACGACTCGACCTCGATCGGATGCACCACCCGGCTCATCGGGCTCCTCCAGCAGGGTCAGCGACGACGCGAATCGCGTCAGGGTCAGCGACGACGCGAATCGCGTCGACGGGGCAGATCTCCAGGCACTCCAGGCAGCCCGTGCACCGGTCGGCGCGGACCGTCAGGCCGCCGGCGACCGGCCGGATCGCGTGCGTGGGGCAGGTGAGCAGGCACGCGCCGCAGCCCTGGCAGGCGTCGATCGTCACGAGCGCCACCGGTACCCCCGAGGTGTCACCATCCGGCCGGCGACCAGCCTCGTGTCGCTGTTGCCGACCACCACCACGCTGTACATGTCGACGACGGCCGGGTCGAGGGTGGCCAGGGTGGCGAGGTGGACCCGTTCGCCGGGGCGGCTGGCGTTGCGGACCACCCCGACCGGGGTGCCCGGTGGCCGGTGGCCGGCGAGGATGCCGAGCGCCTTGCCGAGCTGCCAGTCCCGGGCGCGGCTGCGCGGGTTGTAGAACAGCGTCACGAAGTCACCCTCGGCCGCCGCGGTCACCCGGCGCTCGATGACCTCCCACGGGGTGTGCAGGTCGGACAGGCTCACGTAGGCGTGATCGTGGCCGAGGGGCGCGCCGAGCAGCGCGCCGGCGGCCAGCGCCGCGGTCACCCCAGGCACGCCCACCACGTCGATGCGCTCGTCGGCGTACTCCAGGGCGGGGCTGGCCATCGCGTACACCCCGGCGTCGCCGGAGCCGATCAGCGCGACCGCCCGACCGGCGACGGCCTCGGCGACAGCGGCGCGGGCCCGCGCCTCCTCCGCGCCCAGCCCGCTGGACAGCACCCGGGTGCCCGGGCGGAGCACGTCGCGGACCTGGTCGAGGTACTGGTCCAGGCCGACCACCACGGCCGCGCGGCGCAGCTCGGCCACCGCGCGAGGGGTGCGCAGGTCGGCCGCACCCGGTCCGAGCCCGACGACGGCGAGCCGGCCGCGTGGCGCGTGCCGGGCCACCGCCACGGTGGCCATCGCCGTCGCGGTCTTGCCCACCAGCAGCGTGGCGTCGTCCGGCCGGCCCGCGGGGCCGAGCAGCGCCGCGGCCTCCGCCACGCTCGGCGTGCCGACGGCGGCGCGGACCACCTCGCTGGGATGCGGCACGTCGACAGTCGCCAGCCGCCCCGCCGGCCAGGTCACCAGGGGTACGCCGAGCGCGTCGACGGTGCTGCGGATGCCCGCCTCGTCGGCCTTGATGTCGGCGGTGGCCACACAGCACAGGCTCGCCGGGTCGAGGCCGGCCTCGGCCAGCACCCGGTGCAGCAGCTCCGCCACCTCGGCCGCCGGTACGCCCCGACTCGCCCCGACGCCGGCGACAAGCGACGGTGGTCGCAGCACGGCGGTCCGCCCGTCCAGCGGCACCACCCGGTCGGTGACCACCAGCCGGTAACCGGCGCCCGCCGCCTCGTCGGTGTCGGCGCTGTCGGCACCGATTCCCGCGCCGACGGGCTGTGGGTGGACGTTCGGCGGCAGGGCGGGCAGCGGCCAGTGGGCGTCGGCGAACAGGTGGACCGGCTCGCCGTCCAGGATGGCCCGGGACACCGCGGCGACCGCACCGTGCACGGGCCAGCCGAGGGTGTCCAGCCCCGGCAGGCCGACCGTGTCGGTGGCGGTGGTGATCACCGGGCGGGCGTCCAGCAGGGCGCCGACCTGCTCGGCGAGGTCGTTGCCGCCGCCGGCGTGCCCGCCCAGCAGCGCCACGGCGTGCCGGGCCGCCTCGTCGACGACCACCACGGCCGGGTCGCGGCGCTTGTCGGTGAGCAGCGGCGCGAGGATCCGCACCACCGCGCCGGTGGCCAGGAACGCGACCACCGCGTCGCACTGCACCCAGGCGGTCCGCAGCGCGTCGGTGACGCTCTGTCCCTGCACCAGTCGTGCGTGTGGCCAGGCGGCGGCGACGGTGTGCGCGTGTCGGCGGCCGGCGGCGGTGGCCGCCACCAGCCCGATGTGGGCGGGCGGGTTCTGGTGGTTCACGGGCGCTCCCCGGTGAGGACGACCACCGGGTTGGTGGCCGCGAGGCGGATCGACCCACCGGGCAGGTCGGCGAGGCGGGCGGCGGAGAGCTGAGCGCCCTCGACCGTGTATCCGGCGGCGCGCAACAGACCCACGGCCGGCGCGACCCGGTCCAGGGCCGCCAGGGTGAGCACCACCCGCTCGGGTCGGCGGGCCACCACGGCGGCGAGGACGTCGACCCCGCCGCCGCCGACGAAGACCGCGTCCGGCTCGGGCAGGCCGACCAGCGCCTGCGGGGCTCGACCGGTGACGATCCGCACGTCGACCGCGTGCGCCGTCGCGTTGGCCCGGATGGTCGCGCCGGCCCCGGCGTCCTGTTCGACGGCGAGCACGGCCGCGCCGAGCAGCGCGCACTCGATGCCGACCGAGCCGCTGCCCGCGCCGATGTCCCAGATCAGCCGGCCCAGTCGGGGGCGGAGCCGGGCGACGACGAGGGCGCGCACCTCCGACTTCGTGATCATGGAGTCGCGGTGGGCGTACCGGCTCTCCGGCAACGCCCAGCCCTCGGCCGGGGCGGCGGCCGGCTGGTTGTCGGCGCGCATTCCATCGAGCACGAGCTGATCGCGGGCGGCGTCAGCCAGGTCGGCTGCGGCGTCGGGCCGGTCGGCTGCGGCGTCGGGGCGGTCGGCCGAGTCGGATGCGGCGAGGCTGAGCAGGACGTGCGGGTCGGCCCAGGTCTCGGCGGCGGCCTGTTGGGGAGTCACCGCGCGGATCCGTTCGGCGTCGGTGCCCAGGTGCTCGGCGACAAGCAGGCGGCGGGACCAGCCGATCAGTCCCTCGGCCAGCTCGCTGGCACCGGCGCCGGGCGCGGTCAGCACCGCGACCAGCGGCAGCGCCCGGCAGGCGTTCAGGGCCGGGCGCGGGTCGCGGCCGTGTGCGGTGACCACGGCGGCGCCGTCCCAGGGCAGGCCGGCGCGGGCGAACGCGGCGGCCACACTGGACACCGCCGGCACCACCCGCAGCGGCAGCCCGGCCGCGCGCAGCCGCCGGACGATGCCGAACAGGCCGGGGTCCCCGCTGGCCAGCACCACGGCGGGCACCCCGGCGGCGACGGCCCCGGCCAACCGGTGCAGGGCGGGGGCGAGTGGCCCGAGGGTGACGGTGTCCGCGCCGGCCGGTACGGGCACGACGGCCAGGTGCCGGGCGGCCCCGATGACCAGCCCGGCGGCGCCCAGCACGGGTCCGAGGGCGGGGTGTGGCGGTGCGCCGGCAGCGTCCAGGCCGACCACGGTCACGGCGTTCGCCGGAGCCGCCGACGCCCCTGGCGTCGCCGAGGCCCCCGCAACCATGCGCGTCATCGCGACCACCGGCCGGACGAGGCGACGACGTGCGCGCCGGCGAAGTCGACCATCGCCACGTCCACGGTGACCGTCGGCCCGGCGAAGCGCCGCAGCACCTGGCGGACCCGCTGGCAGAGCAGGTCGCCGGCCGGGGCGAGCAGCCCGGCGGCCTCCCACAGCTCGTACGCGTGCCGCCCGGTGTTCGCCGCGGTCACGGCGGCGACGAGCGTCGGGTCACCACCGGCCTCGGCGGTCACCGCGCCGAGCAGGGACAGATCCACCTTCGAGCGGGTGTAGTGGGTCATCAGGATGCCCGCCGCGAGTTTGGCCAGCTTGCCGGCCATGCCGACGAAGACCACGCCGGTCATCTCGTCACCCACGGCGGCCGTGACGGCGGCCCCGGTGAAGTCACCGACCTCGACGAAGCACACCTCGGGCAGGTCGGGCAGGAGCGCGCGGGCGGCCCGCTCGGTACGCCCGCCGGTGCAGAGCACCACGGTCCGCTCACCCTGGGCGGCCATCACGTGCACGGCCTGCACGACGCTGGCCCGCCAGGATGCGGTGGAGAACGGGCGCACGATTCCGGTGGTGCCGAGGATCGAGATGCCGCCGAGGATGCCGAGCCGTCGGTTGGTGGTCTTGCGCGCCATGATCTCGCCGCGGGGCACGCTGATCACCACCCGTACGCCGACCTCGCTGAGGTCGACCACCTCGGCCACCGCCTCGCCGATCATCCGGCGGGGGGTGTCGTTGATCGCCGGGCCGCCGACGGCGAGCCCGAGGCCGGGTTTGGTGACCGTGCCGACGCCGGTGCCGCCGGCGAGGCGCAGACCGGGAACATCGGTCCAGTCCACGGTGGCGGTCAGCTCGGCGCCGTGGGTGACGTCCGGGTCGTCGCCGGCGTCCTTGACCACCACCGCCTCGGCGCGAACCGGCGGCGAGCCGGTCAGCGCACAGCGTTCCACTCCGAAGCGCACCCGTTGCCCGGCGGGCAGGCCAATCTCCACATCCGGCTGAATCTCGCCGGTGACCAGCGCGGTGACCGCCGCCTTGGCCGCCGCCGTCGCGCACGCCCCGGTGGTCCAGCCGGTACGCAGGGCGGTGGGCCGGACCTTCGCGGTGCGCGGAAGGTCCGGCTCACGCAGCGGCGGCTCGGCGTACGTCATGGTGTGGCTGTCCCCCCGGTGCGGGCGCTGGCCTGGCGGCGCAGCTCGGCGCGGGCGGCCGGCTCGGCCCGGCGGAAGGTGTGGAAGTGCCCGGGGTGGTACAGGTGCGAGCGGGTGCCCTCGGCGGCGAGTGCCGGCCCGACCAGGAAGAGGGTGTGCTTCCACAGCTTGTGCTGCTTGACCGTCGCCTCCAGGGTGCCGACCGTGCAGCGCACCACCAGCTCGTCGGGCCAGGTCGCCTGGTACGCCACCACGGCCGGGGTGTCCTCCGGGTAGCCGCCGGCCAGCAGCTCGGCCTGCACCTGCCCGGAACGGGCGGCGGAGAGGAACAGCGCCATCGTGGTGCCGTGCCGGGCGAAGTCGCGGACCCGCTCGCCGGGCGGCATCGGGGTCTTGCCACCTTCGAGGCGGGTGAGGATGACCGACTGGGCCACCTCGGGCACGGTCAGCTCCCGCCCGACGATCGCCGCGACAGCGGTGAACGAGGACACCCCGGGCACGATCTCCACGGCCAGGTCGAGTGCCCGGCACACGTCCAGTTGCTCCTGCACCGCGCCCCACAGCGCCGGGTCCCCGGAGTGGATCCGGGCCACGGTCAGCCCCTGCTCGGCGGCCCGCTGGTAGAGCGGCAGCACGCCCTCGATGGGCAGCTGCGACGAGTCGATGATCTCCGCGTCGGGGCGGGCGTGGTCGAGCACGTCGGCGTGCACCAGGCTGGCCGCCCAGATCACGATGTCCGCCTCGGCGATCACCCGGGCGGCCCGCAGGGTCAGCAGGTCCGCCGCCCCCGGACCGGCTCCGACGAACCACACCTTGCCGTCGCTTGTCACAGTTTTCCTCCTCGGTGCTCGCGGCGGGCCGGGACCAGCAGCGTCGACAGGTACGGCAGGTCGTTCGTGGTCTCGTCGACCGGGCCGATGTGTTCACCGGGCAGCCCCAGCCTGCGCCCGAGCACCGCGTCGGAGAGCCGGCCCTGTCGGCGCAGCTCGGCGAGCAACTCCGGGTGCCGCCGCCAGCCCTTGTAGGCGACCACGGTGCCCGGCCCGGCGAGGGCGTCGGCGAACAGCGCCAGGCCGGCGGTGGCCGGCAGCAGGGTGAGCGGTTCGCGTCCCTCGCAGAGCGGGGTGCCGCTGCGCGCGGCCAGCTCCTGCATGGCGGTGACGCCGGGCACGGTCGCCACCCGCACCGCCGGGCGCAGCGCCCGGACGCTCTGCGCCAGGTAGCCGAAGGTGGAGTAGACGTTGGGATCGCCGATGGTGGCGAACGCCAGGGACCGCGCGCCCGCGTCGAGCGCCTCGACCACCACCCGGGCCGCGTCGTCCCAGGCCGCCGCCCGGCGGGCGGTCACCCCACCCCGGTCGTCCAGGGCAAACGGCAACCGGCGCAGCCGGTCCGCCGCGACGTGGGAACGCACGGTCGCCTCGGCCCGCCCGGCGTCCGCACCCGCCGGCGTCGCGGCGTCGGTCGCGGCGGTCGCGATCCGGTCCGCCATCACGGGTACGAAGACCAGGTCGGCCTCGCGCAGCACCCGCACCGCCTTGACGGTGAGCAGTTCCGGGTCACCCGGGCCGACCCCCACCCCGGTAAGCGTGGCGTCACCGGTCCGGCTGTCGTGGGCGCGCTGCGCGTCGGCGCTCATCGGCACGCCTCGACCAGTCGACGGGCCGCCTCCGGGTGACCGGCCCAGTGGGTGTGCAGGTAGGAGGCGTGCACCCGACGGCTCACGAAGCCGTGCTGCGCGTCGTCCCAGCGCCACGCCGGCCGGTCGCCGTGCCCCGGGTCGGTGGTGGTGCGGTGGAACTCGTGGCCGCGTACCGGCTCGCCGGCGCGGGCCACCGGGGAGTCGGTGACGGCCACGGCCTCGCGGTAGCCGAGGGTGAGCCGGCCGGTCATCCGGGCGGTCAGGTCCAGCCGCCCGCACATCGGTACGCCGTCCAGGGACCGCCCGAGGTAGAGCAGTCCGGCGCACTCGGCCACGATCGGCCCGTCGAAGTCGGCCAGCTCGGCGCGGAGCGTGCTGTTGCCGGCCAGCGCCTCCGCGTACGCCTCGGGGAAGCCGCCGCCGATGACCACCGCGCGGGTGTCGGCGGGCAGCATCGGGTCGCGCAGCGGGTCGAGGGTGACCACGTCCGCGCCGGCCGCGGTGAGCAGTTCCGCGGTCTCCGCGTACGAGAAGGTGAAGGCCGGGCCACCGGCGAGCGCGACCCGTGGCCGCCCGACGCCGGCCGGCCCGCCGACGGCGGTGACCGGGTCCCACGCCGGGGCGGTCAGCGGCCCGGCGGTGCGGGCCAGGTCCAGCACGGCGTCGAGGTCCACGGTGGCCTCGACCAGCTCGGCCAGCGCGGTGACGATCGCCAGGGACTCGGGTGCCCGCTCGGCGACCGGGACCAGCCCGAGGTGCCGGGCCGGCGCGGCCACCTCGACGGCGCGGGTGACGGCCCCGAGCACCGGTACGCCCACCTCGGCTAGGGCGTCGCGCAGCAGCGTCTCGTGTCGGGGTGAGCCGACCCGGTTGAGGATCACCCCGCCGATCCGTACGGCCGGGTCGAAGGCGGCCATGCCCAGCGTCAGCGCGGCGGCCGAGCGGCCCTGCGCGGTGGTGTCCAGCACCAGCAGCACGGGCGCGTCGATCAGCCGGGCGACGTGCGCGGTGGAGGCGTAGTCGCGCCGGCCCACGGCACCGTCGTGCAGGCCCATGACGCCCTCGACGACGGCGATGTCGGCAGGTGTCGGGACGCTCGCGCCGTGGCGCAGCAGAGCGGCGATCCGCTCGGCCCCGACCAGGAACGGGTCGAGGTTGCGCCCGGGCCGCCCGGCGGCGAGCGCGTGGTAGCCGGGGTCGATGTAGTCGGGGCCGACCTTGTGCGGGCTGACCGTCAGGCCGCGACGGCGCAGCGCGGCGAGCAGCCCGGTGGCGACAGTCGTCTTGCCGTGGCCGCTGGCCGGCGCGGCGACCACCAGCCGGGGCAGCGGCCACGGGTCTACGGGGGCGGTCACCACTCGATGCCCTTCTGGCCCTTCTGGCCGGCGTCCATCGGGTGCTTGACCTTGGTCAGCTCGGCCACCAGGTCGGCGGCGGCGACCAGGCGCGGGTCGGCGTCCCGACCGGTGATCACGACGTGTTGGAAACCGGGCCGGTCGGCCAGGGTGGCGACCACCTCGTCGACGTCCACCCAGCCCCACTTCATCGGGTAGGTGAACTCGTCCAGCACGTACAGCCCGTAGCGCTCGGCGGCCAGGTCACGCTGGATCTGCCGCCAGCCCTCCAGGGCGTCGGCGGCGTGGTCGGCCTCGCCGCCGCGCTGGATCCACGACCAGCCCTCACCCATCTTGTGCCAGGCCACCGGCGCGCCCTCGCCGGTGCGCTCGTGCACCTCGCCGAGCGCGCGGAAGGCGTTCTCCTCCCCCACCCGCCACTTGGCGCTCTTGACGAACTGGAACACGCCGATCGGCAGACCGGCCGTCCAGGCCCGCAACGCCAACCCGAAGGCGGCGGTCGACTTTCCCTTCATCTGTCCGGTGTGGACGATCAGCAAGGGTCGGTGCCGCCGCTGCCGGGTGGTCAACCCGTCGGCGGGCACGTGACTCGGCTGTCCCTGCGGCATCAGCAGTCTCCCTCGCCCGCGGGCTCCCCCGCGATCTTGCGGTTTCTGTCGGTCATACGTGCTCTTCGTCCGTTATGCCGCGACAGAAAGTGCAAGATCGCGGGGGTGGGTGACGGCGTCGAGGGTGACTTTCTGGGCCGTCAGCTGGGTGGCCAGGCGGGTGGCCAGGTTGAGGCGGACCGGGCCGGACTCGCAGTCGACCACCACGCAGGGGGCGGCCGTCGCGGCCAGCACCTTCGCCGCTGCCGCCGCGCGGTCCAGCGGACGCGGGCCGGCGGTGGCTCGACCGTCGGTGACGATGAGGACCAGCGGGCGACGCTTCGGGTCGCGCAAGCGTTCCAGCCGCAGCAGATCCGCGGCGGCGAGCAGCCCCTCGGCCAGCGGCGTACGCCCGCCGGTGGGCAACTCGGCCAGCCGGGTCGAGGCGGCCAGCACCGACGAGGTCGCCGGCAGCAGGGTCCGCGCGCCGGCCCCCCGAAAGGCGATCACCGCGACCTTGTCCCGCCGCTGGTACGCGTCGGTGAGCAGGGCGAGCACCGCGTCCTTCACGGCGCTCATCCGCTGGCGGGCGCCCATCGAGCCGCTCGCGTCCACCACGAACAGCACGAGGTTGCCCTCGCGCCCCTCCCGGACCGCCTCGCGCACGTCGTCCGGGCGCAGTCGCAGCGGGCCGGTCAGCCGTCCCCGGGATGCCTGGTGTGGCGCGGCGGCCCGGACCGTGGCCGGCAGGTGCAACGCCGCGACCCGGCCCGTCGGCACCCGCGCTCCGGTGGTACGCCCCCGCCCGGTGCGGGCCCGGGAACGCCGGCCGGGCACCCCGTCACCGACGCCGGGCGCGGTGAGCACCTGCGCCCGCAACCCACCCCGGGGTACGGCCACCGACTGGGACTCCCCACCGCGGGTCGGGTCGTCGTCACCGGTCGCCGATCCCCGGCCCCCGCGCGGGCGCGGGTTCTGATCGTCGTCACCCCGGTCGCCCGGTTGGCGCTGCGGCCAGCCGTCGTCGTCACCCCGGTCGCCCGGTTGGCGCTGCGGCCACCCATCGGCACCGTCTTGGCCGTCGGTGCGCCCGTCTGGGCCACTGCCGTCGCGCGCCGCCGAGTGCCCGGCCGACCCGGATGCACCCTGCTCGGCACCGTCGCCGCTGCCGTCGCCCTGCGGGCCGCCGCCGTGCGGGCCGCCGCCGTCCGGACCGCCACCGTTCGGGCCGCCGCCGTTCGGGCCGCCGCCGTTCGGGCCGCCACCGTTCGGGCCGCCATCGTTCGGGCCGCCATCGCCGGCCGGGCCACCGCCCCGGGGACCGGTGTCGTCCGGGCCACGGTCGTCGGGGGCGTCGTCGTCCGGCTCGTCGGGGTGGGCGTCCTGGGCACGCTGCAACGCCTCGTCGAGGCGCTTCTCGTCCAGCCCCGGAGTGTCGAACGGGTCGCGACGGCGACGGTGCGGCAGGGCCAGCCGGGCGGCCACCCGGACGTCGTCCACGGTGACCCGGTCCCGACCGTGCCAGGCGGCGTGCGCGAGAGCGGCACGGGCGGTGACGATGTCGGCACGCATCCCGTCCACGTCGAACGCGGCGCACACCTCGGCGATCTGCCGCAGCGCGGCGTCCGGCAGGCGTACCCCGGGAAGCCGGCGGCGGGCGGCGGCCACCTGGGCGGCGATCTCCGCGTCGGCGTCGGCCCAGCGGGCGGCGAACCCGGCCGGGTCGGCGTCGGCGGCGAGCCGGCGGCGGACCACCTCGACCCGCACCTCCGGGTCCCGGCTGGCGCCCACCTCCACGGTGAGCCCGAACCGGTCGAGCAACTGCGGACGCAGCTCCCCCTCCTCCGGGTTCATCGTGCCGACCAGCAGGAACCGGGCCGCGTGGCTGACCGAGACGCCCTCGCGCTCGACGTGGCTGCGACCCATCGCCGCCGCGTCCAGCAGCAGGTCCACGAGGTGGTCGTGCAGCAGGTTGACCTCGTCGACGTAGAGCACTCCCCGGTGGGCGGCGGCGAGCAGACCCGGCTCGAAGGCGCGCACGCCCTCGCCGAGGGCCTTCTCCAGGTCCAGCGAGCCGACCACCCGGTCCTCGGCGGCGCCCACCGGCAACTCCACCAGCCGGGCCCGACGGGTCTCGGCGGTGGCGTCGGCCGGATGCGGCCCGTCCGGGCAGGCCGGGTCCGGCTCGGCCGGGTCACAGCCGAAGCGGCAGCCGGCGACCCGGCGGACCGGGGGCAGCAGCGCGGCCAGCGCGCGCACGGCGGTGGACTTGGCGGTCCCCTTCTCCCCCCGGACCAGCACCCCGCCGATCGCCGGGGACACCGCGTTGAGCAGCAGCGCCAGCCGCATGTCGGCCATGCCGAGCACCGCGCTGAACGGATAGGTCGCGGTGACGGTCTCGGTCATGCCCGGTCCTCCAGGTCGCCCTCGCTGGCCAGGTACGTGTCGCGCAGCCGGTCCAGGGTGGCCGGCTCGGGTTTGGCCCACAGCCCCCGGTCGGCGGCCTCCAACAGGCGCTCGGTGATGCCGCGCAGCGCCCACGGGTTGGACTGCTCCAGGAACTGCCGGGTGGTATCGTCGAACAGGTACGCGGCGGCCAGGTGCTCGTACATCCAGTCGTCGACCACGCCGGCGGTGGCGTCGTAGCCGAACAGGTAGTCCACGGTGGCGGCCAGCTCGAACGCGCCCTTGTAGCCGTGCCGGCGCATCGCCGCGATCCACTTCGGGTTGACCACCCGGGCGCGGAACACCCGCCGGGTCTCCTCGCCCAGCGTGCGGGTGCGCACGTCGTGCGGCATCGCCGAGTCGCCCACGTACGCCTGCGGTGACGTGCCGGTGAGGTGACGGACCATCGCCACCATCCCGCCGTGGTACTGGAAGTAGTCGTCGGAGTCGACGATGTCGTGCTCGCGGGTGTCCTGGTTCTTCACCGCCACCGCGATCCGGGCGAAGGAGCGTTCCATGTCGGCGCGCGCCTCCCGCCCATCCAGGCCCCGGCCGTACGCGTAGCCACCCCACACCGCGTACACCTCGGCCAGGTCGGCGTCGCTGCGCCAGGTCCGGGCGTCGATCAGGGGCAGCAGGCCCGCGCCGTACGCCCCCGGCTTGGAACCGAAGATCCGCGCGGTGGCCCGCCGCTCGTCACCGTGCTCGGCGAGGTCCGCGGCGACGTGCGCCCGCAGGTAGTTGTCCTCGTCCGGCTCGTCGAGGGCGGCGACCCGCCGCACGGCATCGTCGAGGAGCGCCACCACGTGTGGGAACGCGTCGCGGAAGAACCCGGAGATGCGCACGGTCACGTCGACGCGCGGCCGGCCCAGCTCGGCGGTCGGCACCACCTCGATGCCGGTGACCCGCCGCGACCGGTCGTCCCACACCGGCCGGCAGCCCAGCAGCGCGAGCACCTCGGCGATGTCGTCGCCCTGGGTGCGCATCGCGCTGGTGCCCCACACGGTCAGACCCACCGAGCGGGGGTACGCCCCGGTGTCGGCGAGGTGCCGGGCCAGCAGCGAATCCGCGAGGGCCACCCCGACGTCCCAGGCGTTGCGGCTGGGAATGGCCTTGGGGTCGACGGAGTAGAAGTTGCGGCCGGTGGGCAGCACGTTGACCAGTCCCCGGGTGGGTGAACCGGACGGGCCGGGCGGCACGAACCGGCCGTCGAGCGCCCCGAGGGTGTTGGTCAGCTCGTCGGTGGTCCGGTCCAGCCGGGGCACCAGCTCGGTGGCGGCGAAGTGCAGCACCGCGGCGACGTCCGGGATCGACTGGCCGGTCACCTCGGCGACCACCGCGTCGACGGCCTCGGCGTCCCAGCCGAGCGTCTCCATCCCGATAACCAACCGCCGGGCGAGGGCTTCGATCAGGTCGACGGCGTCGGCGGCGGTGCCGGCCGGCCCGTCCACCACGTCGGTCAGCGCCGTGGGCACCGCCAGTCGTTCGCCCGGTGCCGCGAGCAGTTCCTGCTCGTCGAGGGAGTACGCGACGGCGAGCGCCTGCCGCAGGCCGGGCAGGGCTCGGGCGCCACCCCAGATCTGCGGGGCGCGCAGCACCGCGAGGACCAGGTTGACCCGGGGCTCACCGGTGGGCGCGTCGGCGAGGATGTGCAGCCCGTCGCGGATCTGCACGTCCTTGATTTCGCAGAGGTACCCGTCGAGGTGCAGCACGAAGGTGTCGAAGTCGTCCGCGTCGGGCATCGCCTCGGCGTGCAGGTCGTGGTGCAGCTCCGCCGCGCGGACGAGGTCCCAGATCTGCGCCCGCACGGTGGGCACCTTGGCCGGGTCGAGGGCCTGCACGGTGGCGTACTCGTCGAGCAGTTGCTCCAGTTTGGCCAGGTCGCCGTAGGTTTCGGCGCGGGCCATCGGCGGCACCAGGTGGTCGATGACCACGGCGTGCGCCCGGCGCTTGGCCTGGGTGCCCTCGCCGGGGTCGTTGACGATGAACGGGTAGACCAGCGGCAGGTCACCGAGGACCGCGTCGGGCGCGCAGTCGGCGGCCAGGCCGAGGCCCTTGCCGGGCAGCCACTCCAGGGTGCCGTGCTTGCCCAGGTGCACCACGGCGTCCGCGCCGAAGCCGCCATCCGCGACCGGGGCGGCCAGCCAGCGGTACGCGGCCAGGTAGTGGTGACTCGGCGGCAGGTCCGGGTCGTGGTAGATGGCGATCGGGTTCTCCCCGAAGCCGCGCGGCGGTTGGATCAGCAGCACCACATTGCCGAAGCGCAGCCCGGCGAGCACGATGTCCCCGCCCTCGGTGTAGAGCTGGCCGGGCGGCTCACCCCAGTGTTCCCGGATCCGCTCCCGCAGCTCGGCCGGGACCTGGTCGAACCAGCGCTGGTAGGTCTGCCCCGGTATCCGCGCCTCGGCGGCGGCCAACTGCTCCGGCGTGAGCCACTCCACGTCGTGACCACCGGCGGCGATCAGCGCGTGGATCAGCGCGTCACCGTCGTCGGGCAGCGCCGCGTCACCCAGGTCGTAACCGGCGTCGGCAAGCGCGGCGAACAGCCGGACCGCCGACACCGGGGTGTCCAGCCCGACGGCGTTGCCGACCCGGGAGTGCTTGGTGGGGTACGAACTGAGCACCACGGCGATCCGCTTGTCGGCGTTGGGCACGTACCGCAGCCGGGCGTGGCGCACCGCAATCCCGGCGACCCGGGCCGCCCGGTCGGCGTCGGCCGCGTAGACCGACAGCCCGTCGGCGTCGATCTGCTTGAACGAGAACGGCACGCTGACGATCCGGCCGTCGAACTCGGGGATGGCCACCTGCATCGCCGCGTCCAACGGGGACAGCCCGGCATCGCTGCCGGCCCACTGCTCGCGGGTGCTGGTCAGGCAGAGCGCCTGGATGATCGGCACGTCCAGGGCGGCCAGGGCGCCGACGTCCCAGGCGTCCTCGTCGCCGCCCCCGGAGGCGTCCGCGGCGACCGCGCCACCGGCGGCCAGCACGGTGACCAGCAGCGCGTCGCAGCGGGCGAAGAGCCCGAGCGGGCCCGCGCCCGTGGTCAGCCCTCGCAGCGAGCCGCAGAAGATCGGCAGCGGGTTGCCGCCGGCGTTGTGGACCGCGTCCGCGAGGACGTCGACGAAGTCGGTGTTGCCGGCGAGCGCGTGCGCCCGGTAGAAGACGATCCCCACGGTGGGCCGCCGCGGGTCGTTCGGGTGTTCGCCATGCACGCCGTACGCGGCGGTGGGCGCGGGCGGGGCGAACCCCTCGCCGGTGAGCAGCACCGTGTCGGAAAGGAACCAGGCGAGCTGCCCGAGGTTGTCCGGCCCGCCCTCGACGAGGTACGCCAACGCCTGGGTGACGACCCCGGACGGCACTGTGGAGATGGCCATCAGCTCCGCGTCGGGCAGCGCCTCGCCACCCAGCACGACCGTCGGCACGCCGGTGGCGAGCACCGCGGCGAGGCCGTCCGGCCACGCCTGCCGACCGCCGAGCAGGCGTACGACGACGAGGTCGACCCCGTCGAGCAGGACGGGCACCTCGTCGGCGGCAACCCGCGCGGGGTTGGCGAGCCGGTAGTCGGCGCCGCTGGCGCGGGCGGCCAGCAGGTCGGTGTCGGCGGTGGAGAGCAGCAGGATGCGCACGGCGGGCTCCGGAGAGTGACGCCCGGGCCGCTGAGGGAGGCGACCTGGACGAAGCGGGTGGGTGCGGCGTCAGCCGGTACGACGGCGCGGCCGGACTCACCGACGCGGGCGTCGGGGCCGGTCAGCGCCGGGCGCTCAGGTCAGCGGTACCGGAAGCCAGCGGCCTGGAGCGCAGTGTGACGATGATCGTCGATGAATGAGACGCCGTGCGTCATCGGGTCCTCCTCGGGTGTCCACGCCCTGGGGTACATCCCGACGGCCGAAGTATCCTGGCTTCCGGATCGACGCTCTCCCCCGGCCTTCCAACCGCAGACACACGGTCGTGACTCACGAGGGGGGATCGCTCCCCGGTGACAGTGGCGGGACCGCGTCGGAATCGCACCGACTTCCTTCACTGCCGTCAGGCCGCGAATGCTGCCACACCCCTCCGCCGCCGGTCAACGCCGACCCGACGTCGCCGAGCGGGCGACATCCATCGAAAGTCAGCAATGATTGCGTGCGAAGGAGCCCTGCTTCGCCGGCGTTAGGTCAATGTGTCGCGTCCTTTGCTCTGCTTCAACCGATGCACCAGTAAGTCGTCGCATCGTTGCGCCGGTTGAAGCAGAGCAAGGGACGCGCGCATGTCCCCTGGCCTGCGCCTATCGTTCGGTGGGACGGTGGCATCGGCGCGGTCACCTAGGATCGGTGATCACTGGCTCAACGTCCGCGATCAATCTCGGGGGTCGACCACCATCAGCGCCGCCCGATTCTTCCACCTCGCCGGTCGGGTCTGACTCCGTCCTGGCGGCTCGGACCCGGACGCGGTCCAGGCCGGCGTCGCCGTCGTCGCCGACGAGCGCGGCAGTGTGATGATCGACGCTCGGCAGAGCCCCGGGCACGCCCGGGAGATCCAGGCCACGCTCGTCGCCGCGGGCCTTCCGCGGCCGCGCTGGCTCGTCTCTGGTACGTCTCCAGCCAGGCCGAGCCGATGACACATGAGCAGGCACACTCGGTCGTCGAGGCCACCTGAGCCGACCGGCCTCAGCGGGCGTGGCGTTCCGGATGGGCCCGGCTCCACACCCGCATCCGTTCCGGATAGCCGGTGCGGCCCGCCTCGTACAACGGCACCGCGTGCTTGCGGGCGATGGCCCCCGCGGCGCGGGGCGTGCCGGTGCGGCGGCGGATCCACTCCCCGTCGTGGGCGATCGCCACCACTGTGGTGTCCGTCGCGGTGGTCTCCGGCTCCAGGTAGAACTCCACCCCGTGCCGGCTCGTGACGAACGCCTCCAGCGCGGCGAGGTCGTCCCGGGTCGCCTCCCGGTCCAGCTTCGTCGGGGTCGCCTCGACGCCCCGTGACCGGCGACTGAACCAGCTCATGCCCCACCCCTTCCCTCGACGCCCTCCAGTGCAGCACCGAATCCTGGCAATACGCTGCACGCCGGGTGGGAGACAGCTGACCCGACCGGGGGTTGGAACCCACCGAGCGTGGGCGGTGTCATGAGTGTGACCCGAACGGAGGTTCCCCTGGACGACGACGCGCTCGTCACCCGCGCCCGCTCCGGCGACCTGGCGGCGTACGACCTCCTGGTCGCTCGGCACACCGCGTCCGCGTACCGGACGGCGGCGCTGCTCGGCGCGGGCTCGGACTCCGAGGACGTCATCCAGGAGGCGTTCGTGAAGGCGTACCGCAAATTGTCCCGTTATCGGGGCGAGTCGTCCTTCCGGTCCTGGTTGCTCGCGATCGTCGCCAACGAGACCCGCAACCTGCACCGGTCGCGCGGCCGCCGCGACGGTCTCGTCCTGCGCGCCGCGGCGGCGGACCCGACGGCGGAGACCGCCGAGGACGGCGCGGTGGGTGCGGTCCTCGCCGGGGAGCGCCGCGCCGCGCTGGTGCGGGCCCTGCGGCAACTGCCGGTACGCGACCGCGAGGTGATCGTCTGCCGGTTCTTCCTCGACCTCAGCGAGGAGGAGACGGTGGCGGCACTGGGCTGGCCCCGGGGCACGGTGAAGTCGCGCACGTCCCGGGCCCTGGCGAAGCTTCGCGGCCTGCTCGACCGGGAGGAGGTCCGGCATGGGTGACCTCGAACGGGAACTGCGGGACCTGTCCGCCTGGCTGGAGACGCCCGAGCCGCCCGACGTGCGCGCCGAGGTCCGCGGACGGCTGCACCGGCCGGTGCGGCGGTGGCGTCCGCTCGTCGCGGCGGCGCTGGCCGCCCTGCTGCTGGTGGCGGTGTTGCCGCCGACCCGTGCCGCCGTCGCCGATGCGGTGACCGGGCTGCTGCGCTTCGCCGGTGTCAGCATCGCCGTCGCGCCCGCGCCGACGGTGCCCGGTGGCGTCGCGTCGCCGTTGCCCGGGCAGCGGGTCGCCGGTCTGGACGAGGCACGACGGGCGGTACGGTTCCCGATCCGTCTGCCGGCGAAGCTGGGTCCGCCCGATCGGGTGCTGGTCGCCGACCCCGACCCCGCGGGCACCTGCCGGGTCGCGACGCTGCTCTACGACGGCGGCGCGCTGCGCGTCGACGCGTTCGACGGTCGCCTCAACCTGTCGTTCCACAAGGAGGTCATCCCGCCGGGAGCGGACTGGGTCGAGGTCAACGGTGACTTCGCGGTGTGGGTCGACGGGCCGCACGTGCTGTCGTACGTGGACCGTTCGGGCGTGGTCCGCAAGGAGAGCGCCCGACTTGCCGCCTCGACGCTGATCTGGCAGGACGCCGACGTCAGCTACCGGATCGAGGGCGCCGTCACGAAGACCGAGGCGATCGAGATCGCCCGCTCACTGCGCTAGGAACCGGACGGGCGCGGCCGGTGTCCTGAAGATGAGGTGAGTCGTCGACACGTACCGGAGGGTCGAGATGGTTTCATGGGGCAGGTTGCTGCTGGCGGCTTCGGTGGTTCTGCTGGCGGGGTGCGCCGCCGACGGTGGGTCGGCCGCGCCGACCCGCGCTGCTGCCACCACCGCGAGCGCCGGGAGTACGGCGAGCGCCGCGACGGGCTGCCATTCGCCTGTCGAGATGGAGTCGCTGCCCGACTGGGCGGACGCCGGATTCCACGGGACCAGCCGGGGCCCGCACGTCTTCGGCGCGAAGGGTGACATCGTGGCGGTGCTGTTCGCTCATCCGCTGCGCCTGGTACGCAGCGACGGGTCGAACAACAAGATCCTGTGGGTGGCCCGCGCCGCCACGACGTCAGCCGACCCGACGGCACCGGCGACCCTGGTGATCACCGCGACGCTGGACGGCACCGACACCAGGGTGACCCGAGAGGTCGCCGGCGGGCCGGGTCCGTCGATCATCGACATGCCGCAGGCCGGGTGCTGGCATCTCGACCTGCGCTGGTCCGGGCACACCGACACGATGGACCTGGTCTACGCCCGCTGAGCTACGTACCGTGGCGGCCATGGCGACTCTGCTCGACGGCATGACGCCGCTGTACGTGGCGGCGGACATCCACGGTCACCGGTCGGAGTTCCGGGAGGCACTTCGCGAGGCTGGACTCATCGACCATACCGGCCACTGGACCGGGGGCGGCGCGCGGTTGTGGTTGCTCGGCGACTACGTCGATCGGGGCCCGGACGGTGTCGGCGTCATCGACGACATCCAGCGACTCGCGGTCTCCGCGCGTGCGGCGGGCGGCCACGTCGGGGTGCTGTTGGGTAACCACGAGGCGCAGTTGCTCGCCGCGCACCGGTTCGGCGCCAGGCCCGTCGCCGGGTGGAACGAGCCCGACGGGTTTCGGGGTGGCTGGGCCCGGTTCGGCGGACGTGCCGAGGACCTGCGCCAGCTGACGCCGCAGCATGTCGAGTGGATGACGCGACTGCCCGCCGTCGCGGTCGTCGACGGGTTCCTGCTCGTGCACTCCGACACCGCCCGGTACCTGGAGCTGGGGTCCAGTGTGGCCACCGTGAACGCGGCGGTCAGCGTGGCTCTCGGCTCCGACGACCCCGCGGCCTGGCTGGACTTCTGCGCCCGGATGAGCGACCGGGGCGCATTTCGCGACGCCGTGGCGACCAACCCCGACGACCCGGTGTCGACGATGCTGCGCACGCTCGGGGGCACCGTGCTCGTCCACGGCCACAGCACCCTCACCAAGCACTTCGGTGTGGCGCCGCAGGACGTCGCGGTCGCGCTGCGGTACGCCGACGACAGGGTCGTCGCCATCGACGGCGGCATCTACGAGGGCGGCCGGATCCTGCTCACTCGACTCCGCTGATCCTGGCTAGGCTGCCCGACGTGCTGAACGACGTGCGGACGGCGGCCCGCGACAACGCCGAGTGGTGCGACATCGTCTGCGGCAGCCACGGGCTGGCCGGCCGTGCCGACGCCGACGCCTGGTCGGTCCCCCACCGGTCGCCGCCGTGGTATCCGGACGCGGTCACCCTGCGATCGGGCGTCGACGCCTGCGCCCTGCTGGCCCGCATCGACGTGGGGCCCGGCGCGTCGGTGAAGGACAGCTTCGCCGACCTCGACCTGTCCGGGTACGGGTTCCGAGTGCTCTTCGACGCGCAGTGGATCCACCGGCCACCGGCGGCGCCACCGGCCGACGAACCCCTCACCCCGGTCACCAGCGCCGACGACCTGGCGGTCTGGGCGGCGGCCCAGGGCGGTGGGGAGCTGTTCCGCCCCGCGCTGCTGGCCGACCCCCGGGTGCGGGTGCTCGCCCGCCACGACGACCAGGGTGTGCTCACCGGCGGAGCGGTGCTCAGCGGCGACGGCCCGTACGGCGTCTCCAACCTGTTCACCCGCACCGACAACCCCCGCGACATCTGGCAAGCGGTGTGCGCCACCGTGCCCGACGCGCCGCTGGTCGGCTACGAAACCATCCCCGACCTGGCGGCGGCCCTCGCCGCCGGCTTCACCACCACCGGCCCTCTCCGGGTCTGGCTACGCGCCTAGCGCACCGGCCACTGGCTCCGCGCACGGGCCGCTATGCTGGACGGCATCGGCACCGATCCGGCCATACGCCTGACACTTCGTCCCCGGGTGGGCAGTGAGCTGATGCCCGCGCGAGCGGATGTGGAGTGTAGGGAGAACCTCGGTGCCGGACGGCCCGTTGAAGTCGCCATTCGTCCCACTGTCCACCAAGATCGACCTTGGTGGGATGGAACGTGCGGTCATCGAGTGGTGGCAGACCAACAACATTTTCGACCGGAGCCTGGAGCAGACCGCCGACGGTCCGCCGTGGGTGTTCTACGAGGGGCCGCCGACCGCCAACGGCACGCCGGGCACCCACCACATCGAGGCGAGGGTCTTCAAGGACCTCTTCCCCCGGTACCGGACGATGCGCGGCTTCTCGGTGCCCCGCCGCGCCGGGTGGGACTGCCACGGCCTGCCGGTTGAGCTCGCGGTGGAGAAGGAGCTGGGGCTGGGCGGCAAGCCCGACATCGAGAAGATGGGCATCGCCGAGTTCAACGCCCGGTGTCGCACCTCCGTGCTGCGGCACGTGGGCGAGTTCGTCCAGCTCAGCGAGCGGATGGGGTACTGGATCGACCTGGAGCACCCGTACCAGACGATGTCCCCCGAGTACGTGGACAGTGTCTGGTGGTCGCTGAAGCAGATCCACGACGCCGGGCGGCTGGTGGAGGACTTCCGGGTCGCCCCGTACTGCACCCGCGACGGCACGACCCTGTCCGACCACGAGGTGGCGCAGGGGTACGAGACCGTCACCGACCCGTCCGTGTACGTGCGGTTCCCGGTGCAGGACGCGGTGGCCGGGCACCACGGTGTCGAGCTGCTGATCTGGACCACCACCCCGTGGACCCTGGTGTCCAACACCGCCGTCGCCGTCCATCCCACGGTGACGTACACCCTCGCCCGCACCGGGCAGGGCACCTTCGTCGTCGCCGAACCGCTGACCCGGCGGGTGCTCGGTGACGAGGCGGAGATCCTGGCGACCGTACCGGGGTCGGCCCTGGAGGGATTGCGCTACGAGCGGCCGTTCGACCTGGTGGACATCCCGGACGCCCACCGCGTGGTCCTCGCCGACTACGTCACGACCGAGGACGGCACCGGCCTGGTGCACCAGGCGCCGGCCTTCGGCGCGGACGACCTCGCCGTCTGCCGCGCCTACGGGTTGCCGCTGGTGAACCCGGTCGCCCCGAACGGGCGGTTCGACGACGGCATCGACCTGGTCGGCGGGGTGTTCTTCAAGGACGCCGACGCGCTGCTCATCGACCGTCTCCGGACGTCCGGTCGGCTGTTCCGGCACGAGCCGTTCGAGCACCCCTACCCGCACTGCTGGCGGTGCCACACCCCGCTGATGTACTACGCGCAGCCGTCCTGGTACATCCGGACCACCGAGGTCCGCGACGAGCTGACCCGGGAGAACGAGAGCACCAACTGGTTCCCGGAGCACATCAAACACGGCCGGTACGGCGACTGGCTGAAGAACAACATCGACTGGGCGGTGTCCCGTTCCCGGTACTGGGGCACCCCGCTGCCGCTGTGGCGCTGCCCGGACAACCACGTGACCGCGGTCGGCTCCCGGACCGAACTCGGGGAGCTGGCCGACGCCGACCTGTCCGAGCTGGATCCGCACCGCCCGTACGTCGACGAGATCACCTTCGCCTGTCCGGACTGCGGCCGGACCGCCACCCGGGTGCCCGAGGTGATCGACGCCTGGTACGACTCCGGAGCGATGCCGTTCGCGTCGGTGGGCTACCCCCACCTGCCGGGCAGCAAGGAGATCTTCGAGCGCACCTACCCGGCCCAGTACATCTGCGAGGCGATCGACCAGACCCGGGGATGGTTCTACACGCTGATGGCGGTGGGCACCCTGGTCTTCGACAGGTCCCCGTACGAGAACGTCGTCTGCCTCGGGCACATCCTGGCCGAGGACGGCCGCAAGATGAGCAAGCACCTGGGCAACATCCTGCTGCCGATCCCGTTGATGGACACCCACGGCGCGGACGCGGTGCGCTGGTTCATGGCCTGCTCCGGCTCACCGTGGTCGCCCCGCCGGGTCGGGCCCGGCCCTCTCGACGAGATCGTCCGCAAGGTGTTGATGACGTACTGGAACACCGCGGCGTTCTTCTCCCTCTACGCCGCGAACTCGACGTGGGCACCGGAGCTGGCGCAGCCGGTCGCCCAACGACCGGCGCTGGACCGGTGGATCGTCGGTGAGGTCCACGCCCTCGCCGCCGCCGTGGACGAACGACTGCAGAACTACGACACGGCCCGTGCCGGCCGACTGCTCGCCGACTTCGTCGACGACCTGTCGAACTGGTACGTACGGCGCTCGCGGCAGCGCTTCTGGGAGGGCGACCCGGACGCCCTCACCACCCTGTACGAGTGCCTCGACATCCTCACCCGGCTCCTCGCGCCGTTCATCCCCTTCCTCACGGAGGAGGTGTGGCAGCAGGTCATCCGGCGGGGCGCCGGGTCGGCCCCGGAGTCGGTGCACCTGGCGACCTGGCCCACGCCCGACACCACGGTGATCAGCGCCGAGTTGTCGGCCCAGGTGGCCACGGCGCGGGCGTTGGCCGAGGCGGGCCGGTCCGCGCGTAAGGCGAGCAGCCTGCGGATCCGTCAGCCGTTGAGCCGGGCGCTCGTGGGACTACCGGCCGGCACGGTGCTTGCGCAGGCGTTGCTCGACGACATCGGCGACGAGTTGAACGTCAAGGTCCTCCAGCCGCTCGATGCCCAGAGCGGGGTCATCGACGTGCGGGTCAAGGCGAACTTCCGGACCCTGGGCCGCCGGTTCGGCAACCGCACCCAGCACGTCGCGAAGGCCATCGCCGCCGTGCCCGCGCGAGGGCTGGTCGACGGTGTCCGGGCGAACGGGACGTTCCCGCTGGTGGTCGACGGCGAGCAGGTCGAGGTGGGCCTGGACGACATCCTGATCACGGAGGTGCCGCGCACGGGCTGGGTCGTGGAGTCCCAGCGCGGGGTGACGATCGCGCTGGACACCGAGATCACCCCCGAACTGGCGGCCGAGGGCGTCGCCCGCGACGTCGTCCGTACCGTCCAGCAGGCCCGCCGCGACGCCGACCTGGAGGTCGCCGACCGGATCACGGTGTCGATCGCCGCGCCCGCGCAGGTCGCGGCGGCGATCTCCACGCATCAGCTGCTCATCGCGCACGAGACCCTCGCGCGCACGCTGAGCGTGGTGGACGCGTTGTCGGAGGGTTTCGCCGGCACCGTGGGCGACGGTCAGGAGATCCTGGTGCACGTCCTGCGGGCCTGAACGCTGCCGGGGCGGACGATCACCGCAGACGGGTCAGATCCTCCGGGGTCAGGCGGAGGGCTCCGGCGGCCACGTTCTGCGCCAGGTGCTCCGGGTCCGCGGTGCCGGGGATGGCGAGCACGTGGGACCCCTGGTGCAGGGTCCAGGCCAGGCGTACCTGCTGCGGTGTGACGCCGTGGGCGCGGGCGACGGCCTCGACGGCCGCACTCTGCGTGGCGCTCGCGCCCGCCTCCCGACCGGTGCCGGCCAGCGCGAAGAACGGCACGAAGGCGATCCCCCGCCGACCGCAGAGCTGGACGACCTCGTCCTGGTTCCGGTAGGCGTCCACCCCGTAGTTGTTCTGCACACAGACCACCGGCGCGATATCGGCCACCTCGTCCAGTTGCTCGCGCCGGACGTTGGAGAGCCCGAGGTGCCGGATCAGCCCGGCGGCCCGCAGTTCGGCGAGCGCGCCGAACCGGTCGGCCAGCGGCACCGTGCCGACGCCCCGGCCGAGGCGCAGGTTCACCACGTCGAGCTGGTCGCGGCCGAGCCGACGCAGGTTCTGCTCGACCTGGGCGCGCAACTGCGCCGGGGTGAGCGCCTCGGTGAAGCCCGCCTCCGGGTCGTACCCGAAGCCGACCTTGGTGGCGATCACCAGGTCCTCCGGGTACGGGGCGAGCGCCGCGCGGATCAGCTCGGTGGCGTAGCGGGCCGGGCCGGTGCCGACCCGCAGGACCCCGCCGGGCGAGACGTAGAACGCGGCCGTGTCGATGTGGTTGACCCCCAGCTCCACGGCGCGGCGCAGCAGGGCGACCGCCCGGTGCGGGTCCGGGTTCGCGGTGATCCGCATCGAGCCGAAGCCCATCCGGCGGACGGTGCGGTCGCCCAGGGTCCAGGTGCCCGCCGCGGCGGCGGTGATCTCGTCGGTTGGCATTCGGCGACCCTAACCAGCGCGGGTACGCGGCGCAGTCGGCCGCGCACCCGATACCGCCCGGCGGCGCCGCGGGTTAGTTTTGGTGTGCGGCCGGAGTCGGCTCGACGGTGTGCGGCTCGGCGGTGTGCGGCTCGGCGGTCTGCGGCTCGGCGCTGTGCGGCTCGGCGGTGTGCGGCGGGCGCAGCACCGGCACCAGCAGTAGGGTCGGCAGCAGCAGCAGCGGCACCACCAGCAGGGCGCGCAGCGTGCCGACCTGGTCGCCGAGCAGCCCCAGCAGCGGCGGCCCGCCCAGGAACGCGGTGTAGCCGATCACCGCGACCACGCTCACCCGTACCGGCGCGTGTGCCTCCTCGTCGGCGGCCGCGCTCATCCCGACCGGGAAGCCCAGTGACGCACCGAGGCCCCACAGCGCGACGCCGACGATCGCCAGCGGCCCCGAACCGGCCAGCACGGCCAGGCCGGCGCCGAGCACGGCGAGCCCGATGGTGCCGGATAGCACCGGCACCCGCCCCCACCGGTCCAGCGCGACCGTGCCCGCGGTGCGCCCGGCGGTCATGCCGACGACGAAGACCCCGAAGACCGCCGCGCCGGCTGCCTCGCTCAGGTCCCGTCCGTCGATGAACGCGACGGCCAGCCAGTCGTTGGCGGCACCCTCGGTGAACGCCGCCACCAGCACGAACAGCCCGATCAGCAGGGTCCGCGGCTCCCGCCAGGCGGCGAGCTGCGCACGGCGGCGGGCCGCCGGGGTGGCGTCCGCCGGGTCGCCGGTGTGATCGCCCGCGACGGGCAGGAACGTCCGGGAGGCGAGCACGGTGCCGGCCAACACGACCACCGCCACCGCGACGAGGTGCGCGCCGACCGCCACGTCGAACCGGGCCGCACCGGCGCCGAGCGCCGCTCCGGCCACCGAACCGAGGCTCCACCCCGCGTGGAAACGGGGCATGATCGTACGATTCAGGCGCCGTTCCACAGCGGCGCCCTCGACGTTCATCGCCACGTCGCAGGCGCCGGAGCCGTAGCCGAAGGCGACAAGTCCCAGGGCCACGACGGCGAACGACCCGGTCATCGTGGCGCCCAGCCCCGCCACGGTCAGACCGAGCGCGACAAGCACGGTGGCCAGGGTCACGGTGCGGGCCGCGCCGAGGCGCTGCGCGAGCAGGCCGGAGGTGGGCATGGCGAGCAGCGCGCCGACGCTCATCGCCAGCAGGAGCAACCCGAGGCGACCGGCGGAGAGGTCCAATGCCTCACGGACCGCCGGCACGCGGGAGAACCAACTGCCGACGGCCAGCCCGTTGAGGGTGAAGGTGACAGCGACGCCGTTGCGGGCGAGCAGCACTGCCCGTGCGGGCGGTGCGGTGTCCGGAGTTACGGCTCTGCTGGTGGGGGCGCTCACGGGGTCTTGTCCTCTTTCTCGGGGTGATCTCCTGGCACGATCGCACACCTGAGAGCGCTACCACCACAACCGGCAACCGCCCCTTACCGCCGACGGACCGGCCAGGGCATGATGTGAACAGGCGTTTGTCCGACCGGACGGGCCGCCGCGGGGAGGCGACGATGACGGCAGCGGCACAGCGACCGGCCACTCTCGAGGACGTCGCCCGGATCGCCGGGGTGTCGCGGTCCACCGCGTCGCGGGTGATCGCCGGCACGGGGTTCGCCTCGCCCGCAGCTCGGGAACAGGTCACGGCAGCCGTCGACCACCTCGGCTACGTGCCGAACCCGGCCGCCCGGGCGCTGGTCCGCGGCGGCGGCCTCCGGCTGGTCGTGGCCGCCCAGGGAGTCAGCCCCGCGGTGCTGGACGACCCGTACGTGCACCAGGTGGTCGGCTCGGCCGCCCGGGTGTGCACACCCGCCGGTGTCGGGGTGGCGCTGCACTGGCTGCCGCTGGGCGACCCGCGCGGCCTGCACCAGCTCGCCGGGGACCGCACGGTGTGCGGGCTGATCCTGGTCAACACCACCGAGGACCTGCTGGCGGCGGTGCCTGGGTCGCTGAGCGGCCGGGTGGTCTCGATCGGCGTCGGCTCGGCGACCGTGCCGTCGTTCGACGTCGACAACGCCGCCGGCTCGGACGCCGTGCTGCGCCACCTGTACGCCGCGGGCCGCCGCCGGATCGCCATGGTGACCGGCCCCCGGTGGCTGCCCTGCGCGCAACGCCCCGTGCAGACGTACCGCCGGCTGATGCGCCAGGCCGGCCTGCCGGAGTGGGAGATCACCGGGGACTTCACTGCGGCGCGCGGCCGGGCGGCGGCCGGCGAGGCGCTGCGCCGCTGGGCGGACGTCGACGCGATCTACGCGATCAGCGACGACACCGCGCTCGGAGTGATCGCGGGGCTGCGCGACGCCGGTGTGCGGGTGCCCGGCGACGTCGCGGTGGCCGGCTTCGACGACATTCCGCTGGCCGGGATGACCGCCCCGGCGCTGACCACGGCGAGCCACCCGGTCGGGCGGATCGCTGTCGCCGCGGCCAGCGCCCTGTTGGACAGCCATCCGGCCGCCCGGGTGACCCTCTTCCCGTCCACCCTGGTGGCCCGCGCCAGCGCCTGACGGCGACGAGATCCCCGCCCCGGTCCGCGAATCCGTCACCATCCGGCACACCCCGCGCGCCGGTGGGGACGTCAGACGGCGGGGAGTCCGAGGGCCTCGTCCACGCGGGCGAGGACGGCGGCGTCGTCCTGCGGGTTGACCCCGCGCAGCAGGTCGATGGCCGTGGCCCGGACCTGACCGATGATCATCGCTAGGGGCAGGGTCGGCGTGGCGCCGAAGAGCTGCCCGGCGGTGTGCACGGCGGCCAACGCGGACTCGTCGGCCCGGCCGCCGTGCCGGTCGGCGGTCTCATCCTGGCCGTCGAGGTCGGCGGCGAGGGCGGCACCGGCCTGGCGGACGGCCTCGGCCAGGGATCGCAGCGCGGCGCCCAGCTCGGGTGGCGCCGGGGTGTGCAGCCGGCTGAACGTCACGCCGGCGCGGGCCAGCACCCGGACGTTGCGCACCGCGTAGTCGATCTGTCGGATCGACTCGTCCACCGACCGCAGCCGACCGACGTGCCGACGTCGGCGGACATTGAGCCGCAGCGCCTCACCGGCGGCCAGCACCCCGTCGCGCAGCCCGTCCACCCGGGCGTCCATCCCCCGGGCCTGGGTCAGCGCGGCGACCGCGGCGGCCTCGTCGCCGCCGTCCAACGCGTCGGCGATCCCGCCCAGCAGCCCGGCGAGCTCGTCGAAGGTCCGCCGCACCTCGCCGACCAGCGGCGCGAGAGGGTGCCGGGCGTCGACCAGCAGGCTGGCCGCGAGCGCGACCGCGCCCCCGATCAGCGCGTCGACGAACCGGTTCGGCACCAACGACCCGTCCGGCGGTGCGACCACCACCAGGTAGAGCGCGGAGACCGCGGCCTGCACCAGCGTCACGCCGGTCGCGCCGAAGGCCACCGCGAGGAGAACGGTGAGCAGAATGACGGTGCCGACCGTCCAGGTGCTGCCCGGCCCGAGTGCCTGCACCACCAGGTCCGCGACGAGCACCCCGGCGGCGACCCCGAGCACGACCTCGACGGCACGGCGGATCCGTTGACCGCGCGCCTGACCGAGAACGATCAGCGCCGCGGCCGGCGCGAAGAAGGGCTGCGGGTGCCCGAGCAACCGGGTGGCCAGCAGCCAGGCCACGGTCGCCGCGACAGTCGCCTCCAACACCGGCCGCCAGCCGTGCCGCAGCCGCCCACCGGCCGTCCGCAGGCCGCTGAACCGCACCATCGCCCCCCTCCTCCCCACACTCTCCCCGACCGGGGGGCACCTTGCGGCGATCGTCTCCCATCACGTGGCAGACCTGCTCACCGGGGGATGCCCCGCGCCTCCACCCGGGAAGCCGGACTGCCGCATGCCGCATGCCGGCGGACTGGCGCCTGACCCCCGACGCGCCCGCGTGTCCCCACCCCCGTCGACCGGGACGGCGGTTCAGTTCCCGGTGAGGGCGCGCAGCAGCGTACGGACCGCGGCGCTCAGGTCGGCACGACTGGCCGCGGTTGCGGGCTGCGGGGCACTGAGCGCGCCCGCGCCGACCAACCGGTCGAAGAGCAGCCCGTCCACGAACGCGACGAACTGGTCGCCCTGCCGATCGGGGTCGGCGGCCCCGGCCCGGGTCAACAGGTCCCGGGCCTGCGCCCGCAGGCCGGTGCCGTGTTGCAGGATGCCGCGCAGCTCGGGCCGGTGCACCGCCTCCAGCAGGCAGGCGTATCGGGCCAGGGTCCGGCTGCGCCCGGTGCTCAACCAGCGGTCGAGCACCTCGGCGACGCCGACGGCGAGGTCGTCGAGATCGTTTCCGTCGAGCCGGGGGGCGGCGGTCGGGGGCGGACCGGTCGGCAGGTCGTGGTGCGCCAGGTCGGCCCGGTCCCGTTCGGCGAGCCGTCCCACCACGGCCTCGATCAGCGCCTGCCGGGTGCGCAGGTACGCCGAGGTGGTGCCGGGCGGCATCGCGGCGCGGCCGTCGACCGCCCGGTGGGTCAGCGCTCGCATGCCGCCCTCGGCGATCAACTCGATGGCCGCGTCGGTGAGCGTCGCGATCCGGTTCGCCCGCGCCGTCATGGCACTCCTTCTTCTCGGGGTCCGCAGGTAGTATCACTCTTCTACAGATGTAGAAGGAGGATCGACATGGACGACGCACACGCGGTCGTGGTGGGCGGCGGGATCGGCGGGTTGAGCGCGGCTCTCGCCCTGCACCGGCACGGGTGGCGGGTCACCGTGCTGGAACGCGCCGCCGAGCTGCGCGAGGTCGGCGCCGGCCTGAGCCTGATGGCCAACGCGGTGCGCGGGCTGGACGCGCTCGGCCTCGGCCCGGCCCTGCGCCGGGGCGGCCACGGCGAGGCACCCGGCGGCATCCGCGACCGGCACGGGCGGTGGCTGTCCCGAGTGGACGCCTCGGAGATGATCCGGCAGCTCGGCACCACGGCACTCGGCGTGCACCGGGCCACGCTGCACCGCACCCTACGCGAGGCCCTGCCGGCCTCCTCCCTGCACACCTTCGCCACGGTGGAGCACGTCGAGTCCGGCCCGGACCACGCCGAGGTGCGCTACCAGGGGTCCGACGGCCCGCACACCCTCGACGCCGACCTGGTGGTCGCCGCCGACGGCCTGCGCAGCCGGGTCCGCGCCCAGCTCTGGCCGCACCACCCCGGCCCGGTGTACGGCGGATCGACGACGTGGCGGGCGGCCATCGCGTTCCCGGACCCGATCCCGGCCGCGATCACCTGGGGACCGGGAGCCGAGTTCGGCATGGTGCCGATCGGCGACGGGCAGCTCTACTGGTACGGCGCACTCAACGCCCCGCCCGGCGGCCACGCCCCCGACGAGCTGGCGGTCCTGCGGGAGCACTTCGGCGACTGGCACGACCCCATCCCGGCGCTTCTCGCGGCGACCCCACCCGACGTCGTTCTGCGCAACGACATCCACCACCTGGCCGTCCCGCTGCCCTCGTACGTGCGGGGACGGGTGGCGCTGCTCGGCGACGCCGCCCACCCGATGACGCCCAACCTGGGACAGGGCGCCGGGCAGGCGATCGAGGACGCCGTGGTGCTCGGCGCGGTCTGCGCCTGCGGCGCCGAGGGGGTGCCGGCCGCCCTGGCCGCGTACGACCAGCAGCGTCGACCGCGCAGTCAGTCCGTCGCCCGGGCCTCCCACGTCGCCGGGCGGTTCGGACAGCAGGTGCACAACCCGGTCGCCTTCGCACTGCGCAACACCGCGTTGCGCCTCACCCCGGGCCGGGCCGCCCTGCGGAGCATGGCCCGGTACGCCGACTGGCGACCGCCCGCCGGCTAGGGCGCCTCACCGGTGAACGCGGCGGCGTAGTCGGGCGCGGCGAGGAACGGGGTCAGCACCTCGACGGTGCCCGGCGTCCAGGGACGACCGTTGAGCACCTCGTCGCCGGGCACGAAGACCATCGCCGCGCCCTCACCGAGCACCACGTCCTCCTGCCGGGCCCGGGTGCGGCCGAGGAAGTAGTGCATCTCCCGGCCCAGCTCGGGTCGCGACTGCACGGCGATCAGGCGCAGCGGACCGTCGGCGCGCAGCCCGGTCTCCTCCCACAGCTCCCGCTCGGCGGCCTGCTCCGGGGTCTCCCCCTCCTCCGCGTGGCCGCCGGGCAGCCCCCACACGTCCGGGTGGTGCATCGCGTCGGCGTCGCGCAGTTGCAGCAGCAGCCGCCCGGCGGGATCCACAAGCAGCACACACGCGACGACAATCACCGGCTCAGCTTAGGCGGGTGGGCCACCCTGGTAGGCCTGCTCCCCCACCGCCACCAGTCGCGCGTGGTCGGCGGCGTCGGAGAGCAGGCCGCGCAGGCCCGCGGCGTAGGCGGTCGCGGGGGGCACCCCGAGCTGGGCGGCGAAGGCGTACTCGCCGGCCAGGGTGATGTCGAAGATGGCCGGGTCGTCGGTGGACACCGAGCAGGCGACCCCGGCGTCGGTCAGCACGGTCAACGGATGCGGACGGTCCTCGCGGGCCACGCCGAGGCGCAGGTTGGAGGTGGGCGTCACGTCCAACACGACGCCCCGCTCGGCCAACTCGGCGACCAGCTCCGGGTCCTCCACGGCCCGCACCCCGTGCCGGATCCGGACCGCACCCATCGCCAGCACCTCGCGGACCGCCTCCGGCCCGGCCGCCTCGCCCGCGTGCGGCACGAACGGCAGGCCGCCGTCGCGGGCCAGCTCCACCATCCGACGGTACGGCGTGGTCGGGTGCCGCCCCTCGGCGCCGGACAGCCCGAAGCCGACCACCCCCTGCCCGGCGAACCGGGTGGCGATGCGGGCCGCGCTCTCGGTGAAGTCGACGTCGTGACCCCGGCAGACCTGCGGGGTCAACCCGATCGACACCCCGTACGACTCGCGGGCCTCGGCCGCCGCGTCGACCAGGGCGGCGAGCAGGTCGGCCCAACCGGACAACCCGAGGCGCTGGTCGGCGTCCACGATCGGCTCCAGGTGGACCGCTCCGTCGCGGGCGGCCTCCGCGGCGTACGCCAGCAGTGCCCGCTGGTAGTCCTGCGGCGTCCGCAGCACCGTGGTCATCGCGTTCCAGATGGTGATGAAGTCGTACAGGTCGTCGAACCGTCCGGACGTCTCGGCCGGCACCGGGAGGCGATGGCCGTGGGCCAGCGCGGCGAGCAGCGCCGGACGGACCGTCCCCTCCAGGTGGACGTGCAGTTCGATCTTCGGGTTGTGGCGCTGAGCCGGCGTCATCGCGATCCTCGGGGGTGGCCGAACGGGTGCGCCCAGCCTGCCCCACCCCGACCCGGCTGGCCTCCCCCAGGCGGGGGATCACCACCGGAAACTGTTCTCGGCCCAAAGCTCCAGGGTAGTCAATTCCGCCCCGGTTCACCTCGGTCACATATGACAGTGCGTCGGTACAATCGGCGACTGCCTTGTGACTGATCGCTGACTGCCGATGGTGAAATGGATCACACACACTGAGCCCATGGACAGGAGAGTCAACCGCGGTAAGGCACTCCGCGTCGCGGTGTGTCTCCTTCTGGTGGCGGCGTTGAGTGGCTGCATGCAACTCAACATGGGGCTCACCGTGAACGCCGACGACACGGTCGACGGGCAGTTGCTGCTGACCGCCGAGAAGTCTCTGCTGACCTCGCGAAACAAGAACATCCCGGCAGCCTTCGCGGAGCTGCGGCAGAACATTCCCGCCCTGCCGGCGGGCGAAGAGACCCGATACGAGGACGACAAACTCTTCGGCGCCCAGATCAGTTATCGCAAGGCGCCGCTGGCAGGTTTCGACACGGAGAGCGTAAAACTGGTCCGGGACGGCGACTTGTACCGGTTCACGTTGCCGCTCGATCCGTCGAAATACGGCGGAAAGGTAGCGCAGCAGAATCCGCAGCAACAGCAGGCTTTCCTCAAGCTGATGTCGTTCGAGATCTCGGTGGCATTTCCCGGCCGGGTGATCGACAGCAATGGCACCGTAAACGGCCGCTCGGTCAGCTGGAAGGTCGAACCCAACCAGGACAAGCCGATCGAGCTGCGTGCGGTCGCCGAGGCGCCACCTCGACCGTCCACCTCACCGGTTGCCGCCGGTGACGACGGCGGGATCGGGTGGCCGCTGATCGTCGGCGGCGTACTCCTGCTGCTGCTGCTCGCCGCGGTGGGCGTACTCCTGCTGCGACGCCGGCGCCCGACGGTGCCGGCCGCCCCCGGACCGACCTCGCCCGGACCGCCACCGCCGGGCCCGCCCGCCGGCGCGCCGGGGCCCGGCTGATCCACCCGGTGGCCGGCTCCGCCGGCCACGCCCGGCCCCGGCCGCCCCGAGACGACGGCGACCGGCCCCGGTGCTCCCACTCGGCAGCACCGGACCTCACCACCACCACATCCCGGTCGCACCATCGCAGAAAAGGGGGATCGTCATGAACGATCTCTTCACCTGGGCAGCCCTGGGGAGCATCGCCGGCGCGAGCGCCGCCACCCTGCTGGCCACCAACGTCATCGGCGGGCTGATCGGCCCCAGTGGCGACAAGCTCCGCAAGTGGATCGCCATCGCCATCGCGCTGCTGCTGTCCTACGGGACAGCGGCGTTCGCCGACGAGGCAGGCGGCGAGAAGTGGGTCATCGCGTTCTTCAACGCGCTTGTCATCTTCTCCGCCGCGCTCGGGGTCAACCAGTTCCCGCCCGGCAACCGGCAGGCGACGCCCACCCAGGTCGCGAGCGGTCGCGAGCCCCGAGTCTTCCGTTCCTGGGTCTGAGGGGGGTGACGTCATGGTCTTCGGAGTTCTCAGCGCGGCGGTCCAGGTCATCCTCGGCGCCCTGTTCGGCTTCCTCGCCGGCGGCTCGATCGGGCTCCTGATCGGCGCCGTCGTGGGCCTGCTGGTCGGCGCGGTGTTCGGCTGGGCGGTGGCCTCCGCCGGGGTGTACGCGGCGGACGCCCGCGGCATCTTCCTCTTCGTCGTCGACCACACCTGGAGTCTGCTCAACACGGTCGTCGGCGCCATCTACCTGACCGTGCACCTGGTCTTCGGGCACTCACTGGACCGACCCACCTCGTCGGGCAGCGGCCGGGTCAGCGTGGTGGAGGGGGTCTCGCCCCGCTACGCCACCACGATCGGCACCGTCTGCGCCGGCTCCAGCTCGGGCATCCAACGGCACGAGGACGTGCACATCTTCCAGGGTCGCCTGCTCGGCCCGCTCTACATCCCGCTGGTGCTGGCGAACTACGTGTTGTTCACCATCGCCCCGGTGTGGTTGCTCTACCACGACCACACCAACGCCCCGATCAACCGGTTCACCAGGTACTTCGAGATCGGCGTCTACCCGCACGTGTGGAACGAGGCCATCGCGTACCGGATCCAGGGGACGCCGCCGCGATGACCACCGACGGGCGCGGACCGATCGAGACGGCCACCGCCGAGTTGGCCGCCTGGCTGACCAGCGCCGCGGGGGAACCCGTCCCGGTCGGCCCGCCCCGCACCGGCGGCGACGCCGCCGGGCTCACCCTCTGGCCGCTGGAGCTGCGCCCGGCCCGGCAGACCCGCTCCAGCGGCGTGGTCCGCGAACCGTACCGGTTCACGGTCCGCTACCTGCTCTGCGTGACCGGGCCGGCCGGGTTGCCCCGGCTGGACCGGGTGCTCACCACCGCGACCCGCGAGGGCAGCTACCCGGTCGTCCTGGAGGCCGGCGATCCGCCACTGTGGGCGGCGTTCGGCGCCGCGCCGCGCCCGGCGCTGCTGATCGACGTACCCGCCCAGGTCGACCACCCGACCCCGGCCGCGCCCCCGGTGCGGCAACCGCTGCGGCTGCGACACCTGGAGGTACGCACTCTCACCGGCCGGGTGGTCGGCCCCGAGGACCAACCTCTCGCCGCGATGCGGGTCGAGCTGTCGGCGACCGGGTCCGCCACCCGCACCGACACCGACGGGCGGTTCCACCTCGTCGGCGTCCCACACGACCCCGAGCACCCGAGCCCGGCCCGGCTGCGGCTGACCGGGCGTGGGCTCGTGCTGACCGCCGACGTCGACCCCGGCGAACCCGACCTCGTCATCGTCTGCGCGCCACCGACCCGCTGACGCCCGCCCACCCGCACAGGAGGATCGATGCCCAGCTACTTCTCCCCCGGCATCTATGTCGAGGAGGTCCCCAGCGGCGCCCGACCGATCGGCCCGGCGAGCACCAGCATCGCCGCCTTCGTCGGACTCGCTCCGAACCACGACGCCCACCTGGGTCGAGCGGTGCCGGTCAACAACTGGACGGAGTTCCTGCGGCTCTTCGCCGACGGAGACCGGGTGGAGAGCACCCCGCTGGCCCGAGCGGTCTTCGGCTTCCTGGACAACGGGGGCGCCCGCTGCTGGGTGGTGAACGTCGGCGAGGGCGGCGCGATCACCGGCACCGGGCAGCGGCGCGGTGGCCTGCAACTGCTGGAGGCCATCGACGAGATCTCCATCATCGCCGCACCCGGCTTTTACGACGTGGTGTCGCACGAGGCGCTGCTCAGCATGGCCGAGCGGACCCGCACCATGGTCGCCATCTGCGACCCGGCACCGGACATCGACGACATCGCCGCGTTGACCCGGGTCGCGACACCGTCCACCGGCAAACCCCCCAAACCAGCCGAGGGTACGGGCGGCGGCCCGGCCGGTGCAGGCGGCGGCTCGGGCGGTGCAGGCGGCGGCGCGGCCCAGCCGGGTGGCTCCGGCGGGCACGAGGGGGCGGCGTACCGGCCCCGGCAGTCCGAGTTCGGCGCCTTCTACTACCCGTGGCTGCGCGTGCGCGACCCGATCAGCGGCGAGTTGGAACTGACCCCGCCGAGCGGGCACCTGGCCGGCATCTGGGCCCGCACCGACGCCCTGCGCGGCGTGCACAAGGCGCCGGCCAACGAACCCGTCCGCGGGGCCGTCGACCTGGGTTACCTGGTCACCCGGCCGGAACACGACGTGCTCAACCCCAAGGGCGTCAACGTGATCCGCTACTTCGCCGGTGAGGGCATCCGCGTCTGGGGCGCCCGTACGCTCGCCGCCGAGGCCAGCGAGTGGCGCTACCTCAACGTCCGGCGACTCAGCATCGCCATCGAACAGGCCATCGCCAACGGCACCCGGTGGATGGTCTTCGAACCCAACGACTTCACCCTCTGGCGCTCGATCCGCCGCGACATCGGAGCGTTCCTCACCCGGGTGTGGCGCGACGGCGCACTGCTCGGGCGCAGCCCGGAGGAGGCGTTCTTCGTCAAGTGCGACGAGGAGACCAACCCGGTCGATGTCCGCGACGCGGGCATGGTGATCGCCCACATCGGCATCGCCGTCGTCAAGCCCGCCGAGTTCGTGGTGTTCAAGCTGAGCCAGTGGGCCGGCGGCACCGAGACCGAGACGATCGGAGGCTGACATGCCCACCACAGCCACCCCGCAGCCCGGCGCCCCGGTCGACCCGTACCGGGCGTACAACTTCCGGCTGCTCATCAACGGCGTCACCAACGGCCACTTCACCGAGATGACCGGGCTGGAGGTGAACATCCCCGGGCAGCCGTACCGGGAGCACGGCCTGGGCCGGATGCGGATGGTGCCCGGCCAGGCCGAGTACGAGCCGGTGACGCTGCACTTCGGCCTCACCGGCTCCCGCGAGCTGTGGGACTGGGTGAACGCCACCGCGCAGGGCACCCTCAACCGCCGCAACGTCTCCGTGGTGCTGCTCGACTCGGTAGGGACCGCCGAGGTGCTGCGGTGGAACCTGATCGACGCCTGGCCCACCCGGTGGCGTGGCGCACACCTCAACACGCTCAGCCACGAGATCGCCATCGCCTCGTTGACCCTGCGCTACGAGGGCCTGGAGCTGGAGACCGGCGGTGCCACCGCGCCGACACCCGCGTAGCTGGCTGGCCGGCCGGCTGCGCTCGGCTGCCGGGGCGGTGCAGCGCCTCGCCGGGCGGGTCGAGCCCAGCGAGGACCGGGCACCCACCGGGCACCGGGCACCCACCGAGGACCGGACGCCCGCCGAGCACCGGGCGCCGCAGCCGTCGCCGGAGGCGTCCGAGGCGTCACCGCGCCGCTTCGGGGAACCACCGCAGCACTGGCTGGACCTGGTCGCCGCCCACGCGCCCGGCCTGCTGCACGACCTGGACCTCGACCGGCCCGCCGCCGCACCGTCGAAGGGGCGCGATGATCCGGCTGGCGGCCCCAGCTCCGGCTCCGGCTTCGGGGATCGGATCGATCAGGACGGGCCGGACCGGTGGACCGCGGTGACCCGACCAGCTCGGGCCGCCGAGGAGGGTCCCGGGCTGCCTGCCGACTCGGTGGGTCGTGCCCCCGGCACGGTGGGCCGCCGTACCCCCGGCACGGGTGATGGGTCCAGCCTGAGCGGCCCTGGCTCGGTCGCGCTCTCCTACGGGCGTGACCGCCCGGCGTCCGCCAGACCTGGCACGGTGGGTGACGACGGCACGGTTGGTCACGGCGGCACGGTTGGTCACGGCGGCACGGTTGATCACGGCGGCACGGTGGACGCGGCGTACGGCGTCGACGGGCCGGAGGCCGCGCGCGGGGTCGAAGGGCCGGACGGGGCGCGCTCGACGGGCGCGGCCGGACGGGCGACGCGCGCGTCGAGGGCAGCCGACCGCGCCGGCGGCCCAGCGATGGGCGGCGCCAGCCCACGGGGCGGCAATGACGCCTCCGACATCGGGGGGACCGCCGAGGTGCCCCTCGCCTCGGATGCGGGCCGACGTTCGCCGGGCCGGCTGCTGGACAGTTGGCAGCTACGCGCATCCCGACGGGGCGCGGCGGCAGGACCGGCTCGGGACGACACCCCGGACACCGACACCAACGAGCAGCCCCGAGTCGGGAAGCCGACCGCCCCGGCCAACTCTCCCCTCGGCACCCATCCCGCCGAGATCCTGGAAGATTTCGGCTCCTCCAGGCGCACTTACCTTCCAAGATCTACAACTGACTCGACGTACGTCGGTGGGGTCAGTCCGGGCCGGGCGGCGGCTTCAGACGGGCGGTCAGCCGGTGGCGGGGGCGCGGCTCGCGGCGGGGCGGCGGCTGATGGCGGGACGGCGGCTGGCGGCGATCTCTGGCCGGCCCTGCCGGACGAGCGGCCACGGTCGGGGCAGCAGGTTGGCGAGCGGGTTGGACAGCACGCCGCACCCCGCACCGGTCCGGTCGCGGGGGTGCCCTGGGTCGGTTCGACGCACCGCGATCAGGGCGGCGGGCGGGGGCCGGACGGCACGGCGTACCAGGCCGACGCGACGGCGTTCGACAGGTGGCCGGCGCTGCCCGACGACACCGCGCTGTGGTCGGCCGCCGGTGCGGCGCTGGACAACGCTGCGCTGACCCGGCTGGACCGGGAACAGGCGGGTGGCTGATGGAACGCGTCGCCTTCCTCATCGACTCCTCCGGCGAGCGCGTGGACTGCCTGCTGAATCCGGAGACCGTGCAGGTGACCCGGCTCGCCGGCGTACGCCATCGGGGTGCCGGCGACGGGCAGCTCACCGGGTCCGGGCTGGCCGACGACCCGCTGGTCTTCACCGGCGGCGGCCGGACCGAACTGGTACTCGACCTGCTCTTCGACGTCGACTTCGTCCAGGCGCCGACCCGTCCGGCCGACGTACGGGTGCTCACCCGTCCGCTGTGGATGCTCGCGGAGAACTCGGCCGCCGAGCATGGCTGGCTGCGTCCGCCGCTGGTCCGGCTGGTGTGGGGAAAGACCTGGAACGTGCCCGGTGTGATCATCGCGGTGGCGGAGCGGTTCGACGCGTTCACCGGCACCGGCTCACCCCGGCGTTCCTGGCTGCGGCTGAAGCTGGTCCGCGCCGCCGAGACGGCCGACCAGGCCGAGGCGGGGTTCGCCGAGGAGTTGGCCGCGGCGAGCACCCCGACCGCCGCACCGGGCAGCGCGGTGATCGCCGCCGGCGACGGCGCGGCCGAGCCGGGCCGTTCCGGTGTGCGCTTCGACCTGCTGGCCAACGACGCGCTCGGCTCGCCGCTGCGTTGGCGCCTGCTGGCCGAACACAACCGGATCAGCGACCCCCTCGCCGTGCCGGCCGGCACCACGCTCGCCGTCCCCCCGGCGGCCGGCGCCCGCGCCGGCGGCGTCCCGGCAAGCGGATCGACGGTCGCCGGTGCGCTGGCCGGGATGGCGCAGGCGGTGGCCGGCGCGTTGAGCACCGGCCCCGGCACCACCGCAGCGGTCGTCTCCGGCGGGCGCGGCAACCCCGGGGGTACGCCGTGACGAGCGTCGCGCCCCGGGCCTTGCTCGTCCTGCTCGACGGCGCCGAGCTGACCGGCGCGGTTCGTCAGCGGATCCGCTCGCTGCGGGTGGCGGCACGGCTGGACCAGCCCACACAGGCGGAGCTCGTGCTCGCCACCTCCGTCGGCGTCGGCGCGTTCGACCCGGCGGTGCGCCCGGGCACGGCACTCGACGTCCGACTCGCCGACCACGCCGACGCCCTGTTCAGCGGGGAGGTCACCGCCGTGGAGGTCGAGTACGCCGCCGACGGAGCGGCGGTGCTGCGGCTGCGGGCGTACGACCCGCTGCACCGGCTGCGCAAGCGGCAGGGGTTGCGGGTGTTCACCTCGGTGACCGCCGTCGACCTGGCCCGGGAACTGTGCGGCGCGGTCGGGCTCGAGGTGTCCGCCGAGGTCGACGGGCCCCGGTTGGACCGGCTGTCGCAGCACCGGCACAGCGATCTGGAGTTGCTGTGCGAGGTGGCCGGCCGCGCCGGGCTGCACCTGGCCGCCGACGACGGCACGGTCCGGTTGGTCACCCTCGCGGGCTATGGGGAGCCGGTCGCGCTGACCCTCGGCGCGGGCGTGCACAGCCTGCGCCTGTCCACGAACGCCGACCAGGCCAGCGGTGCCAGCGCCGCGTTGGGCTGGCACCCGCAGCGGGCCGAGGTGATCAGCCAGCAGGCCGACGAGGCGCGGTGTGGCCGACCGGCGTTCGACCGACCGGACCCGGCCGACGTGGGCGCCGACGGGGTCCGCACCGCCGTCGACCAGCCGGGCCGCAGCGACGACGAGTTGGCGGCGCTGGCCCAGGCGCGGCTGGACACCCGCGCGGCCACGCTGGTCACCGCCGAGGGGGTGGCCGAGGGCGATCCGGCGCTGCGTCCGGGCCGACGGATCAACCTGAGCGGTGTGCCCGAGCCCGTCGCCGGGGCGTACGTGCTGACCGAGGTGGTGCACACCGTGGACGGCAACGGACACCTGACCCGGTTCTCCACCGTGCCGCCGGTCGCCCCACCGACCCCGGCCGGCGGTGCGGTGGTCACCCTGGGCACGGTCACCGACGTCGCCGACCCCGACGGGCTGGGCCGGGTCCGCCTGACCCTGCCGGCGTACGGGGACCTGGACGCCGGCTGGCTCGCCGTGCTCTGCCCCGGGGCGGGGCGGGGCAAGGGCCTGGTGGCGCTGCCGGATCCGGACGACAGCGTGCTGGTGGTGCTGCCCGATGGTGAGCCGGCCTCGGGCGTCGTGCTCGGTTCGCTGTTCGGCGCCGTCGAGCCGTACGACGCGGGCATCGACGACGGGAGGGCGCGGCGCTGGACGCTGCGCACCGCCGGTGGGCAGTCGATCGTCGTCGACGACGTGCGGCGCAGCCTGCGGCTGGGCACCGAGGACGGCAGCTATCTGGAACTGACCCCCGACCTGGCCACGCTGCACGCGGCATCCGACCTGGTGATCTCCGCGCCCGGCCGGGCCATGGTGGTCCGCGCCCGCAGCGTGGACTTCCTGCGCGCCGAGTCGACCGAGGACCCGACCACCGCGGCGCGGCAGGCCCGAACGCTTGCCCGCGCCCACCACGAAGGAGGCGGCTGATGCGCTGGATCCACCGTGACTCCGTGATCACCTGTGATCACGACGGCCGGGTCGAGAACCGACCCTCGCAGCAGTGGGTGACCGTCACCGGCGTACCCGTGCTGGTGGACGACGACCCGCAGGGGCGCGACATCACGGCCTGCCCCAACTACGGCCCGACGATCAAGCCGTGCGGCAAGACCCTCAGCGTCCGGGTCGGCTACAGCGACTGGCTGCGGGTCGGCGGGCACCGGGTGGTGCTGTCGCACCTGGAGGGGTTCACCGACGGCACCCCACCGGGGCTGGTCCACCACACGGTGCGTGACCCGGGTCAGGGGTTCCTCGGGGCGGACCGGTGAGGGCCTTCCGCTTCGTCGGGGCCGGCTTCGACGCCGGGCGCGGCGGCGGCCTGGCACTCACCGCGGCCGGCGGCCTGGCGATGACCGAAGGCGACGAGAGCGTACGGCAGGCGCTGTTCCTGCTCCTGTCGACCACGCCGGGCGAGCGGCTGATGCGACCCGGGTACGGGTCCCGGCTGCACCGACTCGTCTTCGCGCCCAACGACGACACCACGGCCGGCCTGGCCATCCACTACGTCCGGCAGGCCATCGCCCGGTGGGAGCCACGGGTCGAGGTGATCGACGTGGACGCCGGGCCGGATCCGGACGACGCGTGGCGGCTGGTGATCCGGCTGGACTACCGGGTGCGCGCCAGCCTGACGCCCGGGCAGCTGGTCCTGTCCGTGGACCTGCTTCCCGCCGACGAACCCGCGCAGGGAGGAGCGTCATGACGTTGCCCGTGCCGCACCTGGACGATCGCGGTTTCCTCGACCTCGTCACCGAGGCCCGGGAACGGATCCGGCAGTCCTGCCCGGCGTGGACCGACCTGTCGGCGCACGACCCCGGGATGGCCCTGGTGGAGGCGTTCGCCCACCTGACCGAGGTGATGATCTACCGGTTGAACCAGTTGCCGGACAAGGCGTACGTCTCGTTTCTGAACCTGCTCGGGGTCACCCGGCACGCACCCACCGCGGCCTGGGCGGACGTCCGGTTCACCCGCAGCGGCAGCGACCGGGCGGCCATCCGGATCCCGGCCGGTCTGCGGGTCGCGGCGGCGCGCGGCGCGGATCCCCGGCCGGTCGTCTTCGTCACCACCGAGCCGACGCTGCTGCCCGCCGACGAGACGTCGGTGACGGTACGGATGCACCACTGCGAACTCATCGAGGCGGAGTTGCTCGGCGTGGGCACCGGCCAGCCGGGGCAGGTGCTGCGGGCCGGCCACGCGCCGTTGGCGCACACCGCCGAGACACTGGACCTGCTGCTCGGCGTGGAGGTGCCGGCCGGCACGGTGGAGTTGGGCGCGGCGGCCCGGGAGCACGACGGCCGTACGTTCGAGATCTGGCGGCCGGTGGACAGTTTCGCCGGGCTCGGCCCGCAGGCCAAGGCGTACCTGGTGGACCGTTGCTCGGGCACCGTCACCTTCGCCCCGGCCCTGGACCTGCGACCGCCGGCCGCGCCCGGCGACCCCGCACCACCCGGCCCCGCGCCGGTGACGGTGGCGGCGGTGCCGCCGGCCGGGCGGCAGGTCCGGCTCTGGTACCGCGCCGGCGGCGGACCCACCGGCAACGTGGCGGCGGGCACGCTGACCAGCCTGCGCGACCCGCTACCCGGGGTACGCGTGGACAACCCCGTCCCGGCGGCCGGCGGCCGGGAGGTGGAGGCGTTGGAGTCGGTGCTGCTGCGCGGCCCGTACGAGTTCTTCGCCCAGCAACGGGCGGTCACCGCCCGCGATTTCGAGGTCCTCGCCACCAGCTCCGGGGCGGTGGCACGGGCGCGGGCGTTCACCCGCGCGGCGGTGTACAGCTTCGCCCGGCCCGGTGAGGTCGAGGTGGTGCTGGTGCCGTACGTACCGCCGACGGCCCGCCCCGGTGGCCGGTTGCCGGTTGCCGTGCTGCGCGAGCACGAGGTGCCCGAGGCACGTCGCCGGGTGGAGGCGGACCTGGAGGAACGCCGGATGGTCGGCATCCGGTCCCGGGCCACCTGGGCCCGGTTCAAGGCGGTGTCGGTCCGGGCCCGGGTGGTGGTCCGCCGGGAGGAGGACGTGGACGCGGTACGCCGCCGGATCCACGACCGGCTGCACCAGACGTTGAGTCCGCTGCCGACCGCGCTCAACCCGACCGGCTGGCCGTTCGGTGAGCCGCTGCGCGCGTCGAACGTGTACCGACTGTTGGAGCACGCCGAGCCCGGCGTGCGCTACGTCGAGTCGGTCCGGTTCGTGGTCGACGAGGCCCCCGACGCGGGGGTACGCGCCCTCGCCGTCGACCAGTACCAGCCGCGCACCTGGTATGCCGGGCGCGGCCCGGTGCTGTTCCGCTCCAGCAACGGCGGCGCGGGGTGGGAGCCGGCCGGCCGGTTCGACGACGAGACGGTGCTGCGGGTGGCGCCCGCTCCCGCGCCGGTGCGGCCGGGCATCGTCGCGCGCCCCGGCTCGGTGGCCGTGGTGACGCTGCGGTCGTCCGGTGGCTCCCGGGTGCACCTGAGCACCGACCTGGGCGAGACCTGGTCGCTGCTCACCGACCTGGACGCGCGGATCTCCGACGTGGCCTGGCTGGACCGCGACGGCGCGGGCGCGCTCCTGGTGGCCACCGACACCGGCCTGTACGAGGTGTCGTTGCTGCCCGGGGCGGTGCCGTTGCAGATCCTGGTCGACCCGTCCGACGCCGACCGGGGGTTCTACGCGGTGCGCGCGTTCGTCTCGGAGCGGGGCGCGCCGGGGGTGGCGGTGGCCGCACAGGCCAGCTTCGGGGTGTATCTGTCGACCGCCGGCGGCCGACCGGGCAGCTTCACGCACGTGGGCCTGGCCAACGTGGACAACCGGGTGCTCGCCGTGCAGTACGACGGCCCGGCGACCCTGCTGTGGAGCGGCGCGGGCGAGCCGGACCCGAAGAAGCCGGGACAGGGTTGCCACCGCACCCGGTTGTTCGAGTCCGACGTGAAGTGGCAGCCGGTGCAGTCCGGCTGGGTCGGCGGCACGTGCCGCGACCTGGCGTTCGCCGGCCAACTCGCGGTGGCGGCGACGCAGAGCGGCGGGGTGCTGCGGCTGGACACCCTGGTCGCGCAGCCGCAGTGGCAGTCGGTGTCGGTCAACTGCGGGTTGCCGCTGCGCGACCGGACCCGGTTCGTGCCGGTGGACGCCATCGCGGTGGGCGGTCCGGCCGGCGGCAGCCCCGCGGGCGGAGGAGCGGGTGGCCCGGCGGAGCGGCTGCTCCTGGCCGGCGGCGAACGCGGCGTGCACCGCAGCGCCAACGCGGTGGACTGGACGCCCAGCGCCAACCAGGCCACCGCCGACGTGGTGACCGTCCCGGATACCTGGCTGCTCTGCTCCGGCGAGCACGACATCGAGGTGGTGCGCCAGGATGCGACGTTCGGCGATTGAACGGCTGCTGCCCGCCGCCTACCAGCGGGCCTGTGTGCCCGGCAGCGTGCTCTGGGCTCTGCTGGACGTGATGGAGGGGCTGCACGCCCCGGACGAGGCGATCCTCGCCGAGGTGGACGCCCTGTTCGACCCGTACCGGGCGCCGGACGGCCTGGTCGTGCGGTTGACCCGCTGGGTGGCGATGGACCACGTGGTGGCCTCGCCCCGGCCGGACGCGCCCCTGCCGCTGCCGGTGGGACGACTGCGCGACCTGGTGGCCAACGCCGCCCTGCTGGCCCGGTGGCGCGGCACCCCGTACGGCATGCGAAGAGCTCTCGAGGTGGCTACCGGGTTGAGTGGTTTCGCTCTGCACGAACCAGCGGAGCAGCCCTTCCACGTCGTGGTGCGGGTCCCGGCCGCCGCCGCCGGCCAACTCGCCGTGATCACCCGCATCGTCGAGGCGGAGAAACCCGCCTCCACCACCGTCGAGATCGTCCTGGAAGAGGAGTCGTCATGACCACCGAATGGGCGGTCGTCGCCGCCGCCGAGCAGTTCACCCTCGACCCGCGCAACAGCGGCGAGCTGACCTTCACCGTCTCCAACCCGGGCGCCGCCCCGGACACGGTGGTGTTCGACGTGGCGCCCGGTGACGGCTCCCAGCGGGCGTGGTTCACCGTCGCCGAGCCGCAGCGTGTGGTGCAGGGGCAGGGCTCGGTGTCGTTCCTGGTCACGCTCGCCGTGCCCGCGGGCACCCCACCTCGGCGCTACGACATGACCGGGTTCGCGTACTCGGCGAACACCGCGCCGGAGGAGAGCTCCCGGTCCAGCGGTCGGGTCACCTACGAGGTACGGGCGGTCGCGCCACCCCGGCGTACCCCGTGGTTGTGGATCGCCGCCGCGGCGGCGTTGGTGCTGGTGGTGGTGGCCGTGGGCGTGGTCCTGCTGACCCGCGACGGCGCGCCCGATCCCGGCGAGCCGCGCGTGGTCACCATCGAGGCGGAGAGCCTGGTGGACGCCGCGGTCATCACGTCGCCACAGAAGAGCAAGGCGGCCGTGGGCGCGCAGCCCAACTGCTGCGCGGTGACCTGGTCCGGTGACAAGCAGCTCTTCTTCACCGGCTTGGCGATCGGCGATCAGATCACCGTGACGGTGCAGATCCCGGCCGACGGCACCTGGCGCTTCGCGGCGGTGCGCACCACCTCGTTCGACTACGCCAACACCGTCTTCACCATCGACGGCAACCAGGTCGGCGGCATGTTCCTCGGCTTCACGCCGACGACGCAGAAGACGGAGTTCCTGGACGTCGGCACCGTCCGGCTCACCAAGGGGGCACACCAGGTCACGCTGCTGGTGGTGGGCAAGACGCAGGGCACCAACCGCTACTTCGCGGGTGTCGACCTGATCCGGTTCAGCGAGGTCGTCGCACCGGCCGCCGCGCGATGAGTGGCCCGCAGAAGGCGCTGCTGGGACTGCTGGCCGTACTGCTGGTGGCGCTGTTCGTGGTCGGGGTGGGCGTGGGCGGCGACGACCGGGGTGATCCGGGTGCCCGGCACGGATTGGTCGACCGGCTGGGTGCGTTGGGCGGCGAGCGCGCGGCGGTGGAGCCGGCCGCGGTCGACGCCGACTGCGCCGACGAGACGGGCCGGTTGACGTTCTCCGGCAGGTGCGTGGTGCGGATCGCCGATCCGGGCGGGCTACGCACCCTGGTGCTGCGCAGCGCGGCGCGGTTCACGGTCGTCGCGCCGGCGCCGGGCGACGCCGACCTCACCATCCGCGACGAGGTCGAGCCGGCGCCCGACGGCACCGGCGCGGTGGCGAAGGTCGCGGTCGACCAGGCCACCGAGGTCGGTCTGATCTGCCCGGGCCTCGGTGGCTGCACGGTCGTCGTGGCCACGTCCTGACCCTGGTCGTCGTGGTCACGTCCTGACCTGATCGTCGTGGTCACGTCCTGACCTGATCGTCGTGGCCACGTCCTGACGAGATCGTCGTGGCCACGTCCTGACCTGATCGTCGCGGTCACGTGTTGAGCTGAGAGGAAGGTGCCGCCGTGGGTGACCTGCGTAAGCCGTTCCTGCTGCTGGCGATGCTCGCCATCGTCCTGGCGATCGGTGTGGAGCTGGGCGCCGGGCTGCTGCTGGGCGGCGCCGACGCCGGTGCGGCCCTCGCGGACAGCGCAGGCGCGCTGGAGGTGGACCTCGACGACGTGTCCGGGGTCAGTGAGCCGTCCGGCCGGGCCACCGGCTACCTGGCGTTGATCGACGCGGTGGCGGTCTGGAGCACCGGGCTGTTCTGTCTGGGCATGCTGCTGCCCGAACGCGTCCAGGGCCGGGTGCAGGGCGTCGCGAGCCTGATCTTCTCGATCATCCTGATCATCGTCGGACTGGTCGCGCTGGTCGTCGCGTTCGTGGAGCTGTCCATCATGGTGTCGCTGTTTCTCGCGGTCCCGTTCGGCACGATCGCGTACCTGGCGCTGTGGGGGTTCTTCCCGGTCGGCGAGGCGGCGCTGCTGCTGGGGCTGGTGCTGCTGCTCAAGTTGGTGTGGGCCGGGCTGTTGGTGCTGGCGCAGCCGCGCTTCCTGCAGAACAAGGGCCTCGTCCTGCTCATCCTCACCACCCTGCTGTGCACCGTGGTCCTGGAGTTCCTGCACCACCTGGTGCCGGTGATCCTGGTCAGCATCGTCGACGACGTGGCGGCACTGGTCTTCGCGGTGATCGCGATCATCTGGGGGCTGGTGCTGCTGATCGGGTCGATCCCGGCGATCGTGAAGGCCATCCGGGTGACGGCCGCCCTGCCGGCCCGACGCCCACCCCGGTGATCCCGACGCCCACCCCGGTGATCATGAGGTTATCGCCATCCACCCCGGCTCGCCGTCCGCCAACTCCATGATCGACGAGGTGGCGCGGCGGCCGGTCACTCCACCTTGGTCAGGAGGGGCTTGCCCTTCTCCACCACGTAGGTCGCCAGCTCCACAGCTATGCCGTCGCCGACGTTGCGGGCCTGGTGGTGGACGCCGTACGGCACGGTCAGCGCGTCACCGGCGTTGCACACCACCGGCGGCTGGCCGTCGAGCGTGTACTCCAGAGACCCCTGAAGAACGCAGATGATCTCCTCGCCCGGATGGAAGTGCTTGAACGGCGGCGAGTCCGGCGTGAACTCCACCCGACTCTGGACGACCTCCCGTCCGGGGATGCTGAGATCGTGTTTCTGCAGATCGACGCGCCACAGTCCGGGCGCCCCCTGCACCGCCGTCGGACTGATGCCCTCCGGTCGATCCGCTCCGCTCATCACGGCCCCCTGTACGCCGTCGTACCGACGGCACCCGCTCCGGTCGGCATGTCGGCTCGAGGATAAGGGGCCGCCGACAGGTCGGGGGCAAGGATGCCGAACGAGGGAGCTTCAGTGCGGTGAGCTGGGGTGATTCGGAACGTCGTGCCCTTCGTGCGGCCGATGCGCGACCAGCACGAGCGCACCGCTGCGTCCGCGCGCTGGCTCGTCGAGTCGACGAACAGGGTCAGCCGGGCGGGATCCGCGGACCTGCGGGGCAGTACGGGTCCGGGCCGTGCGCTACGGCCAGGGAACGTGCCGATCGGTCGTACGGCCCCGGACCGGTCGAGTCGCGGATGACCAGGTCGGTCTGGAGCATGACCCGCGCGGTGGTACGACGGCCGCCGAGCGCCGGGCCGGCACCGGGCCCCCGCGCGCCACGTGGTGACTCGACGTCCTGTTGCAACAGCATGTCGACGGCCGTCCGGCCGGCGGCCCCGGTGGGTGTGGCCACCGTCGTCAGTTTGGGGCGGGTGAGCCGGCTCAGGGTGATGTCGTCCACCCCGACAACACTCACCTCCTGCGGCACCCGGACCCCGAGCGCGTCCAGCCCCTCGATGAGGCCGATCGCCATCAGGTCGTTGTAGGCGAGCACGGCCGACACTCCGCTGCGTCGCACCTGCTCGGCGACGGCGGCGCCGCCGACCTCGGTGGGCGCGTTCGGGCCGAACACGGTCAGCTCCGCGCCGCCGGCTCGGGCGGCCGTGCCGGCGGCACGACGCATCTCCCGGTTGGTCCACGAGTTGCGCGGGCCACCGAGCAGCGCGATGCCGCGGTGCCCCAGGCCGACCAGGTGCTCGATCGCCGAGCGGGCGCCCTGCCCGACGTCCATCAGTACGCAGGGCAGGCCGGTCACCTGGCGGTTCACCACGACCAGCGGCACCTCGCGGCTGAGCTGCTCGATCAGGCTGTTGCTCATCCGCGGGCTGCACAGCAGCACCCCGTCCACCTGCTTGGCCAGCGCGTGGACCAGCTCCTCCTCGGCGGCCGGGTCCTCGTTGGTGTCGGCCACGAAGACGTGGTAGTCGCGGTGTCGGGCCTGACTCTCCGCTGCCTTGATCAGCGGCGGGAAGTACGGGTTCGCGATGTCCGCGATGATCAGCCCGAGGTTGTGCGTCCGCCCGGTGATCAGGGCTCGGGCGGCGCGGTTCGGCCGGTAACCCAGGTCCTCCGCGCAGGTCAGCACGCGGACCCGGGTGTCCGGGTTGACCAGGTGCGGGGCGGAGAAGGTGCGGGACACGGTGGAGATGTGCACACCGGACGCCCGGGCGACGTCCCGGATGGTGACGGGCACGGCTGACCCCTTCGTCCGAGGTGGCGGCGGTGCCGTGGGTGTGGCCATTAATGCAAACGTTTGCAGCATTGTCAACTATCAATAGCCACGCGGTTGTGCAGCACGGACATGCCGATCTGCGATCCGCGGCCGTACGAAATCGGTGATCGCTGCCGGTTGACGCAGTCGCATTGATCGTGATTACTTCATTGCAAACCTTTGCAGGATCACCGGGAGGCGGCCGCCTGCCACCGAGAGCCGGCGGCCGGGTGACTGTCCGTTCGACCACCGCCAACCGGGCCGGCTCGCCGACCTGCCCACCTCCCGCTGACCAGGAGACGAGGAGCCCATCCCCGTGCCGACGTTCGACCACGACGACCTGCTCCTGCCGCCCGAACCGGGCCAGCGCGCGCTGGCCCGGGAGCTGTACGTCCTCGCGGCGGTGCAGCCCATCATCTCGCCGCACGGGCACGTCGACCCGGCCCTGCTCGCCGAGGATCGGCCCTTCCCGGACCCGGCGCAGTTGCTCATCGTGCCCGACCACTACCTGACGAGGATGCTGCTCAGCCAGGGCGTCCCCCCGTCCGACCTGGGTGTGCCCACCCGCGACGGCAGCCCGGTGGAGACCGACGGGCGGGTGATCTGGCGACGCTTCGCCGCGCACTGGCACCTGTTCCGGGGCACCCCGTCGCGGCTCTGGCTGGAGCAGACCTTCCGCACCGTGTTCGGGGTGCACACCGCGTTCGGCCCGGCCACCGCCGACGAGATCTACGACGAGATCGCCGCCCGGCTCGCCGAGCCGGACTTCCGGCCCCGGGCACTGTTCGAGCGGTTCGGCATCGAGGTCCTCGCCACCACCGAGTCGCCACTTGACGACCTGAGCCAGCACGCCACCCTCGCCGCCCACGGCTGGGGCGGGCCGGGCGGCCGGGTGGTCACCACCTTCCGCCCGGACGACGTGGTGGACATGGAGTACGACGGCTGGTCGACGAACGTGGACCGGCTCGGCGAGCGGGCCGGCGAGGACACCGGCACCTACGCCGGCTACCTGGCCGCCCTGCGGACCCGACGGGCCGCGTTCATCGCCGCCGGCGCGACCTCCACCGACCACGGCCACCCCACCGCACGCACCCTGTACCTGACGCCGGCCGAGGCCGAGCGGCTCTACGACCGGGGCCGACGCGGCGAGGCGAACGCCGCCGACGCGGAGGCGTTCCGGGCGCACATGCTGATGGAGTTCGCCCGGATGTCGCTCGACGACGGCCTGGTCATGCAGCTGCATCCCGGCGCGGTGCGCAACCACAACAGGTGGCTGCACGCCCGGCACGGCCGCGACGTGGGCGGCGACATCCCGCAGGCCACCGAGTACGTGCACGCGCTCGCCCCGCTGCTGGAGCGCCACGGCAACGACCCGCGGCTGCGGCTGGTGCTCTACACCCTCGACGAGGACACCTTCACCCGCGAACTGGCGCCCCTCGCGGGCGGGTACGCCGCGCTGCTGCTCGGCGCGCCCTGGTGGTTCCTGGACTCCCCCGAGGTGCTGCGCCGATTCCGGGAGACGGTCACCGAGACCGCCGGCTTCTACAACACCACCGGGTTCGTCGACGACACCCGCGCGTTCTGCTCCATCCCGGTACGCCACGACGTGGCCCGTCGGGTCGACGCCGGCTTCCTGGCCCGGCTGGTCGCCGAGCACCGGCTGCCGATGGACGAGGCCGCCGAGACCATCGTGGACCTGGCGTACCGGCTGCCCAAGCGGGTCTTCAACTTCGGCGGCGACAACCACCGGTGAGCGCGAGCAGTGCGGCGCAGCGCAGCCCCGCAGTCGCGAACGAGAGGCAGGCTCAGTGAGCATCACCATCACCTCCGTCGAGGTGCACGACGTGCGGTTCCCGACCGCGGCGCGGGGCGACGGCTCCGACGCGGTCAACCGGGGCGACTACTCCGCGACGTACGTGGAGCTGGGCACCGACGCCGGCCCGACCGGCGCGGGGTTCACCTTCACCAACGGCCGGGGCAACGAGATCACCTGCGCGGCGGTCCGCGCGCTCGCCCACCACGTCCAGGGCCGCACCATCGAGGAGATCACGGCCGAGCCTGTCGCGTTCTGGCGCTCGCTCAGCGCCGACGTGCAGCTGCGGTGGCTCGGTCCGGAGAAGGGCGTCATCCACATGGCGACCGGCGCGCTTGTCAACGCGGTGTGGGACCTGCGGGCCACCCTGGCCGGCAAGCCGATGTGGCGGTTCCTCGCCGAGTTGCCCACCGACGACCTCGTGGCCAGCGTCGACTTCCGGCACATCACCGACGCGCTCACCCCGGACGAGGCGGCCACCATCCTGGACAGGGGATCTCTCGGAGGGGACGGCCGGCTCGCGGAACTCAAGCAGAGTGGCTTCGCTTCGTACACCACCTCGGTCGGCTGGCTCGGCTACCCGGACGACAAGGTGCGGGCGCTGACCCGGCAGGCGTACGCCGACGGCTGGCGGGCGATGAAGATGAAGGTCGGCGGCCCGCTCACCGACGACCTGCGGCGGGCCCGGATCATCCGGGAGGAGATCGGCCCGGACGCGCTGCTGATGATGGACGCCAACCAGGTCTGGGACGTCGACGAGGCGATCACCGCGATGACCACCCTCGCGGAGGTGGATCCGTACTGGATCGAAGAGCCGACCCACGCCGACGACATTCTCGGTCACGCCCGGATCGCCCGCGCGGTCACCGAGCTGACCGGTGGCCGGTGTCGGGTCGCCACCGGCGAGGTGGCCGCCAACCGGGTGATCTTCAAGCAGTTGCTCCAGGCCGAGGCGATCGGCGTGATGCAGGTCGACGCCTGCCGGGTCGGCGGCGTCAACGAGGTCCTCGCCGAGTTGCTGCTGGCGGCGAAGTTCGGAGTGCCGGTCTGCCCGCACGCCGGTGGCGTCGGCCTCTGCGAGTACGTCCAACACCTGGCGATCTTCGACTACCTGCGGGTGGGCACCGGCCTGGAGGGGCGGATGATCGAGTACGTCGACCACCTGCACGAGCATTTCGTCGACCCGGTCCGCACCCGCGGTGGCCGCTATCTGCTGCCCGAGCGGCCCGGTTACAGCGCCACCATGAAGCCGGCGTCGATCGCCGAGTTCCGCTTCCCGGACGGCCCGGCATGGCGGTGACCGTCGGCGCCCGACTCGGCCTGGGCGTGCTGCGCCGACTGCCCGCCGAGGCCCGTCCCCTCATCCGGCCGGGCACGGTCCCGACCGGCGTCGTACACCTGGGTTTGGGCGCGTTCCACCGGGCGCACCAGGCCGTCTTCACCGAGGCGGCGGTCGGCGCGGCTGGCGGCGACTGGGGCATCGTGGCCGTCGCTCCGCGCAGCACCGCCGTGGTCGAGGCGCTCGCCGCGCAGGACAATCTGTTCAGTGTCAGCACCCTCTCCGCCGCCGGCAGCGGCACCCGGGTGGTGGGCGCCCTCAGCGGCGTACTCCACGCTCCCCGCGACCCGCAGGCGGTGGTCGCGCTGCTCGCCGACCCGGCGGTGCGGGTGGTGACGCTGACCGTCACCGAGAAGGCGTACCAGCTCGACCCGGTGACCGGCCAGCTGTCCCCGGACGCGGCGCTCGCCGCCGACCTGGCCGGCGGCCGTCCACCGACCACCGTGCCGGGGTTGCTGCTGCGCGGGCTGGCCGCGCGGGCCGCCGCGGACGCCGGACCGGTGGCCCTGGTGAGCTGCGACAACCTGCCGGCCAACGGCCGACGCCTGCGCGGCATGCTCGACCAGACGGTCGGCCGTGCCGCCGGGGTGCCCGCCGGGCTGGCCGAGTGGGTGGCCGGCAACGTCACCTGCCCGGGCACCATGGTGGACCGGATCGTGCCGGCCAGCACGCCGGAGACGATCGAGGCGGCCCGCCGGGCGCTCGGCGTGACCGACCTGGCCGCGGTCGCCGCCGAGCCGTACGCGCAGTGGGTGATCGAGGACGACTTCCCCGGCGGTCGGCCGGGCTGGGAGCACGCGGGCGCGGTCCTCACCGACGACGCCGGCTCGTGGGAGCGGCTGAAGCTGCGCACCCTCAACGGCGTGCACTCGGCCATCGCGTACCTGGGTGCGCTGGCCGGGCGGGAGACGATCGCCGACGCGCTGGAGATCCCACACCTGGCCGACGCGCTGCGCCGGCTGATCGCCGAGGACGTCGCGGCCAGCCTCACCCCGCCGGACGGCGTCCGGGTGGTCGACTACGGCGAGCAGGTCCTCGCCCGGTTCGGCAACCCGGCGATCCACCACCGCACCCTCCAGGTCGCGTTGGACGGCTCGCAGAAGCTGCCGCAACGCGTCCTGCACACCATCGCCGACCTGCGCACGGCCGGCCGGTCCGCGCGCTGGGGCGCGCTGGTCGTGGCGTCCTGGTTGCGCTTCGCGCTGGGGTACGCCGACGACGGCCGACCGTTGCCGTTGCAGGACCCGCTCGCCGGGCCGATCCGGGCCGCCCTGGACGCCGGCGCGCACACCCCGGCCGGCGCGGTGGACGCCGTCTTCGCGCTCCGCGAGATCTTCCCGGCGGAGGTGGCCGATGACGACGAGGTCCGCGCCGAGGTGATCGCCTGGCTGACCGCGCTGGGACGCCACGGCGTCGAGGCGACCCTGGCCGGCGCCCGGTGAGGTGGTCGGTCGGCGAGCGGCCCGGCGACAGCGACGCCGGACGGGCAGACGCCCCCGGCCGGCCGTCGCACTGTCGCGGGATGTCGGGTCGGGTCGGCGACGTACGGGCTCATCGACGTGGGGAAGATCGGCTATAAGTGACGCATGGACTTCCCGCCGCACCTGGGCAGCATGCCGATGCACGCGATCACCGAGATCCACGGCGAACCGGGCCTGCTGGAGCGCTTCCGGTTGGAGGTCCAGCAGTTCGACGACGCCGCCCGCGAGCGGTTGACCGCCGCGCTCGACCTCGCCGCCGAGTTGCACCGCGACGACCGGCGCGTCCGGGAGCCGTACCTCAACCACCTGCTGCGGGTGGCGATCCGGTTGATGCACCACTACCAGGTGCGCGACGTGGACGTGATCGTCGCCGGTCTGCTGCACGACGCGGTCGAGGACCATCCGGTCGAGCTGGCCGACGGCGACGCGGGCGCCGACCCGACCGCAGCCGCGCTGGCCGCGCTCGCCGCGCGGTTCGGGACGCGCGTCGCGACGCTCGTCGCCGCCGTCACCAACCCGGTGTACGACCCCGAGCGGGACCGCAACACGCAGTACCGGGAGCACCTGGCGGTCAGCCTGGACCGTGAGCCCTGGGCCCGGGTGATCAAGGTGTCGGACTTCACCGACAACGGCGTCGGGGTGATCCACACGGTCGGGCCGAAGGTCGTGTCGTCGGCCCGGAAGTACCGGCCGCTGGTGCCACTCTTCCGGGACCTGATCGGCCGGCCGGACACACCGTTGTCGGAGGTGGTGAAGAGGCACATCTTCGGCCAGCTCGACCTCGCCGAGGAGCGGTTCAGCGCCATCCTGGACCAGCCCGCGCACCCCAACTGAGCTGCCGCTTCCTCACCCGACCGGGTTCTGTGACAACTTCTCGGATCTTTAGCGCCGCCTGCGGCATTACGGTGGTTTTGCGTCAGCTGGGAGGCGGCAGTCCTCTCGATCGAAGTTCTGGCGCGACCCCGATCGAGAGGACTCGGACCATGCACGACCTGACTCGCCGCGACCTGCTCAAGGCGACGGCCGTCGGCGCCGGAGCGGTCGCCCTCCCGGGCATGATCGCCGGCAGTTCGGCGTTGGCAGCGGACGGCCCGACCCTGGGTGGTGAGAGGTCGCCGACCGCCACGTTGACCGGCCGGATCGTCCGTCCCCAGAGCCCCAACTACGCGCAGGCGAGCCTCGGTTGGGACGAGTTGTTCGTGCGCTACCCGCTGGTGATCGTCTTCGCCCAGGAGACCCAGGACGTCGTCAACGCCCTCACCTGGGCCCGGCAGCACGACGTCGCGCTGCGGGTGCGCAGCGGCCGGCACAGCCTGGAAGGCTGGTCGAACGTCGACAACGGCATCGTGATCGACGTCAGTGAGCTGAAGGACGTCGACATCAACACCGCCAGCCGCACGGCGAAGCTCGGCGCGGGGCTCACCCAGTCCGAGGCGGTCGCCGCACTCGGGGAGTACGACCTCGCGGCGACGACCGGCGGCGAGGGGACCGTCGGCCTGTCCGGTGCGACCCTCGGGGGCGGTCTCGGTTTCCTCACCCGCTACCTCGGTATGGCCTGCGACAACCTGATCGGCGTGGAGATCGTCGTCGCGGCGGGGGCCGACGGCGCCAAGGTGCTCGAGGTGGACCCGTGGAACCACGCGGACCTGCTCTGGGCGCTGCGCGGCGCCGGGAACGGGAACTTCGGGATCGTCACGTCCCTGACCTACCAGGTTGCTCCGCTGGAGCGCGTCGCCTACCTGCAGGTGACCTGGCCGGGCCTCGACAACCTGCACGACGTCTTCGACACCTGGCAGCACACCGGACCGTTCGCCGACCCTCGTCTCGGCACCCAGGTCGAGGTCCACCCGGACGGGATCCTGCTGTTCGCGGTGCTCGCCGAGGGGTCGGAGGCCGAGGCGAGAAGACTGCTCGAGCCGCTCCTCTCGATCGGCAACCCCGAGGTCGTCGTGCGGATCGGCGGCTGGGCCGAGACGTACGCCGGGTTCCAGATCCCGACCGACGAAGATCCGGCGAAGTGGAAGTTCTACTCGCAGTTCACCAGGCAGCCCTTCCCGGCAGAGGCGATCAGCATCGTCCGCCGGTTCATGGCGAAGGCCCCGTCGCCGGACAGCAACTTCTTCGCCCAGGCCTTCGGCCGGGGAGCCCAACGACAGGAGCCCTTCGGCGGCGCGGCGTTCCCGCACCGCGACGCGCTCTTCTACTCCGAGCCCGGCGCGGGCTGGGGCACTCGCGGCGAGCCGGACAGCGACGACGCCGTCACCCCGATCGCCCAGGCCTGGATCGCCGAGTTCAGCCTGGCGTTGCGGCCCTACGTGGACGGCGCCTACGTCAACGTGCCGAACATCGGCATGGCGGAGTGGGAGGAGGCCTACTGGGGTCGCAACTTCCCGCGGCTGCGCAAGATCAAGGCGAAGTACGACCCGCACAACGTCTTCCAGTACGAGCAGAGCATCCCGCCGGCGACCCACTGACCCCGGACGGCTGGCGGCGCGGGTGACCCGACCCGACCCGCGCCGCCGGCCACCTCCAACCGCGCCCACCCCACCCCACCCCTTGCGGGGACCCTTGGCCGTCGCGGGCAGAGTCGGGCAGGACGGGTCGCGCCGCGCAGGCAAGGCGAGGGCCGCGCAGGCAAGGCGAGGGCCGGCGGGACGTGGCGGGGCATCACGTCGGGATGAGCGGTGCCGCCGCTCAGGGATACGGGACTACGGCCCCGGACCTGCCGGCCTGCACCAGGCGCTCCAGCCAGGGCGTCGGTGCGACGCCCAACTCCCGGCCCAGGTCGGCGCGGAACAGCTCGAAACGCCGCACCGCCTCGTTGATGTTGCGCTCGGCCAGGTGCACCGCGATCAACGCGCGGGTGGCGCTCTCCCGCAGCGGCTCCAGGTGCACGGCGGTCAACGCCACCTGCACCGCCTCGCCGTACCGGCCCTGGGTGGTGAGCCGCTCGGCGAGGGCCTCCAGCGCGTACAGCCGGGTCTGGCGCAGCCGTTCCCGCTCGGCCAGGACCCAGTCGTCGTACCAGCCGGGCAGCAGCTCACCTGTCGACAACATAGGCACGGCGCCCACCGGCGAACCGTCGGCCAGCAGGACGGCCGCCGCCGCGCTCAGGGCGGCCACGTCACTTGTCACCACGGCGGCCAGGGCCAGCCGGTCGTCCTCCTCGACGAGGGGCTCCGGCGTCACCCGGTGCAGCCGCCACAGCATCGTGCGCAGGTTGGCCCTCGCCCGGTCCTCGTGGGAGCCGGGCCAGAGCGTCCCGGCGGCCTCCGAGCGGGCACAGCGCTGGCGTACGCCGAGAAAGGCCAGCAGCCGGCGGGTGCCCTGCGGCACCGCCACCACCCGCCCGTCGCGTTCCAGCCCGAACCCGCCGAGCAGCCGCAACGCGTACCGGGACGGCTGCCCCGCCGCGGCCTCGGACACCGCGGAGTGCAGGTCGTGCGTCACCTCGTGAACAACCATGCCCGCGCCCTTCACACCCGATCCCCGTGGCGGCTTCCACGCTCGGGTGTGGACTGTCGGCGCGCCAGCGCAGTGTCGTCACACCGACCCGGCGAACGGTGGAGATCAACCGTTCGCCGGACTCGGCCTAGACCGTTCAGCGCAGCTTGTTCAGCGTCCGGGCGTACCCGGCCCACTCGGCGGCGTCGCCGACCTCGGCGCGGACCCCGGCCTCCTTCATGATGGCGAGCACCTGCTCGGGCTTCGTGTCGGCCAACTTGCCGAGAGTGCTGATCCCGGCGCGGGTCAGCGCCGCCCGGGCCTTGGTCGGCACACCGGCGAGCATGGCGATGTCGGCGTCGGCGACGTTCTCCAGCTCGGCCTCGATGCCCAGCGCCGCGGCGACCGCCGACTGGGCGCCGACGGTGGTCCGGACGATCGCCGCCTCCCGCTCGCTCACCTCGCCGAACATCGCGTCCAGGCTCGGATAGGCGCTGTCCGCCGGCAGCACCTTGAGCACGTCGCGGACCGTCCGGCCGTCGGCCAGTTCGTCCTCCCCGAAGAAACGGATGAACTCGGTCAGCTTCACCTCGCGCGGGAAGCGCTGCCGGATGTCGCCGTTCTCGGCAGCGTGGCGTTCCAGGTAGGCGGCCCCCCGGACCTTCGGGCCGACGACCACGTCCACGCCGAGGGTCTCCACGGCGGGCAGCACGATGGTGCCGGCCTTGGTCTGCCAGATGCTGACCTTCTTGTCCATGAACATCGTGGTGCCCATGTACCTGCCGAAGTCCAGCGTGCCGATGTAGTTGGGGATGTTCTCGAGCTGGTACGGGCCGGGGCTGACCTTGTTCTCGTGCACCGTCGAGTGCAGCCGGTTGATCTCCGCGCGGATCTCGTCGAGCAGCCGCCGCAGACTCACCCGCATCGCCGCCACGCAGGCGAACGCCTTGGCCACGTCGGTGCCGAGGTGGTCCAGGTCGTGTTCGATGCGGTGGAACCGCTCGTTGAAGCCCTGCTCCCCCGGGGTCTGCCCGGCCTGCACCACGTCCTCGCCGTCGACCCAGTCGGTGTGCGCGAAGGTCCGGGCGAACGGTGGCGGCGCGCAGCCCGGCTCCACGGCGGGAAACGACTCGGCGTAGCTGAACACCCGCTTCGCGGTGCCCACGTTCTCGTAGATCCAGGACGAGACAAGCACACTGGCGTCCGAGGCCGGGATGCCGTGCTGGGTGAATGCCTCGTACAGCTCGGTGACTGTCACCCCGTCGTAATTGATCTCGCTCGCCATTGTGGTGTCCCTCTCAGAGCTGGTCGTACACGCCGCGGTGCCGGCGCTGCTGGAAGGTGCGGAAGGTCCGGGCCACCGCCGGTCGCAGCGGCTCGGCGGTGCCGTCGGCGTCGAGGTCGACGTGGTCGCGGCGGATACCGAACGTGTTGATCTCCACGCCGAGCGGGCAGACCCTCATTAGCGCGTTCATCAGCCGCTCGTACTGCTCCAGGGTCACCGTCACCCCGTCGGGCAGCTCCACCCGGAACTCGTACGGGTCGGTCCGGCCGGTACGCACGTAGGAGAGCGCCACCACGGCGACCAGACCGGCGTGGGTGGGCCGCAGCGCGGTCCGCGCGCCGACCGCCTTGATCTCCGCGGTGCCGCCACCGAGCCCCACCGTGTACCAGCGGAACCCGGTGGCCCGGCGCTCGGCCAGGTTCAGCCCGGCCTGCGGCAGGCCGATCACGCTGCACACCAGCAACACCCGGTTGCCCGTCTCGACAAGCGGCAGCGCGGCGGCGAGGTGCTGGTCGCGCAGCAACCCGGCCAGCCGGGCCAGCCGGTCACCGGCCGCCGGCTGGCCGGCGATCAGCGCGGTGGCCAACGCCGCCGGCAGTTCGATGGTCTCCACCAGCTCGTCCGGCAACTGGTTCAGCGCGGCCACCACCGGCGCCGGGTCCCGCACCGCGGGCAGGCCGGCCGCGGCCAGCACCTGGTCCACCGGCTGCCCCGCCGGCCGGGTCGGCACCGCCGCCCACCGGGTCCGGGCCGCCGCGTCGGTCAGCGGTGTCCACGCCGGCTCCCCGGCACCCGTCCACGCGGACGCGGCGGCGACCAACCCGGCCAGCAGCAGCGCGTTGCCGCCCGGGTCGCCCGGCGCGTGGAACCGCGCTTCGACCGTCGCGTCGGCACCGACCGGGGCGCTCAGCGGCGCGGTCACCGCCAACCCCCGGGTGGGCAGGTGGGACAGGTAGATCCTGGTCGTGCTGATCCGGTGCGTGGTGGGCAACCCGCAGACCTGCCACAGCCACGCCAGCTCGCCGTCGGCCGCCACGGTGGGCACACCGCGCGCGCGGGCGGCGGCGATCAGCGCCTCGGCGGTCCGGTCGGCGGTGACCGCCCGCCCGGTGTCCAGCACCCGGTTGCGCAGGTCATTGGCCTGCCCGGGGGTCGGCCAGCTCACGTCCACCCCGAGGCCCAGCTCGTAGCGGCTGCCACCCGCGTCGTCCTGCGCCCGGGTCACCTGCCACACGATCGCCGAGCCGAGCGCCCGGCAGACCCGCCCCGCGCGGTCCAGGGCGGCGGCCAGCGGCGGCGCGACGCCGTGCGCGCTGTCGAAGGCGTACGACTGGCGCAGGCTGGCCCGCAGCGCGGTGACCTCGGCCAGCCGACTGCCCGGCAGTGCCCGGCCGGCGTGCGCCGTGTTGTTCGGCGGGGTGTTCGCCGGCAGCACCAGGCGGTCCCGGCGCAGTTGGGCGAGGAAGTTCGTGCGGTGCTGCGGATCCCCGGCGGCCACCAGCCGGATCGCCACCGCGAACCTGTCGTCCTCCTCGCGGACGGTGAACCGTGCGCCGCCGGGCAGGTCGGCGAAGAGCCCGGCGTTCGGGTCGGCGTCCGCGCCGGGCCCGTTGAGCAGCCGGCGCACCGCACCCGGGGTGGGCAGCAGGAACCGTCGGTAGAGCCCGAGCCGGTGGGCGTACGCGGTGTCCGGCTCGCGGGCCGGCGGGGCCAGCCGGCGGGCGTACACCTCGCCGCTGGCCGGCTCGTGCACCAACTCGTCGACGAAGCGGGCCACCCCGACGTCCGCGCCGATCCGGTCCAGCGCGTCGCGCCGGGCGTGCGCCAGGGTCCGGTACGCGTGCACCTCCCGGGCGGCGCGCCGCAGCCGGTGCTTCTCGTACGACACCAGGTAGAGCAGCCGACCCAGGTTGCCCTCCAGCACCGCCAGCTCGACCAGCCCCGGAAGGGCCGCACCGGTGACCGCCGTGGCGGTGCCTCCGTCGACGGCCCGCTCGACGGTCACGGCGACCGGGAACGACGCGACAAGCGGTTCGTCGGCGGTGTCCGGGGAGTACGCGGGCACCGACGCGCCGGCGGCCGACCAGGGCGCGAAGACCACCGGCGGCAGCACCCGCTCGTCGGCGCCGCCCGGGTCCACCGTGACGGTGACCCGCACGGTCTCCTCGATGAGGTCCCGGCGCAGCACGACGGTGAGCAGCGGATGCCGGCTGGTCCAGTCCACCACGGCCGTACCGGTGCTGGCCAGCGGCACCACCACCCGCCGGACGGCTCCCGGATACGGGCCCTCCAACTGGTCGACGAGGTTGCGTTCGACGGACGGGTCGGCGCCGTCCACCGGCACCCGGATGTCGGTCATCGGTCCCCCGCTCAGACGATCCGGAACGGCCGGGGGTCGTCCCGGTCGACGTAGACGGGCACCTGGTTCGCGGCGAGCACCGCGTTGTCGCCGACCGGCAGGCGCTGCACCCCGTCGCCGGTGGGCGCGCTGCCGGTCACCACCACCGCCGAGTCGGCCGGGAAGCGCACGAGCCGCAGCCCGCGTACGTCGGCGACGCCCGGCTCGTTCATCAGCGTCCAGATCACCTCGGCGGCCCGGACCGGCTCACCGAAGGGCAGCTCGTCGACGTAGCGGCGCAGTCGGGCGTGCAGGCGGGCGCGCAGCTCGGTGGCGGCGGTGGACGCGTTCACCGTCTCCTTCGAGCCGGTGGGCAGGGGCAGGCCCCGGATCACCAGGTCGGCCTCGACGCCGATGCCCACCTCGTCGGCCCGGTCCACCGAGGCGAAGATGCCCACCGGGCGCAGATCCTCGATGACCGACTCGACGGCGGCGTGCAGCCCGTCCGGCCCGTCCCAGATGGCCGCGGCGGTCGGCGCGACGAGCACCGTGACGTAGTACGGGTTGCCCAGGTCGCGTTCGGTGCTGAAGACCCGCTCGATGAAATTGAAGTTGCCGAAGATGGACTGGTTGAGGTCCAACCCGCCCCGGCCGTCGAAGACCTGCACCTGGCGTACGCCGGGCACTGTCGCCACGGCCAGGCCGATCGCCTCGGCGGTCCAGATGGAGCGGGGCGCGGCCAGCAGCAGTTGCCGGTAGCGGGCGTCGGGGACCTGCTGTTCACCACCGGTCAGCGCGACGGTGTGGGTGATCTCCACGAGTTCGGCGCCGGCGGCCTGCTCGGCGTCGTCCAGGTCGGCGAGCAGGGTGTCGGCCCGGTTCCAGCGGTCGATCTTCTGGCTGGGTTGGGCGGGGTCGAGGTTGTGCGCCGGGCCGGGGTAGAACGCGGCGACGGCCGGCGTCCGTTCGCCCACGGCCGCGGAGAGCACCACCGTCTCGTCCAGGGCCACGTGGTGCCCGCCGGGTGTGGACAAACGCGCGCCCCGGGGCAGCGTGAGCTGGGTACGGCCGGTGGGCAGCGCGGCCTTCAGCTTCAGCTTCACCGTCCCCCGCGCCGGCAGGTACGGCCGCCCGATGCCCAGTTCCTCGCCCAGGCGGGTCAACGCGTCGGCGGTGGCCGACACCACGTAGGAGTTGTCGTAGACGGCGCCGAGCGCCGCCCACAGTCGGGCGTCCTCCAGCGCGGCCAGTTCGAGGACCTTGCGCAGCACGGCGCCGCTGGTCAGGTCGATGTCGTCGCCGAAGAGCAGCCGGGCGGTGGCCAGTTTCTCGGCGAGCAGTCGGGCGAAGGACTTCGGCACGAAGCCGCTCTCGACGACGCCGAAGCCGGTCGAGCCGGTGGCCCGCAGCGCGGCGGCGTCGACGGCCAGGACGTCGGCCAGCTCGGCCGGGACTGTGGGATCAGACATGTGGCAGCTCCCCGAGATGCACCGAGAGCCGGTCGTCGGTGATGGTTTCGAACTGGACCTGCACCTGGAGGGTGCGGGAGGACCGCAGCGCGGCTGCCGCCGCGTCGTCGGCACGGCCCGCGCCGAGCCGGCCGTCGTCGAGGTTGACGTCGACGATCTTCCGGACCCGGGGGTCGCGGTCGAGCAGCGTGATGATGCCGATGCGTACCTGCTCACGGATCAGGTTCGGCTCGATCTGCTCGGCGAGGGCGTTGAGCCCGTCGAAGCCGAAGGTGGCGTCGAAGACGTTCGAGCCGCGCAACGTCATCAGCGCCACCGCGAGGCTCTGCGCCACGTTGTCGGTGCCGGCGACGAGGGCCAGCACCCGGCCGTTCGGGCCGTCGTCGAAGACGATGTCGCGGGCCAGGTCCACGCCGGGCATCGTGGGTTCGAAGGCGAGGCCCCAGCCGAGGTAGCGACGCTGGGCGGCCTGGCGTTCCCGCTCGGTCCGGTCCACCTCAGACCGCCTTCAGCTTGCTCTGCCCGGCACTCGCGGACAGGCCGGGCGTGCTGCCGTCGGTGGCGCCGCTGAGTGAGTCCAGGGCCACCCCGGCCCCGCCGACCTTGAGCTTGCTGGCGGCGCCGGACGCCGTGGTCACCGTGCCGCACTGCTTTGTGGAGTTGCTTGTGGTGATGGTGCACCCGGCCACCGATTTGCCGCTGATCCCGTCCGGGCGGGTCACCGCGACATGGTCGACCGTCAGCTTGCTCTGCCCGGCCGGGGTGACCTTGCCTTGGCTGGGGCAGTGCACGTCGCTCGACGTGGTGAGCACGAAGGCCATAGCGTTCTCCTCAGTGGACGTTCATCGCGTTGTCGACCTGCACGTCGACGTCGTCGGCGGCGATGGTGACGGTGCCGCCGCTGATGTTCACCGCGCCGTTGCCCGCGTCCAGGTCGATCCGGGTGCCGGTGATGGTGATCGAGCCGTCCTGCTTCAGCACGATCGACGACCCGCCGGCGGCGTGCTCGATGGTGATGCTGTCGGCCTCGTCGGCGCGGGCCGGGCGCTGGCCCCGCCCCTGGAGTTGGGCCCGGCCCACCCGCACGGTCAGCTCACCCAGCTCGATGACCCGGTTGCCGTCGCCGTCGGTGAGGTCGTGCGCCACCTTGCCGTCGTGGTCGGCGGGCACCACCGTGTCGCCGATCGACGAGCGGCTGTTGGTGGCCACTCCCACCGGCAGGGACAGCCACCAGTCCCCCGGCTGGGACACCGGGGCGTGCCCGGTGGGCCAGAGAGCGCCCACCTCCACCGGATCGTCGGGTGAGCCGTTGCGGTAGGCGAGCGCCACCCGGGTGCCCGGGTAGCGGGGCAGGATCAGCCCGCAGCCACCCCAGGCGAACGGGGTCAGGTAGGTCACCCCGGGCAGCGGCGCGGGCTGCTCCCGGCGTACCGGCAGGCGGCGGGCGGCGTTGGGTCGGCCGTCCGAGCGGGCCAACCCCTCCCACACCGTCTCGGTCTGCGCCGGTGGCTCGACCGCGCCGCTGGCGTTCGTGGCCGCCGCGCGTACCTCGCCGATCTCCAGGCCGCGGGTCTCGCCCCGGGCGGCGCGGGCCGCCCGGCGCACCGCCTCCGCCGCGGCCACGCCGGGAGAGGACGCCGGACCGGCCGGCTCGGCGGTGCCCACGCCGGAGGCGTCGCTCCAACTGTCCCAGGCCTGGGCGCCCGAGGTGACCTCGACGCCCTGCACCACCGTGACGAATCCGGCGGTACGCGAGAGGGTGTGCCGCGCGGCGCTGAGGTAGAGCAGTTTCGCCCCCGCCCCCAACTCCCCTGTCGACGGGGCGAACGGTGCGGCGAACGAGCCGAGCAGCGCCGCGCCGACGCTGCCCAGCGTGGTGGCCTCGTCTGCCGCCGGCGGGTCGAAGCACACCAGGTCACCGGGCTTCAGGTCGGGCCGGCCCTTGAGCGTCAGGGTCCACGCCCGACGGCGCGGCGCGGCGGGGCCGCCGGCCTCGGTGGCCGCGTACGGGTCGGTGTCCTGGGTGCCGTTCTCGGTGCACTCCAGCAGGCCGGTGGCGAGGGTCAGCGGCTTCGGCTCCCCCTCCGGATAGGGGATCGGCCGCTTGCCGACGTGCACGGTGCCGTCTCGGATCAGCAGCATTCCCCGCCCGTACGCGTTGAGCGACTGCTGCAACGCGCCGCCGATCCGTTCCACCGCAGCGCGGTAGAGCAGCCCGGCGCCGAAGGCGACCCGTTCGTCACCGGCCGCCTCGGTGGTGCCCCGGGTCATCGTGCCGTCCGGGTTGGCGCCCCAGGTGGCGATGTCCACTCTGGTCCGCTGCGCGACGGCCCGGATCGCCGCGCTGAAGGAGGCCGCCTCGAACCGTTCGGCGACCCGCTGACCGAGCCGGGCGTACGCCTGCTCGACGAGGGTCAGCTCGGTGTCGTACGTCCGCTCGCCGGTGAGCCGCCGTACCTTCGTCACCCGCAGCACGGCGACGAGCGCCTGGGTCAGTTCGGCCGGGGTCGGGCCGGCGTTGACGCCGACCAGGTTTGTGAAGAACGCGCCGACGGAGGTGTTGGCATCCCGCCAGTACAGGTGCAGTTTCGCCACCAGCGGCGGTTGTCCCTCGGTGGTGCGCAGCGCGGCGAAGTGCTCGTCGATCAGCCCCTGCACGGTGACCGTGTACGCGCCGGGGCCCAGCCCGTCGGGCAGCGCCGCGTCGATGGCCGCGTAGTAGTCGGCGCTGGAGAGGCTGAGCGCCGCGTCGGGGCTCAGCCCGGTCGGGGTCTCCCGGTGGAAGGTCAGGGTCCAACCGGCGTCGTTGCCGACCGCGCCCTGGCGGACCTGACCGGTCTGGAACGGCGTGAGCGTCATCGGAGCACCCTCCGCAGCTTCTTGTCGAGCAGGTAGCGGTAGCGCAGCCGGCCGGGGCCCAACTCGGACTCGACGCGCTGCGCGGGTGGGCGGCGACGCCAGACGAACTCGTTTATCGGCGGCGGCCCGAATTGGTCCACCGCGTGGTCGGCGCGTCGCCAGGCCAGCGCGATGGACGAGCCGTAGTCGCCGGAGCCGCGTACCGTCCCGGCGTGCAGCAGCCAGCCGAGCACCACCACCTCGACGGCGATCGGGGCGGCTCCGGTGGCGACCGCCGGGCCGGCGTCGGGGCAGACCCGGCGCAGCCCGGCGGCGAGCGGCACCGAGCCGAGGATCCGGGTGCCCTGACGGACCACCAGGCGCAGCGGCACCCGGCCGACGAGCGCCGGGGGCGGGGGCGCGGCCGGGGGCGCGGGTCGGGAGGCCAGGTCGTCGGCGGAGGTGCTGACCACGGCGAGGGGGTCGGTGTGCAGCCACTGCCGGGCCAGCCCGGTGGGCAGGATCAGCACCGCGTGCACACCGGCGCCCAACTCGACGCGGTGCGGCAGGCCGGCGGTGAGGCTCTGCCGTACCTCGGTGAACCCGTCGGGCACCTCGACGGGTTTCTCCGGCAGCAGGTAGCGGTCGATCGGAAATTGTGGCATCAGTTGCCCAACCCGTCGGCGAGCGCGCCGACTCCGATGCTGGCCACGTCGAGCAGCTTGCCGAGCAGGCTGGGACGGGGCACGTGGACGAGGGTGATCGTGGTGTCCAGGACGTCGCGGCGGGCGGCGGAGGCGTTGAACGTCAGCGACTGCACCTGCATGTCGGTGCGGATGGTCATCGAGGTGACCAGGATCAGCCCGCCGAACTTCCCCCCGGAGTACGCGGCGAGCGCGGTGCCGCGTTTGCTGGCCTCGGCCATCGTCTCCAGGGCGAACTTCCACGCGTAGCGCTCCGGGCCGACCAGCACCCCGGTCAGGGTGATGGTGTCGTCGTGGGTGGCCACGATGGCCTTGTGCGCGGTGGAGCCGATCGGCGGCAGGTGGTAGGTCTGGGCCAGTGAGATGGCGGTGACGGCCCAGATCGGAATGGGCAGGATCCCGTCGCTGATGATCGCGGACGGCACCGTGCCGTACCGCAGGAAACTGGTGGTGGCCATGCTCAGCGCCCTCCGGTGGGTGGCAGCGGCACCGGCGGACCGGTGGGTTCGACGGCCAGGCCCAGGTCGCGCAGCGCCTGGGTGATCTCGCGGACCTCACCGGCGGCGCTGGTGACCCGCAGCCGCAACCGGCGTTCCGCCAACGCCGCGCTGATCCGCGCCGGCCGGGTGGACGCGGACCCGCGCCTGTTGATCCGGTCGATCTCGGCGGCGGCGTCCTCCATCCGGGAGATCGCGTCGAGGATCCGCGGATCGGCGGTGAAACCGGGATCGTCGCGGCCCAGCCGGGCGATGGCCGCGCGGAAGTCCGCGGCGTCGCGGCGCAGGTTGGTGACGAGGTTGTCGGTGAGCGCGCTGACCCCGCCGACGCTCGGCGCGCGGTGCGACTTGTCGTCGATCAGCCACACCCAGCCGTCGTGGCCGATGCCGACCAGGTCGGTGCCGGCGACCTTGACGTTGGCGTCCGGCCCCTTGAGGAACAGCTCGATGCTGCTCAGCGAGAACGCCGCGCTGTACTCGCCGAGCACGCCCCGGCCGTAGGTGACCATGTCGTGGCGCAGGTAGGCGCGGAAGCCGGGGCCGTCGTCGGCACGGCCGCCCCGGTCCCGGAAGCGCCGCCACAGGGTGGTCAGGGCCTCCGGGTTGTGCAGGGCGAGCTGCTGGGTGAGCCAGACGTCGCCGCCGGCCACCACCGCCCGCAGCTCCGGGTCACCGATGCGGGCCAGCGCCTCGGTGAGCCGGGCCTCGCTCACCTGCAGGCCGCGCGAGCGGGCCCGGCCGAGGTCGTCGACGGCGGCGCGCAGCCGGGTCAGCTCGTCGGGGGTGAGCCGGCCGCCGAGGCGGGTCTCCAGGTCGGCGACCGCGGCCCGCTTGCCGGTCTCGCTCTCGGCGGCCACCGCGCGCCACAGCGCGGCCGGTTCCACCTCGGCGGCGCGGCGCAGCGCGGCCTGCCGGTCCGCCGGCATGGCCCGGAACGCGTCCCCGACGATCGCGGCGGGCTCGGTGTGCCGGCCGGCCGCGCCGCCGCCGTCGAACTCACGCAACAGCGAGTCGGCGTACGCGGCGGAGTCGTCGGCCAGCCGCAGCGGGGCGTCCCCGACGATGCCGTCGCGGGGCCGGCTCAGCTCGCGCATCTCCGTGTTGAGCTGGTCGAAGTACTCGCCGAGGGTGGCCACCCGCACACCGTCGGGCAGGGTGCCGCCCGCCAACACGTGGTCGAGGATGGCGGCGATGTTGTCCCGCAGCACACCGATGCGTTCCAGCCGGTTGAGCGCGTTGCCCAGGTGCAGGTCACCGACGTCGTCGACGATGCGCCGGATGAGGTGTTCCAGCAGCCGCCGGGAGCGCACCTCACCGGCCTCGCTGTGCGCGGCGACGGTCCGCATGAAGCGGCGCAGCCGGGGGTTGGCGTCGGCGGCGGCGTGTACGGCGGCGGCGTCGAGGAACCGGCCGGCGCGGAACCGGCGCGGCCCGGTCACGGCCGCACCACCGGGACGCGCGGGCCGGCGGCGGCGCCACCGGGCGGGGAGTCCAGCACCATGAGGATGAACCGGGCGCCCTCCGGGCCGCCGACCGCGCCGTTGAGCATCGCCTCGCGCTCCACGTAGGCGAGCACCGGCTCCATCAGCTTCTGCACCACCCGTTCCAGCACCTCGTTGAGCAGGATCTCGGTGAGGAAGCCCTGGAGCAGGTCCCGGGACGCGGCTTCGATGATCTGCCGGGTGACCCGACGCACCACGTACCCCCGGGCGGCACGCAGCCCGGCGCGGACGCCGAAGCGCACGGCGACCCGGCCGCCGCGCACGACCGCGCCGCCGATGGTGCCGGCCTCCGGGATCAGCGACAACGCCATCCCGAGGTACGCGGCGAACAGCTCGACCTCGACCTCGGTGCGGGTGAGCACCAGTTCCGGGTCGAGCATCGAGGCGTAGAGGCGCTCGCGCTGGTGGGCGTGTGCCACGTCGACGGCGGCGACGGCCACCCCCACCACGAAGCCCAGCGGCGGGCAGAGCAGCGACAGCGCGATGATCCCGACCATCGTGGCGAACGCGTTGAGCGCCTCCCGGCCCAGCTCGGTGCCGAACAGCTCGTCGATGCCCGTGGCGTAGTAGAGGTTGCCGCCGAAGAACTCCCCGATCTGCTGGTGGGTGACCAGGTGGATGCCCTGCAGGGCGAAGCGTCCACGGGGGATGGTCGCCGACGGGATGTGCTCACTGATCCGACTGGACCGGAACGCGAACCGGGCGTCGGTGCGGGCCCGACCGAGCATCTCGGTGTTGTTGCGCCGCATGTCCTGCAACACCCGCCACAGCTCGTCGCGGATCGCCGAGGCGTCACCGGCGAAGCGGGCCAGCACGTCGGGCACGTCGGTGATCTGCTTGACCAGCGGGTCGATGCCCTCGGCCTCGCCGCGCTGGATGACAAGCGCCTGCTCGATCTCGGCGAGGGTCCAGAGCACCGCGTGCGCGTCGCGGATCCGGGTGGTTCCGTCCCGTTCGACGATCTCGCCGGCCGCGCCGGGGCTGCTGAACGCTGCCTCGGTGGCGAGGAACGCGCTGGAGATCGCGCGGGCGGCCCCGAACCACGCCGTGGACGGGTTGGCCACGCTGACCGTGGCGAGGGTGCCGCCGCCGACGTCGGTGTGCGCGGACACCCACCGGGCCGCCTCGTGTCGGCGCAGCCGCTCGCGCAGCCCCTGCAACTCGGCGTAGTCGGTGAGCTGGGAGACGATCAACCGTTCGAAGATCGGCGCGTACCTGTCGAAGTTGGCGATCCGCGCGTCGATGCCGGTCCGCGAAGTGAGCAGCAGTTGTACGAGCATGGCCTGGTTGCCGACCATGAACAACTGCCCGACGGCGCTCTTGACGGCGGGGCTGAACGCCTGCAGGAAGTGCAGGTTCCAGGACGCGGACGAGTCGATCCAGCCACCCTGGATGCGGGCGAAGTGCTCGGGCTTGCGGTAGCGGTCCATGACCAGTTCGGCCAGGTGGTCCAGGCGCGGCACCACCCCGGCGAGGTGGCGCAGGAACTGCACGGCGGGTGAGGCGACCGGCCGGAAGTCCAGCGGGCCGAGCCCGCCGGCGCCCTGCGGCACGGGCCTGGTGAACGCCTCCCGCTCGGCCCCGCCGACCAGCAGGCTGATCGCCGCGGCCCGGCCGCGCAGCATAGCGGCGGCCTGGAGGCAGAAGTTCGCCGGGTAGCGGCACGGCTCGCCCATCTGCAACCGGAACGCGATGTCGTCCATCAGCCGGCGCAGCTCGTCGCCGTCCGGCCCGAGCGCGGCCAACTCCGGTTCACCGTTGAACGGGGCGCAGGCACGCAGCTCGGAGTGTTCGCCGGTGACGGCCGGGAACCGTCGGCCCTCGACGCCGGGTGGGGTGCTGGGGCTGCTCGGGTCGAAGACGAACCCACCCCGCCGGGCGTCGCCGCTGCCGTCCCCACCCGCGCCACCGGCGGACCCGGTGCCCGTGCCACGACCGGACCTGGTGCCCGTGCCACCGCCGGACCCGGTGCCCGCGCCGCCGCCGGACCCGGTGCCCGCGCCGCCGCCCGGTCCGCTTCCGGTGCCACCGGCCGACCCGCTGCCCGCGCCGGCCCCACTGCCCGTCCCGTCGCCGATGCTGCCGCCGCGTGGGGCGTTCGGGTCCGGTGGGGTCGCCGGGCGCTGCTCGACGCTGATCGGCAGGAGGTTGGCCGTACCCGTCCAGTGCAGGGTGGCGTCGGTCTCCTCGGTGCCCACCAGCAGCAGGGAGACCCCGCCGATGCTGATCGTCACCAGGCTGGTCGGCAACGCACCGCCCACCGAGGTCAGGATCCCGTCGACCCGGCGGGTCACCTCGGCGTCGACGGCCCGCTCGATCTGCGCCTGGTACTCGTCCGCGGTCGTCGTCTCACCGCGCGGCTGGGCGGTCCGCAGCCGCTGCCGGATGTCGGCGCTGAGTTCCTCGTCCACCATGGCCACCAGCCCGGCCCGGTCGGTGACCGGCCGACGCCGCACCGTGCCGGGCTGCGGGCTGGGCACCCGCGCCTCCACCTCGAAGTGCGGCTGCGGGGTGGCCCGGAACACCGTCTCGCCGAACGTGTCGAAGGTCAGGTACGACAGCGGGGTGGTGGTCACCATGACCAGCCACACCTGCCGCCCGGTGGGGTCGATGACCCGGGCGATGACCCCCTGCGGAGTACCCGACGGCAGGCCACCGTGCTGGCGTACCGCCTCGCGGGCCAGCTCCGCGAAGTGACCGACCAGATAGGTGACCGGCCGCAGCAACCACTGGTAGGTGACCGGGGGCGGCTCGTCGCCGTCCACCGGCACCTCGGCGGCGTCCCCACCGTCGTCGTAGGACGGCACCCGGTAGACCGCGAGGAGGTGACGCATCCGGTGCGGGTCGAACACCTCGACCGCCGGCCGACTCAGCGGCACGGCCACCCCGGCGGGCAACCCCGGATCCAGCCGTGCCGAGGCGATCACCTCGTCGATGCGTCGGCGCAACCGGGCCTCGAAGGCTCGCCTGTCGTCCGGGGACACCCGCTCACCGTCCGCGCCGGTCCAGCGGAAGGTCGGCGCTTCGGGGCGTACCTCCAGGTAGCCGCCGCGGGGCGCGACCACCTCGCGGCGGGAGTGCTCCAGCGCGCGGGCCAGGGCCGCGGCGAGCGCCTCGGTCACCGCCTCCGGACGTTCGGTCACCGACCGGGCGTCCAGCCGGACCCGCACCGGCACGTGCACCGAGATGGCCACCGTCAGACCTGCCCGTCCAGGTGCTCGGCGAGGCGGGCCAGCGCGAGGTCGGCGAGCGCGTCGGCGTCGACCGCGCCACCGGCCGCGACCACCTCGATCTCCACCGGGAAGTGGTACGCGATGACCGCGCGATCGTCCTCGGCCACCTGCGCGGCCTCCGCCTCGCTGCCGGCCGCCGGCAGCACCAGCTCACCCGCGTGCACCAGGGCCAGCCCGGTACGGGTGACCCGGGCGGCGCGGCCAGCACCGGTCGCCATCTCCTACCTCCGAATGATCGTTTGCGGGTTGTCGTCCGGCCCGGTCAGGGCAGCACGGACGGGTCGCCGGTCTTCGGGTCGACCGAGGCGGCCAGGCTGAAGCCACTGAAGGTCGCCGCGGGAGCGCCGGAGATGGTGGCGGTGGTGGGCGTGGCGCTGGTGATCATGCAGTCCCGCAGGACGAAGGACGAGAACGCCCAGTCGTCCCCGGTGTGCTCCAGCAGGGCGATGTCGAACAGTTCGCCGTCGAGGGCCAGCTTGGTGAGCCGGCCGGCGACGTCCCCGATCGCCTTGACGGTCATCGTGAAGTTCATCGACACCGGCGCGTGGATGACACCCAGGTGGGTCACCTCGCACGAGTGCAACGCCTCGACGTTTAGCGAGAAGGACGGGCTGAACGAGTCGATGGGGCTGATCAGCACCGTCTCGGTGCCCTTGGTGTACTGCACCGCGAGGCGGGTCTTCCACTCCATGGTCTGGTTCCTCCGGGTCAGAACTTGGCCACGAGCGTGACCAGCAGGCGGCTCACGGCCGGGCCGTACGTGACGGTGACGACCAGGTCGACGGTGCGGTCGGCCCGGGCGGCGGTGACGATCGAGGTGTCGGTGGCGGTACGCGCGACCTCGGGGATGGTGAGGATGTCGAGCACCGGGATCTCGACGCGGTAGTCGTCGATCACCGCCTGCCGCTTGAGGGGGCCGAGGATGCCGTCCACCTGGGTCTTCAGCAGCGTCATCCCCGGCTTGGTGATCCGGGCGTCGCCGACCAGACCGATCAGGCCGGCGCGCAACATGAACTCGATCGCATCGAGGGTGCGCACCAGGTCGACGTGCAGCAGGCTCGCGTCTGAGGTGAAGAGCCGCCCGTCGGCGAAGTGCAGGCTCTCCCCGGTGATCAGTGTCGGGTCGATGATCGGCGTGAGGTTGGCCTCGGAGAGGCCCTTGATCTCCGCCGGGCTGTACTGCTTGGCCACCGGAATGGCCACACCGCGGATCTTCTTGAGCACGATGCTGTGGTGCACCGGCAGCCCGGCCACGGCGGCCATCGCGGCCGTCGCGGCGTCGCCGTCCGCTCCTCGGGCGGCAATCATCACCATCCGGCTGGTGCTGCTCTTGAGCGGGTTCGCGGCGGTGGTGACGTCCGCGACGTAGGTGGGGACCTTCTCGGTGGCCGGATTGACCATCGCGAAGCCGATCCGCCGCTGGCCGGCCGCCGACATCGTCTCCACGTGCGCCTTGAGGGCGTGCAGCCCGGTGGGCGCGCCCGCCCCGGCCGGGTTGCCGACACTCGACTCGTTGGCCAGCGACACCATCGTCACGTCGTCGGCGGCCTCCAGACCACCGAGCGCGGCCGCGTAGTCGTCGCCGGCCACCTTCACCCCGTACACCTTCGCCGGGCGCGGGTCCTGCAGGAACGCCAGCTCCAGCGAGTTGTAGAGGGCGTTGCGGACCACGTTGCCGGCCTGCCGGCGGGCGAAGTTGGTGACCGCGTCGTCCAGGGTCTCGATCCGCACCGGCGTGTTCGCCGGCGCCGAACCGCCGTCGGCCGTGGACGGCGCCTTGCCCACCACGGCGATGACGCCCGGTGAACGCTGGGCCAGCGGCGCCGGTGGCGGCACGATCCGGACCTCGATGAACGGGAATGCTGCTGTCGGTGCCACGGGTCCTCCCGGACGAAGTTGCTGCTGCTGGTCGTTGGGCGGCTCCCGCCGCTGGGTTCGTTGGGCGGCTCCCGCCGCTGCGGTCGTTGGGCGGCTCCCGCCGCTGCGGTCGTTGGGCGGCTTCGGGCCGCTGCGGTCCTTGGCGGCTCCCGCCGCTGGGGTCCTTGCCCGGGTTTCGCCGTTCCGGTCGTCGGCGGCTCCCGGCCGTCTCAGGTCGTCACGGCGGCCAGTCCGATGCCGCTGCGGGCGAGCCACTGGCCGGCCCGCGCGAAGCGGGCCGCCCGCTTCTGCGCGTCGGTGCCGGTGTCGCCGCCGGGCCACCCGTCGTCGTCGAAGGTCTCGACAGGGACCACCCACACGGCGACCACCCGGTGTCGTCGCCGCACGTCGTCCGGTGCCGGCACGTCGAGCCCCAACTCCTCGGCGCGGGCCCGCACCAGGCGGGTCTCGACGAGCAGGTCAGCCAGGGAGAAGCCCTGGTCACGGATCAGCACGGCGGCGGCGAACGGCAGCGGGCGCGGGGTGGGCGGCGCGGCCGGCGGCGGCGCGTAGCGCAACCGCACGGTGGCGCCGGCGGCCTGCCCACGCATCCGCGTCACCAGGTCACCAGCGTTGGCCGCGCCGACGCCCGCGAGCAGCCGGTCCAGGTGCGCGTCGGTGAACGCGGCCGGTTGGTGCAGCCCGGCGCGCAGTCGGGCCACCAGCCGGCTCCGGCGTTCGGTCTCCAGCTGCGTCGGGTCGACCGGCAACGCACCCAGGTCGGTGATGATCTGCGGGTCGACGTCAAAGGCGGGCACCGCCACGTCGAGGTCCTCGACCCGGTCCCGGGCGACACTGGTACGCACCACCAGGCTGCCCCGCCACATCGCGTCGATGCGCAGCGCCGAGCCGCCGAGCCCGTGCAGGCGGATCCGCAGCTCACTGCGGGCCGTACCGCCGGAAGCCAGCCACTCCCCCTCGGCCACGGTGACGGGGGCGGCGGCGAAACCTAGCGTCAGCTCGTCGAAGACCGCCGCGTACGGCGGCGCGACAGGCATCGCCTCGGTGTCGTACGCGGCCTCGACCAGATGCGCCAGCGACGCGTCGTCGAAGAGCGCGGCACGGGTGCCCGGATCGGCCAACCGCACCAGCACCCCGTCGACGAAGTCCACCGCCCGGCCTCCCCGCTGCCCGCGCCGGTGCACCATGCCCGGCTCGGCACGAGGATCGCCAAGTACCCGTCACCCGACCGTCACCACCACCGTCACCGTCAGCGCAGGTGGCCCGGACTGTCGGAAACTGAGCACTCACACAGTCATCGGCCATCCTCCGCGGACCACCCCAGCCCAGCTCGGCGCAGCCCGGACCACCCCAGCCCAGCTCGGCGCAGCCACCTCCTACTTCGTGACCCGAGTGCCCAGCCCCGACCACGCGGTGGCGCGGTGTCGGCGGGGACGATTCGTCCCGCACCGGCGTGGCGGCGGGCATACCGGTCACCGGTTGTTAGCGTGGATCGCGGATCCGTGACCGTGGAGGGGTGCCATGCCGGACGCCCCCGATGGGAGGCCGAGACCCGCGGACCAGTGGCGACACCGGGGCATCCGCGGGCTGACCGTCGCCCGCGACGTGAGTGTCCGCGGGTGGCGGTGGTGGGCGCGGAACTGGGATCGGCTGGTCGCCGCCCTCCAGGACGAGGCACCTGTCGGCTCCGCGGCCGACCCGTCGCCCGCCGGCCCGCTCGTCGAACAACGCGACGCGCCCCGACTGATCACGGTGCCCGCGCGCGGATACGTGTACGCGTTCCACATCCGCGCCACGTTCGCCTGGTCGTCGCCGGTGAGCCTCCGCTCCGAGGTGCTCAGCTGGTACGTGCGGTACTTCCAACCCGCCGTGGTGCAGCGCCTGACCCGCCTCGCCGCCGACGCCGCCCGGGACCTGCCGCCGCACCGGGCCGGTGACCTGGAGGTGGCGTTGCAGCAGACGCTCGCCGACGATCCGGAGTGGACCTACCAGCGCGGTGACGTCGTCATCACCTGCCGGCCAGACGCCGCCGTCCGCCTCGACGAGCGGATCATGCCGGTGCTCCAACCGCACGTGGACCGGATGCTGAAGCTGGAGTACCAGTTCGACGAGCAGCTACGCAGGGCCCGCTACGCCGAGGAACTGAGCCGCCAGTGGACGACAATCCTGAGCGCCCACGGCGAGGACCAGGACATCGCTGACGCCCGCGACCACCTGCTCGACACCCAACGGGAAGCCGCACGATGGATCACCGACCTCCTCCACCACCACGCCGATCCGCCGAGCGCCCCGCTGACCCCACCGCCAACCCCACCCCACCAACGCCCCACCCCCACCTGACTCCCGCCCGTCCATCATGATCACTTAATGCTGAGCAGTTGCGTACAGCTCACAACAACTACTCAGCATTAAGTGATCATGAGTGAAGATGGCGGCTCGCGAGGATGGCGAGGGTTTCCTGGCGGACCTGAGCGGGCTCGGCCAAAAGACGACGGTGACTGAAGCGGACGACGAGGATGCCGACAGTGGCAAGCAGGGCGTCGCGGCGGAGGTCGATCTCGCGTTCGGTCGGGTCGCCGTGGCTGGTCGCGCCGTCCAGTTCGATGTCGACCCGCTCCGCCTCGGCGTACATGTCGAGATAGATCGTCCGAGCACCGACTCGCACCCGCGCCTGCCGGATGAACGTCGGCATGGAGGGGCCGGTGAAAACGTGATCGTGACCCCAGACCTCCAAGGGGCTGCGGCATCCGGCGGTGAGCCGATCCACCAGTGCGCGCATCGTCGTACGGTCGGTCAACCTCGGCACCTCGGCAAGAGCGGCGGTAAGTCGCTGCGGTGTGGTGAGCCGGTCGTTGACCGCACGGATGAGCAGCCCAGGCCGGTCGACCGTCGGCAGCAGCGGCCAGCAGTCCACCAGGGTCCGGTCGAGCCGGGTAACCGGCACCCCTCTCCGGATCACCGCCTGCGGCGGCTCCACCGCGAAACCGGGGCGGCGACGCACCACGAGATGGGGCCAGCCACGCCGGCCCGAACCCACGGGCACGTCGAGATGCACCGGCTCGCCCGGCGGTTGACGGCGTAGACCCCACACGTCCAACGCTGTCAGGCGGCTGAGCGCGCTACGTCCGCCTCCGTAGGCCAGCGCGGCGCGGCGAGCCAACTCCGGCGCGATCCGCGCAAGAATCGGCTGCTCGGCACGAGCATCTCGGATGAGCGCGGCATCGACGTAGACCTCCGGCAGGAGCCGGACCAACCGACCGGCCCGGCACGCGCCCTGGAGGGTCCACGGCGGTGCCACGCGGAGGACGTCCTGTCGGGTGACCAGCCCGGCGTGGCGTACGAGCAAGGATTGCAGGCGGACATCCACCAGCCCACCTTGCCGTCAGACCCCGCCCGCACGGAGTCGCTGTGGACAGCATCGGCGCCTGTGGACAGCCGCCCGAGCCGCACTCGATTGTGGTACAGACCCGTCCGGACCCGCGGCGCCGGATCAACTCCTGACCCACCGACGGCACCCGCATCCAATTGACCGGCCTGATGCTGGCGTAACCAGGGCGGCCAGCACCACGCGCTCAGGCTGCCTCGTACACGGTGTCGAGGTGCCATTCCAGGAATTCGGCACGTGGCCGATCATCGCGGCGCTCCGGCAGAGCTATCTGCTCACCCGCCTTCGCACAGAACTGGTCGCCGTTGCCGAACTCGCTCCGAAGCCGCGGACTGACCAGAAGTCGATGCGCGCGTCAGGGACGCCCACACCTTGTCGACGACCCCGCCCTCATGCTCAACCAGAGCCGGAAGATCGTCAGCAGAATCTCGTCGGGCAGAGCCAACCGGGCACGTTGACGTCATCATCCCCGTCATTACTGCGGGGAACGGAGGGAACGCGTCCGCCATCACCCCCGTACTGCCCGCCGGTTTGCGGCGCCGACTGCCCATAAGATCATCTCGCCAACGTCGGCGAAAGGGCCGCGACTGCCAGCGCCCTCGTTGCTGGCCGGGGTGCCGCTGGCTGCCCGTCAGGCGGGGACGTTGCTCCGTCGGGCGTTGACGACCCAGGCGGCCGGTGGGGCGAACCACTCGTTGTCGTTCACCCTTACAACGTGCCGTGCAGCAGCACCGGCCCGTCCGCCGAGGACAGCGAGGCACGCAGGGCCGGCGCAGTCCGAGCGGCTCGTCTTCGGTGGGTCTAACCTCCGAAGCTCAGCGCCTGCCGCAGATCCACGTCCAGGCTCTCCCTGTACTGCGGATCGGGCTCAGCCCCGGCAGCGCTGAGGACGGTGCTGAAGAAGCACCTGGCGCCAACGGCGAGGATCACGCAAAAAATCTCTGTGTCGTCGAGGCCGTGACCGCGCAGGTCCGCCACGTCGGCCTCGGTGACGGAACTCGCATCGGCCGCGACCTTGCCGGCGAAGTTGACGACTGCGACCTCCTGCGCGGAGAGACCAGCACTACCGTGGTCTGACACGATGGCGGCGACGGTCGGCGCGTCGAAGAACTTGTCGCGTAGGACCTTTCCATGTGCGAGACCGCAGTAGGAGGACTTCAGAGCCCGGGCTGCGGCGAGGGTGGCCAACTCGTAGCGGCGCAGCTCCATCCCGGTCTTCACCGCACCGTTGAGCTGCTGCCAGGCCAGATACACCGCCGGGTTGTGGGCGAACAACCTGGTGTAGTTGGGCAGGTAGCCCATCGCCTTCGTGTCGGTATCGAACATCCGCTCGGTGTCCGGGGACTGCTCTGCCCGCTGCAAGAAACTCATCCGACTCCTCCCATGCCTGACCCGGAAGGTACGCCGTTGGGACTGCCGACGCTGTCGGAAATCGGCCGTAGGCGGGGGGGGTCCCACTGCGGCGAGCAACAGAACGCTGTCCACGTGCTGAGCCTGTCACCCCGCGACCTGGTTGTTCTCGCCGTACTCGCCACGGATGGGTAGGTAGTAGGCGGGGAGGAAGCCGGCGATGATGGCGACGCCCGCGAGCGGCACGAACGCGCCGACGAGGATGCCGGAGCCGATCCAGAGCAGCGCGAGCGCGAATCGGCGGCCGATGGCCCGGACACCGAAGGCGCCGAGGGTGGGGTCGAGCAGTCTGGCGCGGCGGAGGTAGCACCAGATGACGTTGAACAGGGCCGCCGCCATCCACAGTGTGCTGCCGTAGACGAGGACCGCGGTGCGCAGTCCCTGCTCCGCGCGGAGCGCCCCGGCGAGGAGTGAGGTGGAGAACGGCAGGAACGCGATGACCATCAGGAGCAGCGTGTTGAGGAACAGGACTCCTCGGTTGACGTGCCGGACGCGGTCGTACATGACGTGGTGGTTGACCCACACCTGCCCGATGAGCAGGAAGCTCAGCGCGTAGGCCAGGTACGACGACCAGAGCGCCCCGAGGCCGCGCAGGAGGTGCCCGAAGTCCGGCGGCGGTTGGATCTCCAGCACGAGCAGCGTCACGGAGATGGCGAAGACACCGTCGCTGAAGGAAACCAGCCGACCCGGCTGACGGGTCAGTGGCGGCGTACCCTTCTGCGCGTTCACGCAACAATCATGCTATATGCCGCTTTCGTCTGTGGCCGGAGCCGGCTCAGCCGGCCAGGGTGGCGTAGCGGCCGTTGCGGTCCAGCAGGCTGTCGTGGGTGCCGGCCTCGACGATCCGGCCGTGGTCGAGCACCGCGATCTGGTCGGCGTCGCGCACTGTGGACAGCCGGTGGGCGATGGTGATCGTGGTACGCCCCTCGGCGAGCACGTCGAACGCCCGCTGCACGGCCCGCTCGGTCTCGGTGTCCAGCGCGCTGGTGGCCTCGTCGAGGACCAGGATGCGCGGGTCGCGCAGCAGCGTCCGGGCGATGGCGAGCCGCTGCTTCTCGCCTCCGGAGAAGCGGTGGCCGCGGGAGCCGACCATGGTGTCGTACCCGTCGGGCAGCCCGGCGATCAGGTCGTGGATCTGGGCGGCGCGGGCGGCGTCCTCGATCTCGGTGTCGGTGGCTGCCGGCCGGGCGTAACGCAGGTTCTCCCGGACGGTGGTGTGCAGCAGGTACGTCTCCTGGCTGACCACGCCGACGATCGCGGCCAGGTCGGCCAGGCGCAGGTCGCGCAGGTCGACGCCGTCGACGGTGACCCGGCCGGCGGTCGGGTCGTGCAGGCGGCTGACCAGTCCGGCGAGGGTGCTCTTGCCGGAGCCGGTCTCGCCGACCAGGGCGAGGCTGGTGCCGGCGGGCACGTCGAGGGTGATGCCGGCGAGGGCTGCGGTGTCGCTGCCCGGGTAGCCGAAGGTGACGTCGGACAGGCGCAGGTGTCCGCTCACCCGGGCGGGGTCGAGGAGGACCGGCTCGGCGGGGTCGGCCACGTCGACCGGCAGGTCGAGGTACTCGAAGATCCGGGCGAAGAGCGCCAGCGACGCGGTGAGCGAGACGCCCACGTTGAGCAGGCCCATCAGTGGCCGGAACAGGCCGCCCTGCAGCGCGGTGAAGGCGACGAGGGTGCCGATGCTCAGCGTGCCGGCGGTGCCGGGCAGCCCGGCGGCGAGGTAGATGACCGCTGGTACGGCGGCGAAGATGATGCTCATCGAGGCCATCCGCCAGCGGCCGGCCAGCTCGCTGCGCAGTTCCAGGTCGACGAGTCGCTCCGAGGAGGCGGTGAACCTGTCGATCAGCGCGGGGCCGGTGCCGAGGGTCTTGGCGAGTTGCACGCCGCTGATCGACAGACCCTCCTCGACGGTGACGTTGAGGTCGGCGAGTTCGCGTTGCCGCTGGGCGGTGATCTCGCGGCGCATCCGGGCGACCCGGCGGGTCAGCCAGATCGCCGGCGGCAGCACCACGAGCGAGACGAGGGAGAGCTGCCAGGAGAGCGCGACCATGGCCACGGCGGTGGCGACGACAGTGGTGAGGTTGGCGGCGACGGCGGTGGCGGTCGAGGTGACCACCGACTGCATGCCGCCGATGTCGTTGGTGATCCGGGACTGCACCTCGCCGGTGCGGGTGCGGGTGAAGAAGCCCAGCGACTGGCGCTGGAGGTGGCTGAAGACGTCGGTGCGCAGCCGGTGCATCACCCGCTGCCCGACCTGGGTGGAGATCCAGGTCTGCACGACGCCGAGGGCGGAGGTCACGGCCGCGACGGCGACCATGCCGAGGACCAGCCAGACCAGCAGGGTCACGTCACCCTGCGGCAGGGCGCGGTCGATCACGGTACGCAGGAGGAAGGGAGTCGCCATCGCGATGATCGAGGAGAGCACGATGATCACGGTGACCACTGCCAGCGCGGGCCGGTGAGGGGTGAACAGGCGGCCGATGCGGCGTAGGGACACCTGGCGGGCCTGCGTCTTCTCCTCGGCGCTGAGGGTGTGGCGGCCGCGGTCGCGGCCCATGGGGATGGGTTCCAAGGGGCACTGCCTTTCCGTCGGATATGCTGAGGTTACCTCAACATGAGGTAGCAACCGCATTGGCTGCTACGGTATTCCGGTGACCGACGACACCACGGGGACTGGCGACGACGACAGCCTGGCCGAGACGTTCTGGGCCGTGGCGTCCCGTCTGCGGCGACAGACGCGGGAGTCGTTGGCCCCCTGGGACATCACCCCCAGCCAGTCCCGAGCCCTCGGTGTGCTGGGCCGCCACGGTGAGGTCCGCCCCGGCACGCTCGCCGAGCACCTGCGCATCGCGGCCCGCTCGGCCACCGAGGTCGTCGACGACCTGCAGACCCGGGGGCTCGTCGAACGCCGAGGAGACCCGGCCGACCGGCGGGCGACCCTGGTCGCGCTCACCGAGGAGGGCAAGCGCCTCGGCACCGCCATCCGCACCGCCCGCCGGGCCGAGGCCGATCGCTTCTTCGGCCACCTCAACGACACCGACCGCGCCGAGTTGGCCCGCATCCTGCGTACCCTGCGCGCATAACGACCGCCCGCCCGGGTAGCCAGCGGCCCCCGTCTGGTCGGCGGGACCGGCCAGCACGGGCCGGGGCGACGGTGACGGGAGGCCCGGCTGATGTGCGGGATCAGCGGGGAGGCGCGCTTCGACGGCCGGTCGCCCGACGCGGCGGCGGTCACCCGGATGACCGAGGCGATGCGCTCACGCGGCCCGGACGACGAGGGCCTGTTCGCCGACGGCTGGGTGACCCTCGGGCACCGCCGGCTGACCATCATCGACCTGTCCGACGCGGGCGGGCAGCCGATGGTCCGCGACGACCTGGGCCTGGCGCTGGTCTTCAACGGCTGTATCTACAACTACCCCGAGCTGCGCGAGGAGTTGCAGAACGCCGGATATGCCTTCCACTCCACAAGCGACACCGAGGTGATCCTGGTCGCGTACGCGCACTGGGGTGAACGCTTCGTCGACCACCTGGTCGGCATGTTCGCGATCGGGCTTGTCGACCGGGTGCGGCGGCGGCTGGTCCTGGCCCGCGACCGGCTCGGCATCAAACCGCTCTACCTCGCCGAGACCCCCGGGCGACTGCGGTTCGCCTCGACCCTGCCCGCGCTGCTGCGCGCCGGCGACGTCGACACCGGCATCGACCCGGTGGCGCTGCACCACTACCTGTCCTGGCACTCCATCGTCCCCGCGCCGCGCACCGTGTTGCGCGGTGTGCGCAAGCTGCCGCCGGCCACCCTGCGGGTGATCGAGGCGGACGGGCGCAGCCGCGAGGAGGTGTACTGGCGGCCCGACTACGTGCGGGAGCCCGCCGACGCGGGGATGGACGCCGCCGACTGGCGGGCCGCCGTCGGGGACGCGCTGCGCACGGCGGTACGCCGACGGCTGGTCGCCGACGTGCCGGTCGGTGTGCTGCTCTCCGGTGGGCTGGACTCCAGCCTCATCGTGGCGCTGCTCGCCGAGGCCGGCCAGCAGCACCTGCGCACGTTCAGCATCGGCTTCGACAGCCGCGACGGCGAGTCCGGCGACGAGTTCCACTACTCCGACCTGGTGGCCCGCGCGTACGACACCGACCACCACCGGATCCGGCTGGCCGACGACGACCTGGTGCCCGCGGTCCGGCGTGCCGTGCTGGCGATGACCGAGCCCATGGGCAGCCACGACGTGGTCGCCTTCCACCTGCTGTCCGAGCAGGTGGCGCGGCACGTGAAGGTGGCACAGTCCGGGCAGGGCGCCGACGAGGTGTTCGCCGGCTACGGCTACCACCAGCCCCTCACCGAGACACCCCGGCACAGCGCCGCCGAGACGTTCGCCGCCGCGTTCTTCGACCGCGACCACGACGAGTTGCGCGCCATCGTCGGCCCGGCGTACGCGTTGGCGCACGACGCCAGCCGGGCGCTGCTCACCGAGCACCTCGCCGCGCCCGGGGCGCAGACCGCGCTGGACGCCGTGCTGCGCCTGGACACCCACCTGATGCTGCCCGACGACCCGGTCAAGCGGGTGGACAGCATGAGCATGGCGTGGGGCCTGGAGGTGCGCACGCCGTTCCTCGACCAGGACCTGGTCACCCTCGCCGCGCACTGCCCCCCGCAGCACAAGGCCGCCCAGAGCGGCAAGGGCGTGCTCAAGGAGGTCGCCCGGGAGGTGCTGCCCGCCGAGGTGGTCGACCGTCCCAAGGGCTACTTCCCGGTGCCGGCACTGCGCAACGTGGACGGCCCGGTGCGCGAGATGGTCGCCGAGGCGTTGCAGGCGCCGGCCGCGCGCGAGCGGGGGCTGTTCCGCCCGGAGTACGTGGCACGCCTGCTCGCCGAGCCGGACCGGGCCGAGGCGGCGGCCGGCAGCAACAAGCTGTGGCAGCTCGGCCTGCTGGAGCTGTGGCTGCAGACCCACGACATCCGCTGAGCGCCGCCGATCACCCGGCCGCCGTACGGGCGGCCAGGTCGTCGAGGACGGCGCGCACCCCACCGGTACGCTCCAGCACCCGCCGCTGCCGGGCGGCGCCGGTGCCGTCGCGGCGCAGCCGGGCCAGCTGTGCCAGCACGTACCCCAGGTCGCCGTGGCGCAGCAGGGCCGGAGCGATCACCGCCATCAGCTCGTCGACGAGCGCCCAGGCCGGCCGGGTGCCGCCGGCGCGCAGGTCGATCAGCTCGCCGTCGAGGCCGTCGTGGGCGGCCCGCCAGTGCGCGGCGGCCACCAGACAGTCGCGGATGGGCGGCGCGGTCACCCCGGCACGTACGTCGTCGGCGAGGGTGGCGACAAGCGACCGGACCAGAGCGGCGACCAGCACCGCGTCGTCCACCTCGGTGCAGACGTCGCCCACCCGGATCTCGACCGTCGGATACGCCGACGACGGTCGGGCGTACCAGTAGACCATCGCGGCATCGAGCATGATGCCGGCCGCGATCAGCTCGTCGACGGTCCGGTCGTAGTCGGCCGCGGAGTCGAAGTACGGCGTCGGGCCGATGCTGGGCCACCGCTGCAGTTGCATCGAGCGCCAACTGGCGTGGCCGGTGTCGTGACCGTCCTGCAGCGGCGAGTTCGTGGTGATCGCCTGCACCACCGGCAGCCACGCCCGCAGGTGGTTGCAGACCTGCACGGCAAGCTCCCGGTCGGGCAGGCCGACGTGGACGTGGCAGCCGCACACCGCCGGGTCGTGCGCCACCGGGCCGTACCGGCGCGACATCGCGTGGTAGCGCGGCTCGTCGGGGACCATCCGGTGCGGCTCGGCCACCGGCGTGGCACCGATCGCCACGAGCCGCGCCCCGGCCGCCGTGGCGGCCTCGGCGGCGGAGTGGCGCGATGCCACCAGGTGCGCGCGCAGCTCGCCGAGGTCGGCGCAGACCGGGCTGACCATCTCCACCATGCTGTGCCGGAACTCCTGCCGGCTCTGGTCCCGGGCCGGGCCGCGCAGCGCGGCCAGCACCTGGGCGGCCACCGGCAGGTTGCGCCCGCTGTCCGGGTCGAGCAGCAGGAACTCCTCCTCGACGCCCAGCGTGAGGGTGGACAGGTCGGGCACGATGTCGGCGGTCGCCGAACGGTACGCCATGGCGCCTCCCCCACTGCTGCGGCCGGCGCCTCGGTTTCCCGGGCTACCCCGGTGACAAACGCCCGCTCGAGGCCGCCGCGCGGGCGGTGCGGAAGGCCCGTCCGGCCGCGTTGTCCGGCACCGCGAGGGCTGTCCGGTACGCGTCGACGGCCTCCCTCGCCTCGGGTGATCGGGATCAGCAGGTCGGCGCTGAGGCCGCGCTGCTCAGGCCTCAGCGACGTGGACGCCCGACCCCCGTACGCCGACCACGATGCCGCGCGCTTTCAGCGCCGCCACGGCACGCGCCACAGTGCGGCGGGCCGACCCGTACTCGGCCGCCAGTTCGCCGTACGTCGGAAGGCGCTGCCCGCGTGGGAACTCGCTCGAGCCGATGCGCCGTAGGAGATCGGCTTCGATCTCCTGGGCGGTGTGTGGGATCGGCACCTTCACAGGCCGCGCCTTCCCAGTGTCGGGCCTGCTTGCACCCATTGCACACTGGCACTTGTGGCATCACTGTTGATCCGCGCGGCGCGTAGTGGCGGGCGCTGCGCATCGACACAGGTACCACACGCGGCGGTGCGGTCCTTGCCGCCAGGAATCTCGATGGCGGCCCCAACCGGCGTTGGCGCGTCCTTTGCTCTGCTTCACCTGACGCGACGATGAAGGGGATCGAGTGTCGCGCGGGTTGAAGCAGAGCAAAGGACGCGGGACAGGGGCGCGCCCCTGCCCTGCCCAGCGTGATCAGCCGTTCAATCAGCGCCGGGAGTCATGCGCCGGGCGGTTGCGGGTAAACAGCGCGCCGTGACCGACGGCATCCGGGTGGTCGTGGTCGGCGCCGGCTTCTCCGGTCTCGCCGCCGCGCTGGCGCTGAGCCGCGCCGGCGCCCAGGTGCGGGTGCTGGAGGCCCGCGACCGGGTGGGCGGTCGGGTGTTGACCCGCTGGCTGCCCGAGGTCACGCAGCTCGACCTGGGGGCGCAGTGGATCGGCCCGACCCAGGACCGGATGTACGCGCTGGTCGCCGAGCACGGGCTGGCCACCTTCGCGTCGGCGGCCCTCGGCGCGCCCACCCTGCTCTGGGCCGGCCAGCGCCGGGCCGAGCCACCGGCGGACGTCGGCCGGGTGCTCGCCCTGCTCGACGGGTACGCCGCCCGCCTGGACCCGGCCGCGCCCTGGCAGGCGCCGGAGGCCGCGCAGTGGGATCGGACGAATCTCGGCGGCTGGCTGCGCGCGACGGCCGGGGACGACGACACCGCCGACTACCTGGGGCGGCTGCTCGCCGGCGGGCTGCTGGCCACCGGCGCGGACGAGCTGTCCCTGTTGCACCTGCTGTTCTACCTGCGCAGCGCCGGTGGGACGGGGCCGTTGCTGGGGATGGCCGGCGGCGCGCAGCAGGACCGGATCGTGGGTGGGCCGCCGGCGCTCGCCGAACGGATGGCCGCCGCCCTGCCCCCGGGAACGCTGACGTTTGCCACACCGGTGCGGTCGATCGAACAGAGCATCGACGGGGTGACGGTGTGTACCGACACCGGCCGTGTCGCCGGCGATGCCGTGGTGGTCGCGCTGGCCCCGGCACTGGCCGGCCGGATCAGGTACGACCCGCCGCTGCCCGCGCTGCGCGACGGGCTGACCCAGCGGATGCCGATGGGTTCGGCGTTGAAGGTGCACGCGGTCTACGCGGAGCCGTTCTGGCGTGCCGACGGGCTGTCCGGGGTGTCCACCAGCAGCACCGGCCCACTCACCGAGACGGTGGACAACTCCACCCCGACCGCACCGCTCGGCGTGCTGACCGGGTTCAGCTACGCCGCGGACGCCGCCGCGCTGCGGGGCATGTCCCCTGCGCGGCGTCGGCAGTGCCTGCTGGAGGCGTTCGCCAGCGTGGTCGGTCCCCGCGCCGAAGACCCGCTGGACCTCGTCGAGTACGACTGGTCGGCCGACGTGTGGACCCGCGGCTGCTTCTGCGGCGCGCTCACCCCGGGCACCTGGCAGACGTACGGTCCGCACCTGCGGGCGCCGGTGGGGCGGGTGCACTGGGCGGGCACCGAGACGGCGACCCGCTGGACCGGCTACCTGGAAGGCGCGGTGCGGGCTGGTGAGCGGGCGGCGGCGGAGGTGCTGGCGGGTTGAGCGGGAACGACCGAGGCCGACCCGGTCTCGGCGGGACCGGGCCGGCTCGGCCCACGGTGGCGACCCGCGCCAACCCGGCAACCACCGGGCCGGCGCGGGCGCACCGGTCAGGGGTAGGTGGTCAGGTACACCTGCTGGTTGGCCGCGTTCGCGGTGCCACCGGCGTTGTTGATCACCCGGTTGATGGTGCCGACGCCACCGAGCGAGACGGTGACCATGTTGGTGAAGCGCACATTCGGGTTGGTGGGCACCTCGAAGGCCCGTTCCTCCACGACGGCGGGGTTGACGTTGAAGTAGCTGTAGCTGCCCAGCCCGAACGCCTGGTGGCTGGTCACCGAGTCGGCGACCTTGTAGGCGGCGTAGCCCCGGGTCGACCCGTTCATCCAGGCCGCCTGGTTGGGCGGGTCGTACGGCAGTTCGTTCTGGTAGAAGTACGTCCGGCCGCCGTTGCCGTTCCAGATGGTCTGGTACTTCTGGTAGTGCTCGACGAAGAGGCCGTACATGGTGACGTTGTCGCCGTTGACCGTGAGGCCGGTGTCGGCGGTGTTCAACGTCCACCCGGTCGGTACGCCGCTGGCGGCGTGGTCGGCCCGCCACAGCCACATGTGGTCACCGATCACGTTGTCGCTGTTGACGGTCAGCGTATTGGTGGCCTTGCCGACGTGTGGTCCGCCGATGCGGAAGAACACGTCGTGCAACGAGGTCGGGTTGCTGGCGTGGCTCGCCGACGACCCGGACGGCCCCACCTCCATCAGCACCGGCGAGTTGGTCGTGCCGGCCTCGAACATCAGGCCGGCGACCTTGACGCCGTCCACGTCGGCCACCCGCATCCCGACACTGCCGTTGTCGGCCTGGATGGTGGCCAGGCCGAGACCGAGGATCACCGTGTCGGCCCGGTTGACCTGGATCGGCTCGGTGACGTGGTGCACGCCCGGGGTGAAGAGCAGGTGCTTGCCCTGGGCGAGTGCCGCGTTGATGGTGGCGGCGCTGGTGCCGGCCTGGACGACGAAGAACTGCGACAGCGAGATGGACGAGCCGGCCGGGGTCTTGTTGTACCAACTCGTGCCCGTCGAATTGGTGCGCAGCGCCGGCACGAAGACCCGGTACTCACCGGTGCCGTCGACGTAGAGGAACGGCTTCTCGCGGACCTGTGGGGTCTGCGCGATGACGGTGTGCGACGGGTTGGGGAAGCTCGGCGCGGGAGCGCCGGTGACGCCCTGGAAGACCATGTTCCACACCGAGCCGGTCCAGCCGTTGCCGAACTCGCTGTTGCGGGAGTACCACTGTTGCTGCGAGCCGGAGACGACCAGGCCGTCGATGCGGGTGTCGGCCATCAGGCCACCGCTGGACCAGCCGTCGCCGCCGTTCCAGAGTTGGATCTGGTTCTGCGCGCCGCGCAGGTGCATCCGCCGGTACGGCGCGGCCTGGGAGACCGCCCAGCGCTCCACGCTCTGCCCGGCGGGCAGGGTGACCGACAGGTTCTCGGCGGCCCGCCAGAAGTTCTGGGTGGCGTTGCCGCCGAACCAGAACGCCTCGGTGCGGACGTGACCGTTGAGGTTGACGTCGTCCGGGCTCATGCCGAGGCCGGCGACCTGGGTGAAGAAGCCGAGGTTGACGTCGGCCGTGTAGGTGCCGGGCTTGAACAGCACCGCGTAGCGCTGCGGGCCGAACTGGTTGGTCTCCTGCTGGGTGAACAGGGTGTTCAGTCGACTCTGGATGGTCGACGTCGGGGTGCTCGGGTCGAAGACGAACGTGTTCGGTCCGAGGTTCGGGTTGCGCGGGTCGGTCGTGTCGACCGGGGGCTCGCTGGTCCCGCCGCCGGTGGTGTTCACCGCCAACTCCCACAGCGAGTAGCCGTAGGCGGTGCCCCGCGCGGTGCCGTACATCCGCAGGTAGCGGCCGCTTCCGCTGACGGTCAGCGACTGCGTGCCGCCGGTGCCGGTGGTGGTCGAGTAGATCGTGGTCCAGGTGGCACCGTCGGCCGAGGTCTGAAGCTGGAAGGCCCGCGCGTACGCGGCCTCCCAGGTGAGCACCACCCGGCAGATCGTGCGGGTGCCGCCCAGGTCGACGCGCAGCCACTGCGGGTCGCTGGCGGTGCTGGCCCAGCGGGTGCCGGTGTTGCCGTCGACGGCGGCGGACGCCGCGAGGCCGGCGTCCTGGATGGACGAGGCGGTCGCCGGGCTGCCCTGCGCGACGTTGGTGCTGCCGCAGGTGGGCGTGCTGCCGCCGGTCTCGCCGTAGACCTGGAACTCCCAGAGCGAGTAGCCGTAGGCGGTGCCCCGGGCGGTGCCGTTCATCCGGACGTAGCGGCCGGCGCCGGTGACGGTGAGGTTCTGGGTGCCGCCGGTGCCGGTGGTGGTCGAGTAGATCGTGGTCCAGGTGGCACCGTCGTCGGAGGTCTGGAGCTGGAAGGCCCGCCCGTAGGCCCCCTCCCAGAGCAGGTTCACCTGGCTGATGGTGGCCCGGGCACCCAGGTCGACCTGGAGCCACTGCGAGTCGCTGAACGCGCTGGCCCAGCGGGTGCCGGTGTTGCCGTCCACGGCGGCGCTGGCCGGGGTGCCGGCGTTCTCGGTGGACGAGGCGGTGGCGGGGCGGCCCTGCGAGAGCAGGGTGGGCGCGGCCTGCGCGGGGGTGGTGGCACCGGCCGGCGTGAGCGCCGCGACCAGGGCCACGGTCAGCCCGACGAGCAGGTGTCGAACGACCCGTCGGGGACGCGGGCGTACGGATGTTGCACGAGATGTCATGACATCGCCTGTCGATAGGGGGTTACGGATGCCGCGAGGGTGGGATCGGGCTCGCCCCGTGGTGCCGTGGGTGGTGCCGCCGATGCGACGCCGCGGGCCGGAGAGCGCTCTCGTAGGAGTGTTGCGGCGAGATTGCGGCGGCGTCAAGACATCGATCTATAACTTCGTAATTTATCCCGAGGATTCTTTTTGTGTAATTCGACGGGGGGCCCTGCGGTCGTCCCGGCTCAGCGGCGGACGCCGCCCTCGGTGAGGAAGCGGGCGATCGGCAGCGTGGCGGCGCCCAACGCCACCGCGTCCACGCCGAGGCGGCACAGCTCGATCGACGCCTGCTCGAACGGTTGGCGCAGTGCCTGTCGGCCGGCGGCCTCGCGGACGGCCGGCAGCAGGTCGCCCAACGCCATCGCCGCCCAGCCGCCGAGCACCACCCGCTCCGGGTTGAACAGGTTGATCAGGTTGGCCACGCCCGCGCCGAGGTAGCCGGCGGTCTCGTCCAGCACCCGCCGGGCGGTCACCGAGGTGTCGGCGGCGGCGACAAGCGCGGCGAGCTGGGACTCCTCGTCCTCGCCCGGCACCTGTCGACCTCGGCGTGCCTCCCGGTAGCGGTCGATGATCGCCTCCGCACCCACGTACGCCTCCAGGCAGCCGCGCGCGCCGCACCGGCAGGCCCGGCCGCCGTACACCAGCGTGGTGTGCCCCCACTCCCCCGCGCTGCTGGACGCGCCCCGGTAGGTGGCACCGCCGGTCACCACCGACGCGCCCACGCCGGAGCCGACAAGCGCGAAGACGGCGTGCCGGGCGCCCCGGCCGGCGCCGAACCACATCTCGGCCTGGCCGAGGGTCTTCGCGCCGTTGTCGATGTGCAGGGGCAGGTCGGTGCCCGCGCTGATCAGCCGTTCCAGCGGCACCCGGTCCCAGCCGAGGGCCTGGGCGTGCACGACGGCCTCGACGCCCTGCTCGACGACTCCCGAGACGCCGATGCCGACGCCGAGCACGTCGCCGGGGGCCACCTGCGCCTGACCGGTCACCGCGTCGATGCCGGCCAGCACGTGCCCGGCCACCAGGTCAGGCTCGGTGCGGGCCGGGTCGAGCGGGTACTCGACGCTGGCCAACAGGGTCATCGCGAAGTCGAACAGCTCCACCCGGACCCGGGTCTCACCGACGTCCACGCCCACCAGGAACGCGAAGCGAGGCGCGATCCGCAGCAGCATGCTGGGCCGGCCACCGTCGGACTCGGCGGCGCCGGCCTCCGCGACCAGTCCCTCGTCGATCAGGTCGGCCACCACGTTGCTGACCGCCGGCTGACTCAGCCCGGTGCTGCGGACCAGGTCCTGGCGGGTGAGCGGGCCGTCGAGGAAAAGCTTGGTCAGCAGAGCGGACCGGTTGCGCAGCCGCACACTGCGGTTGGTGGCACGCGCCAGCTCCACTCGACACCTCGTTCCCGTTGGCAGTTCGAGGCGACTGTAACCGCCTCGTGCTTGACGACCCACCGACCAGCCACTTTAATGACGACATAATTTAAGCCGTGATGTAACTCCCGGGAAACGCCGACGGACCCCGACGGCGCACCCCCGAACCCTGTCCCGCAGCCGGCCACCCGTCGCCCGACCCCTATCGGCGACGGCGGTCGGCGGACCCCCACCACGCACCGGAAGGGCTGACCCGTGTCGAGACGACACCTCGGGATATTCACCGCCGCCGTACTGGCCGCCGCCTCGCTGACCGCCTGCGGCGGCTCCGGCGACGACTCCGCCGCATCGCCCAAGACGCTGACCTACTGGGCCAGCAACCAGGGCGCCAGCCTGGAGGCCGACAAGGCGACCCTCCAGCCCGAGCTGGACAAGTTCGAGAAGCAGACCGGGATCAAGGTCACCGTCGAGGTGGTCCCCTGGTCGGACCTGCTCAACCGGCTGCTCGCCGCCGCCGCCTCGGGCCAGGGCCCAGACGTGGTCAACATCGGTAACACCTGGTCGGCGTCGTTGCAGGCCACCGGCGCGCTCGTCGAGTTCGACGACGCCACCCTGCAGGCCGTCGGCGGCAAGGACCGGATCGTGCCCGCCGCGCTCGCCGCCGCCGGCGCCCCCGGCAAGCCGCCGGCCGCCGTGCCGCTCTACAGCATGGCGTACAGCCTGTACTACAACAAGAAGTCGTTCGCCGACGCCGGCATCACCGCGCCGCCGACCACCTGGGAGCAGCTCGCCGAGTACGGCAAGAAGCTGAGCACCGGCGGCAAGTGGGGCCTGGCCATCGAGGGCGCCAACCCGTCGGAGAACGCCCACCACGCGTTCACCTTCAGCCAGCAGTACGGCGGTGAGTGGTTCGACTCGGCCGGCAAGCCGACCTTCGACACCCCGCAGAACGTCTCGGCGATCAAGCGGTACATCGACTTCATGGCCGCCGACAAGATCACCAACCCGAGCAACGCCGAGTACGCGCAGAACCAGTCGGTGTCCGACTTCGCCAACGGCAAGGCCGCCATGCTGCTCTGGCAGTCCGCCGGCTCGAACCTGAAGACGCAGAACATGCCCGCCGACGCGTACGGGGTGGCCCCGGTGCCGTTCCTGGCCAACCCGCCGGCCGGCGGCAAGAAGGTCAACAGCATGGTCGCCGGCATCAACATGGCGGTCTTCAAGCACACCAAGAACAAGGACGGCGCGCTGAGCTTCGTCAAGTTCATGACCAGCGACGAGGAGCAGACGATCCTCAACAAGACGTACGGCTCGCTGCCGGCGGTGAAGACCGCGGGCGCCGACCCGGCGTTCAGCGCCACCGAGCAGAAGACCATCCAGGAGACCCTGGTCACCACGGCGGCCCCGCTGCCGCAGGTGCCCGAGGAGAGCACCTTCGAGACCCTGGTCGGCACCGCGATGAAGGAGCTGTTCGCGGACGCGGCCAGCGGCAAGCCGGTCACCGAGGCCTCGGTGAAGGCGAAGCTGACCGACGCGCAGCAGAAGATGCGCTGACCCAGGCGTCACCGGTGGCCGTGGTCAGGCGCTGAGCCTGGCCACGGCCACCGCCTCCGAGAGGACCCCGATGGCAACCAGCACCACCGCGCCGGACGCCGACCGGCGCGAACCCCGGGCCGGGTCACCGGCCCGGGAGCCGGCCCGCCGGCCCCGCGGCCCCCGCCGCTCCCTCCTGCCGTACCTGCTGCTCGCCCCGGCCATCGTGCTGGAACTCGCCATCCACGTGATCCCGATGGTGGTCGGGGTCTGGATGAGCCTGCTGGAGCTGACCCAGTTCCACATTCGCAACTGGTCCACCGCGCCCTTCGTCGGGCTGGAGAACTACCGGGCGACGCTCGACCTGAACAGCGCCGCCGGCAAGGAACTGCTGCACTCGTTCTGGATCACCCTGGCCTACAGCGTGCTCTCGGTCGGGTTCGCCTGGCTGCTCGGCATCTCGGCGGCGGTCGTCCTGCAGAAGCCGTTCCGTGGACGGGCGATCCTGCGGGCGCTCTTCCTCACCCCGTACGCCCTGCCGGTCTACGCCGCGGTGATCACCTGGAGCTTCCTGCTGCAACGCGACACCGGCCTGGTCAACCACGTCCTGGTCGACCAGCTCGGGCTGCTGAACGAGCGGCCGTTCTGGCTGATCGGTGACAACAGCTTCGCCTCGCTGCTGGTGGTGTCGGTGTGGCGCAACTGGCCGTTCGCGTTCCTCTGCCTGATGGCCGGCCTGCAGAACGTGCCGGGCGAACTGTACGAGGCCGCCGCGATCGACGGCGCCGGGTTCTGGCGTCGGCTGCGCTCGGTCACCCTGCCGATGCTGCGGCCGGTGAACCTGGTGCTGCTGCTGGTGCTGTTCCTGTGGACCTTCAACGACTTCAACACCCCGTTCGTGCTCTTCGGCGGCTCCGCCCCCGAGCAGGCCGACCTCATCTCCATCCACATCTACCGCAGTTCCTTCAAGACCTGGGACTTCGGCTCCGGCTCGGCCATGTCGGTGGCGCTGCTGCTGTTCCTGATGATCGTCTCGGCCGCCTACCTGCTGATCACCAACCGTCGGAGGGACGACCATGCGTGAGACCGCCGGCGAGCGCTGGGGTCGGCGCATCGTGCTGACCCTGCTCACCCTCTTCGTCGTCATCCCGCTCTACGTGATGGTCACCAGCGCGGCGAAGCCGTTGCAGGACGTGCAGAACGGCTTCACCTGGTGGCCCAGCCGGCCCACGCTGCAACCGTTCGTGGACATGTGGAGCACCGTGCCACTGGCCCGGTACCTGGTGAACAGCCTGGTGGTGTCGAGCATCGCGGCGGTCTGCTCGGTGGTGGTGGCCATCTTCGCCGCGTTCGCGGTCAGCCGGTACCGGTTCCGCGGCCGGGGCGTCTTCACGGTGACGGTGCTGTCCACCCAGATGTTCCCCGGCATCCTGTTCCTGCTGCCGCTGTTCCTCATCTACGTCAACCTCGGCAACGCCACCGGCATCGAGTTGTACGCCAGCCGTACCGGCCTGGTGATCACGTACCTGACCTTCTCGCTGCCGTTCTCGATCTGGATGCTCGTCGGCTACTTCGACTCGATCCCCCGGGGTCTGGACGAGGCGGCGCAGGTCGACGGGGCCGGGCCGCTGCGGACCCTGTTCCAGGTCATCCTGCCGGCCGCCGTGCCGGGCGTCGTGGCGGTCACCGTGTACGCGTTCATGACCGCCTGGGGCGAGGTGCTCTTCGCGTCGGTGATGACCGACGAGGGCAGCCGCACCCTGGCCGTCGGCCTGCAGGGCTACTCCACCCAGTTCAACGTCTACTGGAACCAGATCATGGCCGCCTCGCTCGTGGTCAGCGTCCCGGTCGTCGTCGGGTTCCTGGCCCTGCAGCGGTACTTCGTCGCCGGCCTCACCGCCGGCGCGGTCAAGTGAGTCAGTCAATCCCAGAGGAGAACCGTCCCGTGCCCGACCTGTCCAAGCTGCCACCCGACTTCCTCTGGGGTGTCGCCACGGCGGCCTACCAGATCGAGGGCGCCGTCGACGTCGACGGCCGGGCGCCGTCCATCTGGGACACCTTCTCGGCGACCCCCGGCAAGGTCGAGAACGGTGACACCGGCGCGGTGGCCTGCGACCACTACCACCGGTGGCCCGAGGACTTCGCGTTGCTGCGTCGGCTCGGCGTGGACGCGTACCGTTTCTCGGTGGCCTGGCCCCGGGTGATGCCCGACGGCGTCGGTCGGGTCAACGCCGCCGGGCTGGACTTCTACGACCGGCTCGTCGACACGCTGCTCAGCGACGGGATCCGGCCGTTCGTCACGCTCTACCACTGGGACCTGCCGCAGGCGTTGCAGGATCGGGGCGGCTGGCCGGAGCGCGCGACCGCCGAGGCGTTCGCCGACTACACGGCGGTGGTCGCCGCCCGCCTCGGTGACCGGGTCGGCGACTGGAACACGGTCAACGAGCCGCTGTGCGTGTGCTGGATCGGGCACCTGGACGGCACCATGGCCCCCGGCGAACGGGACCTCACCCGCGCGGTGCACGCCGCACACCACGTGCTGCTCGGGCACGGCCTGGCCACCCAGGCGATCCGCGCCAACGCCACCCGGCCGGCCTCGGTGGGTCTGGTGCTCAACCTCAGCCCGATCGAGGCGGCCACCGACCGACCCGAGGACGTGGCGGCGGCCCGCCGGGCCGACGGGCACGTCAACAGGTGGTGGCTGGACCCGATCCACGGGCGCGGCTACCCCGCCGACATGATCGCCACCTACGGTGTCGAGCCACCGGTACGCGGTGACGACCTCACGGTGATCGCCACGCCCACCGACTTCCTCGGAGTGAACTACTACTTCCGTCAACTGGTGGTCGACGACCCGACCGGCGCGGCCCCGTACGCCCGGCAGGTGCCGGTGCCCGGCTCGGTGGAGACCGCGATGGGCTGGGAGATGTACCCGGCAGGGCTGGAACGGCTGCTGGTCGACGTGCACGAGGAGTACCGGCCCGGCCGGATCATCGTCACCGAGAGCGGTTCGGCCTGGCCGGACGAGGTCACCGCGGACGGCACGGTGGAGGACAAGGAGCGCACCGACCACCTGGAGCAGCACCTGGCGGCGTGCGCCTCGGCGGTGGCCCGGGGGGTTCCGCTGGACGGCTACTTCGTCTGGTCGCTGCTGGACAACTTCGAGTGGGCGTACGGCTACGACAAGCGCTTCGGGCTGGTGCACGTGGACTACGCCACCCAGCGTCGGACGGTGAAGGCGAGCGGCCTGCGTTACGCCGAGCTGATCCGCGCCCACCAGCGGCTCGCCCGCACGACCGGGACGGCCGCGCCGGTGGCCTGAACGGGGGCGGCGCGAGCGGCTGCCCGGGGTGTCGACCCCGGGCGGCCGTTCCCGTCTCCGTTCGGACGACCCGCCCGCTGGCTCACCCGTCGATGAGGGTGCGCAGCCGCAGCAGGTCGGCCGGGGTGTCCACGTCGGCCGGGGAGCCGACGTCGTCACAGGGCACCTCGACCACCAGGTCCGGCCGGTCGCGCAGCAGGTCGCGGGCGCCCCGGTCGCCGACGGCGTATCCGCCCAGCAGCGACCAGGTTCGTCGAGTCAGCAGGATCGGGTGCCCGGGCCGGCCGGCGTAGGTGGCGACCGCGACGACCGCGCCGTCGGCGTACGCCGTGCGCACCCGGCGCACCGCGACCGGGCTGAGCAGCGGCTGGTCGACGAGGACCACGACGGCGGCCGGCACGGAGGCCGGCAGGGAGGCCAGGCCCCGGCGCAGCGACGAGCCCAGCCCGTCGGACCAGCGGTCGTGCCGGACCGGCACCGCGCCGGGTAAATCGGGCATCTCGTCGGCGCCCGCGCCGAGCACCACGTGCACGGGTGCGCAGCCGCCGTCGCCGAGCAGCCGGATCGCGCGCCGCACCAGCGGCTCGCCGTCCAGCTCGACAAGCGCCTTCGGTCGGCCGTACCGCCGCCCGGCGCCGGCGGCCAGCAGCAGCCCGGCGGTCCCCGATGGGTCCGGCACCCGGTCACCTCCTGTGTTATTCGCCCTTATTTGTACCGCTAAAGCTAGTCTGGGCCGGTGCCGGACCGAGCAGAGAACGCGACGACCACCGACGAGCGCCACTCGTCCCGGGTGACGGTCGAGGTCAACGGCGCGTCCCGTGAGGTGACCCTGGACAACCGCACCACCCTGCTCGACACGCTGCGCGAGCACCTCGACCTGACCGGGGCGAAGAAGGGCTGCGACCACGGCCAGTGCGGCTCCTGCACCGTGCTGCTGGACGGCCGCCGGGTGAAGAGCTGCCTGATCTTCGCGGTCACGCTGGACGGGCGCTCGGTGCTCACCGTCGAAGGGCTGGCCGGTCCGGACGAGCTGTCCCCGTTGCAGGCCGCGTTCATCGCGCACGACGCGTTCCAGTGCGGCTACTGCACCCCCGGGCAGCTCTGCTCCGCCCGGGGCATGCTCGACGAGGTCGCCCGGGGTTGGCCCAGCGCGGTCACCGACGACCTGAGCACGTCCGCCGAGTTGACCGACGCGGAGATCCGCGAGCGGATGGCCGGCAACCTGTGCCGCTGCGCCGCGTACCCGCACATCGTGGCGGCTGTCCACGAGACGGCCGCGACGCGATGAGGGCGTTCCGCTACCACCGGCCGGCCGACGTGGCCGACGCCGTCGCCGTGCTCGGCGCGGAACCGCACGCGGCCTACCTGGGCGGCGGTACCAACCTGGTGGACCTGATGAAACTCGGGGTGCAGCGCCCCGACGTGCTGGTGGACGTGACCGGGCTCCCCCTGGACACCGTCGAGGAGTTGCCCGACGGCGGGCTGCGGATCGGCGCGACCGTGCGCAACAGCGACCTCGCGGCCCACCCCGTCATCCGCCGGGACTACCCGGTGCTGGCCCGCGCCCTGCTCGCCGCCGCCTCCGGACAACTGCGCAACATGGCCACCACCGGCGGCAACCTGTTGCAGCGCACCCGCTGCGTCTACTTCCAGGACACCGGCAAGGCGTGCAACAAGCGGGAGCCGGGCAGCGGGTGCGCCGCCCGGCACGGCCAGAACCGCGACCTGGCGGTGCTGGACTGGTCCGAACAGTGCGTGGCCACCCACCCGTCCGACCTGGCCGTGGCGTTGACCGCCCTCGACGCGGTGGTGCAGGTGCACGAGACCGACGGCCCCCGCGACCTCCCGATCACCGCGCTGTACCGCTCCCCCGGCACACACCCGGAACGGGAGACCACCCTGGCCCGGGGTGCGCTGATCACCGCGGTCCGGTTGCCACCGCTGCCGGCCGCGCGCCGCTCGACGTACCTCAAGGTGCGCGACCGGGCCTCGTTCGCCTTCGCCGCCGGCTCGGTGGCCGCCGTGCTGGACCTCGACGGCGACGTGGTCCGCGACGTCCGCCTGGTGTACGGGGCGGTGGCGCACCGGCCGTGGCGGGCGTACCGGGCCGAGGAGGAGTTGCGGGGTCGACAGTTCAGCCCGGAGCTGGCCGGGCGGGCCGCCGACGCGGAGCTGGCCGAGGCCCGCCCGTTGCGGCACAACGGCTTCAAGGTGCCGCTGACCCGGGCCATCACGGTGCGGGCGCTCAGCGAGCTGGCGGCGTCGTGAGCACCGACGCGGTCGGCCACGCGTACCCCCGGTTGGAGGGCCGCGAGAAGGTCACCGGCACGGCCCGGTACGCGGTGGAGTACCCGGTGGACGGGATCACCTACGGCTGGGCGGTGCCGTCGGCGGTGGTCCGCGGCCGGATCACCCGGATCGACACCACCGAGGCGCTGGCGTCACCGGGCGTGCTGGCCGTGCTGCATCACGGCAACGCGCCCCGGATGGCGCCCGGCCCGCAGCCGGAGCTGTGGCTGTTGCAGGAGCCGGCGGTGCACTACCGGGGGCAGTACGTCGCCGTGGTGGTGGCCACCAGCCTGGAGGCGGCCCGGGAGGCCGCCCGGCTGGTCCGCATCGACTACGACGCCGGCCCGCACAGCACCGTGCTCACCGACGACCACCCCGGCCTGTACCGACCGGACCACGTCAACCCCAGCTACCCGACCGACACCGCCGAGGGCGACTTCGACGCCGGGTACGCGGCGGCACCGGTGCGGGTGGACGCCACGTACCGCACGCCGGCGTACCACAACAACCCGATGGAGCCGCACGCCACGACGGCACAGTGGCGCGACGGCCGGCTGCTGGTGCACGACTCCACCCAGGGCGCGTCACCGGTGCGGGCCACCCTCGCCGAGCTGTTCGAGCTGCCCCCGGAGTCGATCCGGGTGGTCGCCGAGCACGTCGGCGGCGGCTTCGGCAGCAAGGGGTACGCCAAGTCCTCGGTGGTGCTGGCCGCCCTCGCGGCCCGGCACGTGGACCGACCGGTGAAGCTGGCGCTGACCCGCCAGCAACTGTTCGGGCCGGTCGGTTACCGCACCCCCACCATCCAGCGGGTCCGCCTCGCCGCCGACACCGACGGGCGACTCACCGCCATCTGCCACGACGCGATCAGCCAGACCTCGACCATCCGGGAGTTCGCCGAGCAGACCGCCGTCTACACCCGCAGCATGTACGCCGCACCCCACCGCCGTACCACGCACCGGCTGGTTCGCCTCGACGTGCCCACGCCGTTCTGGATGCGCGCCCCCGGCGAGTGCCCCGGCGCGTACGCCCTGGAGTCGGCGATGGACGAGCTGGCCATCGCCGTCGGCGTCGACCCGGTGGAGCTGCGCATCCGCAACGACACGGCGGTCGACCCGGACCAGGGGCGGCCGTTCACCAGCCGCAACCTGGTGGCCTGTCTGCGCGAGGGTGCGCAGCGGTTCGGCTGGACCGGCCGGGACCCGACGCCCCGCGCCCGGCGCGACGGGCGCTGGCTGATCGGCACGGGGGTGGCCGGGTCGAGCTACCCGGCCCGGGCCCGGCCGTCGTCGGCCACGGCCACCGCCCGGCCGGACGGGAGCTTCCTGGTCCGGATCAACGCCACCGACATCGGCACCGGCGCCCGGACGGCGATCTGGCAGGTGGCCGCCGACGCCCTCGGGGTGTCGCCGGAACGGGTGGAGATCCAGATCGGGGACAGCGCCCTGCCGACCGCGCCGCTGGCCGGGGGCTCGATGGGCACCGCCAGTTGGAGTTGGGCGGTGATCCGCGCCGCGCAGGCGCTGCGCGAGAAACTGCGCGACGGCGGGCCACCGACCGGCGAGGTGACCGCCGAGGCGGACACCACCGAGGAGGTGGCCGGGCAGACCGCCCTGCCCCGGTACGCGTACGGGGCGCAGTTCGTCGAGGTGCGGGTCGACGCGGACACCGGCGAGGTACGGCTGAACCGGATGCTCGGCGTGTTCGCGGCCGGTCGGGTGGTGAACCCGACGACGGCCCGCAGCCAGCTCATCGGCGGCATGACGATGGGGCTGTCGATGGCCCTGCACGAGGAGGGCCTGCTCGACGAGCGGTACGGCGACTGGGTCAACCACGACCTGGCCACCTATCACATCACCGGCTGCGCGGACGTCGAGTCCATCGAGGCGTACTGGCTGGACGAGCGCGACGACGAGCTGAACCCCGCCGGGGTGAAGGGCATCGGCGAGATCGGCATCGTCGGCGCGGCGGCGGCGATCGCCAACGCGGTGCACCATGCCACCGGCGTGCGGATCCGGGACCTGCCGATCCGACTGGACAAGCTGATCGGGTTATCACCCTTGGCTTAAATAAGCTGCTGCTGATATAACTGTCGCGTGCACGCCTTCGACGTGCTGGGCGATCCGGTCCGGCGCCGCATCCTGGAGCTGCTCGCCAGCGGCGAGCAGCCCGCCGGCGCGATCAGCGCGGTGATCCGCGACGAGTTCGGCATCTCTCAGCCCGCCGTGTCCCAACACCTCAAGGTGTTACGGGACAACGGTTTCGCCACCGTGCGGCCGGAGGGCACCCGGCGGCTGTACGCGGTCGACCCACGGCCACTGCGTGAGGTCGACGGCTGGCTGGAGCACTTCCGCCGGTTCTGGACCCCGCCCCTGGCGGCACTCGCCACCGAACTGGCCCGGGGCCGACGCGAGCGCCGGCTGCGCGAGGCAGCCGACCCACCCGACGAGAGGAACACCTGATGTTCGACGCCACCGAGCAGATCAACGCCGTGCGACGCACGGTCGGCAGCCGCACCCTGGAGGCCGGTGAGGCTCGGGTGACCACGATCAGCCAGACCTACCAGGCGACTGCCGAGGATCTGTGGGACGCCTGCACCAACGCCGAGCGCATCCCCCGCTGGTTCCTGCCGATCTCCGGCGACCTGCGGCTGCACGGCAAGTACGAGCTGCAGGGCAACGCCCACGGCGTCGTCGAGAGCTGCGAGCCGCCGCACCGCTTCGCCGCCACCTGGGAAATGGGCGGCGACGTGAGCTGGATCGAGGTGCGGATCACCCCGGTCGACGACGAACGGGCACGCCTCGACCTGGACCACATCGCGCACGTCGACCAGGACCGGTGGGCCCAGTTCGGGCCGGGCGCCGTCGGCGTCGGCTGGGACCTCGGGCTCCTCGGCCTCGCCACCCACCTGGCCGGCGACGGCAGCGGGGTCACCCCGGAGCAGAGCGCCGAGTGGACCGTCTCCGCCGAGGGACGGCGGGCCATGGAGCTGAGCAGCCGACTGTGGTGCGAGGCGAGCATCGCCGCCGGCACCGACCCCGACGAGGCGAACGCCGCCGCCGCGCGTACCACCGCCTTCTACACCGGCGCCCCGGAGGCCTGAGCCTGAGCGCGGGCGGCGGCGCGGCAGAGTGGGCGGCGGCGGGGGGTAACGTGCTGCGGATGACCGGCATGCCGTACTCGCACTGCTCCTACTGCGGCGCCGCCTACCCGCCGGCCGCCGGATGGCCGCGGGTCTGCGCGGCCTGCGGCGAGACCGTCTGGCGCAACCCGCTGCCCGTGGCGGTCGCGGTGCTGCCGGTCCGCACGGCCGGCGGCCTGGGTGTCGTGGTGGTCCGCCGGGACATCGAGCCGGCCCGCGGGCTGCTCGCGCTGCCGGGCGGCTTCGTCGAGCACGGCGAGGAGTGGTCCGACGCCCTCGTTCGTGAGCTGCGGGAGGAGACCGGCCTGATCGCGGCCGCCGAGGACGCCCGACTGCTCGCGGTGCACGGCGCCCCGCACGGCGGCACAATGATGATCTTCGGAGTACTGCCCGAGCGAGCGGCCGAGGACCTGCCACCGTCGACGCCGACGGAGGAGGCGACCGAGTGGCTGGTGCTCTCCGACCCGGTCGAGTTGGCGTTCTCCACCCACACGCGGGTCCTGGCCGAGTTCCTGACCGCCACCTCCTGACGTCACCGACGGCACCGTCCGCCGAGTGCGCCGTCGCCCGACACGTTCGTGGGGGATGATGAGGACATGGTGCAGGCGTTCGCAGCCCGCCCGCCCTGCGCGGTGTGCGGCCGACCCGCGACACACGTCGAACTCGTCGCCCCCGGTGCCAAGCCCGCCAACTGGGCCGACCGCTCCCCACAGGAACGCGACGCGTTCGACGCCGCCCGACAGCGTCACGGCGACCAGCAGTGGTGGCTGATCTTCTCCGGCATCGAGGCCGGCAACGGCAACGGCGACCCGGTCGACCTGGCGAGAGCGACGCAAATCGCCGCCGCCTTCACCGAGCCGTACCGGTTCGCCGCCGTGACGACTGCCGACTTCTACGACGACGCTGGCTTCTGCGGCCCCTGCGACGCACCGTACTGCAACCGCCACTGGAACGTCTCCAGCATCGGATACGGCACCTGCCCACACGGCCACGGCAAGAGCCTCGATCCATTCTGGTGGCCCGACGACCTCTGACCGTGGCCTGTGCCGCCATCAAGGGTTTCGTCGATCCGCAGTACCATGCGAGCGCCGCCGCGCCACTAGGCTACGGCCTCGACACCGCATGGCTGGTAAGGGGAGACGACATGTCGCAGGACCACGCTGAGCAGCCGGTGGGAGGTTCGGCCGTCAAGCTGGACACGACGGTGCCGCACTCGGCACGGGTGTGGAACTACTGGCTCGGCGGTAAGGACAACTTCGCCCCGGATCGCGAGGTCGGCCAACAGGTACGGGCGGTCTTCCCGGAAATCGTCGAGGCGGCCCGGTATTCCCGCGCGTTCCTCGGACGAGCGGTGACCTATCTCGCCGCCGAGGCCGGGATCCGCCAGTTCCTCGACGTCGGTACCGGCCTCCCCACAGCCGACAACACCCACCAGGTCGCCCAACGGATCACGCCGCGGGCGCGCGTCGTCTACGTCGACAACGACCCGATGGTTCTCGCGCACGCCCGGGTGCTGCTGACCAGCAGCCAGGAGGGTGCCACCCAGTACGTCGACGCCGACCTGCGCGACCCGGAGAAGATCGTCCAGGACGCCCGCGACACACTGGACTTCGGTGAGCCGATCGCGCTGATGATGCTGGGCGTCATGGGCCACGTCGAGAAGCCCGCCGAGGCGCGGGCCATCGTCAACGCTCTGGTCTCGTCCCTACCGCCGGGCAGCTTCCTGGCGATGTCCGACGGTACGGCTACCAGTGAGCGGGTCATCGAGTCGCACCGGCAGTACAACGAGAGCGGTGCGCTGCCGTACCACCTGCGTGAGGTCGCGGACTTCACGGCGTTCTTCGACGGCCTCGACCTGGTCGAGCCGGGTGTCGTGCCGCTGGGGCAGTGGCGGACCGACAGCAGGCCCCCGGCCCCGGTCGATGGCTACTGCGGCGTCGCCCGCGTGCTCTGACGCCCTGGCATAGACTCCGCCGATGCGTGAGGTGTCGGGGTACTTCGAAATCCACATCACGGTCCGAGATCACGAGGCGGACGCGCTGTCTGCCTTCGCGGCCCGGCACGGGCTGAAGTGCGTGCACATCGTGCTCGACCGGGGCACGTTCGCCTTCCAGCCGATGCTCACCCTGACCGGGCGGGGCACGCTGGACGAGCAGCGGGCCGTGGCGGAGCACTGGCAACGCGAGCTGCGGGCCGCCGGCATGTACGTGACCCGCACGAAGATCGAAGCGGCGCCGTGGTGCGTCGGTGTGCCGCAGTCGGACGAGGAGGCCGCCACGGAGCCGGCAGGTCGGTACTTCGAGCATCACGTCAAGCTGCTGCTGACCGGCCCGGTGGTGGCGCAGGTGTTGGCGCTCACCGATCTGATCGCGCCGCACGGGGCACGACTGTCCCGCAACGCCCGCCGGGAGCGCGCTGGTGGTGCACAGGAACGTTTCGTCAACCAGCGCTGCCACGGCGTTGGGCTCGCCACCGCCAAACAGCGCCTGGACGACCTCGTCGCGACCCTGGTCGCCGCCGGCCACGAGCCCGTCGCCGTCGAGCAGGAGTACGTCGTGTTCGACAACAACGTGGCCCACGACCGCAGCTGGTTGGACGTGCGCGAAGGTCGCGTGGACGAGTGGGAGGTGGAGCGCGAGAACGCCATGAGGTCCGCACCGGAGGGCTCGCCGGACTTCCCGCCGACCTACCGACCACTGCCCGCCGACGCGCCCGTCCGCCAGCGGGCGGCGTTCGACCCGGCACTCAGGCAGTACGCGAACGCGTACCGGGCCGGTGAGCCCGACTTCCTCGTGGCCGCCACCGGTGAACGGTGGACCACCGCCCGGCGCGCCGCGATGCAACAGGTCCTGGCGGTCATCGCGGCGATCCCCGAGAGCCGCCAGCTGGTGCTGCGCGGCAGTTTCCTCATGCCGGCCCAGGTCGGTGACGGCGCCCGCGAGCCGGGCGATCTCGACTTCGTCGTCGTCCCGCACACGATCACCAGCGACAGTGCCGTGGCCCGTGCGCTACTCGACGCCGTCAAGGCCGCCGTCCGGGCCACCCCGGGTGCCGGCCTGCGACCGGAACGGATCAGCGAGGCCGCCATCTGGACGTACGAGCGAGCCGACGGCCGCCGCCTCGTCGTCCCGTTCAGCGCGCCCGGGGCACCGGACGGCCAGGTACAGATCGACATCGTCTTCGGCGAACAGCTTCCCCTCCCACCGGAGAGCGTCATGCTGCGGGGTGTCGCGGAGCCGATGCTTGCCGCACCCGCCGCGTTGGCGCTGGCGTGGAAACTGCTGTGGCTGGCCACCGACTCGTATCCGCAGGGCAAGGATCTCTACGACGCCGTTCTCCTCGCCGAAACCACCACCGTCGACCGGGACCTGGTCCGCCGGCTCATGCGATCGGACCTCGGCGCCGAAGCCGACCGCTTCATCGCCGAGACCGTGCTGACCTGGGGTGCCGACTGGGACAACTTCACCGACGAGTACCCGGGTATCGAGGGCACCGTCGAGCAGTGGACACAGCGGCTGGCGATGGCCCTCGACCGCGCCTGGACCTAGCCGCTCACCGTGCAGCGCGGCGTCAGAGACCCCGGGTCAGGGCGCTGATCTCGTCCAGGGCGTCCCGCCAGTGCAGGGACTCCCGGTCCCGGCCCAGTTGGAGGTGCTCGGGGCAGAACCAGACGGCGTGGTCGGGGTGACCGACCCAGCCCCTCCTGTTGCGTTGGCTCTCTTCCTCGTCTGGGCTCAGCGCGAAGTACACAATCTCCGCATTCTCGAACTCCCTCGAATGGCATACGAAACAGTTCGGCGGCATCACGAGTGGCGCTCCCCGGGTTCAATCGTGGCCGGGCCACCAACTGCGGTGCGGCCGACCGTGGGCGGCTGCCGCTGACGTCCGGTCGGCACCCCGTACGCCATGCGGCGAATCGCTTGAAGGTTAGTGGTTGGCCGCGGGCCATGGCCGGATCCCCAATGGACATCCCGAGGCCGGTTCTTGCACGCCTGCGGGAACGGTCCGACCACTGATCAGCAGATCTGGTCAGCGGGTGTCGGCGGGGCGGCGTTCGTCGGTGCCGGTCAGGTAGCCGCTGGCCTGTAGGTCGAACAGCTCGCGGTAGAGGCCGCCGGCGGACATCAGCTCGTCGTGACTGCCGTGCTGGACGAGTCGACCCCGTTCCAGCACGAAGATCCGGTCGGCGTGCCGGACGTTTGCCAGCCGGTGGGTGATCAGCACGACCGCCCGGTCGGGGCGGCGGCGCAGGTGCTGGAACAGGGCGTGTTCGGCACGCGCGTCCAGGGCGGCCGAGGGTTCGTCACAGATCAGCAGGGCGGCGTCGCGGTAGAGGCCGCGAGCCGCGACGAGCCGCTGCCACTGGCCACCGGACAGTTCGTGGCCGTCCTTGAACTCCCGGTCGAGCAGCGTGTCGTAGCCGCGCGGCAGGCCGACGATCATGTCGTGCGCGGCGGCCGCACGGGCCGCCTCCTGCACACTCGGGCCGGACCGGTCCGGTGGGCGGTCGTGCCGGCCGACGCGGATGTTCTGCCCGGCGGTGAACGGGAACTTCCACCACTCCTGGGTCATCACGGCCACCTCGGCGCCCAGGGCGCGCGGGTCCAACTCCGCCGCGTCGACGCCGTCCCAACGGATCACCCCGCCGGTCGGCTGGTAGAGGCCCGCGATCAGTTTGGCCAGGGTGGTCTTGCCGGAGCCGTTCTCGCCGACAAGCGCGATCACCTCGCCCCGGCGGACGGTCAGGCTGACCCGGTCCACCGCCGGGGCGTCGGTGTCCGGGTAGCGCAGGCTCACGTCGTCCACCTCGATCACGTCGACACCGTCGGTCACCCGGTTGCCCCCGATCGGCACCCGGGCGTGGGCGCGGGCCAGAAAGTCCTGGTAGTCCTGGTAGTAGAGGGCGTCCTCGTACAGCGAGTTGGTGGCGACGACGGCCACGCCCAGGCTGGTCCGCGCGGACTGCAACGCGAGCAGGGCGGTGGCCGCGGCGGCGAGGGCCACCATCCCACTGAGCAGCAGACCGCCGAGGACCGCGTACACGCCGAAGGTGGCCAGCCCCGCCACCGTGGCACCGATGACCCGGGTGCCGGTCTGCGAGCGGACCAGCCGCAGCTCGGCGCGGGTCTCGACCGCCATCACCCCGCGATACTCGGCGAGCAGGAAGTCGCGCATCTGGTACGCGCGTACCTCGGCGGCGGTGTGCCGGTTGGCCATCAGGTGGGCCAGCATCCACATCCGGCGTCGCCTGGTGATCCGGGCCAGCATCGCCAGGTACTCCCGGCGGGCCATCCGCACGGCGGTGACCGCCTGGGGCACCGCGGCCAGCAGCAGGCAGGGCAGCAGCAGCGGTTGGATGACGGTCACCGCGACGGCGGTGGCGAGCATCCCCACCACGCCGGTGACCAGGTTGACGGTGTGGTCGACGATGTACGCGGCCTCCGCCATCCCCCGGTCGCGCGCCCGGTCCATCTCCTCGGCGAAGCCGGCGTCGTCGAACGCGGCGAGGTCCACCGCCGTGGTGGCCTCGAACAGCCGCAGCTCCACCTGATAGTTGATCTGCGGGATCAGCCGGGCCTGTGCCCAACCCGCCGCGATGGTCAGGCCGCCGCGCGCCGACACCGCCGCCGCGGCCACGATCAGCGCCGGCAGGGCCGAGCGGACCCGGTCCGGGGTGGGACCGACGGCGAACAACTCGCGCAGCACGCTTGTCGTGGCGAGCAGGCCGAACGTGGTCATCACCCCGGCGGCGATGTTCAGGCCGATGGAGGCGACCGTGTCCCGGCGGTTGGTGGACCAGGCCAGGCCGACCGCTGCCCGGACCAGCCGGGGCAGTCGGCGGGCCACCGCCCAGAAGCTGGTGTGCGCGAACTCCTGTGCGTGGTGCAGCCACTCACGATCCTCCAGCTCCGGCAACATCGTGTCCGGTGGATCATCCGGCTGGTCGTTCTCCACGGTGGTGCGCTGGCGTGCCATCGACTCCACGGGACCCTCCTCGGGGGCGGGATCACGAAACGCCGCCCGAGACTACTGCCCGCTACCGCCCACTGTCTCTAGGTAGCCGGCGCGTCGCCGGGCACCTCCGGTGCGCCCTCCGTGATCGGCAGCAGCACCCGGAACGTGGTCCGTCCCGGCTCGGTCTCCACCCGGATGTCGCCGTGGTGCTTGTGCACCACGATCCGGTACGAGATGTCCAGCCCCAGGCCGGTGCCCGCGCCGACCGGCTTGGTGGTGAAGAACGGCTCGAAGATGCGTGGACGCACCTCGGGCGGGATACCGGGGCCGGTGTCGGTGACCTCGACCGCCAACTGGTCACCGACGAGGCCGGTGTGGACGGTCAGCACCCCCTTCTCCCCCATCGCGCCCAACGCGTTGTCGATCAGGTTGGTCCACACCTGGTTCAGCTCGGCCGCGTACGCCGGGACCGGCGGGATGCTGCGGTCGTACTCGCGGACCAGCTTCACCTCGGCGGGGATCTTCCCCTTGAACATCACGAGCGTGGCGTCGAGCAGGTCGTGCACGTCCACCACCCGGTGCGGCGCGCGGTCCAACTGCGAGTACTGCTTGGCGGCGTCCACCAGGCCGGAGATCCGGGTGACCGCGTCCCCGATCTCCCGCATCAGCAGCTCGGTGTCGACCGTGTAAGTCAGCCATCGCACCGCCGCCTCCAGGTCCGCGGCGCCGACCGCCGCCTTCACCTGCCTCAGCCAGGGCGCGTCGAGCCCACCACCCACCAGGATCGGCGCCAGGTCCCAGGCGCCGCCGACGCCGTGCTCCTCCAGCCAGTCGGTGAGGATGTCCTCGGCGTCGGCGGTGGCCATCGGGGTCAGCTTCGGCGCGGTGGCAACCCGGGCCACCGCCTCCTCCTGCAACGCGACAAGGCCGTGCAGGGCCGTGCCGTCGAGCCGGCCGTCGGCGACCATCGCGAGCTTGTGCCGCATCCCGGCGACCCGGTCCCGCAGCACCGAGGTGGCCCGCACCGCCGCCGCGGCCGGGTTGTTCAGCTCGTGGGTCAGCCCCGCCGACAGTGAGCCGAGCGCCAACAGCCGCTCCCGTTCGCCGACGATGGCCTGGCTGTTCCGCAGGCCGAGGAACAACCCCTCCAACAGATGCATGGGCATCGGGAACCAGGCCCGCAGGGCGTACGCGAAGTCCTCCGCCGGCAGCACGAAGAAGTCCGAGTCGACAAGCGCCCGCATGCTGTTGCGGTAGATCTGGTCGACCTGGTCACCCAGGTACGCCTGGACCGCCCCGCCGTACACGCCGCGCTGGTCGGTGCGGCTGACCTCGATCTCGTCGCCGCGCACCTGGCGGCTCAACGCCACCGCGCCGCGCACCAGCACGAAGAAGCAGGTCCCGGGCTCCCCCTCGGCGTAGACGAGGGTGCCGCCGGCACGCTGCTCGACCCGGCCGCGTTCGGCCAGCCACTCGAGTTGCCCCTCGTCGAGGGACTCGAACAGGAACAGGGTGCGCAGCTGCGCGGGTGTCAGCCGATCAGACGCGGTGGTCACTGGGTCTCCTTTGTTCGCGACTGCGGGGCTCGCAAACCCGGCTCACTCCTCGCGCTCACTGGGTCTCCTTTGTTCGCGACTGCGGGGCTCGCAAACCCGGCTCACTCCTCGCGCTCACTGGGTCTCCTTTGTTCGCGACTGCGGGGCTCGCAAACCCGGCTCACTGGGCTTCCAAATAGCGGTGCACGAGCGAGACGGCCATCGCGCCCTCGCCGACGGCCGAGGCGACCCGCTTGACCGACTCGGCCCGCACGTCCCCGGCCGCGAACACCCCCGGAACGCTGGTCTCCAGGTGGTACGGGTCGCGCGACAGCGACCAGCCGGACGGCCGGCGTCCACCGGCCAACAGGTCCGGGCCGGTGACGATGAAGCCGCGTCCGTCCCGGACCACCACCCCGTCCAACCAGTCGGTACGGGGCTCCGCACCGATGAAGATGAACAGCCAGGAGGTGTCGACCGAGCGGGCCTCCCCGGTACGGGTGTCGCAGAGGGTGAGCCGTTGCAGGTGGTCCTCACCCGCACCGCCGACCACGGCCGTGTGCGGGTGCACGGTGATCCGGTCGATCCGCGCCAACTGGTCGATCAGGTAACGCGACATCGAGGCGGTCAGGTCCGCGCCCCGGATCAGCAGGTGCACCCTCGACGCGTACCGGGAGAAGTGCACCGCCGCCTGGCCGGCGGAGTTGGCCCCGCCGACGATGTAGACGTCCTGCTCGACGCAGCTCGGCGCCTCGGTCGCGGCGGCGCCGTAGAACACCCCCCGACCGGTGAAGTCGGCCAGCCCGGGAGCGTCGAGCACCCGGTACGACACACCGGTGGCCAGCACCACCGTATGCGCGGCGATTTCGGAGCCGTCGCCGAAGCGCAACAGCCGGGCGCCCCCGGCCTCACTGAGACCGACCACCTCCCGGGCGCTGAGCAGCTCGGCGCCGAACTTGACCGCCTGCCGGCGGGCCCGATCGGTCAACTGCGCGCCGGAGACGCCGTCGGGGAAGCCCAGGTAGTTCTCGATCCGGCTGCTCTGCCCGGCCTGCCCGCCGGTCGCCCGCCGCTCGACGAGCACGGTGCGCAGCCCCTCCGACGCGCCGTAGACCGCCGAGCCGAGGCCGGCCGGGCCAGCGCCGATCACCACCAGGTCGTAGAAGTCACACGCCGGCACGACCGTCAGCCCGGCGAGCGCGGCCAACTCGGCCTCGTTCGGAGCGATCAGCGCCTTACCGTCGGCCGTCACCACCAGCGGTACGTCCGCCTCGGTGGCCCCGGCCGCGTCGAGCAGGCGGGCGCCCTCCGGGTCGTCGGAGAGCATCCACCGGTACGGCACCAGGTTGCGCGCCAGGAAGTCACGGACCTTGAACGACGGCGCCGACCAGCGGTGCCCGACGACCCGGATCTCCGCGCTCGCCGCGTCCGGGGTGACCGACCACGCCTCCAGCAGCCCGTCGACCACCGGGTACAGCTTCTCCTCCGGCGGATGCCAGGGCTTGAGCAGGTAGTGGTCCAGGTCGACGACGTTTATCGCCTCGATCGCGGCGTCGGTGTCGGCGTACGCGGTGAGCAGCACCCGGCGGGCGGCCGGGAAGATGTCCATCGCCGCTTCCAGGAACTCCACTCCCGTCATCTCCGGCATCCGGTGGTCGGCCAGCAGCAGCGCCACCTGTTCGCCGCGCAGTTTGACCTCCCGGAGCGCGTCCAGCGCCTCCGGTCCGGAGGAGGCCCGCAGCACCCGGTAGCGGTCGCCGTAACGCCGGCGGATGTCCCGGGCCACCGCGCGGGACACCACGGGGTCGTCGTCGACGGTCAGGATCACCGGATTCGCCATGGCGCCATGAAATCACCTGTCGCGGGTCGACCGCACCACCGCGTGAGCTCCACCGCACGATTGACCAGCCCGGGACCGGGTAAGCCGGGGAGCCGCGTGGGTGGTCGTACGTCGACGACGTGCCCGGCTGCCACGCACACCTCGGGGGGCCCATGGCGGACGTGTCGCCGACCGGACCGACCACGTCGGGCGGGATCGTGGAACTGCGGGTGCACGGTGTCTCCGGCGCGGGGGCGGATCAGGTGCTGGGCCGGCCGTACGTGCACCAGGTCGCCGGGGACCGCAGCGGCGGCTTCTACCGACCGCGCCCCGGCTACCCGGACTCGACCGGGACGGACGGGGTGACGCTGGAGGCGTACCGGTGGAGTGACCTGCCGTCCGGCACGGCCGTGCGGACGCTGTCGCTGGTGTTCCTGTTGCCCTTCATGCTCTGCAACGTGGCGCTCTGGATGCGCCCGGCGAACACCGCGTCGAAGCGGGGCTTCATGGCGCTGTGCCGGTTGCTCGCCCTCACCCTCACCATGCTCTACGTGCTCTCCATCGTCGGGGTGGCGTTGGACCTGGTCGCCTGGCGCTGCATGGACACCCCGTCGTGCCTGGCCGGGCGGAGCTGGCTGTCCTGGCTCGGCGGACGCCCGCCCGGGCTACGCCTGGGTGTGCTGGCGTTGGTGCCGGTCGCCGCACTCGGGTTGGTCTGGTGGCTGGGCGCCCGCCCGGGCCACTCGTTCGACGCGTTCCGAAGCCCGTCGACCCCGACCTCGAAACACCGGTTGAGCGCGGTCGGCCAGTGGGACGGCGAGCCACTCGTGGGTCGGCTGCGCTCGGTCCACGTCGCGGCGGGATTCGCCACCCTCGACGGCAGCCTGCTGGCCGCCCGCGCCAGCCAACACCGCTCGTGGGTGATGGTGCTCCTGCTGGCGGCCACCGGGGCGGTGCTGCTGGCCTGCCTGGTCCTGCTCACGATGGTACGGAGCATCGACCGGACCGGGCCGGCGCCCCGGGTGGACGCCCTCTTCCGAGGGCTGCGCACGATCGCCTGCGGCCTGACGATGCTGGTGATCGTGCACATCGTCATCAGTCCGGCCCCGTGGCCGCGGGGCGGCGCACTGCCCGGCTACGGAGCGATGGTGGCCTGGCTGTTCGTCAGCCAGATGATGCTGGTGACCGCCCTCGCCGCGCTGGTGATCTGGCGGCGGGGCGGCGGGCAGCGCGGGGCCCCGCTGCGTGCGTTGGGAGCGCCGGTCTTCGTCACGATCGCGGCCGGACTCGCCGTGGCGTTCTCCGCCGAGCTGGTCTACCGGGTGGCGGACCTGCTCGATCGCGAGGGGACGACCGCGGACGGCCTGGAGACCAGCCCGCCCCTGGCGTACAAGTGGGCGATCTTCGGGTTCTTCCTGGCGGTGGTGAGCGCCCTGCTGGTGGCCGCCCTGGTCACCAGGCTGACCCGGCGCGGGCGGCGGCGGGCCGCGCGGGCGATCGTGGCCGCCGACTTCCCGCTCGCGCCCCCGTCGGCGGCGGACCGGCTGCGCCGGGTCGAGCGGGCGATCGCCCGGGCCCGGTTCACCGAGCGGCTGGAACCGCTCTCCGTGGTGTACGCCGGGCTGGCGGCGCTCGGCCTGTCCACCAGCGTGCTCGGCCTGCTCCAGCTCCTGCCGGGCGAGCTGGCGCAGCGCTACGTCGGAGTGCCCGAGAGCATGGTCAACTTCCTGATCGGGTCGGGCAGCTACGCGATCGCCGCGATCCTGCTCGGCCTGGTGGTCGGGGGCCTCTTCGCATACCGTACGGCCGGGTTCCGCCGCTACGTGGGTGTGCTCTGGGACCTGGGCACGTTCTGGCCCCGCGCGGCACACCCGTTCGCGCCGCCCTGCTACGCCGAGCGGGCCGTGCCGGAGTTGGCCAAGCGGATCTCCTACCTGGTGGAACAGGGTCACGGCGTGCTGCTGGCCGGGCACAGCCACGGCTCGGTGCTGCTCGCCGCCACGGTGCTGCAACTGCCCACCCGGATCACCGACCGGGTCGCCCTGCTGACCTACGGATCGCCACTGGGTCGGTTGTACTCGCGGCTGTTCCCGGCCTACGCCGACGAGCTGGCGCTGCGGGAGATCGGCGAGCGGGTCGGCTGGCGCTGGATCAACCTGTGGCGCGACACCGACCCGATCGGCGGTTGGATCTTCGCCTCCCACCGGCCCGGAGAGGCCGAGACGCTGACCGGGCCGGCGGCGATGGTGGACCGCCGGTTGGTCGACCCGCAGGATGTGGTGCCGGCGCCCAGCGACAGCGTTCCCCCGCCGATCCTCGGGCACTGGCCGTGCGAGTCGCAGGACGAGTTCGCCGAGGCGGTACGGGAGCTGATCGGGCGACTGCTCCCTGAACGCCGGACGACCGGCTGAGACAGCGGCCGGATATCGTCGCGGGGTGAGCCCGTCCAAACAGCCCGAACGCCGGTTGATCGCCTCGAACAAGAAGGCCCGGCACGAGTACACCGTGCTGCGCACGTACGAGGCGGGCATCGTGCTGGTCGGGACCGAGGTGAAGTCGCTGCGCGAGGGAAGGGCCTCGCTGGTGGACGCGTTCGCGCACGAGCGCGACGGTGAGATCGTGCTGTACGGCCTGCACATCGCCGAGTACACCTACGGCACGTGGACCAACCACGTCCCGCGCCGCAACCGCAAGCTGCTGCTGCACCGGGCCGAGATCGACCGGATCCTGGACAAGGTCCGCGAGGGCGGGGTGACCATGGTCCCGCTGTCGATGTACTTCGAGAACGGCTATGCCAAGGTCGAGCTGGCCCTGGCCAAGGGCAAGCGCTCCTACGACAAGCGGCAGACGCTCGCCGAGCGCGACGCGAACCGCGAGATCGCCCGCGAGCTGGGACGACACCTCAAGGGCCACCCCCGCCGGCCCTGATCTGCTGCCACTTCCGGTTGCTGTTCGCGGCGCGCCCGCGGGACCGTTGACGTCCTTTCATCGACGTGGTCTGCTCAGTCGACGCCGTTAATGAAAACGGTAATCGTTAGCTGATGCGGAGGAGAGCCATGCCGCTCACCGTCCCGCCCGCCCTGCTCGACGCCGCCGAACGAGGCCCGATCGACGACAATGCCTTCATCGCCCGCGCCCCGCGCCCCGCGCCCTGCGCCCTGCGCCCTGCGCCCTGCGCCCTGCGCCCTGCGCCCTGCGCCCTGCGCCCTGCGCCCTGCGCCCTGCGCCCTGCGCCCTGCGCCCTGCGCCAAGATCGTCACAACCTCCCGGATGTTGCTGCCGCAGAGGCGCGCGAGGTAGCAGCGTCCGGGTAGTTGCGCGGATCTTGATGACCAGCACCGTGCCCAGCCAGGCTTGGGGGCGACTTCCGGTGGCTCGCATCCGTTGGTCACGCTCGATCCTGGAAGTAGTGGCCTCACCAACACACCGATGCCACTACTTCTTGGATCGAGCACGATCTTGCGGCGAGAGACGCCGGGGGCCGAGACGTGCGAGAGGCCGAGACGTGCGAGAGGCCGAGACGTGCGAGAGGCCGAGACGTGCGAGAGGCCGAGACGTGCGAGAGGCCGAGACGTGCGAGAGGCCGAGACGTG